>JAOUEV010000022.1 GCA_029858565.1 Nitrospirota bacterium | reverse complement strand
CCCCGGAAGAGCAACATCACCGATAACGAAAGCGCCACAATGAAGACCTCCCACGGCGTGATCCAGGGGTACAACGGCGTGGCCATGGTGGATAGCAAGCATCAGATCGTGGTCCATGCCGAAGCAACCGGCGACTCCGAACCGGCGATTCTGAAACCCATGGTCGAGAGCACCCAGAAAAACTTTCAGGAGATCGGGAAGGAAGAAAACGTCTTCGAGAAGACCAAGCTGTCAGGAGATACCGGTTTCCACTCTGAGAAAAACATGGAGTTCATCATCGAGAACGGGATCGACGCCTATATTGCCGACAACAAGTTTCGCCACCGTGACCCGCGGTTTGCCAAGGCGGACAGACATAAGGAGCGATTCAAAAAAGAAGTCGCCAAGCGCTTCGACCGGAAGATCATCTTCCAGCCGAGAGACTTCACCGTCAGCCCCGACAAGAGCTTCTGCATCTGCCCGGCCGGCAAACGGATGTACAAATGCGGCAGCAACATCTTCCATCACGGACTGCACTCTATCAAGTATCACGGAACTAAGCGCGATTGCATCCCCTGCACTCAACGCGCACAGTGTATGAAGAACCCCGAGGTGACTGTAACCCGCCAGTTTGCCCACTTTACCGGCAGGACCGAAAAGAAAGATAAGACCTTCACGCAGAAGATGCGGGAGAAGATAGACTCGGTGACAGGCAAGCTGCTATATAGTAGAAGGATGGCGACGGTCGAGCCTGTCTTTGCTGACATCCGATCGAGTCTTGGTCTGGATAGATTCGGCCTACGAGGGAAAAAGAAAGTGGACATCCAATGGCGGCTGTACTGCATTGTGCACAATCTACTCAAAGTACATCGATACGGGCCGGGGTTTGCATAGGGAACAAGAAGTGGGGCAGCAAAGAGCAGTAAATAAAAGGCAACGCGGTAAGAATTAATGATAGAATGCAGCAGATCACCTTTCTGAAACACTAAACCGAACGATCAGGACAGAGCAAAGACGATATAACGTAGAAAGAGCCTTTAGCAAAGTGACTTTTTCTACAGACTCGTTATCTGGAAAGCTGAAATACTTCAAAAATATGATAAAGAAAATATGGAATGACCCTGTATGGAGTAAGGTAATAGCAGCTGCAATAATTGGTGCTGTTGTCACTGTCTGGGGCTTACTTTCGCATCAAGCAACAAAAAGACAGCGTTCGGATAAGGCCTCAGCATCTATATCGGCTCAACAAAGATCAGTCAATAGATTTCGAATAGCGATCACAGATCTTCAACCTGTTTCAGATGAGGAAATCAATGAAGCCAAACAACTCAAAGACCGCATCACAGAGAGCATAAATAATCGAAAAGAAAAGAAGGGAATTGAGTTAGAAATTGTAAACGTTCACGAGGTGATCGACCCCCTTTCTGCGGAAAGCGATATCCGTGCTAATAAGTTAGGGCAAGAGCTTGGAGCGCATATCGTGATTTCTGGAAGACTACGTCATGATGAAGAATTTTTATTCCGACCGTATATATATAATTTCATAACGACGAGTAGTTTATCCGACAAGATAGAAGCGCCTTCGCTAATAATAGGACCCAATATCAGTCACGTCAGAAAGATTGCACTCAAAGAGCAAAACATAAACAACATGATCGATTTAATGGCATATGTAAGCGCCATGGCCCAATACGAGTCGCAGAACTACTACTTATCTGCACAGATCATGCAAACAATTGAGGCACCCTCTGCAGAGCACTATTTCTTTATAGCTAGTGCTCTGTATCATGCAATACAAAAGGAAGATCCAGCCTACATGGGTGAATTATCATCTAAGCTCAACGATGTAATTAAGCAATTAGACAAGGCAACGTCTCTAGATTCTCAATTTCAGGAAGCATGGTTTGATAAGGCTTATGTTCAGCACCATCGTGGTGATTTGACCAAAGCACTACTTTCAGTAGAGAAGGCGATATCCCTCGACCCTTTATTTCATGCTGCTTGGGTGGAGAAATCTCTGATACTTTTCGACCTTGGGAAACGCAAAGAGGCGCAAGCCGCGATTAAACGCGCTGAAACAATTAGCGAGAATGAAAATAGAACTTCGAAATGAGTTAGCTATTACAAACATATTTCTCGTGGTTGCTTGCTGTGTTGGTCACGATTAGACAACATGTCGTTCCACGCCGACCGATACGCGGCGTGTGAACTCGTCGTTAGTTTGAGGTTATGATGAAAATCAGAAAACAAGTTTACGATCTTACCCTGGAGGATTTTAAGCAATATTCTCTTTGGGAATTTGCGCTGGACGAGGAAGGCGTAGAAGGCCAGGATGAAGCTACGGTAAGGCCATTCGTATCGCAGATACCGAATGACCTTCCCGCGGCCATGTTTGTCACTACAGCGACTTTCACTTTATCAGATGGGGCAGAGGCGCGCGGTTTTTTATATCCACCTTTTGGCAGGGATGAAGAAACCGATCTTGGAATTATTCAACCGAATATCATCACTGATCAAGGACAAATACCTTTTTGGCATGGCATTCGAGAACCTAATTCAACCGAAATAAGTGACTTCTTGAAAATGATGGGCAAGCCGTCAACAGACGTGTTCCCTCTCAAGTATGCCTGCGATATTAAGATTGATTCAATAATTATAGAGGGAACTTTGGAAGGTTTTTATTATTTACAGCAAGATTTTAAGAACTGGTTTTCACGGAAGCGGAAATACACCGCGAAATTCAAGAAGTGAGTTCTAACCATTCGGCTTGAGAGGATCGCTAAAACCGCGCCCCTTAGCCGAGCCGTTCATCTGCAGGTAACAACCAGTAATTGATAATGGTTGCATTCGATCGAAATTACGTAGTAGTAGGTGTAGTTCGTAGCATCTACCCTAATCTAATTGTCCAGTAAGACGATTATTGTTGTCTTATTCAGTTGATACCCTAAGAAGCAGCAAGTTCATCCTTTGAAAACCGCTTCCGTGTCATTTAATCGACGGTGGGGGTACTTTTAGGGGTATCTCGTGGAGTTGATCAGGCACTAATGCTGCAATTGCAGGGTGTTATGGTCTCTGTTCAATGGACAGCTCACCCAGCCCGAACTTCACCTTAAACTCATCAATCCAATCCTTGTGTCTTGGTAGCAATTCTATTTGTGCGACAAGTTCTTGAATGCTAATTGAGGTTATCCTATTACGATACTGCGTAGGAACATACTGTAATAGATAGGGCATTAAGCCTCGGAACTTCCCATTAACATTATAATTAAAAACGGGACTTCGTTCGTCATGAAGCAACACAAAAATGCCGTTTTGCTCAAGACTAAAAAGTATTTCCCTAAAAAATTGATAGTGACTTGTAAATACGCACTGCTTTTCATTCGAGAGTAAATTATTAAAACCATATTTATTCATTAAACCCCAATATTTGCGCCCAATAAAATGCAAATAGCATGACTCTAATTGGTTCTGAGGATTACTCCCGTCGCAATCACCAGCGGCAAATACAGAACAGCCCCCAAATTCCTGCTCAACCAATTTCGACTCTATAAATATTAGAGGTTTCTCATCCCTATCTTTTAATGCTATGTCAAGTGATGTTGGCTGTCCAACGTCTTCATTAAACACATCTCTATCTTCATACTCAAACACTGCGCCTACGACTCTTGATGCCATTGAGACGTTCTTATTAGACAAGAGGGAAACAAGGGGAGCGTAGTCATTACGTGTAATTAGCGGACCTAGCAGATTGAATGCCATCGCCTGACTACTTAGCCCGTGGTGAATGAATTTATGAAGAGGAAACGGGCGCCCACCAGCTTCGCATTCAGCTTTACAGCGTTCGATGTATTGAACAACCTCATCAAGAATGATGTTATTGTGCCAATCGCTCCACGAAGCCAAGCAGTAGTTCATTCGAGAATGCGCATGGTAGGACTTGCTCTTAAACCATGCAGCAGCTGCATGCCGTAATAAATCAACATAGTCCCTATGCCTGGGATAGTGACCGTATGGGGTCAGACTTCATAATTAATATTTTGACATTTCCCGCTTCCTTTGCCATGTTTGCATCAAGGCCTTGAGGGTCAGACTTCATAATTAGTATCTTTATGAGCATAGCGCACTTAGAATGTGAATAATGAAGTCTGACACCAAATACTCCTGACACCAAATACTCCAAGTCTGACACCAAATACTCCTGACACCAAATACTCCCTTGGCGCGAAAACCCGGATAGTACCGAAGCCACTTCCGGTAGTCATCGTGGAGTGAAAAGCGAACAGATGTCTTGTCCAGAAGTGCATTGAAATGCATCAGAACGCTATCAGGAATAGTTGCATCGGCATCCTCCTTAAAATGAATATTCCGTTTTGGAATATTATTTTCCATTCCTGGGTATAACAGAAACTGGATGTTAGTCAAATTGCGAGATACCAATTTTTATTCGTTATGGTGTTTTCGTTGCTCATAGTATTTGACCGACTGTTACCTTTATGATATTGTCTCCTGAAGTATTAAATCTTGTTACAAGCGTTCATCGACGCTCACGGAAGCATGATGCCGATGGTGCTTATGAAGAAGACCAAATTCCGGATAATCCTCACCTGCCTGATTTTGGTATTCGCCGGAACGTTTTGTAATCGCGCAAACACTCCTCCCACCGACACGGGACAACAACGTACAAAAACCTTCATGATGATTCATGCGGAAGTTGGCGAGGCGCAATACCCTTGGTATCAGGAAATCGTAACCGGCGCCGATAACCTTAACCTCAAATACCAGGAAGCGCTTTGGCCTTCGCTTCGCTCGCTGGTTGCCTTGGCGGACAGCTACAACTTCAAACTCACCATCGCCCTCAATCCACAGTGGGCTGAATATATTCTGGCAAGCGCCGAACGAACAGCGACTGCACGCTCGTGGCTGTCCAATGGGCATGAAATTGCCTTTCATCATCATGGATGTGATCATCCAGACTGGAGCGGATTTTCCAACAGGACCAACTTGGCTGAATGCGGCTGCTGTTTCGATCCCCCGGGATTTCCTTATCTAGGTGTGCCCGGTTGCCCAACCCAAGCTTATCGGGGCACCGCAAACGATGGCTTCTCTTTCGTGAGTCAGCTCGCAAGTCCGGGCAAAGTGATAACCGGAGCCGTCACCGATGCAGCGTATGACCTCCCCGCCGATATTTCCGTTGGAACGGTAGGCATCGATGTGACTTCGGCCCGTAGCATCCCAACCGTGATAACACTGCAGGACGGACGAACAATCACAAGGTTAGGTCACGGATTTCTTGACTCTCTCGCCACGGAAGATCCCCTCCTCAGTTTTGAGGCAGAATACGATAAAACCGCCAGCAGCGAAGTTTTCGGGACTGTCACTCATGTACATGACTATTGGCGTAAGCCGGAAATGATCACCAGCTGGTTTGATTTTGTTAAATCAGGAGGTGACATCATCAGGACAGTCGGATATTTTGCCAACTGAAGCGTAATGGAGTCGGAAGTTATAGGGAAGTTATGAGATCGAATCTTTGATGTAAATAAAAGTATCTTTGAGCGTGGTAACAATATGATTTCAACGAGCGCGTCGTGTCCGACCGCTTTGCGGCGGTACACGTGCGTGTTCCAATCGTAAACCTCTTTCTTGACAACTTCCCGCTGAAAGGGTAAATTTCAATCAAGCGTTGGAAGGAGGCGCCTTGAGCATGCTGGCCTATCCGGACACGAACATTCTTGATGCCTGCAGAACACTGTTCGGCACGGACGCGTGCGCCTCCCCGGACTTCCTTCTTCGCCTGAAGCACAGCGACATCAAGTCAGCCTTCCGCAAGCGCGCCAAGGAAACCCACCCCGACCTTTTCACGGCCCACGATCCCGAGATCCAGCGGAAGCACACCGACAAGTTCCGGATCGTGAACGACGCCTACGATATTATCCGGAAGTACTGCGAACATCGCGACCGTTCCAAAACAGGGCACCGGAAATCCCCACGGGTCCGCAGAACGCCTGCCGCAGCCGCGACGCCGTCGTTCCATGTGGACAACACCGGCTGGCGGTTCCGCGGTGTGCTGCCCGAGCGGCGGCTGGAGATCGGAAGGTATCTCTACTATCGCGGCTGCATCCCCTATCGCACCTTGATCAAGGCCCTGGCGTGGCAGATGCGGCAGCGGCCGGTTGTCGGCTCCATTGCGAAGCAGTGGGGCTGGCTGAACGACAACACCATCCGCGCGATCCTTGCCTTCAACGGCAGGCCTCACCGGCTCTTCACCGAACGGGCGCAGCAGCTCGGTTTTCTCACTTCCTACCAGGCCCGGCTCCTGCTGGCTTATCAGCGCACGATGCAGAAAAAGCTGGGCCGCTACTTTGTCGAGCACGGCCATCTTACCCACGAAGAAATGGAATCCCTTGCCGCTGACCTCCGCCGCCACAACGCGCGGTTCCCGCTCACCAGCAAGCAGTAGGAAGATCCGTCACGAGAGCTTTCAGCAGTAGAGCAGTAAGCAACCGGCTTTTTTTCGTTTACCACTTATCACTTACATCTCTAGCCCTTCTTCGCCTCTTATCCCTGTTCTTCCATCTACGAACTTCTTCCTAGGAACTATTACCCTCCGTCCTAGGAACTAATCCCACTTACCCTTTTCCCCTTCCGGGAGTATGCTCTAATCAACAAGAAGAGAAAATAAACCCAGAAGGAGGGAATGAACATGTTGACCAACGGCGGAACCACAGTAAAGGCAGGAACCTACTGGAACATGGCGAATGGCAACAGAGTGGAGATGAAACAGGAAGGCAGCCTTCCCGGCGACAGCAAGACCCGGTACATCAAGGCATCGGCGGCAGTGATGCTCATGGCGGCCCCGGCGATCGGCCTGGTCTTCGCAATGTTCCTCCCCTTCATCGGGATCGCGATGACCCTGAGCCTGATCACGAGGAAGCTTGCCCAGGGAGTAGCGGAAGCTGCGGCAGGCAGCATGTCCTTCGGGTGGCGGCCCATCGAGGCCTATCTTGCGGGCAGGAAGAACAGGAAGGCTTCGAGGGCGAAGAAGGAGAACAAGGACAGCGGGAAGCAGTAACCGTACGTTGACGGGCACACATCGATGAAGCGGGACAGGTCAATGACCTGTCCCGCTTTGTATTTCCCCTAGTGACTCAAAAATGCCTCCGTGGTAAACTTTCCCCGGGTCAACCACACATCCCATTCCCCCATCAGCAGCGACAGCGAAAGGCGCACAATGAACATAACGCTAACCTCACAGGACTACCTCGACCTGCTGGATATCCTGCATATCGCGGATATAGTCATGTCCGGCAATCGGCGGACAGAGGACGCCAGGACCGAACGACAGCGAGCCCTGGTCCAGAAGCTCTACGGGCTCTCGCGGGTCGAAGGGCTGGGCCATTTGATGTCCTATGATGAGACCGCGAAGCGGAATATCCCGACCAAAGCATTCGAGGAAAACAGCGTGGCACATAAGGTGATGCACGAGTTTTCCGATCATCTGTTCTGGAACGATCTGATCTCGCGGTTGTCTTTTCGCGACGCGGCGCTGATCGCGGGAGGGGCTGAACAGCTGAACGCCATGAGCGACGAGGAGCGTCAGAGAACGGAAGGTCCGATCCGGCAGCGGTATATCGCGGAATTCACGCGGAACGGCATAAGGAACCTCGAGGTCGTTGAGCGGTTTGGCGATACTGATGCGGGGCCGGTCAGAACGTCCGACTGAGGAGCGGCGATCGTTCCTGCGGGATTAACGCCCGAGGCCAGTCTTTTTTCGAGCAGGTCCGGCAGTGCGCGCTCACTGATGATCAGCGATCGTGATATCGCTCACTGACAGATGCGGTCGGACTCCTCCCGTGGACGGGTCACGCGGATCCGCCCCGGATCGTCGAGACAGAGTATGAGCCGCGCTTGGCGGCCTGCCGGACCCTTGATCATTCCGTTTGACCCGGTCCTGGTTCTCTGGTACGCTCATCGCATGAGGGAAGTGATAGCGTGTGCTGCCTGCAGCAGCCTCCCGGAGGTGGGTCATGGAACGACCAGACAGCGGAAGCCGTGAAGACATCTTCGACTGCATCGTAATTGGCGCCGGGCCCGGAGGTCTGCAAGCCTGCATCCATCTTGGCAGATACAACTTCCGCGTCCTGCTGTTCCACACGCCCGGAGGCAGGACAGGCTATGCGAAGCATATCGAGAACTATCTGGGAATCCCTGTTGTCTCAGGTCCGGAGCTTCTGGAGGCCGGACTCACCCAGGTGAAAAGTTTCGGCGTTACTATCGAGAACGTCCGCGTGGAGCGCGTCACATTGCGGGAGGGGATATTCGAGGTGCTGGCGAACGCTAAGATCTATCGCTCGCGCTATGTCGTTGCCGCGTCAGGGGCCAAGGAGACCCTTGCGCCCTTCAAGAACCTGCACCGCTTTTTCGGACACTCCTATTTCACCTGCATGATCTGCGACGGCTACCGAACAACGAACAAAAAGCTTCTGGTCATCGACCGCACGGTCAACGGCGTGCGCCTCAGCGTGGGCATGAAGCAGATGTACACGCGGGACGTGACCTTCCTTGCCCATGGATTCACTCTTGCGCCGGTCTACCGGACCCTGCTTGAGGACGAAGGGATCGGCCTGGTCGAGGGGCGGCCCGAGGAACTGCTCGGCGATAAGACCCTCGAGGGAGTGCGGCTCAGCGACGGACGGGTGATACCCTGCGAGGTGATCCTGGGGTGGGGCGGTATTTCGCTCAATGACGAATACCTCGAGGGTCTGGACCTGGAACGTGATGCCGACGGCTTCAAGATCATGACCAGGGGCAGCGGCGAATCGAGCATCTCCGGCCTCTTTGTCATCGGTTCACTGCGGCAGGGACATTCCCAGGCGATCATCTCCGCCGGCCAGGGCGCTGAAGCGGCGATCGAGATCAGCACGCGGATCGTGGAGCTGTAAGAACGAACACGCGCTTATTGTGTCTTCCCGATGACTCGGCCGGAAAGGTTCGCTCTCCGGCTTTTCTTGTTTGAGCGAAACAGGGGGGGAGCGGCCAACGTGAATAGAGCCGGGCAGTAGAAAATATATGCGCTATTGGTCGAAATCGATACCTGAGGTAACGTTGCACCGGGTACCCTGAAAATGCCCTGTCGATGGTATTCACATAACGATCGCTCCTATATATACTGAAGTCGACAGGCTGAAGTCTGACCGCTGAAAAGGAGAGATCATGTCGCGAATAAATTTTATCGAGCACAAAGGGAAAAAGCTGCTGCATCTTGATCTTGCCAACGCGAAAGCACCGGATGTCATCAAGCTTGTGAAGGACGCGACGCCGGTGATCGCTGCTCAGCCGGAGAAATCCATCCGGACGCTCACCGATGTTACGGATCTGACCTTTAATGTCGAAGCAACGGAAGCCTTGAAGCATTTTACCAAACACAACAAGCCCTATGTGATCGCGGGCGCAGTTGTCGGGGTCACAGGCCTCAAGCAGATCATTTATAACGCGGTGCTGAAATTCTCGGGCAGGAATATTGTTGCTTTTGATTCCCTTGATGAGGCAAAGAACTGGCTTTCGACGCAGTAGGAAAACACGAGAGCCCGGCGGGGAAGCAGGAGCCTGGTTAAGCGGAAAGCGCGGATCAGGCGATCTCAAGTGCGCTGCAGGTCGGAGAGAGAACAGGATATCCCGCGTCACGGACACCGCGCTATTCTTAAGCGGCAGATCCCCCACAGCCTGCTGCTGACAACACCCTTACATGCTTCTCTTCTTCGCTCTTAATACCACGCGCTCGATCTCGCCCGGCTGCCAGAGCCGCATGCGCGGATCCCAGGTTCCCGCTCCCTGTGAAACGATGACCACCATGCCATCTGACTCATACCTCCCTGCGAGAAGAGGATAGACGGTCCTTGCTATATCTTTCGTTCTTGCCAATCAGGCACAATAGGAGTAGAGTCTAGCAAGTAAAAACAGCGCCAGGCGGCGCTAAGGGATGTAATCCTATTTCAGGAGGTGACAGGCTATGGCACAATCACGGCAGGGCGCGAAGAAAGAAACAAAGAAACCGAAGAAATCAAAGACCGACAAGAAGTAACCGCAGCACGCAGACAGAGATCCAAAATCCAGAAAGCGCGGAAGGGGAAAACATGGCAAAAGCAATGACGAAATCGCAGTTCGTGGCAAAGCTCGCGGAAAAGGCATCGGTCACCAAAAAGGCTGCGGCGGATATTCTCGAGTTCATCGCTCAGACCGCCTACAAAGAGGCAAAGAACACCTTTACGCTGCCCGGCATCGGCAAGCTGGTGCTCGTCCAGCGCAAAGCACGTATAGGCAGGAATCCGGCCACCGGCGAGACCATCAAGATCAAGGCAAAGAAGGTCGTGAAGTTCCGCGTTGCCAAGGCTGCCAAGGACGCCATCCTCGGCGCGAAGTAATCAAACGCAAAAAAGCACAAGCCCACTCGTTACGCACGAGTGGGCTTTTTCAGGCGCAATATGGCATTGCAGGAACTGCTTTACGATCCATATTCCATTCCTTCACGTGTTCCTCGGCCGTTGTTGTGCTCCTTGAGCCCTCTGATCATTGCTCTTCCAAACTAACCCGTTGCTCTCTTCCTGAACGTCCGGATCTCCACATCCACATCCAGTTGCAGGCGGTCAAGGCTTTCCACGGTTGCTTTGGCCGCACGGTCAATGGTCCACACATAAGGCGTCATTGCCAGAAGGTCCAGGATCGTTTCGCGGTCCTGAAGCTCAAGAGAATAGGTGATCCGGGTTTGCGCGGATAGGGAAAGGATCTTGCCGGTCTCCTCAACGGCTGATGAGGGCTTGTGCTCCCGGGCTTCCGGATAGATGAGCTTTCGCAGGCTGTGCAGATGCGTCGGACCGGGGCTCGCGATCACCAGGGTTCCCTGTTCCTTGAGCACGCGGTCGAATTCGGAAACAATAACCGGGGAGAAGACGTTCAGGACCAGATCAAGTGATGAGTCGGCGATTGGGAGTTCGTTGACGCTGGCAACGAACCAATTCACGGTCCTGTCGCGCCGGGCTGCCAGCTGCACGGCGAACTTGGAGATATCCATGCCGTACAATACCGCAACGGCCTGCGGTGCGGGCAGGCTCGCGAGGCTGTCCTTGAGCCGCTTGAGATAAAAACCTTCTCCGCAACCCGCGTCAAGGATATGAACAGCCGGTTCTGCTCTCGGAGCAGAGAGCGCTGCCGCTGCCGCATCGTTGATCCCTTCGGAGACCCCGGTGTAGTGACCGCGGTCCAGGAAACGTCTCCGGCTCTGGATCATTTCCTTGCTGTCACCGGGTTCCCGGGAATGCTTCTTGTGGGCCAGCAGAAGGTTGACATATCCTTCGCGGCTCGCGTCGAAGCTATGGTTCTTGGAGCATTGAAACCCGTCTGCAGAGAGCAGAAGGGGATTGCGGCAGACAGGGCACTGGAGAATGATGTTCATGAGATCGGGTCGCGCGCGCCGCCCGCAGGGCGCGGGGTGCTAGGAGGATTTTCTCTGGTACCGGATGCTCACCTCGTAGGCAAGGCAGGCGTGGCCGACCGCGTGGTTCTTGCCGTGACAAAAGGCCTTCCCCTTGGTCGTTGTCTTGCGCGCCTTTGTCAGACCCGCGACGATCGGGGCAAGGTCAAAGCCGCCGCCGGTGCACCCCTCCTCCACGCATCTTACATGAAAGCCGGCGTAATCAGACGGTGAAAAGACAAGAGACCGGGTCATCAGGGCAACGGAGGACCCTTTTCCGTAATAGGTCATGCGGAACTCGATCTTGGCAACGCTGGTATAGTGATCGGAGACCAGGCCGAGAGCGGCCAGAGCCGCCTTTTCCTGTTCCTGTTTTTGTTTGTAGTTCTGTCGGTAGTTCATGGTCCTCCTCTGGATCAGGAAGTCGTCCGATCAATGCTCAACGGACGCGGCAGGCAGTGACATGTTCAGAGGCCCCGGAATCCGTCGGGGCGAAAAAAGATCGATCAAGATAACCTGCGAACATAAACCGGAAACAACGGGGAAATCGGGAAAGAAAAGAAAACAGGCCCTGAAATGATCAGGGCCTGTGAAGGTATGAACCCTGTTTTAGAGCTTTACAACATTTGCTGCCTTGGGGCCTTTGGGTGAGTCGACTACGTCGAACTGGACCTGCTGGCCTTCAGCAAGCGACTTGAAGCCGCTGTCCTGAATGTCGCCGAAGTGAACGAACACATCGCCGCCTTTTTCACGGGTAATGAAGCCGAATCCCTTGGCATCATTGAACCACTTTACGGTGCCTGTTTCCATGATGAGCTACCTCCTTCTTGTGAAATTGAAGCGACGGAAGAGGACAAAAAAAATGCCGCAAAGTGGATCTGTCTTTGCGGTTTCCCTACAAGAACATCCGGAACTTCTGAATCCTATAATGCACCTTCTGGAATATAAAGTCAAGCTTATAATTGCAACTCCGTCATTTTATAACCTTCTCATTCCCTCGGGTTTCAAGGCCGCTCCGTTGCCCTGCGCCACGAACTTCCTGATCATTTCAACGGTCCGGTCCTTTTCCGACGGCATGCGAACGCGGACAGGAAGGTAGTTCGAAGCGTGGTTGGCGAAAAAGAGCCCTCGGGTCATCGTCGTGTGCTCCAGCATCTCCGCAAGCTCCGATAGGATTTCGAAAGCAGAGGGAAGCCGGAACAATCCTTGTTCCCGCAGTTCGTGCAACGGGGTTCCCGGCACCACCATGGTCGTAAGCGCGCCAACGTATTCGGGGTCGATGGCGGAAAGAAGTTCGCCGGTCTTGCGGGCATGTTCCCGGCTCCGCTGACGGCCCCCGATCCCGAGCAGGACCGTGACCGAAAGCTTGATGCCAGCTTGCCTGACGCGTTTTCCCGCCTCGATCAGCTCGCGTGCGGTCGCACCCTTGTGCATCCAGGCAAGAAGTTCGTCGTCCCCGCTCTCGATGCCGAGATAGAGAATGCCGAGCCCCGCCTGTTTGAGCTCTGTCAGTTCAGCGTCGGTCTTTTTCAGAACGTTCCCGGCATTTCCGTACATGCCGATGCGCTGCAGCTTCGGGAAGGAGGTCTGAAGCAGTGAGAAGAGGGCCGACAGGTCGGCACCGGGAGCCGCGAGAGCATCACCGTCAGCAAGGAATATTCTCCGCGTACCGGCAAAGGCCGGAAGGCAGGAGGCGATGTCCTGCTCCATCTCCGTGAAGCTGCGAACACGGAAACGCTTCTGCTTGTATGCGGGGCAGAAGTTGCACCGGTTGTGCGAACAACCGATCGTGTATTGCAGGATCAGGCTGTCGGCCTCGCTGGGAGGCCGTATGACGATACCTTCGTATTCAGGCATGGAATGGGCGCGGTGCGCTCATCAAGGCTACCGCATCGCCCGGGGCCGGCGCAAGGAAAAAGATGGAGCATTGGCCAGGAAGGTGCGGGTCCCGTCCTCTGGGCAGCGGCGGCAGGTGCTATACTTAACTCACAGGAAAAGAACCGCATTTGCCGCCCGGGAACGTCGGGCGTCGGAGGGAGGGGTGCAAGGTGCTTGCATCCTTTTTTTACATCATCCGGGAGGGACCGTCCTTGTAAATCCGCGGCAAGAGAGGTAAAGTCAAAAGTGTCCTGAACTGCTGCGGCAGGACTCGGCCGTTCCAGCACGGAGGAGCCATGCCAAAACGACCTGCTGTTGACGAGGATCTCTGCATCGGCTGCGGTCATTGCGCCGAGGTTTGCCCCGCGGTCTTCAGCCTGGAGGACGAAAAATCCCGGGTGATCGGTCCGGACAAATGCGGGACCTGCAAGTGCCAGGAAGCGATCGACACCTGTCCGGTGCAGGCGATCCAATGGGAGGGATAGGGCAATGACGCAGAAGCATGACGAACTGCCTGAAGATCATCAGCAAGCCGGGGAATCTGAAGGCCACCTGGTGATGAACATCATCAAGATCCTGCTCCTGGTCGCGGTGCTCGCGGGATTCTGGTACGGATTCGACCACTGGCTAAGCGGCAAGTAGCGGCTTGGCGATGAAGCGCAACAATCAATGGACCTTCTCGACCTGAAAACATACAGCTTCGGCTTCCGGTCGTTCCTGCTGGTTCTGCTCGGAGTGGAAACGATCCTCCTGGGCTCTATTGTGCTGGTGCGCGAGAAATGGTCCCGCAGCGGATTCGCATTCTGGCTTTACACCGCGCCTCTCGCGCTCTGGCTTTTCAGCTTCGGACTGGCCGCCGCGGCGCTCGATTATGGCACAGCCCATGCCTGGTACCTTACCGGCGCGACCGCAATTCTCTTCATCCCTTCCATGGTCCTGTTTCAGGCAATGTCGCTGGCGAATCGCGAGCAGGAACTGCGGCGTTTTTTCAGGCTCACGGTCGCGGTCGCGGTCGCCTTTCTCCTGCTGATGCACTTCACGCACCTGTTCCTCATCGACCTGCAGCATTTCTCCTGGGGCTGGTATCCACGCTATGGGTGGCCGGGATACCTGTTCGTATGCTATTTTGCGGCCGTGGGCGGCCGCGGCATGTCGGTCGTCCACAACGCCTACCGCACCAGCAAACATCCCCGGAACCGCGACCGGCTCAGGCTGGTGCTCTTCGCTCTTTCTATCGGCTTCCTCGCTGCCGTGGATTTCGCACCAAGCTTCGGTCTTAATGTCTATCCCTTCGGCTACATTCCCTATGCCGTGAACTTCGCGCTGACCGCGTGGATCATCAAGAACTACCGCCTCATGGACATTCGGCCCGACCTGATGACCAACCGGGTGCTCGAGACCATGCGGGGCGCGGTGATCGTCACGGACCTTGAGGGAAAAGTGCGCGTGGTAAATGAGGCGGCAACGGAGCTTCTTGGGCGGCAGCGCGACGAGCTGGTCGGCCGGGACCTGTCCGAGGTCGTGACCCTCCCGCCGGTGACAAGCAGCAATGTGCGGCAGGGCGTCAGGACGGGCCCCCACGAATCGGTCTGGACCGGGCCGCAGGGACGGAAGACCGATGTGAGCCTCTGGGCCTCCCCGATCGTTGAAGGAAGGGATAACGCTCCCGTGGGAACGGTGTATGTAGCCCATGATATCACCGAGCGAAGGCGTGCCGAGGAACGGCTCCTGCGTTACTCCGGCGAACTGCGCCAGGCGAACCGCAGGCTCGAGGACCTGGACCGGCTCAAGTCGGAGTTCGTATCAACGGTTTCCCACGAGCTGAGAACGCCGCTCACCTCCATCAAGGCATTTGCCGAACTGCTCCTGATCAAGCCCAACATGGCGCCGGAGCGAAAGGAAAAACTGCTGCGCCGGATCAATGACGAGAGCGACCGGCTCGGCAGGTTGATCAGCGATCTGCTGGACCTGTCCCGGATCGAGGCCGGAACAATGACCTGGCGGCCAGGCCCGGTCTCTGCGCGGGAGGTTGTTGAGGCTTCCGTGGAAGGGATGCTGCTGCTGGCGCAGGCCAAGGGCCTGCGGATCGAAACAGACATCAGCGAACCGCTGCCGGCACTGTACGGCGACCGCGACCGGCTTGTCCAGGTGATGACCAATTTGCTTTCGAACGCCGTGAAGTTCACGCCGCCCGGCGGGGCCATTTCCGTGCAGGCCCGTGCAGCTGCGGGGCCGCAGTCCCGCGTGGAACTGACCGTGACGGACGCGGGAGCCGGCATTCCGGCCGAGGATCTGCCGCACATCTTT
Source organism: Nitrospirota bacterium (assembly GCA_029858565.1). Taxonomy (GTDB): domain Bacteria; phylum Nitrospirota; class UBA9217; order UBA9217; family UBA9217; genus JAKAHZ01. The sequence continues at coordinate 33,709 of JAOUEV010000022.1, read as the reverse complement.
GACAAGTTCCACCGGGCCGGTAATGCCGAATACGAGAGTAAAGAGGGGACCGGCCTCGGTCTTACCATCGCCCGCCAGATCATCGCCTATCACGACGGAACCATCTCCGTTGCCAGCAAGCTCGGTCAGGGCAGCGCCTTCACGGTCACGCTTCCGGCCGTAGGCCCTGATAAAGATGCTTAAGGATCAGGGAGCTCAGTTGTGGTCATGCTCCGGCCGGTGCAGGAAGGCGCTGAGCACAACAGCGGCCGCGGCTGCGGCCGCTGCCATGAAAAAGCTGCCGGAGAAGCTTCCCGTGCGTTCGGCAATGATGCCGGCCACCGAGGGCCCGGTGATCTGGCCCAGGCCGAAGATGAAGGTGATATACCCAAAGGCCGCGAGGGCCCGGTCCGGCCCGACATATTCGCTCACCGCGGCCACCATGATGGATGGGATGGACCAGGCCACGATCCCGAAGAAGAATATGGACAGGTAGAGGAACGCCGGCGGCAGATGCATTGCCACAAGCAGGTACGCGAGCATCTGGAGGCCGAAGACGATCTGAAGTCCCCGCTTTCTGCCGATGCGGTCCGAGAGCGTGCCGAACACCGGTCCGGAGAAGAGGCTCAGGAACCCGACCCAGGACCAGAAGCTGCCCGCGATCGCCTCGGACATGCCCCGCTCCTTCACCAGCGTTGTCACGATGAAGGTCGCGTAGATCACATAGGTATAGCCGAACAGGAAGTAGACCGCGCCGAGCAGGTAGACCGCAGGATTGCCATACACCGATTGCCGGGGCCGCTCAGCCGTTGACACCGCCGCCGCCCTGCCTTCACTTCCCAGGGGGAGGAGCCCCCGCTCTTCAGGACGGTTCCTGAGCAGTGCGAAGGCAAGGATGGTCACCACCGCCACGATGCCCCCAAGCACCATCCAGCTGGTTCTCCATCCATCCGTTCCAACATGACGGTTGATCGCCGGAATGAGCTTCCCTGAAATGATGATGGCGAAGCCGCTTCCAATAACCACGAACCCCGATGCTCTGCCGCGTATGGTCCGGTCGAACCAGGCGGTGATCAATCCCATCATGGGGACATTGGCAGCGCCGCTTCCTATGCCGGTGACGGCATAGAGGAGCAGCACGGCAAGGAAACCTTTTGCCTGCCCGACCAGGATCATGGATACCGCGATGATTAATAAGGCGATGGCGATCAGGCTGCGAGAGCCGATCTTCCTCGCGATGGTGCTGCAGAAGAGCACCGCAGCAAGGTAGCCGATGAAGTTCGCGGTGCTGATGTAGCCGATCTGGGAATAGGTAAGGCCGAGGGACGAGGCCATGGACGGCAGCAGCATGCCGAGGGCGAAGCGTCCGAATCCGAGGCAGGCGAAAATGACCACCGTGCCGGTCAGGGCGATGACCCAGGCGTAATGGATTCTCGGTCTCTCAGCCGGTGTCGTTGACATGGTGAAGCCTTCAGCCTCGTTCGAATGCGGAATGTGGAATTCGGAATGCGGAATTATGATCTAAAATCGGGCTAGCTATTCATTACCATACCGGAAGAAAAGCAGTTCAGGTATGTATCGCGATCAGACGATCTCCTTCAAACTATCCTTCTTCCGGTACACCGTCCCCTGGAACAGCGCAACCGGTTCGCCCTGCTCGTTCGTCACATCGATAACATAGGTGGCGAGCTTCGGATTGAACGAGACCTCGCGGCCCTCGGCAAGGAGCGTGCCGGTTTTGACCGCCTTGAAAAAGGAGATGCTCACGTTGATCGCCAGGGCGAGCGTGCCGTGGGAGTTCGAGGCTGCGGAGAAGACCGCGTCTGCAAGAGAGAAGATGGCGCCGCCGTGGACCGTGCCCGCGCTGTTCCGGTGATGGTCCCGGACAGGCATGCGCGCCTTCGCGCGACCGTTGCCATACTCGAGCATCTCGATATCCAGATGTTTCGCGAACCGGTCGTTCGCCACAAATCGCCTCAGGTCGTCCATGACTACAGGTTCCTCCTCTAAAGAGTGGAGCCATTATAAACTACTTTATGGCACTGGTAAACCTTGTTGTTTCGTGAGAGTACATTTGGCGTGCGTAAGCGCTACAGGGAATTTGCGGCTTTAAAATATTTTTGACGGCGTTACTTGAGAAAACAAAACGGGTATTTGTCCGCGTCAAAAATAGAATAAAAACGGCAAAAACATTGACAAAGAGAAGCATCCTTGCTAACTTTTCCCTAGACGTTCCTAACAGGGGGGTGGATCATGGAAAAGCGGGGAAGAGCGATTGTCTTGTCTTTACTGGCAGGTGGTATGGCTGCGGTCCTGATGCTGCCGGCTGCTTTTGGTGCAGATACATCCAAGGGAAAAGCGGTTTTTGAGGCAAAATGCCTGAAATGCCACAAGGTCGACAAGTTCAAGAAGAACCGCAGTGACCGCAAGGGGTGGGAAATGACCTTGCGCCGCATGGAGAGGAATTCCTGCATACTCACCGATGAGGAGACGAACGCTGTTGCCGATTATCTTGCCAAGGAGTACGGGGAGTAGGCACAAGCGGTCCTGCAGATCACGATCCTGTTCTTTTGTTATGCCGGCATCCCGAGAAGGACGCCGGCATTTTTGTGCAGCAGCTTTTCCTTCCTGCTATCGGAGATATCCAGCCTGAGCGTCCGCTCCAGCATTTCCTTCTGGTCCGTCCAGGGGCTGTCGCTGCCGAAGAGCACGCGGTCCTCGTCGAACTGCGAAAGCAGCTTCACAAAATCCCTGTCATCCATTTCGGTCAGGGTCATCGATGTTTCCGTGTAAACATTCGGAAGCATTCCGAGCGCGCCAGCCCTGTCCCACTGTCGCCAACCGCCCACATGGGTCGTTACGATCACAAGGCCGGGAAACTCCTGTGACAGGACTTTTATCCGCTCCACATCCGCCTGAAGATTTCCAGGAAAAGCGATGTCCAGCCCCGTATGGAAGATCACGAAAAGACCGAAGTGCTCGATCGATTGATAAAGCGGGAACATGGTCCGGTCGTCTATGGTGAAGTTCTGATACATGGGGTGGAGCTTTACCCCCCGGATGCCGAGGCCCGCTGCCCGGCTCAATAGGGATTCGGACTCGTCGCGGCTGTTGTCCGGGTGAAGGGAAATAAGTGGATGGACGCGCTCGCTCCGGATGTGTTTGCAGAACTCCAGGATCGGCTGGGCCTGTGCCGGTCGGGTCGCGATGTTCGCGACCACGCTCAAGGCGATGCCGGCCTTGTCCATGGACGCGAGCAGTCCTTTGAGCGTGCCGTCGGTCTTCGGCTGATACTCGCCTGACTCCTCGGCAAGCTTCTCGACAGCCTGTTTGGCGATCTTGTCCGGAAAGATGTGGGTGTGGAAATCGATAAACATAAAGAAGTAGTAAGGAGTAAGCGGCAGAAGTAGTAAGTGATAAGTAATAAGCGAACTGTTCCGGTTCCGCTTGCTTATAGCTTACCGCTTTACTACTTACCGCTGATTTTACAGTTTTCTATTATCTATGACCCGTTTCGCTTTGCCTTCGAACCGCTCGATCGACTTTTTTTCCACCAGCTTCACTTCGACCGAGATGCCGAGCTCGGTAGCCATGCGCTTCTTGATGGTGTCGATCAGCTCCTTCTGCTTCTTCATCTCGTCAAAGAATATCTTCTCCGAGGCCTCGACCAGCACGGTCGCGTCATCCATCGCGCCCTTGCGGTCGATGATGATCTGATAATGGGGCTCGGTGCCTTCGATCTCGAACAACACGGTCTCGATCTGCTGGGGGAAGACGTTCACGCCGCGGATGATCAGCATGTCGTCTGTGCGGCCCATGATGCGGGCCATGCGGCGGAGGGTTCTGCCGCAGGCGCAGGGTTCTTCGATGATCCGTGTAAGGTCCCGCGTGCGGTAGCGGATCATGGGGAAGGCTTCCTTGGTGAGCGTCGTGATCACGAGCTCGCCTATCTCGCCGGGTGCCACGGGTTTGAGCGTCTCGGGATCGAGCACTTCGACCAGGAAGTGGTCCTCGTTGATGTGCAGGCCGCTCCGCTCCCGGCACTCGCCGGACACGCCCGGTCCCATGACCTCGGAGAGGCCGTAGTTGTCCGTGGCGATGATCTTGAGCTTGTCCTGCAGTTCCCTGCGCATGGCGTCGGACCAGGGCTCTGCGCCGAAGAGGCCGAACTTGAGCGACAGGGCGTTCCGGTTTATGCCCATCTCGATCATGGTGTCGGCGATCAGCATGGCATAGCTCGGCGTACTCACGAGCGCCGTGGTCTTGAAGTCCTGCATGAGCTTGATCTGGCGCTTGGTGTTGCCCGCGGACATGGGGATGACCGATGCGCCTACGCGTTCGGCGCCGTAGTGGAGGCCGAACGCGCCGGTGAAGAGGCCGTAATTGAAGGCGATCTGGACCACGTCGTCGGCGGTCACGCCCGTGGCGGTGAGGATGCGGGCGACCAGGTTCGACCAGGTCTTGATGTCGTTCTTTGTATAGCCTACGACCGTCGACAGCCCCGTGGTTCCTGAAGAGGCATGGACCCGGACCACCTCGCGCAGCGGCACGGCAAAGAGGCCGTAGGGATAGTTGTCCCGGAGGTCATCCTTGACCGTGAAGGGCAGCTTGCGAATATCGTCGAGCGACCGCAGGTCATCGGGATTGAATCCCGCTTCGTCGAACTTCTTGCGGTAGAAGGGGACGTTCAGATAGACCCGGTTCAAGGTCGACTCGAGCCGTTCGAGCTGGAGCTGCTCAAGCTCTTTCCGGTCCATGCGTTCTTCGTCAGGCTGCCAGTACATGGGGACCTCCCTAAAAGAAAGGATTAAGAGGATTATGAAAAGCGGGGGTAAAGGATTAGGTTGAAGACATAATCCTCTAATCCTTTAATCCTCTGTTCCTTGTTCTGCTGTCGTTAGTTTTCCGCATCAAGATCCTTGCCCAGATAGGCGCGCTGGATCTCCCGGTCCGTCAACAGGTCTGCGGCGTCGCCATCCTTGATGATCCTGCCGGTTTCGAGCACGTAGCCCCGGTTCGCGATCCTGAGGGCGCTCCGGGCGTTCTGTTCGACCAGCAGGACCGTCGCGCCTTCGTCGCGCAGTTTGCCGATGATCTCGAAGATGCCCTTGACCACAAGCGGCGCCAGACCCATGGACGGCTCATCAAGCATGATAAGCGACGGCCGGGACATGATCGCCCTGCCGATGGCGAGCATCTGCTGCTCGCCGCCCGAAAGGGTTCCGGCGAGCTGGTGTTCGCGCTGCCGGAGCACCGGGAAGAGACCATAGACCCGTTCGAGGTCAGCCTTGACCTCGCTGGATCTGCCGCGCTTGAACTGTACATACCCGCCGAGCAGAAGGTTCTCGCGCACCGGCATGGCAGCGAAGACCTGCCTGCCCTCGGGCACGAGCGAACAACCTTCGAACACGATCCGTTCCGGCGGCAGAGATGCAATATCCTTGTCACGGAAGAGGACCTCACCGCTTTTCGGCCGAAGCAGGCCGGAGACGGTCTTGAGCAGCGTGGTCTTGCCTGCTCCGTTGGCGCCGATGATGGTCACGATCTCCCCCTGTTTCACATGGAGCGAGATGTGGCGGAGCACCGAGAGGCTTCCGTAGCCCGCGTCGAGGTTCCTGATCCTCAGCATTCATCCTCCCCGAGATACACGCTGATCACCTGGGGGTCCTTCTGGACCGCCAGCGGCTTTTCATCGGCGATCTTCTCGCCGTAGGAGAGGACGACCACTTCGTCGGAGATCTTCATGACCAGGGACATGTCGTGTTCCACGATCAGGACCGTGATGCCCCGGTCGCGGATCCTGACGATCAGATTCGCAAGGTCCGCGGTCTCGCGCATGTTCAATCCCGCGGCGGGTTCATCCAGGAGAAGCATCTCGGGCTCAGCTGCGAGCGCGCGCGACAGCTCCACCGCCCTTTGCTGGCCGTAGGAAAGACTGGTTGCCTCGTCATGGGCAAGATGGGCGATACCGAGGAACTCCATTGCGTTGAGCGATTTCTCGCGGATCTCCCGCTCCTCCCTGTGCGTCCAGGGAAGGCTCAGCATGCCGGCAACGAACCCGGCGCGGCTCCTCACATGCCTGCCCACGGTGACGTTCTCGAGCGCCGTCATGTGGCTGAAGAGCCTGATGTGCTGGAAGGTGCGCGAGATGCCGCTCGCGGCGATCTGGTGGGGCCCCCTGCCGTGGATCCAGGCGTCACGGAAACGAACCTCGCCGGTGTCAGGCTCGGCGAATCCCGACAGGAGATTGAAGAGCGTGGTCTTGCCCGCGCCGTTGGGGCCGATCACGGCCTTGATCATGCCGCGCTCCACCGAGAAGGACACGTCCTTCACGGCCTGCAGCCCGCCGAAGCGCTTGCTCAAGTTGTTGACTTCAAGAAGTGCCATAAAATTAAAAGGTCAGACCCGACAGCATGTTCTCGCGCAAAGGCGCAAAGCCGCAAGGGAAAGCGTGAATCTTCATCAAGCAAAGGCGATCTTCTGTCTTTGCTTGCTTTGCGTCTTGGCGGCTTTGCGCGAGACGATTCTCTTTTTTATTCCTTCTTCCGCAGCAGCTTCTTCAACAACGCCTTTACATCGAACTGCAGGATCCCCTGGGGCGAGAAGAGCATGATCACGATCAGGATCGCACCGAACACCGCGTCGTCGAAGGTACCGAAATACCCCCGGAGCGACAGGAAGGTGAGCGTGGTGCTCATGATCAGCGTGCCCCAGAGGCTGCCCATGCCGCCCACGGACACGATGGCCACATAGCGCACGGACTTCATGATGGACGCCTCCGACGGCCCGATGCCTCCGTTGTAATGGGTCAGGAACACGCCGGCCATCGATGCCAGCGCGGCGCTCAGGATGAAGGTGTTCAGCTTGAAGCGGGCCGTGTCCACGCCCATGGCGCCGGCCGCGTCCTCGGCACCGTGAATGGCGCGGAGCGCCCGTCCCACGCGCGAGTTGATCAGGTTGATCAGCAGGACCATGACGCCGATCACCAGGGTCCAGGCGAGATAATAGTTCCTCACGCGGAACTCCGTGTTGCCGCTCACGGCAAGGCCCGGCAGCAGCGTGAACGCGGGCACGCTCGAGATGCCGTCAGCCGCGCCGAAGCGCTGCGTTCCGAGCACGATGCTGTAGATGATCGTGCCGAAACCGAGCGTTGCCATGGCCAGATAGTGGCCCTTGAGCTTCAACACCGGGATGCCGATGATATAGGCGATTACCAGGGTAAGGCCGATCGCGATGATGAAGGCCGCCCAGGGATTGAACGAGAGCACCTGGCCGCCGTAAAGGTCCTGGCGGGAGGTCACAATGAATAATTTCGCCAAGAGAGAGACGATCGATGAGTCCTTGAACTGAGAGAGGTCGAGCGTGGTCAGCACCGCGGAGGTATATCCGCCGATGGCGAAGAAGCCCGCGTGGCCCAGCGAGATCTGGCCTGCGAAACCCATGAGCAGTGTCAGGCCCACGATGGCGATGCAGTAGTAGGCCGTCATGGTCAGCTGGGTGAGGTAGAACTGCTTGCCCAGGACCGCGGTCAGGACCTGCACGCCGGCGACTGCCGCGATGAGTATGAGGATGTGATTGTATCGTTTCATAAGTTCGTCAAAAATCCTTCAGCCGGAAGGCTTCCTTGTTCCCGAACAATCCGCTGGGCCGGACGAAGAGCATGGCCAGGAGGATCGTGATCGCGATGGCGTCCTTGTACGCCGTGGGCATGACCCAGATGCTGAAGGACTCGAGGATGCCGAGGATGAACCCGGCGGCCACCGCGGCCATGCTGTTGCCGAGCCCGCCGAGGATCGCCACGGTGAAGCCCTTGATGGCAAGGCCCGTTCCGATGCTGTAGGATGTCTGGGTAATGGGGCTGACCACGGCGCCGGCAAGCGCGCCGATGCCGGCCGCGAGGGCGAAGGACAGGGTGACCATGTTCCGCGTGGGGATTCCGCAGAGCGCCGCCGCGTCGCGGTTCGAGGCGCAGGCGCGCATCTCCCGTCCCAGCATGGTGTACTTGAAAAAGAGGTTCAGGCTGATCACAATGACCGAACAGATGCCCAGGGTCCAGAGCACCTGGGGCGATACGCGGACACCGCCGAAGGAAAAGGCAGATATCTCGTTGCCGGTAAAATACGGAAGCGACCGGACGCTTTCGCCCCAGAGATGCAGGGCCGCCTCTCTGACCAGGATCGAGATGCCGATGGTGATAATGATCATCCGGAGCACCGCGGGCTTCACGAGCCAGCGGATGAAGGTCATCTCGATCAGCGCGCCGATGGCCATGGTGAGGACCACTGCCGCGGCTATGGCGATAGGCAGGGGCAGGAGCGAATGGAGCGATACAGCGATCATACCGCCGAGCATCACGAACTCGCCCTGGGCGAAGTTGATGATGCCGGTGGTGTTATAGACGATATTGAAGCCGATCCCGACGATGGCGTAGATGGTGCCGTAGGTCAGACCGGCGACGAGGTATTGAAAGAATAATTCCAGGAACATTCGATTCTCAATTCAAATTTCGTGTGCTTCTGGTGAGGTTCCCAGAAACAAGCAGGGAGTATCCGCATCCGGATACTCCCTGAAGTAACAGCATGGTGCCGGCTATTTTTCGTAGACCACGAACTTGCCGTCCTTCACGGTCAGCATTTCAAAGGCGTTCAGGTCCAGGCCGTTGTGGTCCTCGGCCGAGAAATTGAACACGCCGGCGGTGCCGACGAAGCCCTTCATGGTCTCGATCGTATCGCGCACCTTCTCCTTGTCCGCGCCGGCCTTCTCGACCGCCTTGGCCAGGATCATCATGGCGTCGTAGCCATGTCCGCCGAAGGTGCTCACGTCTTCCTTGTACTTGGCCTCGTACTTCTTCTTGTAGTCCACAAGCACGGCCTTCTGGGGGTTCTTGTCCGAGAGCGTGTCCGCGACGAGCAGGCGGCCGGCGGGGAAGATCACGCCTTCCGCGGCAGCGCCCGCGGCCTTCACGTAGTTGATGTTGCCGAAACCATGGCTCTGGAAGACCGGGATGGTGAGGCCGATCTGGCGGATGTTCTTGATCACGATGGCCTGGGCAGGCTCGATGGACCAGTTGATCACTGCCTGGACATTCGCTGCCTTCACCTTGGTCACTTCCGCGGTCAGGTCGGTCGCCGCCTTGTCATAGACCTCGTTCACCAGGATCTGGATCCCGTGCTCGGGCGCGATCTTCTCGATCTGCTCCTTGCCCGCTTTGCCGAAGCCCGTGTTGGACGACAGCACGCCGATTTTCGAGATGTTCATCTTCTTCATCTGCTGGAAAATCCTGATGACCGCGTGTTTGTCCATCTGGGGGGTCTTGAACACGTATTTCGCGACCGGGTTGACGATCACCTCGGCTGCGGCGCAGGACAGGAGGAGCGTTTTGCCGGCCTCGGCGATGTTCTTGATCTGCATGGTCTCGCCGCTGGTGGAGGGGCCGATGATGGCGAAGACCTTTTCCTCGTCGATCAGCTGCTTGGCAAAGGACACGGCCTTTTCCGGGCTGGCCTGGGTGTCCTTGATGATGAGCTCGATCTTCTTGCCGTTGATGCCGCCCTTGGCGTTGATCTCCTCAACGAGCATCTCCAGGGTCTTGGCTTCGGGCGCGCCCAGGAACGACGCGGGGCCGGTGACGGCCAGCAGGGCGCCGACCTTGACGGTCTCGGCCGCGAAGACCGGTGCTGCGAATAACGCGAAACATGCCACCACAACTGTCAACAGCTTGAAGATCCTCATCATCACGCTTCCTCCTCTGAAATATACGGATGTCCCGATGTGCCGGGACGCTACAGGTTCTTCATTTCCTCTCCCGAGAGCATCTTGACGCCGCCCAGCCGGAGCGCTTCGAGCGCCCGGTCGGTCTCGTCGAACCGGAAGATGACCACGGCATTTCCCTCTGACCGCTGCACAAAAGCATACATATATTCCACATTGATCGCTTTGCCGCGCAGCATCGCCAGGATGCCGGCAAGGCCGCCGGGCCGGTCAGGCAGAACGACCGCGACCACCTCGGTCCTGCCAGTGGTGAAGCCGTTCTGCTTCAGGAGCTCAAGGGCCTTTTCCGGCTCGTTCACGATCAGGCGGAGTATGCCGAAATCCGCCGTATCGGCCAGCGACAGCGCACGGATATTGATTTCGCTCGTGCCAAGGAGTTCGGTAACTTCCGCGAGCCTGCCGGACTTGTTCTCAAGAAAGATGGAGATCTGCTCGACCCTCACAAGGCCTCCGATGCCGGTCATGACGTCCTTGCGGTCACTTGGCCGGGTCCAAGAGCTTTAATAATATGACGGGAACCCCGCGTTTGTCAAGGCAAAGTACGAACAGTAACAGCTTCCCCAGGGCACCTTGTCATGTGTATCACATACCGCGTTTGGGCGGTGTCCGGAGAGCCCGGGAGCCGGATGACGCTGTTACCGGAGGTATATGGGGTATGGCACTATCACCCATTATTTTGATTGAAATTCTATATGAAATAATGCATAATTTCAAACACGTTACGATTTGCCTAGGAATGCGCACTATCTTTTGCAAGGAGCCTTGAAATGACAAAGCGAATCCTCATGCCTCTCATCCTGCTCATGATCGCGATGGTCCTGCTGAGCAGCCCCTTTGCCGGAGCCGCGGAAAAGGATGCGCTTAAACAATATGTTTCGGAGCTCAAGGTAAATCCGGATAACCTTGAAGTGCGGGAAAAGATCATCAAATACGCGCAATCGCAGAAGCAGAAACCCTCGGTTCCCGAGGAGTTCGAGCGGCTCATGTCACGGGGGGCCGCTTTCCTCAAGATGGCGAATGATGCTGCGGGATACACCAAGGCGGTTGACGCGTTCAAGGAGGCCGTGGCTCTTGCGCCCTGGGCTGCTGAAGGTTATGAAGGGCTTGCCGAAGCCCTGGAAAAGGCAGGGAGCTACGCCGAAGCGATCCAGAACCTGAACTTCGCGCTGCTTGCCGATCCCAATGGAAAGAACTCCCGCGACCTGCGCAACAAGGTCTACGAGCTTGAGGTGTTCGCAGAGGAAGCGAACCAGAAGTTGAAGGCCTCGCCTACGATCCCGCCTCCGGCGCCGCCGACCGTGGCAAAACCCGCTCCGCCGGAGAGGAAGAAGCCGGCCGCAGCCCCGGAAAAGAAGACGAACCCGAAAGCCTTTGTGGGCTCCTGGTTCTACAAGGACACGGCGCCTCGCGGCGGCGAATTCATTACGACCCAGGCATTCTCGGTCACCATGAACGCCTCCGGAGAACTGGCCGCCCAGGCGCCGCGCAGAAGCACGGGCGCAGTGGGAAAAGTGACCATATTCGAGCTGTCTGACGACAATATCCACATCCAGGTGACCTGGAAACTGGCCACGATCCCGTCGTACTGGAAGACCGAGGATTATGATGTGACGCTGTCGAACGACGAGACAAAGCTCGCGGGCTCGTACAAGATCAAGAGCAGCGGCTCCCGGGAATTCGCCGAGGACAAGGTGCTGTTCAAGCAGTAATCGATCTTTCAGCGCAATAAAACGCAAACGGCTGCAGAGTGGATCTCTGCAGCCGTTCTTTATTGCCCGGACGACTATTCGCCCTGTGAGAGCGATATGATCAGGTGCGAAACTTGGCGATCAACAGCGTGGACATCTTGAACTGAAGCCCTTCCTCCTGCTTCACGCTCACATAGAAATCACAGGTCTCGCAATTGTGGAATTTCTGGGCAAAGGTGCCCTGCTCCTTGCCGCCGCAGTAGGTGCCTGCCACGATCCAGCAGGCGCGGCCGGCGCAGTCGCCTCCGTGGGTCCCGTGGAGCTTTCGCTCGACCGATGCCGGACAGGTGCCGAGTTCCTTTACTTTCGCACCGCCCGCCTCCCTGCCGCACTTTTTCACTTGCCAGCAATTTTTCTTTCCCATATTCCTCCCCCGCCCCCTCAGGCGCGATACGATAACAAACAAAACAGTTGCTGTCAATTTATTTTCGATGCAGCCGCTTTATTTCAGCAGCCACGCAACAATCCCTCTTTTGCTTCTCTGTTACGGCCAACATCCCCCCGGAAGGGAACGGCCGGCACTTGACAAACAACCATCATCGGCCTATATACATGGGCAGGCAGTTGTAAGCTATGAAATCGAGGAGTGCGCCATGGACGATAGCATCCAGTTCCTGTATACCTACCAGTTCCAGGACGGATCTACCAAGGATTTCGACCTCCGGCTGGATTCTACGAACCTCCGCCTGATCACGGAACGTCCGCCGGACCTGCCGCTCTGGGCCATGCTGTCCTACAATAAGTGCGCCATCTGCCCATTGACGGAGGAGGAGCATACCTACTGCCCCATTGCCGAGAACCTTGCAACACTGGTGGAGGAGTTCAGGAACTTCCTGTCCCACGAGAACGTGAGCGTCACGGTCAGGGTGGCCGAGCGCATTTACGCCAAGGACACCACGGTGCAGGGCGGATTGAGCCCGATCATGGGCATCATTATGACCACCAGCGGCTGCCCGGTGATGGAGCAGCTCAAGCCCATGGTGCGGTTCCATCTTCCCTTCGCGTCGCTCGACGAGACCATCTTCCGCGGCGCGGTGATGTGGCTTCTGGCGCAGTATTTCCGGCAGCAGGACGGCAAGAGCGCGGAGTGGTCCATGGACGGACTCGGCGCGATCTATGCCGAGGTCGGACAGGTGAACCGGGACTTCGCGGTGCGAATGCGCGCGGCGGCAAAGAAGGACGCGAACGTGAACGCCCTGGTGAACCTCGACGTGTTCGCCAGCATGATGGCCCTCGCTGTAGAGGACACGCTGAACAAGATCAAGCCCTATTTCTCCGCGCTGCTGAACCGGTGATGGAGCCGGAGCGGCCGGAAGGGAGGATCGTTATGGATGAGCGTCCGCGGGAGGAAGAGAAGAAGTTGAGACGGCTCAAGCGCGTCATCCGCGAGCGCTTCGTGATCCCGGGCGGGACGACATAAGCAGTTACCGTTCAAACTTCTGCGCCTATATGTGAAAATTATCCATCATCATTGGATTATTATCCTCTGTCCGGGAGAGCGGGCCGGGTGCGGGGGGTGGTGCCGCAGCCTGCCGCCTGAGTGATCGTAAGCTATTGCACATCGAAGATGACTTGACTATAATAGAATCAGACATCAAAAGGGATGAAGCGCTGTACCACGGGGAGGCGCAGTATGACGAAAATCGCCGAGAAAATCGCAAAAGAAATCCAAACCTTGTCTGATATAGAAAAACTCCATATTGTGGATGCAATTCTCACTGATCTTGACAAGCCGGACCCGGCCATGGACCGTATTTGGGCGGAGGAAGCGCGAAAAAGATGGACTGCTTACAAGGAAGGCAGGATACCCACCATATCCTACCAGGAAGTAATGGATAAGTATCGCCGCTCATGAATGTTCGCTTTCTTGTCCCGGCCCGACAGGAGCTCGATGATGCTGTTGTCTGGTACGACAAACAGGCCGACGGATTGGGAACAGAGTTCCTTGATGAATTAGACCGGGTCATTCGACGAATTGTTATCTATCCGTTCTCTGCAATGCAAATAGAGCCAGGGCTTCGCCGCGGCCTGCTCGCACGGTTTCCCTACGGTCTCATATTCGGGATGGACGGCGACACCATCGTGGTTGTGGCGGTTGCGCATCTGCATCGAGAACCTCGATACTGGGCAGATCGCGTAAAATAAGATTTTCCTTCCACCAGCCATCTCCAGATCCTTTCCCTACGCATTTCTCTGGACCACCATTCTCCTTTCTTCAAAATGAGGTGGTTGGGCGATGAGGGAAAACGTCCCCAAGGTCTCGCTTGAACACTCGCTTAGACGGCACATGTACCCGACTTCGCGCGAAGACATAGAAGCAGCAAAGAAAGAATGCGAGAAGATGCTGACGAAACGGGCATTGCTGTCAGCTGCCGCGGGCCTGTCTCCGATGATCGGTCCCGACATCACCGCGGACATGGCATTGCTTCTCGATCAGCTACGCGGGAATGAAGTACATTATTAAGATATAATATTAACGAAGAAGGAGGGAGCACATGAAACTGCATTTAGCAAACATCGGGATCGTGACGAGTTCGATATGTGCAATGCTCCTGGCCGGATCTCTTGGAATCGCGGCGGCAAAGTCCCCGGCCGACGAAACAGCCATAAAAGGATACGACCCGGTCGCCTATTTCACCGCAGGCAAGGCAGTAAAAGGAAACGCGTCATTCTCCTTCCCCTGGCACGGCATGACCTGGCATTTCACTTCCAAAGAGAACCGGGACCTGTTCGCGGCTGATCCAGAGAAATACGCTCCGCAATATGACGGCTACTGCGCCTGGGCCATGACCGAGTCGCGGCTGGCTATCACCGATCCCGAAGTATGGAAGATCGTCAATGGCAAGCTGTACCTCAATTGCAGTCAGGCTGCTTACGAAAAATGGAGCAAGGATATCCCCGGCCACATCAAGAAGGCCGATGAGATCTGGCCGAAGCTCCGCAAGTAAGCAGGGCGGATCGATACAGGACCCGAAGTTTTCACTACTCCTGCTTGACATCTTTGAGCGCTTTCTATATATTCTCTCCTCATGTGACCCTTATGGCTGTCGCAACCGGTCTGCGAAGCGTCTTCTAGAAAAGCATATGATACGTAGATACATTCACATACCGCAGATGTTTGTATATACTACATGGATCCATAGTTTTCGTTGAAACAACTGCTTGTTATCATCAAATGATAAGATCGCGATGCGACTAAGAAAAATAAAGAACATAGAAGATAAAATCGCTGAACATCATCAATGTTTGATCGATGAGCCCCGGGACAAAAAGGGAAAGTGGCAGCAGGTTTTCAGGAACGGGAACGAAATATATGCTGAGTTCGGGTGCGGCAGGGGGCAGTTCATCCTGGCACTTGCAGCACAAAATCCCGCCCGGAACTATATCGCAGTGGAAGGCAGAAGCAGCGTCATGCTTCGGGCCCTGGAAAAGGCCGCGAAGGCAAAACTGGACAACATTGTTTTTATCAAGGAGTATATCCACGATGTGCATGAATACTTCGACAAGGCTGAGCTGGCAGGCATTTATCTGAACTTTTCCGATCCCTGGCCAAAGGGCGGTCACGCCCCGCGAAGGCTGACCCACGGAAGATTTCTGAGCGGCTACCGGCATATCCTGAAAGAAGGAAGCTGCATTGAGTTCAAAACGGATAACGATGCGCTTTTTGCCTTTGCGAAGCGTGAATTCGAAAAGAGCGGGATGCCGCTTCTGAGATCGACGGAGGACCTCCATTGCACGGATTATGACGCAAAGGGTGTGACAACGGAGTACGAGGACAAGTTCAAGGCACAAGGGAAGACGATCAACTACTGCATGGTGCTGGCGTCTGTTCCTGTTCAAGAGAAGACGAAGACCGCGTTTGTTCGAGATTGAAGACGAGCAGTCGGCAGTGAAACCTGCTGATGATCCTAACGAGCTGGTCGAGGCCGCCGTGCAAGTGACGCGCGTCTTACCCCCATGCTCTCGCACCCCGCTCCCTCCTGTATTGCATACCCCCTCCCTCCGTGTTATCATTGAAATCGAATGAACCAGCTTCAGGAAATACTCCAACAGCCCCTCCAGAAACTCCTGTCCGACACGAAAACCATCGAGCTTTCAGAACTCTGGGGCGGATCGCGCGGACTCATGCTGCTCGAGCTCTTTCGCGAGACCAAGCGGCATCTGCTGGTCGTGACCGCGAACGAGGAAGAGGCGGACGCTTTTGCGGCTGATCTCCGGTTCCTGGCGCGGGCAATGCCGGGATCATCTGACCAGAAAAACCCATCCCAACCGGCGAACTCACAACAAACGAACATCCCCCACGTGGCCTCCACTTACCAAGGGGAGGAAGATATATTGGTGTTTCCTGGCTGGGGTGTTCTTCCGTTTGAGGCTGATTCGCCTGACAGCGCCACGGTGGGCGAGCGCATGTCCGTGCTCTACCGCCTGGTGAGCGGCGGGCCGTGCATTGTGGTCGCGCCTGCTTCAGCGCTCATGCAGAAACTGCCGCCCTGGGAGCTTTTTGCTGATGCTGTGCGTACGATCAACAGCGGCTCCACTCTCGATCCTGATGCCTTTGCCGACAGCCTCATTTCCATCGGATACGAGCACGCTTCCCTGGTCACGCGGATCGGCGAGTTCAGCCGCCGCGGCGGGATCATCGATATCTTCTCTCCAGCCCATCCCAACCCTCTTCGCTTCGAGTTCTTCGGCGATGTTGTTGAGTCCCTGCGCGAGTTCGATCCCGAGACCCAGCGCTCGCTCGGAACGATCAAGCAGGCAGTGGCGCTGCCGGTCAGGGAACTGATCCAATTGCGGAATGCGGATTGCGGATTGCGGATTGAAAAACAGGAAGACAAAAACGAAAAACGAGCACAAATCAGCCAGGAACAGCAGAAGCAGATCGAGGAAGGGACGTTCCCGCCTGGCGCTGAGTTCCTGGCGCCGTTCTTCTATACTATGGACCCGCTGGTCCGGTACTTTCCCGAGACAAGCGTCATTGCCCTTATCGAGCCGGACGATATCACCAAGGTTTTAAACGAGCGCACGGCAAAGATCGAGCAAGGCAGGGCCGAGGAGATCGCTGAGAACAGGACCCTGCCGGAGGCAAAAGATTTCTATCTCGACGCTGAAACACTTTTCGCTTCACTGGCGCCTTTCCGTACCGTTCAGCTCCGGCTGCTCGCAATGAGCGGGGACACCATCAGGATGGACACCCGCTCGTCATCCTATCTGAATGTGCGGCTCACCAAGGCAGGCGCAACGCCTCATGACCACACGGTCCAGGAAACAGGCGAAGGTACGGTTACGGCCTTGTCCGAGAAGCTCAAGCGTCTGCGCGAGCAGAACAGGGTCTTCCTAGTCTGCGGGACCGAGGACGCAGCGAACAGGCTGTTCCGCATGTTCACGGAATACGGCGTGCCTATAAGCCGCAAGACAGCCATTGATCTTGATGACAACGGGCCCTGGACGGTGGCGGTGATGACCGGCAGGCTGACCGCGGGATTCTCCTGGCCCAGCGTTCAGCTCGTCATGATCACTGATGAGGAGATCTTCGGCAGCAAGGTCCACCGGCCGCGCCAGGCGAAGTCAAAAGCAGCGCCCTTCCTTTCATCATTCAAAGAGCTCAAGCCCGGGGATTTTGTTGTTCACACGGACTACGGGGTAGGCGAGTACCAGGGCCTGACACACCTTGCCGTGGACGGGTTCGAAACGGATTTTCTGACGCTCAGGTACGAGCCTGACGCGAAATTGTATGTCCCGCTCTACAGTCTGGACAAGGTGCAGAAGTATACGGGCACCGAGGGCAGCCCGCCCAAGGTGAACAAGCTCGGCGCCCCGACCTGGCAGCGCACCAAGGAGAAGATCAAGAAGGACATCCTGATGATGGCGCAGGAGCTTGTTGCCATCTACGCCGCGCGCGAGGCAATGCAGCGCTCTCCCCTGTCAGCTCCGGACAATCTCTATCGCGAGTTCGAGTCAGCCTTCCCTTTTGAGGAGACGCCGGACCAGCAAAAGGCGATCGAGGATGTGCTTGAGGACATGCAGAAGCCCAGGCCCATGGACCGCCTGGTCTGCGGGGACGTCGGGTTCGGCAAGACCGAGGTGGCGCTCCGCGCGGCTTTCAAGGCTGTTGAGGACGGTTTCCAGGCAGCGGTGATCGTTCCGACCACACTGCTTGCTGACCAGCACTTTCGCACTTTTTCCGAACGTGTCGCACCGTTCTCGATCACCGTGGACCTTATGTCCCGGTTCCGCACGAAGAGCGAACAAAAGGAAACGCTCCGCAAGCTCAAGGCAGGGACCGTGGACATTGTGATCGGCACGCACCGGCTGCTCCAGCGGGATATCGCGTTCCGCAACCTGGGGCTTCTGGTGATCGACGAGGAGCACCGCTTCGGTGTGAAGCACAAGGAGCGGATCAAGGAGATGCGAAAGATGGTGGACGTGCTGACGCTCACCGCCACGCCGATACCGCGCACGCTCCACATGTCGCTCTCGGGCATCCGCGACCTTTCCATAATCCAGACGCCGCCGCTTGACCGCCAGGCGATCCAGGTGGTGCTCGCGCGGTTCGGCAAGCGGGTGATACGCGAGGCGGTGATGCAGGAGCTGGATCGTGGCGGCCAGGTCTTTTTTGTCCAGAACCGCGTTGCCGGCATCGAGCGCATGGCAGCCTATATCCAGAACCTCGTTCCCGCGGCCAGGATCGGCGTTGCTCACGGCCAGATGCAGGAGGAGGAGATCGAGGAGGTCATGTCCAAGTTCGTTGCCGCCGAACTGAACGTGCTGGTCACGACCACGATCATCGAGTCAGGGATAGACATCCCGAACGCCAACACGATCATCATCAACCGGGCGGACCGTTTCGGACTTGCCGAGCTCTACCAGATCAAGGGCCGCGTGGGCAGGAGCCGCAGAAAGGCCTATGCCTATCTGCTCACGCCCGAGGAGGAGGCGCTCTCGGACATCGCGCGCACCCGGCTCCGGGCCATCCAGGAGCTGTCGGAGCTCGGCGCGGGATTCCGCATCGCGGCACAGGACCTGGAGAGCCGCGGCGCCGGAAACCTGCTGGGCAAACAGCAGTCCGGACACATCGCCGCGGTCGGGATCGACCTGTACACGGAGATGATGGAAGAGGCCATGGCGGAGCTCCGGGGCGAGGAGATAAGCCAGGAGCCGGACACGCAGATCAATCTTCGCGCTTCCGCCTATATTCCCGAATCCTATATCTACGACGTGAGCCTCCGGCTCCAGGCATACAAGGAGATCTCGGCCGCAGCCGCGGACACGGCGCTGGACGATATCGCCGAGGGGCTCCGGGACCGGTATGGAGAGCTTCCGGAACCGGCGGCGAACCTCATCGAGATCATGAAGATCAAGCTGCTCGCGCGCAGCGGCATGGTGAGCCGCATCGACGGAAGCACGGACAGCGTGAGCGTCACTTTCTCCGAGAACGCGCCGGTCGCGCCGGACCGGGTCATGGCCTATATCCGGCGAAGCAAGGGGACCGTGCGGCTCGTGCCGGAGTATACGCTGCGCATCGCTGTGGCCGATCAATCGCTCAAAGCGGCGTCGGAAGCGGTGAAAAAGTGCTTGCAGGAGCTCCGGTAACATGCTATAAAGAACGGACTTTTACGTCTGTTCCACTCGGGAGGAAGCATTCATGTTGAAACATACCATCGTGGCCGGTGCCGCGCTTCTCTTGGTCGCAGCCGGATGCACGAAGAGCGACGATGCCAAGGTCGTCGCCAAGGTCAATAACGCCAAGATAACGGTCTCGGACTTCAAGCGCCAGATGGACAGCCTCGAGAATCCCCAGATGCAGATATCGGTCGTGACCGACCCGAAGCTGCGCAAGGAATTCCTCGACGACCTGATCGGGATCGAGCTGGTGATCCAGGAGGCCAAACGTCTCGGCCTGGACAAGGATCCCGAATTCAAGAAACGGCAGGAGGCCCTGCGCAAGGACATGGAAGTCCAGGTGCAGAACGCCGTCCGGAACGACCTGTTCCGAAGCCTTCTGAAGAAGGAACTGGCCGACAAGCTTGCCAAGGTCGAGCAGCCCACGGCCAAGGAAATACAGGAGTTCTACACCAAGAACCAGAACAGAATGGTCAGCATGAACGGAAAGCGGATGCCCCTCAAGGAGGTCGAGCCGCGCATCCGCGACGTGCTGTTCCAGAACAAACAGCGCGACGTCTATCTTGACTATACCAAGGCCCTCAAGGCAAAGGCCTCGGTATCGGTGGACGAAAAGGCGCTCGAGGCCGCGGTCGAGCCCGTGACCAAGCCCACGGGCACCCTGGACCTCCAGGTGATCCCCGCGCCGGACAAGAAGGGCCAGGCCGCTACCAAATAACAATGATCGAGCAGAGACAATTCATACAGCACACAGCCCCGGCGATCCTGTTGGGGCTGTTGTTGTTTGGGTGCGTGCGCAAGGAAGAGACTGCGCAGCCCCAGCGGCCCGCCGCGGTCGCGCCTGAAGTGAAGGTGCTGGCCACGGTGAACGGCGATCCCATCACCCTTGCCGAGCTCGAGGAGCGGTTCCAGCGGTCGGGTCTCAAGCCGGAAAAGGACGCGGTACTCCAGGTCAAGGAGGAGTTCCTGAACCGGCTGATCGAGCGCAGGATGCTGCTCAAAGAGGCCCAGCGGAGGCGGTTCAAGGTCGGTCTGCCGGAGATCAACCAGCTCATCGAGGTCATGAAAAAAGAGCAGGGCCGGGACGTGAAGGGCCAGCTGGCAGACATGGGCGTTGATTTCGAGAAATGGAAGTCCGACCGCTGGGAAGACATGATGATCGAGAAGCTTGTCCAGCGCGAGGTCGCCGGACCGGTACGGGTCTCCGCAGCCGAGGTCCGGAGGTATTACCAGGACAATCCCCAGGAGTTCGAACGTCCCGAGCAGGTGCGTGTGCGCCAGATCGTGGTCAGCTCCGAGCAGGAGGCGCACCGGCTTCTCGACCAGATCCAGCAGGGAGCTGATTTCGCCGAGCTTGCCCGCAAGAGTTCGACCGCTCCCGAGGCCGAAGAGGGCGGAGACCTCGGCTACTTCACCATGGGCGATATGCCCGGGGAGTTCAACGTGGTCTTCGGACTGGCCAAAGGCGGCGTGAGCGGCGTGGTGAAGAGCCCCTACGGGTTCCATCTCTTCAAGCTGGAGAGCAGGCGCAAGGCGGGCAAGCAGAGCCTGGAAGAAGTGTCGAAGGAGATTACCGAGCGGCTGCAGAGGCAGAAGCAGGACCAGCGGTATCAGAAATGGCTGAGCGAGCTTCGGGCCCGGACAAAATTCGTGGTGAATTACGAGGCGCTGCGGTAGGTTCGGCGCCTGCAGGAGACAGGACGATCTCGCCCCATCCCTCCCGCGGCGTCAGCCGCGTTCCGAAGCGCGCCGATGCCTTGTTGATGCTCTCCACCACCGCGGCTCCCGCGGCACCGTTCAGGACGCGGGGCTGATAAGCCACCCGGTAATTGTTCACGTCGATCGGCACGGCCTCCACCCGTTCAAGGGTCTTTCCCCGGAAGGTGCAAAGGAGTATGATGCTTGTGTTGGTCTTGTCGCTTTCCGAGCCGAAGGTGAAATTCCCCAGGCTGTAGGCGATGAGCCGTCCCTTATACAGTTCCAGTTCCTGAAGGATGTGGGGATGATGGCCCAGGACCAGGTCCGCGCCCCAGTCGATCGCTTTTCTGCCCAGGTCGACCTGATAGTCCTTGGCAGCGGTCATGAGTTCCGCGCCCCAATGGAACGAAACAACGACCAGGTCGGCGCGTTCCCGGACCTTTGCGATGTCCGCGCGTACGAAGTCCGCATACCCCGGCGCGGTGCCGGGACGGCCGCGGGAAGCGTAGAACTCCAGGGGGAAGGTCAGGGAGTAGGACAGGAACGCGATGGCCCGGTCCTTCACCTTGAGGAACGCAGGAGCCCGCGCGTCATCGAGGTCCATGCCCGCGCCGGTAAAGAGGATGCCGTTGCCGGAGAGCGCGGCCAGGGTATCCTGGAGCGCAAGGGGCCCGAAATCGAGGATATGATTGTTCGCGAGCGTTACCACGCGGATGCCGGCCTCCTTCAGTGCGTCGACGCCGAGCTGTCCCACGCGGAGCGTGAACTTCTTGTCCGGCACTGCCTCGCCGCGTGAGGAGATCGGGCACTCCTGGTTCCCGATAACCAGGTCGGCGCTCCGCAGCACGGGAAGCACATTGACAAAGGGATAGCCCGGACCTTTCTGCTGCAGATAGGGTTCCGCGCGGTGGCCGAGCATGATGTCGCCGACCGCTGCAACGGTCACCGTGTCATCCGCCCGCTCCTGCGCGGCCGCGGTAAAGGCGACGAGCAGCGCGAAGGCCGAAGTAGTAATAAGCCGGTTCACAAACATGAGCCCATTTTACGGGGGCAGGGGGGAAAAAACAATACCCCGTGTCCGTGATCACGAGGTTGGTAGAGCCATGAATAAGCGTTCTCTTTTCTTTTGTTGTATCGGTCTGGCCCTTTTGGTGCTGGGCGGCGTTTCCAGCGCGGCCAACGGGTCCGTTGTCGTTGACCGCGTTGTTGCCGTGGTGAACGACGACATCATCACCATGAGCGATCTTCAGCGCGAGGTCCAAAAGCAGCGCGAAACCAGGGACGAGCGGCTTGTGCTCGAGGACATGATCGACCGGAAGCTCCAGATGGCCGAGGCAAGGAAGACCGGCATGGATGTGACGGACAAGGAACTGGACGAGGCGGTCAACGACGTCATGCGCCGGAACGGCATGGACCGGCTGCAGTTCGAGCGGGCCGTTGAGAAGGAAGGCATGACCTTCGATCAATACCGGAGCGAGCTGCGCGAGCAGATGACCATGTCCCGGTTGATCAACAAGTATGTGCGGACCGGGCTTT
Organism: Nitrospirota bacterium; assembly: GCA_029858565.1. Lineage (GTDB taxonomy): Bacteria > Nitrospirota > UBA9217 > UBA9217 > UBA9217 > JAKAHZ01. The sequence goes on along the minus strand of JAOUEV010000022.1, from coordinate 11,354 downwards.
CCCTTGACGAGAAAGAGATGCGGACCTATTACGAAAAGAATCTCCAGCTGTACGCAATGCCCGAGGAGGTCCGGGTGCGGCACCTGGTGGTGACGGTCCCGGCAAAAGCGACCGCGGCCCAGGCAGCAGCGGCGCGGGACCGGGCCGCGGAGCTCCTGGACCAGCTGAAGAAGGGCGGGGATTTCATCGCGCTCATCCGGCAGCATTCCGGCGGGCCGACCGCGTCCCTTGACGGCGACACGGGCTTTCTGAGACGGGAGCACCTTCTGCCGGAGATCGAGGACGCTGTGCGCGGCCTCAAGCCCGGCGAGTACGCGGGTCCGGTGAAGTCCGCGGACGGGTACCACCTGGTCAGGCTCGAGGAGACCAGGACGCCGGTGCAGCCTTTTGAGAAGGTACGGGAAGAGATCGCCAGAACGCTGGGCGAGCAGAAGCTCGAGAACACCTACCGAGCCTGGCTCCAGACGCTTCGAACGGAATCGCATATTGAGAACAGGCTGTAGACTCGGGATGCGAACCATCAAGCTAAAAAAGAGAGAAGAACGCCGCCTCCAGCGGGGACATCCCTGGGTGTTCAGCAACGAGATCGAGGACCTTCCCCGCGACGCTCAGCCGGGAGAGCTTGTTGACGTGACGGATAATCGCGGCCAGTTCCTCGGCCGCGGCTACCTGAATCCCCGCTCGCTGATCGCCTGCCGCATCCTGACGCGGCAGCAGGAGGAGACCGACGTTCCGTTCTTTGTCAGCCGCATCCGCAGGGCCCGCGAGCTCCGGGAGCGCCTGGGTTTCGGCCGGTCCTACCGCGCAGTGTTCAGCGAAGGCGACGGCATCCCCGGCTTGATCGTGGACAAGTACGAAGATGTCCTCGCAGTGCAATGCTCCACCGCGGGCATCGACCGGCTGACAAAGACGATCCTAGCAGCGCTGGACGAGGTCTACGCACCTTCAGCGATCGTGCTCAGGAACGATTCGGGTTCCCGCGAACTTGAAGGACTTGCGCTCGATGTTTCGGTCGTGAAAGGGAGCGTTGCCGGTCCGGTGCGGTTCGAGGAATCAGGGCTCAAGTACCGGGCGGACCTGCTGGAGGGACAGAAAACCGGCTTCTTCTTTGACCAGCGGGAGAACCGTCAGGCCCTGGCCGCGCTGGTGCCCGGCCTTCGCACGCTCGATTGCTTCTGCTATGTCGGCGCCTGGGCCCTGTCCGCTGCCAGGTTCGGCGCTTCCGAGGTCATGGGCATTGATTCGTCGGAGCGCGCCATTTCCCTGGCCCAGGCGAACGCGGGACTGAACGGTCTCGCGGCGAAGTTCGTTGTTGCCGATGTGTTCGATGAACTGCGGCGCCTGGAAAAAGACCGGCAGCGCTTCGGCTGCATCATCCTCGACCCGCCGGCGTTCGTGAAGAGCAGGGCAAAGGTGCGGGAGGCGCTCAAGGGGTACAAGGAGATCAATCTGCGGGCCCTGCGGCTGCTGGAGCCCGGCGGTTTTCTGGTGACCTGCTCCTGTTCCCATCACATAGATCTCGACCTGTTCCGGGAGATGCTGATCGACGCATCCTGGTCCGCCGGACGTCCGGTGCGGCTCCTGGAAGAGCGATCCCAGGCTCGCGACCATCCCATGCTGCTCGCTGCCCGGGAAACGCAGTACCTCAAATGCCTGGTTCTGCAGGCCCAGTGATCCAGGCTATCCAGCCTTCCCGCGAAACAACTTTCCCCGCAGCATCCCTATGAAGATACCCGAGGCCTGTGCGGTGAACACCACCGGCGGCAGCAAAGCCAGCAGGAACACATTAAAGGACTGCGTCCAGATCAGACCGTAGGTGTAGATGCTGGCGAGCGCGGTGCCTGCCAGACCTCCGGCCAGGAGCGTTCTGCCATCACCGGGCATGCAGTCAACAGCCGCCAGCAGGCTGACAAAAGGCAGGGCGCACCAGAACGAGAGGAACAGGCCGCGGAACAGGCTGATCCCTCCGGGCGGAAGCGCGGGCAAACTGCCGGTGATCATCAGTATCAGCGCCAGTGACCACGGCAGGAGCAGGGCAGCTGCGACGATCGACCGGCGCAGAGCCTTGTTCAGCGTTGGCGTGAACACCGTCATCACGGTGATCAAGAAAAAGAGCGCCAGCCCGGAGAGCGGCTGCGCCACGATGAATATCCCGTTCTTACCATTCAGGGAAAAGCCAAGCACCGCGAAGCCGATCAGATAGGAAAGGGAAGAAAAAAAGGCGCCGGTCTTCGCGATGATCCGGCCGACATTCCTGCCCGCGAGAAGCAGCGCTCCGCCTGTCCACAGCGCCAGCCAGGATGCTCCGAACAGGAAGGCGAACGCGCGGCCCGCGGCTGCTGTGCCGCCCAGGGCGTTCTTCAGCGAGCCGACGCCGAAGTAGGCGTGGCAAAAAGCATACAGCAGCACGTACAGGCCTGTGCGCCTGAGACAGCGGGCCTCGCCAGCTGTTGGCTGGTTGTCCGGCAATCGCATTCCCTCCCCATGGCAGTATCGCTGCTACTACTTTACCAGCAAAGGGCAGGCAATTATATGACCCTGCTCATACCGGGCAGGCAGTGCGGGTGGATGAAAAGACCCTGGGCAGGATGGCGGAGCGCCTAGCTCCACCGAAGATCGCCGAGGATCTGGCGCTGGACGAACAGCCTGATGCGCGCCAGGTCCTGTTCCGCTAGGGAAGAGAACCGCAGACCAACTCCCGGTTCCTTCTCCATCGTTGTTCCCAGCTGCATGCGGTGGACCACGGTCGCTGCTGCTTTGATCAGCTGGTTGTCCTGGGGAAGGGTGAATCTGATGCGCAGGACCGATCCCGCGGCAGGCGGTGACGGTGTGCGGAGGAACATGCCGCCTTCGGAAATGTTCGTACAGATCAGCATTGCTTCGGGAAGCTGTTCCTCCAAAGTGACCTCCAGATGGAGCGATACGCGCGCCTGGTGCCGCGTCTGGCCGGAGAGCCGGGCCAGGGTCGCGTAGGTCAGGGAGAAGTCCACGGGTTTCGGTAAAACGCATTCGCATCCCAGGGCGCGAAGCGTTTCAGCGGGTGGAGCGGCTGTTGTGGAAGCGAACACCACCAGCGGGATGGTCTTTGTCAGCGGGTGCGTTTTGATCACCGCGATGGCGCTCTTGAAGGTCTCCAGGGGAAGGTCGCCGTCCAGGATCTGCACGGCGAAGCGGGAGCGGTTGGCATGATGGATGGCCTCGTCAACGGTCCGGGCCAGGAGAGGCTGATACCAGATGCGGCCGAGCAGAACACCGAGATACATTCTTCCTGCTGCTGTGGGACAGATCACCAGGACTTCCGGTTTAACGAACATGCACTTCCCTGCTTTCTTGCGGCGAACTTGTTCCATTAAAGCATTTTGGCGCGGTCCTGTCAACCAGCGGGTCGCGCGGAAGAAACGGCAACATTTTTCTTGACTCAGGCGGGGAGGGGCAGGTAAGATATGACCCTGCACGGGCGCTTAGCTCAGCGGGAGAGCACTGCCTTCACACGGCAGGGGCCACTGGTTCAATCCCAGTAGCGCCCACCATGCAAATAAAATGGGTTGCGGCATTAGCCGCAACCCATTTCCATTTCATTATACCGAATGCACCGCGTTGGCAGCGACCGTCTGCTTCCTTAGTTCTTCCGAACTGACTCTTCCAGTTTCTCGATCCGGTGGAGCAGCTGTTCCTGCATCTGCAGGATCTCCCGAAGAAGCGTCTTTATCTCCTGGACATCGCTCGTGTCCTTTTCCTGGTCCATCGCAATCCTCCGAATAAAAAACGGGCCGACCTGTTACCGTCAGCCCGACCATTACTTCGCTTTGCTCCATCCCGGCGTGATTGATCAGTTATCCTGCCTGGCGTTTCTCGTCCTCTTCCTGCTGGGTCTTGCATTCGATGCACAGCGTTGTCACCGGACGCGCCTCGAGGCGCTTGATGCCGATCTGGCCGCCGCAGGATTCGCACACGCCGTAGGAACCGTCGTCGATCCGGGCGATCGCCTCGTCGATCTTCTTGAGCAGCTTCTGTTCCCTGCCGCGAAGGCGAAGAAGGAAATTGCTGTCATGCTCCGCTGCCGCCTGGTCCGTGGGGTCCGGAAAGCTCTCCTTTTCCGTGACCAGCTTGGTGTTGATGGTATGTTCGGCCTCGGAGAGGAGCTCCTCGCGCTGCTTCAGGAGCTTCTTCTTGAGTGAAAGCATCTTGTTCGTACTGTTCATGCAACTGACCTCGTGCACTGATCGCGCCTGCCGATGATGCCTCAGCAAGGCTGAAGTCCTATACTATAACAAAAAACCCACAGTGAGTCAATCGGGAAAAGTCCGTACAGGCCCGCTTCGACCTCGCTGCTTGCGAATTGACAACAACGATGATGGGGGGTAAAATGAGCAATGCTCACGGAAAAACAGAAATTCTCCAAGATCATCACGCTCGGCATCGAGATCACGCAGGTCAAGGACCTCGATGTGCTGCTGGAGCGGATCCTGCGCGAGGCACGTCACCTTGTCAACGCCGACGCGGGTACGATCTACGTGAAAGAGGAAGACAAGCTCAAGTTCAGCTATACCCACAACGACACGCTCCAGAAGCGTCTTCCCCCCGGGAAGAAGCTCATCTATTCGACCTTCAGCCTGCCGATCAACAATCAGACCATCGCGGGTTATGTCGCCAATACCGGCGACATGCTGAATTTGCAGGATGTGTACAAGCTGCCCACAACGCTCCCCTTCTCGTTCAACCGCAAATTCGACGATCTCTCGGGATACCGCACGCAGTCCATGCTCACGTTCCCGCTCAGGACGAACCGGGGCGACATCGTCGGGGTGCTGCAGCTGATCAATGAGAAGAGCTCTCGCGGAAAGGTCGTCCCGTTCTCCAAGAAGGACGAGCCGCTGATCATGCATTTCGCGAACATGGCAGCCGTGGCCATCGAACGGGCCCAGCTCACGCGCGCCATGATCCTCCGCACCATCAAGATGGCCGAGCTCCGCGACCCGAAGGAGACCGGCGCCCACGTGAACCGCGTCGGGTCCTACTCGGTCGCCCTGTACGAGCACTGGGCAGGCAAGCAGGGCGTCTCGCATGAGATCATTGAAAAGAACCGGGACATCCTGCGCATGGCAGCCATGCTCCACGATGTGGGCAAGGTCGCCATTTCCGACACGATCCTGAAAAAGCCGGGACGGCTCGATGACGCGGAGCGTGACGCCATGAAGCTGCATTCCATGATGGGCGCCCGCCTCTTTTCCGAGCAGTACTCGGATTTCGACGATGCATCAGCTGTCGTGGCGCTCAACCATCATGAGAAGTGGGACGGTACCGGCTATCCGGGACATATCAATCCCTATGATGGGAAGACCATTCCCGGATACGAGCAGGGTGACGGAAAGCCGCGGCCCAAGAAGGGCGACGAGATCCCGCTGTTCGGCAGGATCGTCGCGCTTGCCGATGTCTATGACGCCCTGAGCTCGAAACGCGCGTACAAGGAGAAGTGGGATGAGTCGCAGGTCCTTGACGAGCTGAAGGCCTGCTCGGGCACCCACTTTGACCCGGCGATCGTGGACACGTTCTTCGATTGTATCGACACGATCCGCAACATCAGCGAGCGGTACCCCGATCATTAGCCGGCACGTGACCGTGCGCCGCCTTGTGCCCGCCCCCCGCGCAGTTCGCGTCCGCATCGCAGGACAATCATGAGCAAACGAAAGAAAGAAGAACCGGGAGCCGGCGCGTTCAGGAACACGCCTTTTCGGGAACTGAAGAAATTCACTCCCCGGGAGGGTCCGTCAGCTCCGGCAAAACAGCGGCCCCCGGCTCCCGCGATTCAGCAGGAGGGCGATGACGAGGACCTGTTCCTGCGCGCCATTGCCGGCGCGCGTCCTGTTGTTCATGGAGAGCGGGACGAGGAAAACACGTCATCTCTGGTGCGGAAGACCGGAAAGCCGCGGGAACGCGGGGACGTCGAAGCGTCAGGCGGGGAACTGTTCCTGCAGGCAATGCAAAACCTCGGGACCGCGGAGTTTCGGCCTGAGCCTGACGATGACGAGGGAACGGGGTCACGGGAGCCGCGGTCAGCATCGGGCAGAATGCGGCAGTTGAAGAAGGGTGTTCTGCGGATCAGCGGAGAGCTCGACCTGCACGGCTGTCTTCGTGATGAGGCACTTCACCGGCTGGCGCATTTCATTGCCAATGCCGCGGCGCGGGGACAGCAGGCGGTGCTGGTGATCACCGGCAAGGGAAACAACTCCATGGACGGGCCGGTGCTGAAGGGAGCGGAGGCTGATTGGCTTTCCGGTCCGGGCGCGGCACCGGTCGCCGAATTCCATCCCGCGCCGCGCGATAAAGGCGGCAGCGGGGCGTACGTGGTGTTTCTGAGAAGGAAGTAGATGGCTGGGAGCCGCGGTCAGTTCCTGCTGTGCCGCGCGTTGTGGCTGTGGAACTCCTGGAGCAGGCGGTCCAGAGCGTCCCGCTTCAGATACCCCCGCAGGATGAAGAACTCGCCCAGCCGTTCCTGGTGCGAGCGCTGCATCCAGAGGATCGCGGTCACGTGGCGCGGCTCCAGCAGGCCGAGCTGCACCGCGCTCTCGCCGAAGCGGCGCGACGTTCCGCGGTGCTGAAGGATCGTCCGCACCTGGTCGTCATCAAGCCAGTTCCACTGGCGGGCGATATCGCCGATGAGCGGACGCTGGCGGCGCTGCCAGTCCAGGGCCTCGCGGAGGGCTCGATAGGGAATGATGCGGCGATAGTAGAGATACTCGCCGATCTCGAGCATGCGTCCGGGAACAGCACCCTCATAGAGCTTGTCCTGGTCCTTCACGGCCTGGCGGCCTGCGTCGAGCGGGGGTCCATCATACGACGCGGCGGGCATCCAGCGGCCATCCTCGCGCTGCCGGAAGAACTCGTTCAGCATTTCGTAGGCCTCGATGACCCGGCGAAGACGCTCGGTCTGCTGTTTCTGGACATGGGGCTCCTCGGCGGTGAAGAGGTCGGGATGGGTCTCTTTCGCGATCCTGCGGAAGGCGGATTTCGCGCCGCCGGGCTGGAGATAGAGCAGGAAGTCCCGGCCCATGCGGACGCGCGACCCGAACAGGGTGCGGCAGGCGTCCAGAACCAGTTCCTCCTTTATTGATGGGGCCACTCCTGATCGCTCCTTGCGCCTGCGGTGGTGACATGGATTCCGCAGGGTCCGTTACTGTCTCTTCTTTCTCGCTTCCGCTTCGATCTCCTGGAACATCTGGGGCCCGCGGTCCCGCACCAGCCTGCCATTGATGAACAACGTCGGCGTGCCCTGGACATTCGCCCGGTTGCCGTCGGTGATGTCCGTGTTGATCCTGGTCTGGATCGCATGATCGTTCAGGTCCTTGTTGAACTTCTCCAGGTTCAGGCCGAGCTTCTTCGCGATCTCCTGGAGCTTCCCGTCGGAGAGCTGGGAGAAGTTCTCGAAGAGCTGATGGCTGAACTCCCGGTACTTGCCCTGGCGGTCGGCAGCCAGTACCGCGGCCGAGGCTTTTCGTGCGAACTGATGCATCGGGAGGGGGAACTGCTTCAGTACGATCTTGACGTCCCGGGGGTATTTCTCCAGCAACTGCTGGAGGAGCGGCTCAAGCCGCGCACAGTATGGTCATTGGTAGTCGCTGAACACGGTGATCGTGACCGGCGCGTTCTCCGGACCCATGAACGGCACACCCGCGTTCGTGAACGTAAAGACCTCGTCCAGTTGAAGGAACTTCAGGGTCTTGCCCGTGGTGCTCGCAAGGATGACCTGCTCGTCGCCCGATACGAGCAGCTTGTCGAAGGACGGGTCCACGCCGAAGCGGCTAAGGACCCGCATGTCAGGCGCGGAATAGACCAGGACTTCGCCGGGGGTGAGCACGATGAGCCACCTGCCATTGGGCGTAGTAACCATGTCGAGGGGCGACGCATCGAGCGTGAGCTTTCGCTTTTCGGTCCATTCGATCTCCGCGGCAGCCGGAGAGCCCGCCAGGAAAGCGAGCAACAGCAGGACCGCGATACACGAACGTCTCAGGATTATGGACATGACGCCTCCTTTTCCGACCCGGCAGTGCCGGATCCATTACGCCGAACTGTACTATACACCGGCGGCAAATTCAAGCAGAAATGCGGAGCACGAACACACTTTGCACCTTGGGGAAGTTGATGCTTACGTTGCGTTATAGCTCCACCATCAATCTTTTCACCTGCCAACATCTAAGCGCACCGTCACGCGTTTTGCAATGTAAGTAACAACGTTATATATGGGTAGAGCATGAGGCTGTTCTTCCCCAGTCCCCAATTCCCATACTTATTCATTTATCTCCTCCAACCTTTGTAGGTGCAAGGATATATGGCTCGAGTCCTTTATAGATCATCTCTTTATTGAGTTCTTGAGTCATTAAAAACATCCTTTTTAAAGGTGCATCATGCGGCCGCCCTGGCAACGAATATTTCTTCCTTTCCTCATCAGTCAGTTTCCTAATCGGAATGCTCGGTGTCTCGCCATCCCACTTGATCATATCTTTTCTATCCTCCACCTTTAGCGACATCCAGGAACTCTGGAAATAGGTATACCCAGCCTTATAGATCAGAAAATCCATCGGCTTCAGATTGCTTAAAATACGCAGTCCCTGGCCGGGGATGGTGAATTCGCCGTTCCTGTCTGTTACGACTTCCGTGGCATCGTGATAGGTCCCGAAGCCGCCGCCCACACAAAAATGATGCACCATCCACCAGCCGAGTACCACCGCGCCTTCGATCGGCTCGCGGGTCTGCTCGTCCACGACCTTGCCTTGGTATGGCCCGTCGTAGCGAACGGCATAGAGACAGCCGGTCTGGAGCGACAGACAGATGAAAAGTATTAAAAGATGAATTTTCTTTCTCATTCTATTTATTTCTCAGCCTTCTTTGTTCCTCGATCGCCAACTCTTCTTCCCAATCGATAGCCTTCTCAATGATTTGCTTTGATTCAAAATTCAGAGAAGATCGAATTGACATCTTAATAAAAAATATATGTTGATCATACGAGTATTCCGGTTTAAACTGCACTAGTTTAAACTCATAATCACCCCACTTAAAATCCGTTCTCGCCCGCCCTTGAAATATCGCCTCATCGTTCCAGGCCACATATCCCTTTTTATACACCGTAACATGCGGCGGCGCTACAAAGGGGCTGTAGCATCCTTTGATCTTCACCCTGCCCTCTTTATCTGAAACAACCTCTACAACCTTGTACGATTCCGTCCAATGGTCGATAAAACCGTGCTGCTTCGTCCACTCCACCATCACCACTGCCCCTTCGATGGGTTGTTGTGTTTCAGCGTCGATAACGCGCCCCTTGATCGGCATATAGCACCCGGCGACGGCAAGAATTATGAATAACATGCTGGCAAGATTTAGTTTTTTCATTATTTCTCGCTTCCTAGCAGTAGAAATTAATAACTGAATATACCCCAAGCACGGTGTTTTCATAATCTTCCTCGCCAATATATTCCCTTGGAAACTGTGGATTCCCCATTCCTCCATTTCATCGCCGCTGCCCCGCTTCCAGGTGAAGATATAGTCAGGCCGCGCTGGCCCGCCGGGGGCAGTGTCACGCTGTTGGCGCATCAAATGGTGTTAAATGAACTTAAGTGCGATGAGGATCTGATCTGTGCGGCGAGAATAGCAAAGTGGGGTGGTGAAGTCAATTGGTTTTGCTTACTGCGGTGTTGACATTTTCCCCATTCCCGCATTAATATTCACTTCGCCTTTGTATACAATTACGGACCTGGAGGCATTGCTCGTGGCGATCACTGTGAAGAACCCCATCGTAGAGATGGACGGCGATGAAATGACCAGGATCATCTGGCAGATGATCAAGGAAAAGCTGCTTCTTCCCCATCTGAAGATGGACCTCAAGTATTTCGACCTGGGCGTCAAGCACCGCGATGAGACCGACGACCAGGTCACGATCGACGCGGCGAACGCCGTGATCCGCTTCGGCGTCGGCGTCAAGTGCGCCACGATCACGCCGAATGCCGCACGGGTGAAGGAGTACGGCCTCAAGCAGGCATGGAAGAGCCCCAATGGCACGATCCGGAGCGTGCTCGACGGCACGGTATTCCGCAAGCCTATCACGGTGCAATGCATTCCTCCCGCTGTCCGGAGCTGGAAAAAGCCGATCAGCATCGGCCGCCATGCCTACGGCGACATCTACCGGTCCGTGGAATTCCAGGTGCCTGGAGCAGGCAGGGCGGAAATGACATTCACGCCTGCGTCAGGCGGTGACCGGGTCGTTCTTTCCATCCACGACTTCAAGGGCCCCGGCGTGATCATGGGCATGCATAACACCGAGAAGTCCGTGCGGAGCTTTGCCCGGGCCTGCATCGCTTACGCGCTTGGCGAGAAATGCGACCTCTGGTTCGGCGCCAAGGACACGATCTCGAAGACCTACCACGGGTTCTTCAAAGAGCTCTTTGACCAGGAGGTCGGGGAGCGGAAGGCAGACCTGGACCGGGCAGGGGTGAAGTACCGGTACATGCTGATCGACGACGCCGTGGCGCAGATCATGAAGGCCGAAGGCGGGATGCTCTGGGCCTGCATGAACTATGACGGCGATGTGATGAGCGACATGGTGGCATCGGGCTTCGGCAGTCTGGGCCTCATGACCTCGGTGCTCGTCTCGCCCGACGGGAAGTATGTGTACGAGGCCGCTCACGGCACGGTGATGCGTCACTATTACGAGCACCTCAAGGGGAATCCCACGTCAACGAACTCCGTGGCATCCATCTTCGCCTGGACCGGCGCGCTTGCCCGGCGGGCGGAGCTGGACGGCACGCCGGAGGTGGCTGTCTTTGCTCGCAAGCTCGAGGCCGCGGTGCTTGCGACGATCGAGGCAGGCGTCATGACCAAGGACCTCGCGGCCATTGCCGAGCCGAGGCCAGGGAAGCACGCGCAGACCGAGGAGTTTATCAGTGCCGTGGCGAAGCGGTTGTAAGAGTCATGAAATCTTTTACTGGTGAATCATGATCAACGGACGCTATCTATCATCTCTTGCATTTCTCATCGTGAGCGGCCTTGGCGCGCTGTATCTGGCCCTGGAAGCGGTGCTCCAGCTGTTCGGGACCAGCATCTGCTCCGGCGAAGGGTGCAAGGTCGTTGCCCAGTACAGCCGGTTCGGCGATCTTGCGATCATCCTGCCCGGGACAGCGGTCCTGGCCCTGCTGACAGTTCTTTCCGCACGAGGGCTGCGGACCGAGAACAAGCTCCGTGACCAGTTCGTGAGCCTGGTGATCATCGCGGCGCTTGCTGCCGAGGGTTTCTTCGCCGGTTACCAGGTCTTCTGGATCGGCAGGCTCTGCATCTTCTGCGTCTCGGTGTTCGGCATATTCGTGACG
>JAOUEV010000021.1 GCA_029858565.1 Nitrospirota bacterium | reverse complement strand
CCGCCTGCGGCGCCTCGGCATACAGCTCCGGCGGCACATCGACCACCGACAGGACCGCGAGCGATCCGCCGTAGGCCTGGGCAAAGCTGATGGCCTTGTCCGTCGCCTTCGCGCTGAACCGGGATCCGTCCGTGGCAACCACGATCTTCTTCCAGCCCAGGATCGAGCCCGCGGGGACCACAAGAACATCACGCTGCGTGTGGCCGATCACCCGCGCGGTCACACTGCCGACCAGAACGCGCGCCATTCTGCGCAGTCCCCTGCGTCCCATGACGATGATGTCCGCGTTCTCGGCATCTGCCAGGTCCACGATCCGCTCATAGGTCTCGCCTTCCTCGCGCACTGTCTTGATCAGGATGCACTCCTGCTCGGCGAGACTGCGTGCTTCGGTCAGGGCATCTTCGCAGGGTTTGGCAAGGGAAGCGCGAACGTCCGACACGCCGGTAAGGTCCAGGTCGCCGGTGACCGGCGGGACGACCGACGTGACCGTGATCCAGCACTTTTCTTCAACAGCAAGCCGGAACGCCTGCAGGAGCGCGTTCCGGCTTGATTCAGAACCATCGACAGCTATAAGGATTTTCTTATATTTTCCCATGTTCCAGCGCTTCTGACGCCAGGCGGAGCTTCTCTTCCCTGCGGCCTTCCACAAAGGCCTTAATGATGATGAACGCTCCGATCGCCAGTGCTGCGATCATTATAGCAAAACTGGTGTTCTTCAGCACCTTCACGGTCATGTCGCCCATCTTGTCCATCAAGCCGAGCTGGGACATATAGACCGGGATCATGAGCGCACGGCTGAAGAGCACGATCACCATGATCACCCCCATCACCATCTTGATCATGAAGGGTTTCACGTAGGTCGTGCCGATCGCGCCAAGCTGAACGCCGAAGAGCGAGCCCGCGAGGATCAGCATGGCCAGCCTGATGTCCACCAGGCCCGAAAGCGCGTACTTGAACGATCCGCCCACGCCCATCACAAAGGCGATCACCAGCTCTGTTGCCGACGCCATGATGCTCGGCGCGCCGAGAACATAGATCATGGACGGAACGCCCACGAATCCGCCCACGGCGATCGTCGCGGCCAGCATGCCGGTTGCGAACCCGAGGGGGATGGTAAAGAGCACCGAGACCTTGGCGTTCAGGCTCTTGAAGTAGACCATAGTGCCGGGAATGTTGATGGACTGCACCCATTTGGCCAGCTTGCCTGCCTTTTCCTCTTCATGTGCGGTTCCGGACTTATGGGTCTTCCATGCGTCGCGCAGAACGAACCCGCCCACAGTGGCAAGGATCACCACGAACGCGGCGCTGACATAAAGGTTAGAACCGGCATCGCCAAAGGCCTTCTTGATGCTCTCCTGGATATGCGCGCCGTAGAGCACACCCGCTTCAGCCGAGATGCCGAGAATGATCCCGAGCTTCACGTCCACCTGGCCGTACTTGGCGCGCTTCACCGCGCCGACCAGCGCCTTGGGGAACTTGTGGCACATATTGCTCGCAACTGCCATGAGACCGGGAACGCCCAGGCTCATCATGCCCGGGGTAAGCACAAAAGCGCCGCCCGAACCGATGAAACCGGAGACCAGGCCGCCAACGAAACCGACACCGAAGAGGTACAGCATGGTGATGAGATCAAGATTGATGAAATTCGTCGCAATATCGTGCATCTTACTTTACCTCCTTCTTCTTTTTTGCCGCTTCGATGCCGAGCACGGTCCAGAAGTGGCCGGTGAACGCTCCGTGCACGAAGGAGAACAGGAATGCCGTCACGATCGGAAGGAATGCGAACCATCCGCCCTTGCCGAAGGTGCTGTTGATCAGTTCCTGCTTGGTCAGGAGCAGACCGTACATCACGATCGACACGATACCGGTGATCACCAGCGCGGTGACCGGTTTTTTCTTGCTGCTTGTTGCTGCCATGATAATGCCTCCTTAAAGAGAATGTAATGAACCTGCTCAAAGTCTTTTTACAGGATTATGCTTATCGCTTAGTGCTTGCTGCTTGGCTTACTGCGCTTCAGACACCACCACAAGCGGACACCGCAGCTTTTTCCACAACTCTGTCAGCGCGGTGTCCTTGCCCGAGCAGTCCGCATCCAGACTGCGGGGGGATTCGACAACCACGAAGAGCACCTCATGCTCCTTGTTCGTGTAGTCGATGATCTGCTGCTTCAGACAGCCGCTCTTCCTGACCAGGCGATGAGGAATGGCAGCTGCCGAAAGTTCGCGATCGAACTCCTCGAGGTCCTTGTCGATCCGCGTGTGGCCGCCGCCCTCGGCGGTGACATAGAGGATGTCGACCTGCGATCCGATCCTGACAGCGGTATTCAGGCCGTACTTCAGGGTCTTTGGATCGACATGTCCTTCCCGCACCGCGACGAGCAGTCTCCGCTCCCTCCGGAACAGGGTAGCCGCCGTCTCCTGCTGGCCTTCCTCGGCAAAGGAGACCGCTGCGAGGGAATCCTCGATCTGCTTCATGATCTTCTTGAGCTTCTGGCTGTCCATGGTTCGACCTGCTCCAGCGCTCTAGTTCGCCCGCAGCGACGGCCTGGTGGATGGACGCGCCTGAAGCGACGGACGATCGTTCTTCCGCTGCTCAGCGTCCTTCAGGATCTGGCGCGCGGTCTCATGTTCTCCGGCCTCGGCAAATGCTGATGCTGCGAACATCGTCTCCATTTTCTTTAACAGGGTCTTCATAGGTCAACCCTCCTTTCATTGTTTTTCTATTATTACTATTACAACCATCGTGCCAAAGTTCCCTTTATGCGGAACGTGTTGTATATTAAGAAGTAATAGGTTCAGTATCCGGTACAGTAATCGGACAGTGTTGTTTACAAATGCAATGGTCTTTATAATGAATCATGTAACATATTGTTAAATTGAGAAATAATCGCTGTTGCACTTACCAGCTAGGCGTTGTAAAATGCAACTGATGCCGGGTCGTTGTTAAGTGCTATCTAAATTCATTTTCTGTCTCGCCCAAAGCCGCAAAGAAAAACAGGACAAATGTCTTGGGCAGACCCTTCGCTAAGATGAATGGATACAGTACTCAGAACATGTTCCTTGTTTTTCCGCTGCTACGGCTTGTTCCTTTAATCTTTTTTAGCGGCTTTGCGGCTTCGCGCGAAAACCGGTTTTCCTGGATCATTGGACATGGGATTCTTTAATAAAAAAAATACCGACAAGGAACAGGATCAGGTCCTCGCAGAGCTGCGCCAGAGGATCGAAAATGCCCATCTGCCCCCTGTGGTCGCTCCTGTTGCCGTACAGGAGCTCGAGGTCCTGTCGAAGATCGGACCGTCGTCCGCCGAGTTCTCCATCGGCCTCACCTACATCGACTACCTGCTCTCCCTTCCCTGGAACCACCGCACCGAGGACAACCTTGACATCGTTCGCGCAGAGCGCGTGCTGAATGAACACCATTTCGGTCTCGAGCTGATCAAGGAGCGCGTGCTGGAGCACCTCGCGGTCAAGGTGCTGCGGATGAACAGGCAGGCGCGCATCCTTGTCATTGACGATGAGGAGATCGCTCGAAAGAACCTTTCTCATATCCTGACCAGGGAGCACTATGAGGTCGTAACCGCCGCTGACGCGGAATCAGGGCTCCAGGCTCTCGAGACCGGTGAGTTCGACGTTGTCCTGACGGACCTGCGCATGGGCCCGGTAAGCGGCATGGACCTTCTTGAATCGGTGAAGAAGCGCTTTCCCGAGACCCGGGTGATCATTGTTACCGGATTCGCCACGGTCCAGTCAGCGATCGATGCGATGAAGCGGGGAGCCTTCCATTACATCACCAAGCCCTATAAGCTCGATGAAGTGCGCGAAACCGTCCGGCAAGCCCTTGAAAAACGATCGCTCGCAACGGGCTCGCGAGGCACCGTGCTCTGCTTTGCCGGGCCTCCGGGCACGGGAAAGACCTCTCTTGGCAGGTCCATAGCGCTTGCCCTGGGAAGGAACTTCGCCCGCATCTCCCTGGGCGGGGTGAAGGACGAAGCGGACATCCGCGGCCATCGCCGGACATACACCGGCGCGCGGCCCGGCAGGATCATTGAAGAGATCCGGCGGGTGGGTTCTGCGAATCCCGTTCTGATGCTCGATGAGCTGGACAAGATCGGTTCGGACTTCAAGGGAGACCCGGCGTCGGCCCTGCTGGAGGTCCTGGACCCGGAGCAGAACCGGGCCTTCACTGACCATTACCTCGATGTTCCCTTTGACCTGTCCGGCGTGATGTTCATTGTCACGGCGAATGTCGTTGAGGCCATGCCCGGTCCGCTGCGCGACCGCATGGAGGTCATCGAGTTCTCCGGATACGCGCTCGAGGATAAGCTCGAGATCGCTTCGCGGTTCCTGGTGCCGAAACAGGTCCGTGAAAAAGGCCTGTCACCGGACCAGGTCGTCTTTACCCAGGCAGCCCTGGAGCACGTCATCCGGGAACACACCCGGGAGGCCGGCATACGCGGCCTGGAGCGCCAGATCGCCATGGTCTGCAGAAAGCTCGCAAAGGAGTCGCTCGGCTCCGGCGGCCGAAAATCCGTGACCGTCACGCCGGCGGAGCTTGAGCGGTTCCTGGGCAGGAAGAAATATCACGTTGACGTTGTCGAGGAAACGGACCGGATCGGCGTCGCGACCGGTCTTGTCCGGACCGAAGCCGGAGGCGATATCATCTTTGTCGAAGCGGTTGCCATGAAAGGGAAGAAGGAGCTGATCATCACGGGATCGCTCGGCGACGTGATGCGCGAATCGGCCCAGGCAGCCCTTTCCTATATCAGGAGCAACGCCCGGACCTTTGCCATCCCCGAGGACTTCTTCGAGAACCAGGACATCCATATTCATGTTCCCTCCGGCGCTATCCAGAAGGACGGACCCTCGGCGGGCATCACGATCGCGGTCGCGATCCTGTCGCTCCTGACCAGCCGTCCGGCCCGCAGGGATGTCGCCCTTTCCGGCGAGATCACGCTCACCGGCAGACTGCTGCCGGTTGCAGGTGTGCGGGAAAAAGTGCTTGCCGCCCGACGGGCCGGGGTCCGCACCATCGTGCTGCCGCTCAAGAACAGGAGCGACGTGGACGAGCTTCCCGCCGCCGTCCGGTCGGACATTACGATCATCCTGGCCGACACGGTCGCCGAGATCGTTCCGCAGGTCCTGGTGCAGCAATGATCAAATACCAGCACAGCATCCGCCAGAAGATCCGCCTTGGTTACTACGCCGTGGTGCTCATGATCATCGGTCTCTCGGCCTTCACGTTCCTGGAGCTTCGCTATCTTGAAAAGAAGATCATGGTCGGCGAGACGATCTCCGAGTTCTTCGATACCACCCTGGAGATCCGGCGGTTCGAGAAGAATTATTTCCTCTTTGAGCAGCGGTCGGACTACGCGGAAAACCTGCGCTATGCCCTCCGGGCCGGTGAGATCCTCGACGTCAGTCGCGCCGGCTTCGCGGCCCTCGCCTCGCCCGAGGTCATCGTTTTGCTCCGCAAGGACCTCCGCCAGTATCAGGAGCTGATGGACCGGTACGAGAAGCTCATCCGCCGTCAGCGAACCAAACCTACGCCGGAGGATCAGGCGCTCAAGGTCCGGCTGGAGGGAAAGATCCGCAAGACCGGCAAGGATATCGTGACCGTGGCCGAAGAGATCTCCCGGAACGAACGGTCGAGCATCCAGGCGCTGCTTGCCGCCTCGCAGCGATTCCTGCTCATCTCCCTGCTGGTCCTGATCGCACTGGTCATCGTGATCGGCCAGGTGCTTGAACGCATGGTCGTGAAACCGCTGAAGCTGATGGAGCGGAACATGGAAGTGATCGCTGAAGGCACCTTCGAGAACATCCCGATCGATTCCCGGGACCGCGAGGTGCTTTCCCTGACCCGCGCTTTCAACAAGATGCTGCGCGAGCTTGAGCTCCGCCAGCGCCACCTGGTACAGTCGGAGAAGCTCGCTTCCCTGGGAACGCTTCTCTCGGGAGTGGCCCATGAGCTGAACAACCCTCTTTCCAACATATCCTCGTCAGGCCAGATCCTGGCGGAAGAGCTTGACAGCGCGGATCCGGCATTCAAACGGGAGCTGGTCGACCAGATCAACGAGCAGACCGACCGTGCGCGGAACATCGTCCGCTCGCTGCTCGAATTCTCCCGGGACAGGGAGTTCAAGAAACAGCGGATCCCGCTCCGCGGACTGATCAACGAGACCATCCGCTTCATCAAGGGACAGATACCCGCGAAAGCCTCCATCCAGGTCAATATCGCCGAAGATGTAGAGATACTCGCGGACAAACAGCGGATCCAGCAGGTCTTCCTGAACCTGCTGAAGAACGCGGCCGAGGCGATCCCCGGGGAAGGGACCATCACAATCGCGGCCCGCTTTCACCGCGCTATTGACAAGGTAGGAGACGACGGCGGTATCTACAACTATCTCAAATATCACGGCAAGTGCACGCTCGAGGATGACACGGTGGATATCGAAGTGCGCGATACCGGCAGCGGCATCCCTGAGGACATCCTTACCAAGGTTTTTGATCCCTTCTTCACGACCAAGGACGTTGGTCGGGGATCGGGCCTTGGTTTGTTCATTGTCCATGAGATCATCGATGAGCACGACGGGTGCATCGCCGTGGACAGCGAAGCAGGCAAGGGCACGGTGTTCCTCATCAGGCTTCCGATGAAGTGAGAAGGGATTGAAATGAATACTCACGCTAAGATACTCATTGTCGACGATGAGCGAGTGGCGCTCAAGAATCTCGAACACGTCATGAAGAAAGAAGGATACGAGGTCACGGCGACCCAGAGCGGTCAGAACGCGATCAATCTGCTTGAAGAAATGTCCTTCGACGTGGTATTGACCGACCTGAAAATGGAAAAGGTGGATGGATTCCAGGTCCTCAAGCGATGCCGCGATGCCCATCCGGACACCGAAGTCATCATGATCACGGGCTTTGCCACGCTGGAGTCGGCGGTCGAGGCGATGAAGCACGGCGCTTTCTATTATATTGCCAAGCCCTTCAAGCTTGATGATGTCCGCAAGGTGGTCGCCGAAGCAGTTCACAAAGTAGCCCTGAAGAAGGAGAACCGCAACCTGCGCGAACAGCTCGAGTCCTACCAGGGCAAGGTAAAGATCATCACGCAGGACCCGGGGATGCAAAGGCTGCTCGATGTGGCGCGACAAGTTGCGCCGGTAGACACGAATGTGCTGATCTCCGGAGAGAGCGGGACAGGCAAAGAGTTGTTCGCCCGGTTCATCCACCTCCACAGCCGCCGCGCCGCAGGGCCTTTTTTCGCCATCAACTGCGGCGCCTTTAACGAGGAATTGCTGACCAATGAGCTGTTCGGCCATGAGAAAGGCGCATTTACCGGCGCTGCTGTCGCGAAAAAGGGCCTGATCGAGATGGCGTCGGAAGGCACGCTGTTCCTTGATGAGATAACCGAGATGCCGACCTCCATGCAGGTGAAGCTTCTCCGGGTCATCCAGGAGCGGGAGATCCTGCGCCTTGGCGGCACCGAGGCCGTAAAGGTCAATGTGCGATTCGTCGCCGCGACGAACCGGGACATCCAGGAGACCGTTAAGAGCGGCGCTTTCCGCCAGGACCTGTACTTCCGGCTGAACGTTGTATCGCTCCGCATCCCGCCGCTGGCCGAGCGCAAGGATGATATCCCCCTGCTCTCCTATTATTTCCTCAGGAAGTACGCTACGCTCATGAAGAGGCCGGTCACCGAGATCAACGAGGACGTGATCAGCCTGCTCATGAACTATGACTTCCCCGGCAACGTCCGGGAGCTGGAGAATATCGTGGAGCGCGGGGTCGCGCTCTCGAACAGCAAGACCGTGGAGCTCGGTCATCTTCCCGATGACCTGAAGGAACTGAACATCAAGACATTCCGCAAGAAAGAGGGACGAATCCCCTCGCTGGAGGAGCAGGAGCTCGCCTACATACGATGGGTGCTGAACGAGGTCGCCGGGAACAGGACATTGGCCTCACAGATCCTGGGAATTGACCGTGTGTCGCTCTGGAGAAAGCTGAAAAAATTCGGATTGGCTGCGGATTAGGCCGGCCAGCATACAGGTGGTCGGATGGAAGGTAAATGTGAAGAGCTTAGCTACAATCTCTTCTCGATAGCGTCGTAGACTTTCTTTCGATGAATGATCCCGAGAATCCATACTTCGTTTCCGGCTATTTTGAAGACCACCCGATAATCCCCGACGCGAAGCTTCCAATAACCATGGAGTGTTTTCCGCAAGGGCGCACCATAGAGCTGCGGCTCCGTAGTAAGTCGCGTTTCAATGGCTTTCTTGATGCGCTCTTTTATTTTCGCATCAAGCAGAGGAATATCCGCTGACTTGATCTCTGGGTGGTATCTTCGCTCGAAGGACACAATCACCAGACCTCGTCATGCTTCAGGGATTTCGCTTTCGTGAACGTCTTTTCCCTCTTGGATGCAAACGCCCCAAGCGCAACATCCTCTTCCATTTCGATCGCCTCTTTCACCAGGTCCCGAACCTTGAGAGACAGAGAAACCCCGTCTCGCGATGCAAGACGTTCGATCGTGCTGTATAACGGTTTTTCCAGTACAACGTTTATCCGCGGATTTTTTACAGGCATGTTCTTTACCTCCATGCAATTAGTGTAACACTTATGACACACCATGTCAAACTGGATTGATCCATGATTCTTGCAGTTTTGCTGAGAGTCGCAGATCGAAAAGAATAGGCCTGATTCTAGTCAATAGAATCAGGCCTTTTATATCTGGCTCCCGGAGCAGGACTCGAACCTGCGACATGGTGGTTAACAGCCACCCGCTCTACCGACTGAGCTATCCGGGAATGATTGGTTTTGTTGAGGAATTACGCTATTACAGGCGGGCAAAATACCATATCATCTTTTGCCTGTCAATGGGTTATTTACGATGGATAAGGAGGCTTATAAGGACTGTTCTGCGCTGCTAGGATCTTAATTCCGCACTCCGCGCTCGGTTTTATCCGCCTTCCTGTCCCTTCTTCAGTTCCATGATGACCTGCTTGGCGATCGCCTTGAGGGTATCGAAAACGCCGCCGCCTTCGGATGCCACGGCTTCGAAATCAGGCACGCCCTTGGGATTGAGAGCAGCACGCATCTCAGCAACCGGAACAACGTTCGGAAGGTCCCGCTTGTTGTACTGGACCACGTAGGGCACCTTGTCGAGATCGTATCCCTGTTCGGAAAGGTTGATGCGAAGGTTCTCAACGCTTTCCACGTTCGCTTCCATGCGCTCGACCTGCGAGTCCGCCACGAATACCACGCCGTCGACGCCCTTCAGGATGAGTTTCCGGCTCGCATCGTAGAAGACCTGACCGGGCACGGTGTACAGATGGAAGCGCGTTTTGAAGCCGCGTATCTCACCGAGCGCCAGGGGAAGAAAATCGAAGAACAGCGTACGCTCGGTCTCGGTGGCAAGGGAAATCATCTTTCCCTTGCTGTCGGGATTCGTCTTCTTGTAAATGTAATGGAGATTGGTCGTCTTGCCGCACAGACCGGGACCATAGTACACGATCTTGCAGTTGATCTCTCTCGACGAGTAATTGATAAACGACATGGATCCGAGTCCCTTTCCTTAGCAGGCTGCGTTATCCGAAGAGCTTATCAATGTCTTCGTCGGTAATTTCCGCGAACGGCGAATCAGCGCCCTTGGCTGCGCCCTTGCCGGTTTCGACCTTCTGCAACAGCTGATTGAAGATGCCCGAAAGCAGCTCTGCGCTCTTCTTGACCCGTAGCCGGACAAGGCCAAGGGACGAACGCTGGTCAAAGATCACTACCAGGATGACCCGCTGGCTTATAATGGAAATGTGGATATTGTCCCGCTGTCCTTCGTGGAACAGGATCGAGAATTCCTTTTCACCAAGGAGCTTCGCCATGCCGCCCGTTGCCGCGATGTTGCCGGCTGTGAGTGAGGCGAGCGATGTGGTGTCGAGGTTCTCGGTCTCGCCGGTCGCAGCGATCAGCTGGCCGTTCTTATCCACAAGGAACACGACCTTCGCATTGGACTGGGCAAGCAGCCGCTGAAGCTCAGCATCTATGAGCTTGAACTCCTCTTCATACATCACCAGATCGGAGCCGATCATATGATTTCTCTCCTCGCTGCCGTTGAACGGACGCACTCCTGATAGCTACTCATTTAACCACATTGTCCCTGAAATTTCAAGGGGTTTTTCGGACCACTGCGGTCTGAAACGAACACAGCCGGGCGAAAGCCCGGCTGGGGTTGTGAAGATCGTACTCTAAGGAACCTGTTATTTGGTTCCGAATGTTGCCGCCAGCTTCTGAAGGCTCTCCCAGTCACCGTCCACGGTATTCTGGAAACGTTCGAGCAAATGCTCATTTCCGGGGGCAAAGAGGTGCTTGAACCTGCCCTGGGGCTTCAGGAACTCCGTCACCGGCTTCTTCTTGTCCTTGGGGTCGTAGTTGATGGTCCACTTGCCGCCCTCGACCTCATAGAGCGGCCAATAGCACGTTTCCACGGAAAGACGTGACAGCAGGATGGAGTCGTTCGTCTGGGTGCGCCAGCCCCGGTTGCACGGCGCCATGATGCCCATGTATGCGGGACCGTTCGTGGCAAGGGCTTTCTTCACCTTGGTCATCAGGTCCTTCCAGTTGTGCGGCGATGCCTGGGCAGCATATGCCACGTTATGGGCCGCCATGATGCGGGTGAGGTCCTTGCGACGCACGGTCTTGCCCGGGACCTTGGACCCGACCGGCTGGGTCGTGGTATCGGCTCCGAAAGGCGTTGCGCTCGAACGCTGGATGCCCGTGTTCATGTACGCGCCGTTGTCGTAGCAGATATAGAGCAGCTGGTGGCCGCGCTCCATGGCGCCGGAAAGGGCCTGGAATCCGATATCGTAGGTGCCGCCGTCGCCGCCGAAGGCGATGAACTTGATGTCCTTGCTGATCTTGCCCTTTTTCCGAAGCGCCCGGTACATCGTTTCAATGCCCGACGCGGTCGCAGCTGCGTTCTCGAATGCGCTGTGCATCCAGGGCAGCTGCCAGGCGGTATAGGGAAAGAGGCAGGTCGAGACCTCAAGGCAGCCTGTCGCGTTCGCGATGACCACCGGCTCATCGATCGCCAGCAGCACCTGCCGCACAACGGTCGGCGCGCCGCAGCCGGAGCACATGCGATGTCCGCCGGAGAGGTTGTCCTTTTTATGGGACAGTGATTTCAGGGTCATTGGTTTTTCCTGGGTCGTGGTCATGATTAACTCCTCACCGTCATGTAATCTTTCAGCATCCTGACCTTGCCGGTCTTGGCGACCTCTGCGGTCTCCTCGATCACTTCGTCAACATGCGAAGGCATGAGGTCCCTGCCGCCCAGGCCGTAGATCTTGTTGAACAGCACCGGTCCCTTGCTGGGGGCCAGTGCCGAGGCAATCTCCATGAACAGCGGCCCGTACCCGCCGTAGGAGTCCGCCCGGTCCATCACGCAGATGGCCTTGGCGTTCTTGAGCGCGGCGCCCACTTCCTCGTAGGGGAAGGGGCGGAACATGCGGGGCTTCAGGAGCCCGACCTTGACGCCCTTTTCGCGGTAGCGGTCGATCTCGTCCTTGATCGTGCCCGCAGCGGAGTTGAGCGCCACGATGGCCACATCGGCGTCTTCCAGCCGATAGGTCTCGAAGAGGTCATATTTCCTGCCGGTCAGCTTGGCGAACTCCGCGGATACGTCCTGCACCACCTTCTTCACGTTCAACATAGCCTCGTGCTGGGCGCGCTTGTGTTCCATGTAGTAGTCCGTCAGCACCAGGGCGCCGATGCTCTTGGGGTTGTCGATGTCGAGCAACGGATTCATGGGGATGTACTCGCCCACGAACTTCTTCACGTCCTCGTCAGTGATATACTGCATGCTCTCGATGGAGTGGCTGATGATGAATCCGTCCATGTTCACCGCGATCGGGAGCCGCACATCCTTGTGCTCGGCGATCCGGTAGGCCATGATGGTGTTGTCGTAGGCTTCCTGGGCGTTCTCGCAGAAGAGCTGGATCCAACCGCAGTCGCGCATGCCCATGCCGTCGGAGTGATCGCCGTGGATGTTGAGCGGCGCGGACAGCGCCCGGTTCACCAGCGCCATCAGGATCGGAAGCCGGTAGCCAGAAGCGATGTGCAGCATTTCCCACATAAGGGCCAGGCCCTGGGCGGAGGTCGCCGTTGCCACGCGGCCGCCTGCGGCTGACGCGCCGATCCCGGCGCTCATGGCACTGTGCTCGCTTTCCACCAGGATCATTTCGGTGTCCACCTTGCCGTTCGAAACAAAGGAGGTGAACGACTCCATGATGCCCGTTGACGGGGTAATGGGGTACGCCGGCATGACATCGGGATTCAGCTGGCGGAAGGCCTCGGCAACCGCCTGGTTGCCGGTCACTGCAACGGTCTTGATCGACGTGATTGCCATGTTATTTGCCCTCCTCTTCCATGACGATGGCCTTGTTGCCCTTTTTACCCGGGCACTCCATGGCGCATACGCCGCAGCCTTTGCAGTGGTCGTAGTTGAAGCCGGTCATCTTCTCGTCGTTCACCGTCACCGCCGTGTCGGGGCAGTAGATCCAGCAGAACAAGCACTGGATGCAGTTCTCCTCGATCCAGCGCGGCTTGTAGGTCCTCCACGAACCGGTCTTGTAGTCCTTCGTGTTGCCGGCATTCAGGATCGTGCCGGCGTGGGGCAGCTCTTTCCAGTTCATCTGTTTCATCCCTCTTGTACCTCCCCGTACCCGCGCTTCACCGCTTCAAGATTCCCGTCGATGATCTTCTGCGCGAATTTCTTGCCGAAACTGCCCTTCACGTCATCGAGCAGCACTTCCATGGTCACGATCGCCGTGGCCTTGTTCACCGCGCCGAGCATTGGCGCGTTCGGCATGGGCCTGCCGATGGTTTCGATGGCGATCTTTGTCGCATCGATACAGAAGACCTTCTGGGACGGCTTCGCTTTAAGCTTTTCGCGGACGTCTTTGGGATCCTTGCTCGTGTTGACAATGAACACGGCGTCGTCCTTTGCGCCCTCGGCGACGTTGATTGCGTCCAGCAGCGTCGCGTCCACAACGCATACGACGCCGGGATTCAGCACCGGGCAATGCATCCGCAGCACTTTTTCGCTGATGCGGTTATAGGCGCGAAGCGGCGCGCCCGCCCGTTCCGGTCCGTATTCCGGAAAAGCCTGCACATTGCGGCCGCCGGATAGACATGCGTCCGCAAGAACCTTGGCCGCGGTGACGGTACCCTGCCCGCCCCGTCCATGCCATCGTATCTCTATCATTTCTGCCATACGTTTTTCCTCCCAAACTAAAGTTCGAAACCGTGAGGGATACTGCGTGCGTAGACCGGTGCTTCACTCCGCATTCCGCACGACCCATTCCGCATTGGAGTTACATTTCCCGTCTTCCCTGAAGCGCCCGCTGGACCGTGTTCTCGTCAGCGTACTCAATATCTCCGCCTACTGGCAAACCATAGGCGATCCTGGTAACACTGACGCCCAGCGGCTTGATGACCTTTGCAAGATACAGGGCCGTGGTCTCGCCCTTTACCGTGGGATTCGTGGCCAGGATCACTTCCTTTACTACACCGGCTTTGATGCGGTCCAGCAAACCGTTGATCTTGAGATCTTCCGGTCCCACGCCGTCCAAGGGAGAGAGAGCGCCGAGCAGGGCGTGGTACTTGCCTCGGAAAGTGCCCGACTTCTCCAGCACGAGGATATTGCTCGGTTCTTCCACGACGCACAGGGCGGTCTCGTCCCTTCGCGGGTCGCGGCAGATGACGCAGACATCATCCTCGGTGATATTGTTGCAGACCGCGCAATAGCGGCTGCTATTTTTAAGATCGATTATCGCCTGGGCAATGCCGGAGGCTTCTTCTTTCGGCATGCTGAGCACGGAGAATGCGAGGCGTTCGGCGCTCTTTCTGCCGATGCCCGGAAACTTCATGAAGGATTCTACCATCCGGCCGAGGGCTTTGCCGGAGATCCTGGCGTCCTGATCGCCTGCTTTTTCCCGCTTGGTCCTGCCGGAGGCCGGCGAAGGAATTTCCTGATCCTTCTCCATATCACGTTCGGATTTGCCCGTCATTTTGCGATCCGCAATCCGAAACCCGCACTTAGAACAATCCCGGAGGAAGGCCCATCCCCGAGGTCAGTCGGCCCATCTCGTTCTTCATCAGGTCCTGGGATTTCCGGAGAGCTTCATTCACCGCAGCAGTGACCAGGTCCTGGAGCATATCAATGTCATTGGGGTCGATAACCGATTTATCGAGCTTAATGGAAAGAACTTCCTGCTTCCCATTGACAACCACCGTGACAACACCCCCACCGGAAGAGGCCTCAACGGTCTTATTCCCGACCTCTTCCTGGAGTTTCTTGACCCGTTCCTGCATCTGCTGGGCCTGCTTCATCAGATTATTGAGTAAATTCTTGGACATAGCGTTTAAGGACTAACATAGTAAAATAAAACGTGGTGCTTTGCAAGAAAAAATGCCTGAATTATGGGGATATTAGAAAATTAAATGGTGGTTTGTACCCGTGCCGATGGCCAGAGTTCCTTGGCTTAGCCTCTGCTCTGTTCTCCTGGATCGACCACTTCTCCATTAAAGATGGAAAGGGCATCGTTGACAAGCGGGTCCTGTTCAACAGGTGCTTTTTTTGCGGGAGCAGCTTTTGACTGCGGCGCCCGCTCCTTGTCCGCAGTGAGGAGGCGGAACGAAAGTTTGGTCCTGGTCCCGGACACCTCCTCGACCGCCTGACCGATCAGCTCCCTGCTTTCCTGTTTTTCGACCTGCTGCAGCGTGAACGGCGCTCCCTGGATCCCGATGACCATTGCATCACCGGTCTGTTCAATGATACCGCTGCCTGCAAGGAAGGTGGCAAGTCCGGGTTTCCTTTGCTTCACCGCGGCGATCACCTGCGGCCACACTCCTTTGCCGGACGAAGTTGTCACGTTGAGGCCATGCTGAGCAGCCTGCTCAGGCCGCTTTGGTGCGCCATGGCCGTACGCGGCGCTGCGATCGTGAGCCGTCGTTGGCGCCGGACGCGCGGATGCGCCGCCGGAAGCGATCCGCACACCGCCTGCCTCAAGATGCTTCAGGTGATCAAGCACCTCTGCCAGCGGCTTCAGCGGAGCGATGTTGCAGGCCTTTACCAGCCCGATCTCCAGCGTGAAGCGCTGATGAGGTGACCAGCGCAGTTCGTCGAGGGTCCGGGACAGGCTGTCGAACAGCATGATGAGCCGTTCGGTCTCGGTCGTTGCCGCCTGTTGTTTGATGCGTTCCAGGTCGCCGGCGGCGATCTCGATGATCGAGGCCGACTGCTCCGCCACCTTGACAATGATCAGGTTGCGTACATGCTCCACAACGCCGGCAAGCAGTTGGCGCATGTCCTGGCCCTGCTCAAGAAGCGCATCCACCTGTTTCAGCAATCCTGCCGCGTCCCGCGCCAGCAGACCGTCAGCAAGACGGACCAGCGACTCCTGCGCCACAGCGCCGAGAATCCCTTGCAGCTCCTCATCCTTGATCGTCAGCCCGCTCGATGATATGGCCTGGTCGAGCAGGCTCTGGGAGTCCCGCATGCTCCCTTCGGCCGCCCTGGCGATCATGGTAAGGCCGCGGTCGCTGACCGTGATGCCTTCCCGCTCCGCGATCTGACGAAGCTTTGACGCGATCTCCTGGAGGGAGATGCGCTTGAAACCGTAGCGCTGACAGCGGGAATGGATGGTCGCCGGGACCTTTTGAGGTTCGGTCGTGGCGAAGATGAAGATCACCCGCGGAGGCGGCTCTTCCAGGGTCTTGAGAAGCGCATTAAAGGCCTCGTTCGTGAGCATATGCACTTCATCGATGACATAGACCTTGTACTTCCCGCCCACGGGCGCATACTTGACTGTCTCGCGGAGCTCGCGGATATGCTCGATACCGCGGTTCGAAGCACCATCGATCTCGATGACGTCCACCGATGTGCCAGCCGCCGTTTCCGTGCATGCGTCGCAGATTCCGCACGGCGTCGGGGTCGGTCCGTTCTTGCAGTTGAGAGCTTTCGCAAGGATCCGTGCGGTCGTGGTCTTGCCGACGCCGCGGGGACCGGAAAAGAGAAAGGCATGGGCGAGGCGGTTGGTGCTGATGGCGTTCTGGAGGGTCTTGGTGATATGCCCCTGGCCGACGACATCCTCGAACACCTGGGGTCGCCATTTTCGCGCAAGAACCTGATAGCTCATAACAACCTCAATTGACGATTGCGGATTTCAGGTTGCGGATTAAAATCTCTTCACGTCGCAACAAGAGTGCATGCCTATTTCATCGAGGATGGAAAAGAAAAAAGCTCACGAACCCGGGTTTGCTGCGGCACACCCGGTTCCCGCTTACCGCTGCTTCCTTCCGGACCTGACGGGATTCACAGGACGTAGTTGCGCAGGACCCGGGCCCATGAGCGCTGTAATGATTCGGACCGCTGATGCCGGAGTTTGGATGTTCATTCCGAAATCCGCATTCCGCGTATAAAATGGCGGAGAGGGTGGGGTTCGAACCCACGTTAGGTTTCCCTAAACACGCTTTCCAAGCGTGCGCCTTCAGCCGCTCGGCCACCTCTCCGTTGTTCAATTTCGGTTTAAAGATTTCGGATTGCGGATCAGAAGAAGCTCTGAATTCGGAACTGAACCGCTTTCCGGTTCTCATTCCGAAATCCGCATTCTACAATGTTTTATATGGCGGAGAGGGGGGGATTTGAACCCCCGGTGGAGTTACCCCCACAACAGTTTTCGAGACTGCCGCCTTCAGCCACTCGGCCACCTCTCCGAATATTTGACCCGAGAGACCCTATTTCTGCCTCAGTTTCTCGAAGAATCCCTGAAGCACCATGCGGCACTCCGTCTCGAGAACGCCCGGCGTAATGCGATAGACGTGATTCAGTTTCCCGTCGCGCACAACATCGTATACCGACCCCAGCGCACCCGCTCGTTCATCACGACAGCCGTAGACCAGCCTGCCGATCCTTGCCAATACCAGCGCACCTGCGCACATAAGGCAGGGCTCCATGGTCACATAGACCGTTGCATCAGGCAGCCGCCACCGACCCAGGCTCGTCGATGCCATCCTGAGCACAAGGGCTTCAGCGTGGGCAGTCGCGTCCTGCCAGGTCTCTCGCATATTGTGCGCAGAAGCAACGACCTTATCATCAATGACCAGGACCGCGCCAATGGGCGTCTCCCCCGCTGCCGCGGCCCGTTCGGCCTCGGCAATGGCGAGTCGCATGAAATCCTGATCTGTCCTGCGCGGTTCGGTCTGCATTGAAAAATGGTGCGCCCAAGAGGATTCGAACCTCTGACCCCCAGATTCGTAGTCTGATGCTCTATCCAGCTGAGCTATGGGCGCAGAAACAATGCACCGATGCCGCTGGCATCGGTGCATGTGTCGTTGGCAGATCCAGTTCTTACTTCGAGACGCCGCCGTTCAGCGACAGCCCGATCTTCTCATGCTGGAAGGGGTGGATTCCGGGATGCATGGAATAGAGCCAGCCCTTCCATACTTCCTTTCCTCCTTCGATCACCGCGATCTGAGCTGCGGGGTTGTTCGGCTTGTCCGACGCGGAGGTGATGTCCTTCTCACCCATGCGGAAATCCGGCAGGAACGCGAGCACCTTCACGGTGAATTTCGTGTTGGGAACCGCCTGCTCGCCGCCCACGCTGATCGTATATTCCTTCGACGATTTTGCGGCCTTGTCCTCGATCGTGACCTTTACAGCCTTCCACTTTGCGGCCACTTCCTTGGGTACAACGACCTTCCGGTCGACCTTCGGCATATCAGGCATCCCCGCCGGCGGCATTCCACCTTCGGTGCTCGGATGACCCGGGGGCAACTGCGGTTTCTCTTCCTTCTTCTTGCAGCCGGCAAACGAGACCATAAGACCGGCAACAAGCACTGCCGCGACTATCCTTTTCATTTCTGCATCCTCCTTCGAATTTTTGAGCTGTTTCGAAAGCCTTATGCTATCGATCAAATGGCGGAGAGGCCGGGATTCGAACCCGGGGTGAGGTTACCCCCACAACTGCTTAGCAGGCAGCTGCCTTCAGCCTCTCGGCCACCTCTCCGTATTTAACCTTGGATTGTAGCTTGCGCATTAACTGAAGAATGAACAGGATCTGCAACGTGCTTTTCCGTATCCATTCCGAGATCCGCATAAATATTTGGCGGAGAGAGAGGGATTCGAACCCCCGGAGCTTGCGCTCAACGGTTTTCAAGACCGCCGCCTTAAACCGCTCGGCCATCTCTCCGTTTCTATTTCGGATTGACGTTTTCGGATTTCAAGATCCAAAACCCGCGTACCGCAATCCTCAATTACGGATTCCCGCCTCTCCGGACGATTCGCTCCATTCCGCCCATGTACGGCCTGAGCGCCTCGGGAACCATGATCGTACCGTCGGATTGCTGATAATTCTCAAGGATCGCCACGACCGTCCGCCCGACCGCCAACCCTGAACCGTTCAGCGTATGGACGAATTCCGTCTTCTTGCTTCCCTTGGGGCGATACCTGATATTGCCGCGCCGCGCCTGGAAGTCCTCAAAGTTGGAGCACGAGGAGATCTCCCGATACCTGTTCTGCGCCGGCAACCATACTTCGATATCATAGGTTTTTGCCGCGGAAAACCCCATATCGCCGGCGCAGAGCGTTATGACGCGATAGGGCAACTGCAGGCGTTGCAGCACATTTTCCGCGTCAAGAAGAAGCGTCTCGAGCTCCCGATAGGAGTCCTCGGGTCTGGCGAACTTTACCAGCTCTACTTTGTTGAACTGATGCTGCCGGATCAGTCCGCGGGTGTCCTTACCATAAGAGCCGGCCTCTCGCCGGAAGCAGGGCGTATAGGCAGTATACTTCACCGGAAGAACCTCGTCACCCAGGATCTCTTCCTGGTGAATGTTGGTTACCGGCACTTCGGCCGTAGGGATCAGGAAATAGGTTCCGTTCTCTACCTTGAACAGCTCTTCCTCGAACTTCGGAAGCTGTCCCGTGGCGGTCATGCTCGTTCGGTTGACCATGAACGGCGGAAGCACTTCAAGATACCCATGCTCTTCCGTGTGGAGGTCAAGCATGAAATTGATCAGCGCCCGCTCCAGCCGCGCCCCCGCACCTTTATAAAGAGCGAATCGGGCACCCGTGATCTTGGTAGCCCGGTCAAAATCGATTATGTCAAGGTACTCGGCTAGGTCCCAATGTGGCTTTGGTTCGAAGGACAGCTTGGCCGGCTCGGTTCCCTGGGGCGACCAGCGTTTTATCTCTACGTTGGCCGTTTCATCCTTCCCCTCCGGCACGGTTCCATGAGGGATGTTCGGGATGGTAAGCAGGAGATTTCGCTGCGACTCTTCCGCTTCACGTATGATCGCTTCGAGCTTGGCGATCGAATCACCGACCGACCGCATCTCGGTCATCAGGTCTTCCGCCGGCTGACCGCTCTTCTTGAGCTTCCCGATCTGCTCGGAGACCGTGTTCCGCTTGCGGCGGAGTTCGTCGGCGTCCTGCTGCGATACTCGCCGTTTCTCGTCCAGCGCGAGAAACTCCGACAGGTCAAGCTCGATGCCGCGCCTTCGGAGTCCCTGTTTTACCTCTTCTGTCCGTTCTCTGACAATCTTTAAATCGAGCATAAAAAGTAACACGCTCCCTGTGATATGTCAATAGCTTTTCTTGTGAATCCGTGTTTCAAGGGCTCTGATCTTGATCAGAATGGCCTCTCGGTTGCCATATTCCGGTTCCAGCTCCTTGTAGATCGCGAGCGCATCCTTCAGGTTCTCTCCCGCCTCAAGACACTGGGCAAGAGCGAACTTCGCCTTGACCGCAAGCTCCTTGTCTTTGCTGATCGCCAGGGCCCTGCGGTAGTACCCTTCCGCTTCAGCGAGCTGTCCCTTGGAGTACGCCGTTGTTCCAAGCCGATAGAGCGCGAGATCCGCCCGTCTTCCCTTGGGGTTTTCCTTGATCTGACGAAGCCAGGTATCGCGGGCCTCATCGATCTTGCCCACGCGAAAAAGGTTGTCGGCAAGGCTGTAGAGGCTTCTTTCGCGGACCTCGCGATCGGAATATTCCGATGCCCTGCGGTATTCCTCGATTGCCCGGGGATAATCATTATAACCGAGCTCATAGATCTCAGCGATATAGAGCTGCGCTGCCGGCGCCATATCCCGGCGCGGGTATTTCTTGAGCAGCAGGCGAAACGACTGGAGCGCCCGTTCCGTTTCGCCGAGGTACAGGAACTGGGTTACTCCTGCCCAATAGAGCGCATTATCTGCCAGTGGGCTGAAGGGGTGGTTCTTGACCATGACCAGGAAAAGCGTCGATGCCTTCTGGTACTCCCCTGCGGATAAGGTCTTGGTCGCTGTCTCATAATCAGCGGTCGCTTGTTTGTCCAGCAATTCGCAGGCCGACAGCGATGCGATCATCATGACCAGAAAGATCAGGCTTCGCACCATACCTAGGCGTTCCCGACCACCGGCGGTTCAGGAGTCTCCTTGTCCGCCGCTGCTTCTTTTTCATCATCCCGTTCCACGACTTTGGCCAGGCTGACCACGCGGTCGCCTCCCTCGGTCTCCAGGAGACGAACACCCTGCGTGTTCCTGCCCTGCACGGAAATATCCTTCGCTTTTGTGCGCAGGATCTTTCCGTCCTTGGTGATAAGAAGGATCTCATCGTCCTCGGACACCTGGGAAATGCCGACGACTCGGCCGTTCTTTTCCGTGGTTTTGATCGTGATGATGCCCTTGCCGCCCCGCGACTGGCTGCGATAGTCCTCGAGCGTGCTTCGTTTGCCGAATCCGTTCTCGGTCACCGTCAGGATGGTCGAGTCATCCCGAACGATCTCCATGCCAACGACCTCGTTCCCCTCATCCAGCCGCACGCCGATGACGCCTTTTCCGGTACGCCCGATCTCGCGGACATCGGCCTCGTTGAACCGGATCGAAAGGCCGTCCCGCGTGCCGAGGAACACGTCGCGCTTGCCATCGGTCACCTCGGCGGCGATCAGCTCGTCGCCCTCCTCGAGCGTCACGGCAATGATGCCCGACGGCCGGGGATGACTGTAGGCCTCCAACTCCGTTTTCTTGACAATGCCCTTCTTGGTGGCCATGAGAATGAAGTGGTCCGGAGTGAACACCCGAACGGGGAGCGCGGCGGTCACGCGGTCGTCCTGGCCGATCTGGATCAGGTTCACGATGGCCTTGCCCTTTGCCTGACGGCCCGCTTCGGGGATCTGGTGCACCTTGAGCCAGTAGACCCGGCCTTTGCTCGTAAAGAAAAGGATATAGCTGTGCATCGTGGCCATGAACAGCCGCCGAACGAAATCCTCCTGCCGCGTCTCCATCCCGATCTTTCCCTTGCCGCCGCGGCGCTGGGCGCGATAGAGCGTCAGGGGATTCCGTTTTATATAGCCCGCGTTGGAGATGGTGATCACCATCTCCTCGTCCTTGATCAGGTCCTCGATGCCGATCTCCGTGGTCGCCGCCACGATCTCGGTCCGGCGTTCGTCGCCGTATTCGGCCTTGAGCGACAACAGCTCATCGCGAATGATCTGCATGACCAGGGCTTCTGAGCCCAGGATCTCGTTCAGCCGAGCGATCTCCTTCAGAACTTCTTCGTACTCGGCGACGATCTTGTCGCGCTCGAGCCCGGTAAGTCGCTGCAGCCGCATCTCCAGGATCGCCTGGGCCTGGATCTCCGATAGCTTGAATTCCCTGATCAGCCCGACCCTGGCTTCATCGGTGTTTGCCGCAGCCTTGATCAGCGCGATCACCGCGTCGATGTTCTCGATCGCGATCTTGAGGCCCTGCAGGACATGGGCACGCTCCTCGGCCTTGCGAAGATCGAACTTGGTCCGGCGAATAACGACCTCGCGGCGATGCTGGAGAAAATGGGTCAGCAGCTTGCGGAGGTTCAGGATTCGCGGCTGGTTGTTCACCAGTGCCAGCATGATCACGCCAAAGGTCGCCTGAAGATCCGTGTGCTTGTAAAGCTGGTTCAGGATAACCGTGGAGATCTCGCCCTTTTTTAGTTCTGCGACGACCCGCATGCCCTCGCGGTCCGATTCATCGCGGATCTCGGAGATCCCGGTGATCTTCTTATCATGGATCAGCTCGGCGATACGCTCAAGCAGGCGGCGCTTATTCACCTGATACGGAAGCTCGGTGATGACAATGCACTCGCGATCGCCCTTCATTTCCTCGATAG
Source organism: Nitrospirota bacterium (assembly GCA_029858565.1). Lineage (GTDB taxonomy): Bacteria > Nitrospirota > UBA9217 > UBA9217 > UBA9217 > JAKAHZ01. Next base: position 28,315 of record JAOUEV010000021.1, on the reverse strand, counting down.
TGGCCCGCGCACGCATCTGGATGATGCCGCGGCCGGTCGTGTAGGCCTGGCGGATGCCCTCGAACCCGTGAATGAACCCGGCAGTCGGGAAGTCGGGGCCCTTGATGACGGTCATCAGCTCCGGCACGGTCGCGTCGGGATTGTCGATGAGCATCACCAGACCGTCGACGATCTCGCCGAGATTGTGCGGAGGAACGTTCGTTGCCATGCCCACGGCAATTCCCGAAGAACCGTTGATCAGGAGATTCGGGACCTTCGTGGGAAGCACCGAGGGCTCCACCGTGGTGTCATCAAAGTTCGGAACGAAATCAACTGTCTCCTTATCGATGTCCGCGAGCAGTTCTTCCGCCAGCTTGGTAAGCCGGGCTTCGGTGTAGCGATAGGCTGCCGCGGAATCGCCGTCAATGGACCCGAAATTCCCCTGGCCGTCTACGAGCAGATAGCGCATGTTGAAGTCCTGGGCCATGCGCACCATCGTGTCATAGACCGCGCTGTCGCCATGAGGGTGGTATTTCTTCAGAACTTCACCGACAACGCCAGCGCTCTTGGAATACTTTTTGTTGTGCAGGAGCCCCTCGCGGAACATGGCGTAGAGGATCCGCCGGTGCACCGGCTTCAGGCCGTCGCGAGCATCAGGCAGCGCCCGTCCCACGATCACACTCATGGAGTAATCGAGGTAGGCGGTCTTCATCTCCTGTTCGATATTGATCTGTGTTTTTATTTCAAGGGGTTCCATCATTCTCTACCTGGAAGCTATTGAGTGATTTTTTTGAACCGGGGTTCGTCTCGCAGGCTCTTGAGGTCCTCTTCGCGCGCGGCAAGGGGCTTGATCCGGGAATCCTGCTGTATCGCTTTCTCCAGGCTATTGATCGCTCCCTCGCGGTCTCCGGAAAGCGCCTGGTAGCAGGCCTTGTTAAAGAGGAGCAGCCCGTTCGCGGGCTCAAGGAGCAACGCGCGGTCCATGGCCTGAAGCGCTTCAGCCATCCGATTGGTGTTACCGTAAACCATGGCTTTGTTGCTCCATGCCATGGCGTTCAAAGGATCGATCTCAATAGCCCGGTCAACAGCCTCGAGCGCTTCTTCCATTCTGCCGAGATTCAGGAGAATGACGCCTTTGTTGTTCCAGGCAATAGAGTAGTCCGGCTTGATCGCCAGGGACCGCTCCACCGCCTCCAACGCGTCTTCGTACAAACCCTGATTGATCAGGACGGCGCTCCGGTCGTTCAGTGTCTTGTATTCGTCATCCGGCGGCGGGACCGGAACGTGTTTCACGCCGCATGCAGCGCAGAACAGCACGCTCAATATCAGCAGACCTGTCAGGAGGAGCCTATTGCCGACGGACTGCGTACCGCGGGGCCGAGTTGCATCATTGGTGTTCAGCATAGGTTATACGTCCAGATTCCGAACCTCGAGCGCGTGACGCTGGATGAATGCGCGGCGAGGCTCAACAGCATCTCCCATGAGGATATTGAATATCTCGTCTGCCTTGACGGAATCCTCGATCGTGACCTGCAGCAATGAGCGCTTCTCGGGGATCATGGTGGTTTCCCAGAGCTGGTCGGGATTCATTTCGCCGAGACCCTTGTACCGCTGGATCGAAAGACCCTTCTTGCCCAGTTCAATGACATGATGCATGAGCTTTCCGGTGTCCTCGAACGACCGCTCATCGCCTTTTTCCCTGAGCCGGTAGCCGGGTCCGTCGAGGCCGAGCATCGCCGGGGAAAGGCTCTGGAGCTCCCGGAACTCGGGCGATGTCACGAAGTTCTCATCGATCTGGATCGTCGAGTGGATACCATCCCATTTCGTTTCATAGCGGAGACGGAATGCGTCATGCTCCTCGTCCTTTTCTATGGACCAGGAGGCCGCGGTCTTCGGATGATGCTCCCTCACATATCCGTCGATGACAGCTGCAAGCGCGGTGAGGCGGTCATTATCCTTCAATGCTGCTTTGCTGAAGGCTTTGTCCAGGAGCAGCGCGCGAAGCACGACCGTGTCCTGCCGTTTCCTGCGGAAGGCATCGAGATTCTTCTCGAACTGCACGATCTTCTTCAGCATGGTCGTGAGCCGGTCCCCGGAAAGCCAGGCCTGCTGCTCCGGGGAGTACAGTTCCATATCTTCCGCTGCGAGATCAAGGAGGAAATCTTCCATCTTCGAGTCATCCTTGATATATCGTTCGGACTTGCCGCGCTTCACCTTGAAGAGCGGCGGCTGCGCGATATAGAGATATCCCCGCTCGATGATCAGCGGCATCTGGCGGAAGAAGAACGTGAGCAGGAGAGTGCGGATGTGCGCCCCGTCCACGTCTGCGTCGGTCATGATGATGATCTTGTGATAACGGAGCTTGGCGATGTCGAATTCCTCGGGTCCGATCCCCGTCCCCATGGCGGTGATCAGGACTTTGATCTCGTCGCTGGACAGCATCTTGTCGAACCGGGCCTTCTCCACGTTCAGGATCTTTCCCTTGAGCGGCAGGATCGCCTGGTTCTTCCGGTCCCGTCCCTGCTTTGCCGATCCGCCGGCCGAATCTCCCTCGACGATGAACAGTTCCGAAAGAGCGGGGTCCTTTTCCTGGCAGTCCGCAAGCTTGCCGGGCAGCGACGTGGAGTCAAGAACGCCCTTCCGGCGGGTGAGTTCGCGGGCCTTGCGGGCCGCTTCCCGGGCTCGCGCAGCGTTCAAGGCCTTTTCCGCGACGCGCCTGGCGATGACGGGATTTTCTTCCAGATAAGCGCCAAGGGCTTCGTTCACCATGGCCTCAACGATGCCCTTCACTTCACTGTTCCCCAGCTTGGTCTTGGTCTGGCCTTCGAACTGGGGATTTGCGATCCGGACGCTTACCACCGCGGTAAGGCCTTCGCGTACATCCTCGCCTGACAGGGCCTCGTCGGTGTTCTTGAGCAGGCCGCTCGCGACCGCATAGGTGTTCAAGGTGCGGGTAAGCGCTGATTTGAAGCCGATCAGATGGGTACCGCCTTCATGGGTATTGATGTTGTTCGCGAAGGAAAAGACCTGCTCGATATAGCTGTCGTTGTATTGAAGGGAGATCTCGATGTACAATCCCTCCCGCTCGCGCTGAAGCTCGATCGGTTTGGGATGAAGAACGGTCTTATTCTTGTTCAGGTGCTCTATGAACGAAACAATCCCGCCCTCATAAAAGAAGGTCTGCTTCTTGCCGCTCCGCTCGTCCTGGATGGTGATCTTGAGGCCCCGGTTAAGGAACGCAAGTTCCCGAAGACGCTGGGAAAGGATATCGTAGCTGTATTCCCGGTCCTCGAATATCTGAAAATCCGGTTTAAAGGTGATCTTCGTGCCCGTGGAGGTCGTCGTCCCGGTTACCGCGAGCGATGCAAGCGGAACTCCCCGCTCGTAGTGCTGCTGGAATACCTGGCCCTTCTGCTTGATCTCCAGGTCGAGCCATTCTGACAGCGCGTTCACCACGGACACGCCCACGCCGTGGAGCCCGCCGGACACCTTGTATGCCTCGCCATCGAACTTGCCGCCGGCATGCAGCACGGTCAGGGCGACCTCTGCCGCGGACCGCTTCTGCGCACTGTGCATGGCCGTGGGTATACCGCGGCCATCGTCGATGACCGTGATGCTGTTATCGACGTGAATGAATACTTCAATGTTCTTGCAGTGACCCGCCAGCGCCTCGTCAACACTGTTGTCGACCAGCTCGTATACGAGATGGTGCAGACCGGCGCTCCCGGTGCTGCCGATGTACATTGCCGGTCGTTTCCGGACCGCCTCGAGTCCTTCCAGGACCTTTATGCTGTCGGCAGAATATTCCATCAGCTCCTCGTAAAAAGAGGGATTGAGACGACATTGCGCCGATCAATCCCTCGAGAACAATTTATGCCCCGGCATTCCCGGGCCGTGCTTGTCGTGCTCCCTGCGCGACTGCTAGACACGCATCGGCATGACAACGCATCTATAGGAGTCGCTACCCTCTTCCTTCACCAGGCACGGGCTGAGGGGATCGTGCAGCTCCAGGGTAATGGTCGGCGTATCCATTGCCATAAGCACATCGAGCAGGTACCGGGAATTAAAACCGATGGTCAGCCCATCTCCCTGGTAGTCGACGGCGATCTCCTCATTCGCCTCCCCGACCTCGGGATTGTTCGTGGACAGAAGAAGCGTGCCCTTTTCGAGCTGCAGCTTAACGGCGTTCGTCTTTTCCTTGGAAAGGATCGAAACGCGCTTTACCGCGTGCGTGAAAAGGTCACGGGAAACAGCGACCAGTTTCGTGTTCTTGGCGGGGATGACCTGCTGATAGTTGGGATAATTCCCGTCTATGAGCTTGGATACCATGACGAGACCGTCACGCTTGAAGAGCGCGTGGTTCTTGCTCAGGCCGATCTGGAACCCCTCCTGCGACGCATCCTCCTCAAGAAGCCGTCTCAGCTCGAGCATGGCCTTCTTGGGAATAATGACGCTCTCTTCCTTGTGCGTGGCATCGACGGTCCGGTCGATCAATGAAAGCCGGTGTCCGTCGGTGCCGACCATCCGGATGTTCAGCCCGCTCTTCGCGGGCGATAGATGGAGGAACAGGCCATTCAGAACATACCGGGCATCGTTCTCGCCCGACGCATAGATCGTCTTTCTGATCATGTCGCGCAGAGTTTCCCCGGCGATGGATATCATGCCCTCTTCCGCCACATCGGGCATGCTGGGATATTCTTCCTTGGGCAGGCCTACAAGCTTGAACTGCGACTGACCTGAGACGATCTTGACCGAGTTGTTCTCTTCCGCCCTGATCTGAATGTCCTCAGAAGGCAGTTCCCGAACGATCTCGTACATCTTCTTTGCAGAGACCGTCACGGCGCCGGGTTGTTCAACATCGGCGACATAGCGTCCGCGAAGACCGATCTCGAGGTCGGTTGCCACGATCTCCACGCCCTTGGTGTCGGCGGAGAGAAGCATGTTCGACAGGATGGGCATGGTGTTCTTCTTGTCCACCACACCCTGGATCCTCTGCAATCCCCTGAGGATTTCGTCTTTCTTTATGCGTAGTTTCATGCAACAAGCCTCCCTTGGGAGTTTGTCAATACTATCAGAACATTATCCAAATAGCAAGACAAATCAGGCTGTAAAAACAGAAGTAAATCAAGACCTTAGCTGCTTTATCAAGAGCTCTATCCGGTCCTTAAGATCGGGATCTTTTTCCTTCTTTTCCTCGATCACCTTATAGGCGTGGATGACCGTGCTATGGTCCTTTCCGCCGAAGAAATTTCCGATCTCGGGAAGCGATGCGCCCGCCAGGGTTCTGCAAAGATACATAGCTACCTGCCGGGGAAGGACCACGTTCTTGGTACGCCGCTTGGACTTGAGGTCCGAAGGTTTCACGCCAAAGGAATCAGCAACGACCTTCTGGATCAATTCGTGTGTAATGATCTTCTCGCGGGTATCGATCAAGTGGCGAAGCTCGTTCTTCGCAAGGTCCACCGTGATATCCGTGTTGGTCAGTGAAGCGATTGCGCCGATGCGCATGAGGCCGCCCTCAAGCTCGCGTATATTGTTCTTGAGCATGGTGGCCAGGTATTTTGCCACATCATCGGGCAGGCGGATATTCTGGACCTCCGCTTTTCTCTTCAGGATCGCCACACGCGTTTCAAGGTCGGGCGCCTGGATGTCCGCGATAAGACCTGCCTCGAAGCGCGATCGGAGCCGCTCTTCGATATCGGGTATCTCCTTGGGCTGGCGGTCGCTGGTAAGAACGATCTGTTTCTGTGCCTCATAGAGCGAGTTAAAAGTATGAAAGAACTCTTCCTGGGTCCGCTCCTTGCCGGCAATGAACTGGATATCGTCGATGATCAGGATATCCATGTGACGGAATCGCTGCCGGAAATCATCCATCTTCTGGCGGCTGATGTGAGTGATGAGCTCATTGGTGAATTGTTCCGAGGAGAGGTATGCAACCCGCGCCTTCGGCGATTTGCTCTGGACGAAGTGGCCGATCGAGTTCACCAGGTGGGTCTTTCCCAGTCCGACGCCGCTGTAAATAAAAAGCGGATTATAGGCTCTTCCCGGCGCCTCTGCAACGGCCTTGGCGGATGCGTGGGCGAACTGGTTGCTCGGGCCGACCACGAACGTGTTAAAAGTGTACTTTTTCTCGAGAAGGTTGGTTTTTTCCTGTCGCTCTTCTTTCTTTTCTTCCTTGGTCTGTTTCGGTGCTTTTTTTGGCTGTTCCTGGGGAGGCACCTCGAAGTCGATCTCAATCTGTTCCTTCTTCGTGACCTCTTTGATGACATCGGTCAGGATGTTCCAGTGCCTTTCCCGGATCCAGTCGCGATGAAATTTGCTCGGAACTTCAATGATCATTTTCGAACCGTCGAAGGAAAGCAAGTGGGATTGAGCGAACCAGGTGTCGAATCCCTGTTTCGACATCTTGCTCTCAATGAGGAATAATATCTCTTCCCAGACCTTTGCAAAATCCATAGGTTACCTCGAAAAAACACGACAGGTTACAAACATACTTATCCACAGCTGTTGATAACGCATTAAGCCTCATCTTTTTAAGGTGTTATACCATACAAGAGAGGGTAATAATCCGATTTTCCTGACCCTGTATTTCCTGCCTTCTAGCAGCGCATCATAAATCTCTTTGATTACACTTATTGTTGAGCGCATTTTGGCGGGAACTTATCAACAATCAACGAAGCAAGACTATACCAGAACCTCTGTGGTCTGGCAAGGTCTTTTTCCGGAAACCGAAAACGAGGGATCCTGATGGAGCGGCTTGTATAAAAATGCTTGACTTTGAAACTATTCTCTTATAATATAAAACGAGTGTTTCAACAATGATAGTAAGTTATCATTTCGTTAATTGCGGGAGGTCAAGAATATGTGCGCTGATATCAAAGTTGATCAGGTTCTGGATGCAAAAGGCATGAGCTGTCCCCTGCCGATCTTGAAGACCAAGAAGGCTGTGGAAGTAATGGCAAAGGACCAGGTTTTGAAGGTAGAGACCACGGACCCGGGTTCAAAGAATGACATGGCATCGTGGGCAAAACGAACCGGCAACGAGATTCTCAAGGTTGAAGAGGCTGGTGGAATGTTCACCTTCTTTATAAAAAAGTCCGCTTAAGGAGCGATTACCATGGCAAACAAAAAAATGACGATCATTGCGTCCAAGGGTTCCCTGGACATGGCCTATCCGCCGCTCATTCTCGCAACAACAGCCGCGGCCATGGATGTGGATGTCACTATCTTTTTCACGTTCTACGGTCTGGAGATCATAAAGAAGAACAATGCTGACAGTCTCAAGGTATCACCGCTCGGCAATCCCGCCATGCCAATGCCGATTCCCATTCCCACGCTGGTCTCTTCCATGCCGGGCATGGAGGCAATGGCAACGGCCATGATGAAATCCATGTTCAAGAAACACGGCGTTGCAACGATCCAGACGCTGCTGGATATGGCCAAGGAGAGCGGGATCAAGCTCATTGCCTGCCAGATGACTATGGACGTCATGGGGTACAAACAATCGGACATCATCGAAGGCGTTGAGTTTGGCGGTGCGGCAAGCTGGATGGACCTTGCGGCAGATGCAGATATCAACCTGTTCATCTGATACGACGTGTCCAATTCGAAACATCCGAGAACCGGTTCTTTTCAAGAACCGGTTTTTTATTGCTCTGGACTTTTTCCGGATACTGTGATAAAAAACGGGCATGAAAATACCGAACGACCTGAAATATGACGACAAAGGGCTGATCCCCGCCGTTGTCCAGGACTGGAAGACCAACGAGATCCTGATGGTCGCCTATATGAACGCGGAATCGGTCAAGAAGACTGTTGACAGCGGCTTTACCTGGTACTGGAGCCGGTCTCGCCAGAAGTTCTGGAAAAAGGGAGAGACATCTGGTCATGTGCAGCAGGTAAAGGAGATCCTGTATGATTGCGACCAGGATACTCTGCTTATCAAGGTCGAGCAGACCGGTCCTGCATGCCATACGGGATCGAGAAGCTGTTTCTATAGAAGTTTTTCGGGATAGTCTGCGTGCTGGCGAAAGCCTGCACTGCCTTGGATACCACAGCGGTGGGCCCAAGGAAGATATGCATGATAATATCTTTCCCCGCTAGGCTCACAGGCAAATCCCCGGTTCTTGGAATATTCCGTTAATCATCGGCACGTTGGGTTCTGTCGCTTTCGGATTATTTTTCATAGCTACCAGGAGGAAAAGGTGGACCTTGATCAAAAGTGCATTTTTTGCAAGATCATAGAAAAAAAGATCCCCGCAAGGATCGTCCACGAGGACGAGCATTCCTTGGCGTTCGAGGATCTGAATCCCCAGGCGCCGATTCACATGCTGATCGTTCCCAAAAAACATATTGCTGATATTCATGGGATAACAGTTGCGGACCGGGAGATCATTGGCCATCTCTTTTTCGTAGCAAAGACCATCGCAGCACAGAAAGGGCTTGATAAGAGCGGTTATCGAATGGTGATCAACAACGGACGGGACGCTGGTCAGACGGTTTTCCATATTCATCTGCATCTATTGTCCGGCCGTCCTTTTGCCTGGCCTCCGGGATAACAACAGGTTAGGACCCCCATCCACAGTTCTCTGTTGGTAATTGTTTCATAACCCTGTGGACAGAACTCTTCGTGAAGTTTTCAACACTGACCAACGGTTTGTTAGACCCCCGTCTACGGACTTATTGAGACATTTTTTTCTTCTGTTTTCATTCCGTTGCAGGATCTACCCACGATTCCACAGGTACTACTGTTACTACTACTAATTATCTTTATTACAGGATACTAATAACAGCTATGCAGAAAAGCGCGCTCATAACTCCATAAGACATCTCATTATATCTCCGCAGGAAAAGGAGCAACACCATGGAAAACAAAGAGTTCGTGTTCATACTGACAACGTCCTATAATGCGATCGAGAAAGCCGCAGGGGCTCTTCAACTCGCCACGAATATGGCTGCATTTGATGCCAAGATAGATTTCTTCTTGATGAATGAAGCAGCATATCTTGCAAAGAAAGGTTTTGCTGAATCGATCCAGTTCCAGAAGGCGTTCTCTCCTGTAGCAGAACTGATGAAAAGCCTGGTCGAGGATTTTGACTGCAAGTTCTATGTCTGTGCATCATGCGTAAAACCCTATGGGTTGGAAGGCGCCGAACTCATCAAGAACGCGGAAGTGAAACCTGGATCGTATCTTGGAGAACTTCTTATGAAACGGCAGGGATTGACGTTCTGATGAACGGAGCAGCAAGAGACCCAAAATGAAGAATATTGCAAATTTTCTCTTTGAAGCAGGGATGCTGAAACGAACACCGCGAACAGGGTATCAGTTTCTTGGATCCGGCGCGGAATCTGTGGCGGAGCACATTTTCCGGACGGTCTACATAGGTTATGCATTAGGACGAATGGCCGATGATGTGGATGTGGACAGGATTGTGAAAATGTGCATGTTCCATGATCTTCCCGAGGCGCGAACCGGTGATCAGAATTACGTGAATAAGAAGTATGTTTCCGTGGATGTTGGGAAGGCGGTTAATGACATGGCGTCGCCCCTTCCCTTTGGCAGCGAGATCAAGGAACTAATAGAGGAATTCGAAGCGGAAAGCACCAAGGAAGCGAAAATAGCCAAAGACGCGGACCAGCTCGACTTTATTCTGTCACTGAAGGAACGGAAGGATATTGGAAACGCCTATGCTGAAGAATGGCTTGAATTCTCGCTCAAAAGACTGAGAACGAAATCAGCAAAAGAACTTGCCGCGGTAATCCTGAAAACAGACTCATCGTTGTGGTGGTTCAGCGATAAAGGTGACTGGTGGATACGCGGTGGCAAGTGAGGTCAGGGCGGTATAGGCATCAGTGGTTGTTGAAGCATCGGTTACCGGAAGGCGATATATCATACTGCCTTCCTGAGCGTAGTGTTCTATAAGCGGCTGCGTTCTTTCAATAAATATCTGCAATTTACGGCCAACAAGATCCTTGTGGTCATCGATTCTTCCTGTTCTGTCACCACCCACATTACTCGTTAAACGGCATAAGATCGAATCCAAAGAGCAGTCGAGCACGATCAGGGCATGAACAATGGCTATTGTGGAAAGGTCCTTTGCCTGGCCGACATGGCGAGGGATGCCGTTCAGAACAAGAATGTCACCGGAGGCAAAACAAGAGCGCTCGAGAAAGAGCGAAATGATCTTTCGGGCAAGGACAAAGTGCTCGTTCTCGAGCAGGAGTCCGCGATCAAGAACACCGCGCACAAAAGCAAGTTCAGAATCGGAATAGCGGGAAGAAGATCGGTTGGCGTTCGCAATGGAGCGGAGCTCAGAACCGAAATCGAGATGATAGGCACGACGGCCAAAGAATCCGCGGCAAGCGATAGTATCACCAAGCGGACTTTTTCCAGCGCCCGTAGGACCAAAGAGAAGGATCGCGTCAACAGGAAGAGATAGATAATTATCCATGTCAAGCGGGTTTAAATAAGAACCGTTCATTCTTTTCTCAAAAGAGATTTTTGATAGCTTTCAAGACTCTTGCGAGAAGCAATGGTAAGCTCATTCACGGGGATCTCGTGCAGCCCGAACCATCCGATGGCATCACATTTATGCGGCTCCATGATATGAGGAATACCGTTCGCGACCCGGCAGAGGAAGGTAGGGGATATCCAGTGCTGGTGTTCCTGGGGAATGATATGATCCACCACGTCAAGTAGCTGATCGATCTGAATAACAACGCCGTATTCCTCGCGTATCTCCCTGATCAAGGCATCTTGCAGATGTTCGCCAAACTCCACACTGCCGCCGGGAAACTCCCATTTGTAGCGTTCATTACGCGACTCCCTGCCTCGCTTGGCCAGGAACAGCTTTCCCTCCGTGTTCACGATAATTGCGCCGGTACCGACACCGATATAGTCAATGCCTTTTCGCACAGACCCATATTACCGGGAAAAGCAGGGCCTGTCCAGAATCACCTTGCCATAAAAGCCGCGCAGGGATAGAATCGGAACGTGGAAAAGAAACCCGCGGGAAAATGGCATCTTTACATGATCTTGTGCTCCGATGGTACGTACTACACGGGGATCACGAATGACGTTTCAAAGAGAATAGAACGGCATAACAAGGGAACGGCATCACGGTACACGCGAAGCAGAAGGCCGGTAACGCTTGTTCATACACGTCGATGTAAAGACCGGTCGGACGCATTAAAAAAAGAATTCGCCATCAAGCAGCTTTCGCGTGAAGAAAAGGAAGGGTATCTGAGAAAACATGGAAAAGGACGACGTAGACAAATACCGAAATGAGTTCCCCATAACAGGACGGTTTGTTTATCTTGATCATGCGGGAGTGGCGCCAATATCCAGGAGGGTAGAAAAGGCGATATGCGGATTCTTGTCGGAATCTGCGGAGAACGGCGCTTTTCTCTATCCACAATGGTTCCGGAAGATCGTTGATATCAGGAAAAAATGTGCAGACTTGCTGCGAGCGGAGACCGATGAGGTGGCTTTTGTCAGAAGCACATCGCATGGCTTGTCTATTGTTGCAGAGGGAATGGCGTGGAACCAGGGCGACAATGTGATCATATATGAAAAGGAATTCCCTTCCAACCGGTATCCCTGGGAGCATCTCAGGAGAAAAGGAGTTGAAGTAAGAACGATACCTTCAAGAGAAGGACGCATCATGCTGGATGATATTGAACAACAGGTTGACGCAAGAACACGTCTCTTGTCCATCAGCTCGGTCCAGTTCACGAACGGGTTCAGGATGGATCTTAAGCGCACAGGCGATTTGTGCAGAAAAAAGGGAATGTTGTTCTGTGTAGATGCGATACAAAGTCTTGGGGTGATACCTATGGACGTTGATGCGTTCAATATCGATTTTCTGGCGGCTGATGCGCACAAGTGGCTGCTCGGTCCGGAGGGGATCGGAATATTCTTTTGCAGAAGAGGGCTGACGGAAGTGATCGAACCGGCCCTTGTTGGCTGGAAAAGCGTTCAGCAGCAATTCGAATTTGAGCGACCGCAGTTTGATCTGAAGAAAGACGCGCAAAGGTTCGAAGAAGGATCATTGAATGTCATGGGGATCATCGGCCTTGGAGCAGCCATAGAGCTGCTGAACGAAGTAGGGATAGAAAATATTGAGGAACAGGTCCTTGGACTCGGAGATGTCATCATCGAAGAGGCAGAGAGGAGAGGTTTTGAGATCAAGACGCCCCGTGAGCGGAGTGCGCGCGGAGGCAATGTGACCGTTTGCGGACCTTTTGACCCCGACGCGCTTCGCAATGCGCTGCGCGAGAAAGGCATCATGGTGAACGTTCGTGCCGGTGGGGTCAGGATTTCACCGCACTTCTATAACACGAAGGAAGAGATTGTTTTCTGTTTCAAAGAGCTGGACAGGATACTCGACAGGGAACCATAGTGCTACAAAGACAATTTAACCTTCCCCTCGGCCTTTTGTTTTGCCTCCTGCAGAAGCGTGTTCAGCTCGTTTTGTACAGCGTCGATGTTCGCGCCAGCGGTGTTCAGCCCGCCTAAACTTGCTTTCAGGTCTTTCACCTTTCCTTCGGTCTTTGCCTGAACCGCTGCTTTAAGATCCTTCTCCAGTTTTACGCTCTGCTCCTGAACCATCCTCCCGACGGCATCCTTGAACACCCTGTCGAGATCAGAGGAGACCTTCACATCATAATTGCCAGGTTCGCCGCTGATGTCCGCAGAGAGCTTAAAGGCCGTGACCCGGGAAAGGGCGCTCCTGAGCGACGAGAGGATCATTCCGCTGTTACCTTGATTGCCGGTGTTGATCCGGACGGACCTGAAGGTGGCTGACAGCGTGGCGCTCAGTCCTTTGGATGTGCGAAGGCCTTTGAACTCTAAATCCATCAGTCCATCCTGAAGTGTGATCGGGAGTTCCTTGTTCCCGGAAAGCACCATATCTCCGGCGCGATATCCGAGCACCTCCACCTGTATCGTATCCTTGTAAGATGCGGACAGGATATGATCAAAACCGCCGCTGAGCGTTATGGTGCGAAGGTCTTTCATACCGGAGCCGTCGAACTTGAACGTAAGAGGAATGCCGATGATGTCCTGGTCAGGAGTGATGTTCCTGATCGTTCCGGCAAAGGAACCGGCCTCGGGCTTCATAGAGGTGTTGACGTTACGGATGAGGAAGTCTGGCAAGGGAGCATGCTCGCGAAACCGCACATCAACGCCCTTGCCGCGAAGCGGTTTAGAAACTTTTACCGTTCCCTTGCCCTCCCCGGATCCAGCGATCAGCGGAGTGATGCGGTTGTACCAAACAAGTCCGCTATCGAACCAGGAAACGACCTTTGATCCAAAGAGGGCCTGGCTCATGTTCTGAAGACCTGATGGCGAAATACTGTACTTGTCCCTGATCCGGCGTATGTCCTCCAGCGGAGCACGTTCTGCCTTTGCAACAAGTTCCTTCAGTGAGGCAAGGTCAGCGCTCAGGGCGGTCTTTGAACTTTTCAGACGCTCAAGATCCCGGTCCAGGTCTTCTTTGATCTTCTTTGCATCAAGGGATGCGGATGTAAGGTCCTTCAGGCTGGACCTGGATGATATCTTCAGCTTGTCAAGCCGGGTACGGTAGGAGTCCAGGGAGGATTTGCTGGGCAGTTCACTCATCCGCTTTTGCCAGGAAGCCGCTGTCTTCTGAACATCTGCGTTAGCGTCGTCAATAAGCTTAACCGATTCGAAGACCTCGGTCTGAAGAATCTGTTTCACATCGGGTATGGCGAAGGAGGGAAGCGCGAAGGAGGAGGTTTTTTTCTCCTGAACGGCCGGGGTGTCCGGGAGAATGACGAATCCGGGTTTTTTTCGGGCCGTTCCAAAAAGGAGCCCATCTGCGGACATCTCCTGGATGATGATCTTGCGACGGAGCAGATTAAGGCCGTCCAGGGAGAAAGCGACACGACCGATCTCAAGGGAATTCGTGGAGGGGACCTTGGGGTCCGTTACCTGGATGCCCGAAAGTGCAATGCCAAGCGGCGAGATGGTCAATCTGGCGCTTGATACGTTCACTTCAGCGCCTGCCGCGGCCGAGCCTGCACGCTCGACCATGTTGCGAACAAAGCCGTCAACGAAAAAGAGCCAGAAGATGATGATCAGACCGCAAAAAGCGGCAAAAGCGATAAGTCCCCACCAGCGTATCCATTTATTCATAAGAATCCCTCATCTCAGGACAGTTTTTCGTAGAGATCATAGAATTTGCTTGCCATAAGAATTTGCATGAACCGGGTCTTTTTCACCCACAGAAGAACGTGGTCGCGGTATTTCCGGATGGCTATGTTCAAAAGCAGTACGAGCGGGACGAAGAACAGTGCAGAGAAGATAACACTTCCCATGACCACGGAATTGTTAAAACGCTGGAGACGGCCGAGAACCGTGTTATACAGGGCTGTCCAGGATCCTTCGAGCGCGCCCGCGGTCAGGACGGCAAGCCCGATGCGGTGGAAGATCGGGTCCAGGAACCATGCAATTCCCGCGAAGAAGGCGGAGCCAAGAAGATACGAAGAGATGTTCACTCGCAGAACAAGCACGAGTAGAAGTATGAGCAGGTTCAGCGGCGTGAACAGCGGAAGGAAGCCGGTGATCATCGAGAGACCCAGAGCAACGCTGATCTGGAAGGGATCGGCCTCGGAGTTCAGCACTTTCAGGAGCTTTGCGATCATACTCAGCATGTGTTCACCTCAGGACTCGAAAAATGTTTCCCGGGACAGGTCAGCAGAAGTTCGTTTGATGCCATGGTCCACGTTCATGGACGCATGGAGAAGGATCTTGAAGATCGCTTCGGTCTGATCCTCTTTACCAAGCGCCCGTGCGATATCATCGGCGGAAAAAGGCTTGCCGGGGTTCTTTTTCAGAATATCGAGTGCCTCTCCCTGAAGCGAAATGATCGCACTTGCCATTTTTTTGCCGGCCTCGACCCCGGGCTGGTGGTAGGCGTTCACGTTGATCAGGGAGGCATAGAATCCGACGGCGCGCTCGAACAAGGCGATCAGCCCTCCCAGTGTTCTGGCATCTATCCTGTCCAGAGTGATAGTGATGGATTCCCGTCCGTTCTCATGCAAGGCATTGCGGGTGCCAAGGAGGAAGCTACTGAGGTAATCGCCGCTGGTAACCTCGGGACCGACCATGGGCGAGGGGTCTGCGCGGTCATGGAGGACCTCAATAAAGGTTGCAAAGAAATTGTTCACACCGTCACGCAGCTGCTGAACATAGGAATGCTGGTCTGTTGTTCCCTTGTTGCCGTACACTGAAAGTCCCTGGTTGACGATCTTGCCGTCAAGGTCCTTTTCCTTGCCAAGAGATTCCATGATCAGCTGTTGAAGATAGCGTGAAAGAAGCTGCAGCCGGTCCTTATAGGGAAGGATCACCAGGTCTTTAGCGCCCTTGCCCGAGGTCGCGTAATACCACATGAGCGCAAGCAGGGCTGCAGGATTCTGAGATGTATTGGTATTGCGCGTACGCTTGTCACAGAGCGCTGCACCCATAAGAAACTCCTTGATATCTATCCCCTGCAAGGACATGGGAAGCAGACCAACAGCCGAAGTTATGGATGATCTCCCACCTACCCAATTCCACATAGGAAATCTCGCTATCCAGGACTCATTTTTAGCTAAAACATCCAGGGCGCTCCCCACTTCTGTTATTGCTACTGCATGGCGCTCAAAAGCAAGACCAGCTTTTCTAAATGCCTGGGAGATTTCGATCATCCCGTTCCGGGTCTCAATGGTACCCCCGCTTTTCGATATAACGATGACCAGGGTATCGTCAAGCTGGTTCCGGATACGGGTAAGAAGTCGATCGAAACCGTCAGGATCGGTATTGTCCAGGAAATACGGGGAGAGGATATTGGAGGAGGTACTGAGTGCGTCGGACAGGAACTGCGGACCGAGCGCAGAACCACCGATGCCGATGGATATGAAATTGCTGAACCGGCCATGCTTGCGGGGCTTGATCTTGCTCGCATGGACCGCGAACGCAAAGTCATTGATCGCAACAAGCGTGTTCGAGATGTCGTTGGAAATCTCTTGGGAAGGAGCAAGCTCGGGAGCCCGAAGCCAGTAATGACCGACCATGCGGTTCTCGTCAGGATTGGCAATGGCACCGGACTCGAGCGCCTGCATGGCAGCATAGGCTTTTTGCATCTGCGGTTCAAGACGATCAAAGAAATCGCCGGGAAAGTTCATTCTGCTGATATCGAGCGAAAGCCCGATATCGGGGCAGATGCAGAGATGTTTCTTAAAGCGTTCCCACAATGCCTTGTTGTCCATATTGGGTCACCTGTGTCGTTCTGGAATACTGGTTGCGTGGACTGTCGTTCGTGTCAAAAGGTGATGACCTTATCGCTCTCATCGATGATATTGCACGCGTTCTCGCCTTTTGCGAGCTGCTGGCCGATGCAAAGTTGAAGTTGTTCAAGCAAGAACTGCACGGCGATCTTTTTCAGTTCCCGGGAGCCCATGGCAATCGTGTTGTTATTCTAGCATATTTTCGTTACTGTCACAGCCAAAAAGCGATGTTTAGGCCTCAGCCTTTGTGGTAATATGGCCCCATGAGCGACCAGGATACGATCTGTGCGGTCTCAACTGCTCCCGGCCACGGGAGCATCGGGATCATAAGGATCAGCGGAAACGATTCGATCGTGATCGCGAAAAAACTTTTTCATCCATCGAGACCAAAGGACCTGTTGACGGTCCCAAGCCATACGATCCATTACGGACGGATCATCGATCCTGAAGACCGGACGATCGTTGACGAGGCGCTGGTAACGATCATGCGAGGACCCGGCACCTATACGCGCGAGGATGTGGTGGAGGTCAATGGCCATGGCGGGCCAGTGGCCCTGGAAAGAACGCTCGGTCTGGTGATCGCTGAAGGTGCGCGGCAGGCGGAGCCGGGAGAGTTCACCAAGCGGGCTTTTCTGAACGGCAGGATAGATCTTGCGCAGGCGGAAGCTGTTATGGACGTTATCAAGGCGCGGACGGACGCGAGCAACCGGGCCGCGCAGGAGCAGCTCAAGGGAGGTCTTTCCCGTGAGGTCGAGGATCTCCGCCAGAAGCTTATCGGTCTCCTGGCCGGAGTAGAGGCAGGTGTGGATTTTCCCGAGGAGGACATCGAGACCCCGGAGGGACGGCCGCTGGGAAAAGAGATCGAGTCTGTAGCCTTGACCATCAAGGGGCTTATCAGCGGTTTTGCATTTGGAAAGATCATGCGGGAGGGGCTCGCGACAGCGATCGTGGGACGTCCGAATGTGGGAAAATCGTCGTTGTTGAACAGCCTCCTTAGGGAGGATCGCGCTATCGTGACCTCCATGCCGGGAACAACAAGGGACATCATCGAGGAAAGCATCACCATCAACGGAATAGCGGTACGGATAATAGATACCGCCGGGATCCGCGACACCCATGATCTGGTGGAACAGGAAGGCGTGAAAAGAAGCGTCGCCGCGCTTGCAAGCGCTGATCTGGTACTGCTCGTGCTGGACGGCTCCGAGCCGCTCCATGACGGCGACCGTCAGATACTTGAGGAAGTAAGCCGAAAGAACACGGTCGTCGTCATCAACAAGGCGGATGTTCCGAGGAAGCTCGAGAAACTTGCGCGGCCGGAAGTGCAGATAGATGTTTCCTGCAAGAGCGGGCAGGGACTTGATGAGCTCAGGAAAGCCATATCACGCATGGCGCTGGGAGAACAGGGTGCTCCGGGCGAGCACGCCTGGGCCGTGAACACCCGCCACAAGCAGGCGCTGGAAAAAGCGCTGAACAGCGCGGAAAAGGCGGCGATCTCTGAGCGGAACAACGCCTCACCGGAGTTCATCGCACTGGACCTGCGAGACGCACTTGATCATATCGGCACGATCATCGGCGCGACCTATACCGAGGACATATTGGAGCGGGTGTTCCGGGATTTCTGCATAGGAAAGTGAAGAGAACAATTGAAAAGGTTTACATGTATACGCAAAAGAGATACGACGTCATTGTGATCGGCGCGGGACATGCGGGGTGCGAGGCCGCCCTGGCGTCGGCGCGCATGGGCTGCAGCACGCTCATGCTTACCATGAACCTGGACACGATCGGCCAGATGTCCTGCAATCCGGCCATCGGCGGACTTGCGAAAGGGCACCTCGTCAAGGAGATCGACGCGCTCGGCGGCGAGATGGCGAAGATCACCGACCGCACGGGAATCCAGTTCCGGACCCTGAACAAGAGCAAAGGACCTGCTGTGCGGGGAACTCGCGCCCAGGCGGACAAGCAGCGCTATCGCGCGGCAATGAAAGAGTCGCTGGAAAAACAGACCGGGCTCGATGTGAAGCAGGGTATGGTCGAAAAGCTCCTGGTTGGGGGCCAGCGTGTCAGCGGGGTTGAGACGAACATCGGCGTTCAGTATCTTTCTTCGACCGTGATCATCACAACAGGCACCTTTCTGAAAGGTCTCATCCATATCGGCCTTTCCCATTATCCTTCCGGGCGTGCAGGCGAGTTTCCTTCCCTGGGATTGTCTGATAGTCTTCGTCAGCTGGGCTTTGAGCTCGGCAGATTGAAGACAGGCACACCAGCAAGGCTGAACGGAAGAACCATAGATTTTTCTAGAATGAAGATCCAGCCGGGAGATGATCCTGCACCATTCTTTTCCTTTAGTGAAAAAACCCACCCGCTACAGCAGCTTCCTTGCTATTTGACGTATACCAACCCACTTACACATGAAATAATAAAAAATAATCTGGACAAGTCGCCACTTTACGCTGGTGTTATCAAGGGAATAGGGCCGAGATATTGTCCCTCTATAGAAGACAAGGTCATGCGCTTCTCAGAGCGAGAGCGTCATCAGGTGTTCCTGGAGCCCGAGGGATTGGATACAGAAGAGTATTATGCCAATGGCGTTTCAACAAGTCTCCCGGTTGAAGTGCAGACAGAAATGTACCGTTCCATAACCGGTCTCGAGGAAGTGGAGATCATGCGTCCGGCCTACGCGATCGAATACGACTACGCGCCGCCCATGCAGATCAGGCACACGCTCGAGACCAAAAAGATCGAAGGATTGTTCTTTGCCGGACAGATCAACGGCACTTCAGGATATGAAGAGGCGGCTGCGCAAGGATTGATGGCGGGGATCAATGCCGCGCTCAAGGTTCAGCAGCGGCAACCGCTCATTCTCGCACGCGCTGACGCTTACATTGGTGTGTTGATCGACGATCTCGTCACCAGGGGCACGAACGAACCCTATCGCATGTTCACTTCCCGCGCAGAGTACCGCCTCATCCTGCGCGAGGATAACGCGGATATAAGGCTGCGGGACCGGGGCAGGGAGATCGGTCTGGTGTCCGAAGTCGATTACCAGCAGTTCGTTGAGAAGCGCCAGTCGGTAGAGCGCGAGCTGAAGCGCATCAAGAAGACCTGGGTCAAACCGTCGGCAGAGGTAAACGCGGTCCTGGAACAGCGAGGTTCGAACGCCTTATCAAGTGACGCGGCATTGGAGCAGCTTCTGAAAAGACCGGAGCTGTCCTATGGCGATATCTCGGTGATAAGCCCGACTGACCACCCGCTGAAGGACGATGCAGCTGAGCAGGTGGAGATCCAGATCAAGTATGAAGGATATATTCAGCGCCAGATGAGCCAGGTGGAACGGTTCGCATCGCTGGAGCAGAAGGACCTTCCGGAAGACATGGACTATGACAGCATCACCGGCCTGGGGTCGGAAGTAAAGCAGAAGCTCAAGCACGTCAGGCCGGTATCCTTGGGACAGGCATCGCGCATATCCGGTGTTACGCCCGCGGCCATCTCGCTTCTTCTTGTCGCATTGGAAAAGCGCAAGCGGGGGAGGTCCTGACATGACGCTCCGGCGCAAACTGACCGATGGTGCTAAGACCTTTGGTCTTGACCTGACCGATGAACAGGTTGATCAGTTCCTTTTCTACCTGGTCGAGCTGGAAAAATGGAATCGCAAGATCAGCCTGACCTCCATCAAGGGAGAGCAGGATATCGTTATCAAGCATTTCTTAGACTCCTTTTCCTACTTGAAAGGATTTGAACCCAGCGCAGGAACAAGGCTGCTGGACATGGGGTCAGGACCAGGATTCCCGGCCCTGCCGCTCAAGATCGCCATTCCCGGTCTTGCAGTTACCATGGTCGAGTCAGTGCAAAAAAAGGCGGCCTTTCTGAGGCACATGGTCCGCATGTTGCGACTGCAGAACGCCGAGGTCGCGGACAAAAGAACTGATGGTCTGCCGGCGTCCTATGTTGAACAGTATGATGTTGTGACAGCCCGGGCTTTTTCCGATATGCCCTCGGCCTTGCATGAAGGCAGAAGATTCCTGAAGCCCGGCGGCCTGATGGTGCTGAGCAGGGGACCAGAGGAAACGATTGCAGATGATATAGTAGATTCCTTCGGAATGATCAGGGAGTCTCGGACCGAGCTGGTGCTTCCTTTTTCCGATTACCGCAGGACCATCTGGGTTTTCAGGAAGAAGTCGTAATGTTCCACGTGGAACATTCCTTTTGCGGACTTAAGCGTAAGCGTCCTCAGTGCCACAGATAGACTTATTATGATGCCGGAATCAACTTTTCATATACCTGCTGAATGGCGGGAGGCTGCAGAGGAGATCGCGGCCGGCGGCGGGCCGGTCATGGTCATCGGCGCGCCCGGATCCGGCAAGACCACCTTTTGCGTCTATCTTGCCGGATACTTCTGTCGCAGGGCCCGTCGGGTAGCCTGGATCGACGCAGATCCCGGTCAACCGTTCCTTGGCCCGCCGGCAGCCTATTCTCTGGGCCTTTACACCGATGCAGCGGAGCTTTTAAAGAGAAAGAAGCCGCTGGTCATGGGTTTTATTGGCAACACCAGCCCGGTCGGTCATTTGCTTGAGGCGATCTCCTCGATCCAGAAACTTTATAACAGGGCCATGACCCTGGGGCCGGACCTTGTGATCATCAACACCTGCGGACTCGTGAGCGGCGGTGCAGGCAGGGAGCTGAAGTATCACGAGATCGATATGATCGCTCCCCGGTATGTTGTGGCGATCCAGCAAAAGAGCGAGGTAGAACATCTGGTCGCACCGCTGTCCCAGCGCGCAGGCGTTCTTATTCAGAGGCTGCCGGTCTCTCAGGACGCAAAGATATCGACAACAGAGGCGCGAAAAGCAATTCGCGAACAGAGGTTCAAGGAGTATTTCCGCGGCGCTGATTATCTGGATATCGCGCTTTCCGATGTGGGCATCCATGGACCCGGCCTGGGGACGGGCGAGAGGCTGGGGTTCCGCGATGTGAACCGGCTGTCCAAGATCCTGCAGAGCATCGTGGTACATGCGGAACTTTCCGCGGACCGGCTCTTTGTGGTCACTGAAGGTGAATACGCAATGGATGAGCTGTACACAGCAAAGGAGCAGTACGGTGTTCGCGAGGTCACGGTGCTGAAAAAATCGGAACTCGACTACCTGCTGATCGGGCTGAACGATGATCGCAATTACTGTCTCGACATGGGGATCATACGGGACATGGATCTTAAGGAACAGATACTGCGCGTGGTCACGCCGCTCAAGGACCCGGCAGCGGTCCGCAATCTCTCCTTCGGCTCTCTCCGGGTAAATCCCGCGGGAGCGGAGATCGGGCAATGGTGATGTTCCACGTGGAACAATTCAACCGCCGACTTTCTTCTTTTCTTTGCACCTTTCCTATGGTAAAGTAGTCCGGCTTTCAACGACATCGGAGGATAGATGGGCAAGGTCATTGCCATAGCAAACCAGAAGGGCGGGGTCGGGAAAACGACCACTGCCGTGAACATAGCTGCCTCGCTCGCGGCTGCTGAGAAGAAGGTGCTGCTGATCGACGCCGATCCCCAGGGAAACTCGTCAAGCGGCATGGGGATCGACAAGATCCAGGCAACGGGCAGCACCTACGACCTTTTTACGGGCAAACGGTCCCTTGGGGAGATCAAGCACACCACCCATTTCACCTGGCTCGACGTGGTCCCGGCAAAGATCGATCTGGTCGGAGTTGAGGTCGAACTGATCCAGATGATCGCCCGCGAGCGGGTTTTGAAAAAAGCCATCGAGTCCTTCCGCGACCAGTATGACTATATCTTCATTGACTGTCCGCCGTCGCTCGGGCTCCTGACCGTGAATGCCTTGACCGCGGCTGACGGCGTGCTGATACCGGTGCAGTGTGAGTTCTACGCGCTCGAAGGATTGTCCGCGCTCATGAACACGGTGAAGCTGATCAAACAGGACCTGAATCCCGGGCTCCAGGTCGAGGGTGTGCTGCTCACCATGTTCGACGGCAGGAACAATCTTGCCGAACAGGTGGCGGAAGAAGTGCGAAAGTATTTCGGCAGCAAGGTGTACAAGACCGTGATCAACCGGAACGTCACCTTGAGCGAAGCGCCGAGCCACGGCAAGCCGGTGCTGCTGTACGATATCCGGTCGCGCGGCGCCCAGAGCTATCTTGATCTTGCAAAAGAGGTATTGAGCCATGCAAAAGCAGGCGCTCGGTAAAGGGCTTGGCGCCCTGATCCCGGACCTTTCGGTGCTCGGGGAAAAAGAAAAGAAATCCCTCGGGATCATGGAGATCGAGCTGGACAAGATCGTTCCGAACGAGTTCCAGCCCCGGAAGACCTTCAACGACGACAAGCTCAAGGAACTTGCCGCGTCCATAAAAGAGCAGGGCGTGATCCAGCCGATCATCGTGCACCGCATCGGATCGAACTACGGACTGATCGCCGGCGAGCGGCGGTGGCGGGCGACAGGGCTCGCGGGTTTGAAGACCATCCCCGCCCTGGTGCGCGAAGCGAGCAAGCGTGAGCTGATCGAGCAGGCGCTGATCGAGAACATCCAGCGCGAGGACCTGAATCCCCTGGAAGCGGCCGAGGCGTTCAAGCGCCTGCAGGACGAGTTCAAGCTCACCCAGGAGGACCTGGCAAAGCGGGTCGGCAAGGAACGCTCCACGATCACGAACTTCCTCCGGATCCTCGGCCTGCCCAAGGAGATCAAGCAGCACCTGGCATCGGGCGCGATCTCTCTGGGACATGCCAAGGCGCTCCTGTCGCTTGAACGCCACCGGGACCAGCTCGCTGCGGCGAACGCGATCGTGAAGAAAGGACTGTCCGTTCGCGAGGCCGAAGCGCTGGCCGCAAAGCTCAAGCATCCGGCTGATGAAAAGAAAAAGAAACCTGCCCCGGGATCGGAATACAAGGCGGTCGAAGAGCGGCTCAGAAAGTCGCTCGGCACCAAGGTAAGCGTCGAGGCAAAGGCCAAAGGCGGGAGGATCGTGATCGAGTATTATTCCGCAGACGAACTGGAGCGGATCCTGGAGAAGATCGGATAAATATTGAGGAGGAGTTCATGTTAAAGAAGACAACAGGTGTTTCCGCGGAGCATGCCGAGATCACGGCGTTCCTCGGAAAGGGGACCGAGTTCAAGGGCGTGCTGAGCTTCGGCGGAACGATCCGCGTTGACGGCAAGATCGAGGGCGAGATCCTTTCCAAGGACACGCTGATCGCCGGAGACGAGGCCAGCCTGCACGGCGATATTTCCGTGGGCACGCTCATCTCCAGCGGCAAGGTCGCAGGCAACATCATCGCGGCACAGAAGGTCCACCTGCTCGCGCCGGCGGTGGTCGAGGGAACCATCAAGACCCCCAAGCTGATCATCGAGGAAGGCGTGACCTTCGACGGCAAATGCGAGATGGCCGGCGAGAAAAAGGCCTCGGAGCAGAAGGTCGTGTCGCTGTCCGACCGGCAGTAATTACCCGACGCCGGATCAAGATATGCTTGAGCGCGTTAGTGCCGTCCCTGCTGAGCGGCAGAAGCCTTGCCCCCGTCGCGTCGCCGGATAACAGTGGAACGCCCGACAGGGCCAGGGTCGCGCCGGAGAACAATTTCCCCGAAGGAATCTTTTCAGACGAATATGGTCCTATTTCATCTCTTTCGCACACCGGCACTCTCCTCGTTCCAGACTTCCGCGCTTCTCGAGACCGTGAAGGAGCGGGTCTCCCGGGACCTCGCCGCGATCACGACCGAGTTCTGCTACAACATCGCTTCGACATCGCCGCTCACCGCCGAAGAATCCCGGCTGCTCCGCTGGCTCCTGGCCGAGACCTTCGAACCGAGCCAGTTCTCCGAAGCATCGTTCCTCATTTCGCACTCCGCACTCCGCGCTCCGCACTCGATTCTTGAGGTCGGTCCCCGCATGAACTTCACGACCGCCTGGTCAGCGAACGCGGTCTCCGTGTGCCAGGCTTGCGGTCTTGCCAAGATCATGCGTATCGAGCGGTCCCGCAGGTATCGTCTCGAACTCGCGGAAAAAACATCGCTCACCAATGAACAGCAGAAAACGTTCCTCAGCCTGGTCCACGATCGGATGACCGAGTGCCCCTATCCCGAAGCGCTCAAGACCTTCGAGACCGGCATCAAGCCCGAACCGGTCAAGACCATACCGCTTATGGAAGAGGGAAGGACGGCGCTGGAGAAGATCAACCGCGAGATGGGCCTGGGCATGGACGACTGGGACCTGGACTATTACACCAACCTGTTCGTGAAGGACATCAAGCGGAACCCGACCAACGTCGAGTGTTTTGACCTTTCCCAGTCCAACAGCGAACACTCGCGCCACTGGTTCTTCCGCGGCAAACTGATCGTTGACAACAGGGAAGTGCCGGACACGCTCTTCAAGATCGTGAAAGCCACCTGGGAAGCGAACAGGAACAACAGCATCATCGCCTTCAGCGACAACTCGAGCTCCATCAAGGGGCATCAGATAACGACCATCGTTCCCGAGCAGATCGGCAGACCTTCGGCATTCCGCGAGACCAGGCGGACCTACGATATCATTTTCACCGCCGAAACCCATAACTTCCCGTCCGGTGTCGCGCCTTTTCCGGGAGCCGAGACCGGCACGGGCGGACGCATCCGCGACGTGCAGGCAACGGGCACCGCGGGCCTCGTGGTCGCCGGCACCGCGGCCTACTGCGTGGGCAATCTCCGCATCCCGGGGTACGAACTTCCCTGGGAAGACGCGTCGTTCCTCTATCCGTCCAACCTTGCGACTCCGCTCCAGATCGAGATCGACGCCAGCAGCGGCGCGTCGGATTACGGCAACAAGTTCGGCGAACCCATGATCCAGGGATTCACCAGGTCCTTTGGTCTGCGGCTGCCGACCGGCGAGCGGCGCGAGTGGATCAAGCCGATCATGTTCTCCGGCGGCATCGGCCAGATGGACAACCTGCACCGTTCCAAATCCGAGCCGGACAAGGGCATGCTGGTCGTGAAGGTCGGCGGTCCCGCGTACCGCATCGGCATGGGCGGCGGCGCGGCCTCGTCCATGATCCAGGGCGAGAACATCGCGGAGCTGGATTTCAACGCGGTGCAGCGCGGGGACGCGGAAATGGAGCAGAAACTGAACCGGGTGATCCGCGCCTGCTCCGAGCTCGGGGACCGCAATCCCATCGTGAGCATCCATGACCAGGGAGCAGGCGGGAACTGCAACGTGCTGAAGGAGATCGTCCACCCTGCAGGCGCGCGGCTCGAGATCAGGAAGATCCCGGTCGGCGACGAGACCCTGTCGGTGCTCGAGATCTGGGGCGCTGAATATCAGGAACAGAATGCATTGCTGCTCAGGTCCAATGACGCGCAGATCTTCGAGGACCTGTGCAAGCGCGAGAAGGTGCCGGTCGCTTTTGTCGGCCACATCACCGGCGACGGATATGTGGTGCTGCACGACGAGTCCGACGGCACCACGCCGGTGAACCTCGATCTTGCCAAGGTCCTGGGCGACATGCCGCAGAAGACCTTCAAGCTCGACCGGAAGAAAGACCAGCTCCCGCCGCTTACATTGCCGAAAGACCTGACGATCCGTTCGGCGCTCGATCGCGTGCTGCGGCTTCTGTCCGTGGGGTCCAAACGGTTCCTGGTGAACAAGGTGGACCGGTCCGTGACCGGCCTGATAGCCCGGCAGCAGTGCGCCGGTCCTTTGCAGCTTACGGTGTCCGACGTTGCGGTGATAGCGCAATCCCACTTCGGCACGACCGGCGCTGCCTGCTCCATCGGCGAGCAGCCGGTGAAGGAGCTGATCTCGCCTGCTGCCATGGCGCGCATGAGCGTTGCTGAAGCGCTCACGAACATTGTCTGGGCGGAAACGAGCGGACTTGCGGACATCCGCTGCTCGGGCAACTGGATGTGGGCGCCCAAATTGCCGGGTGAAGGCGCGAGACTCTATGACGCGGCCGTTGCCATGCGGGACCTCATGATCTCCCTGGGCATGGCGATCGACGGCGGCAAGGACAGCCTTTCCATGGCCGCGAAAGTGACCAATCCCGACGGCACGTCGGAGACCGTGAAGTCGCCGGGCACGCTGGTGATCTCGGCCTATGTCACCTGTCCGGATATCACCAGGACCGTGACCCCGGACCTCAAGATGCCGGGATGGGGCAAGCTGCTGTTCATTGATCTTTCGGGCGGCAAGAACCGTCTTGGCGCGTCAGCGCTTGCACAGGTCTTCGGCCAGGTGGGGAACGAGAGTCCGGACATAGATGACGCTGATCTCCTGAAGCGGGGATTCAATGCCGTGCAGGAGCTGGTGAAACAGCGGCTGGTCCTTGCCGGACATGACCGCTCGGACGGCGGACTTGTGACCACGCTGCTCGAGATGGCCTTCTCCGGCAACTGTGGTCTTGACGTGAACATCCCCGCGGAGGACGCCCATACCTCAGACCCCCTGTCAGCGCTCTTTTCCGAGGAAGCAGGCCTGGTGATCGAGTATCAGCCTGAGAACGAGGCAGTGATATTCGACATCCTGAAAAAAGCGGGAGTACCCTATTACGAGATCGGCAAGTCGCAGCAGGAAAAGCGGATCAAGCTCTGCTTCGGCTGGAAAAGCGTGCTTGATGAGGACATGCTCCTGCTCCGGGATATCTGGGAGGAGACGAGCCACAAGCTCGATCTGTTCCAGCGCAATCCCGACTGCATCCGCGAGGAGCGGAAGAACAGCTACGACCGCAAAGGACCGACCTTTGTTGTTCCCTTTACCCCGAAGCCCACGGACGCCGAGCTCCTGGAGCGGACAGGGAAGCCGAAGGTCGCGATCATCCGCGAGGAAGGTTCGAACGGCGACCGCGAGATGACCTCGGCGTTCTATCTTGCCGGGTTCGAACCCTGGGATGTGATGATGACCGATCTGCTGACCGGCCGCATCACCCTGGACAGCTTCCGCGGCGTGGTCTTTGTCGGCGGGTTCAGCTACGCGGACGTGCTCGACTCGGCAAAAGGGTGGGCAGCGAGCATCCGGTTCAACAAGCAGGTATGGGAACAGTTCGAGCGGTTCTACAACCGTCCGGACACCTTCAGCCTCGGCGTGTGCAACGGCTGTCAGCTCATGGCGCTCCTTGGCTGGGTGCCCTGGCGCGGGATCAGCGACGAGCTGCAGCCGCGCTTCATCCATAACAGATCGGGCAGGTTCGAATCGCGCTTCTCCACCGTCAAGATCGTCAAGAGCCCGGCCATCATGTTCAGCAACATGGAGAACGCGGTGCTCGGGATCTGGGTCGCCCACGGCGAGGGTCTTGCCTATTTCCCGGACAAGGGAATGTTCAGCAAGGCCGAGGCAGAACTGGCGCCGGTCAGGTACGTTGACGACAGTTCGAACATCACCGAATCCTATCCGTTCAACCCGAACGGCTCGCCCGCGGGGATCGCCGGGCTCTGTTCGCCCGACGGCAGGCATCTCGCCATGATGCCCCATCCGGAGCGGGCGATCCTTCCCTGGCAGTGGGGCTGGATGCCCGAACAGATGAGGCGGGCGCATACCGTATCGCCGTGGCTCAGGATGTTCCAGAACGCCAGGGAGTGGTGCGAGAAGAAATAACATGATTCAGAAGATAATACATAAAGGGAACCTCCAGGACCTATCCGAGATCAAGGAAAACCTGACCTACTGGCTGTCCCGTCCGCCAGAGGAGCGCGTCAGTGCGGTCGAACGACTCAGGAAGGAGCGCCATGGAAGCGAACAAAGACTTCAAAGAATTGCTCGCGTTATTCAACGCGCGTGAAGTCGACTATATGATAGTTGGTGCGCACGCGCTTGCATTCCATGGCTCTCCGCGATATACCGGTGATCTTGATATATTCGTTCGGCCTGATGAAGAGAACGGCAATAAAATTCTCCAGGCGCTCAATGATTTCGGTTTTGGCTCACTCGGTCTCACGCTTGAGGATGTTTCACTTGCGGGCAAGGTTGTACAGCTCGGCCATCCTCCTTTGCGCATTGATCTCGTTACATCTATCACCGGGATAAGCTGGAATGAGGCGGCTGAAAACCGTATCAGAGGACAGTATGGTGATGTGCCGGTTTTTTAT
>JAOUEV010000020.1 GCA_029858565.1 Nitrospirota bacterium | reverse complement strand
CTCCTGCGCCGGGGACAGATACTGCGCCGGCATCGGTCCCTGCTTCAGCGCTTACGCCGACCCAGGCGTCAGTCCCACCCTCAATGTCCGCTCAAACGCCGACTCCTCCTGCCGCGCCAGCAGCGCCTGCCAAGGCTCCTGCTCCGTCCGCACCTGTTGCGACTGCCAAAGCTGCGCCGTCTTCGGCGGCGTCTCTCACTGTTTCGCGCATGCTTTTTGCCGGATCGATCCAGGACCGGCAGCCGGTTCACGTCAGCACAACGTTCCCTGCATCGAAGGACAAGGTCTACTGTTATCTCGAACTCGCGGACGTAGCAAAGGACCAGAAGATTACCTATGTCTGGACCTATGGCGGGAAAAAGGATGAACAGGCGGGTCAGATCAAAAAGGCCGCGCGCTGGCGTACCTGGAGCTATAAGATGATTACCGGGAAAAAAGGCGAATGGAAGGTTGATGTGCTGGACGAGGCAGGGGTTGTACTCAAATCTGCGACATTCGGGGTGGAGTAGACGGATTATATATAGGGTGACGCGTGTTGATTTCTTCCTGTCAGGTAACATCGCCTGAAGTGCATATTTCCAGCTGAAGATGTGAACATTGGACCGGTTGAGGCATGGTGACCACGCTTGGGATCAATGAAAAAAACGCGTGACATGCAGCTTTAGTCCTGATATAGTAATTGTACAATTTGTACATTATCAGGAACCAGAGAGGATAGGCAATGAAGACCGTAATTTCCATATCCGAGGCCCGGAAGAGACTGCCCGGCATCATCAAATCGCTACGGACCGCGCCTGATACCGTGTATCAGGTGACCGTGCATGACGAGGTCGTTGCCGAGATCAGGACCTCACCACTTGTCAAGCCGGGCGCGGCGGCCGAGGGCCTTTTGAAGCTGCGGAAAAAGACAGGCGAGAAGCGGGCGTCCAAAAAGTATCCGATCTCCGAGAACGTGAAAGATCATCTCTACGTTGCTGAGAAGAAGCCATGAACTTTCCGGACCGGAAGGCATTCTGCGATACGTCGTTCTTCTTTGCCGCGCTTGTTCCGGAGGACGCGAATTACGACCGGGCAGGCGATATCCTTGAGTTCTGCAAAGAGAACGCGCTGACGCTCTGCACCACCTGGGACGTGATAAGTGAAACTATAACGCTGCTCAGGTACCGGGCGGACTATCGGCTGGCAGTGCAGTTTCTCGACACCGTCAAACCCTCGCTCATGGTCGTTCGCTACGACGATTCCGTGCGTCAAACAACCGAGAAGGTTTTTAAAAAGTTCGGAAGGGAGAGACGTTTGTCCTATTGCGATGCACTGTCGTATGTCGCCGTAACCGGCATCCTCGGCGGCATTCCCTGTCTGAGTTTCGACAAGGACTTTCGCGGCCTGGGGTTGACGGTATATCCGGCGTAACGATGATTGCCATATCGATAGACAGCACTCCAATAGTGCATGGGCCGGTTGATGCGGGTGCGGGAGAGATGGGATTGGACTTAAGGAGTCATTGTTAGTTATTGATAATTGCATGCACGTGGAAGAAGGTTTCTTCCTGAAATTTACACCGGGAGAACGTGATTGGCTGATATAGATTATATTCCGTAATTTTGGTAGCACTTCTTTTAAACATCCAAAGAGCTGTCTGCTCATCTGGTTTGTAAGTATCTGGCATTTTTATTGCTAAGATCGATAATAACGGAAATCCGTTCATATCGAAACGGTTTACGGATAGAAATACACTGGTTGGATTTGATAATCAGATGGATCAATGTAAATTATGTCGACAAGAGGCAACACTGCGCAAGTCGCATATCGTACCGGAGTTCGTTTTTAAACCGGTATATGACGCCGACCACTCGGCCGTCATGTTTGAAGCTAAAAAACCCAGACATGGTTATCGAAGAAAGGGATTTTGGAATCATCTGTTCTGCGATGCATGTGAAGCTAGATTTCAACGGTTAGAAGATTATTTTGCCGATATATGGTTTTCTAGGCCCTTGAGGCCACAGTATCTCGATGGCCCGATCGTACGTATCAGTGGTCTCGACTACAACAA
Organism: Nitrospirota bacterium; assembly: GCA_029858565.1. Classification (GTDB taxonomy): domain Bacteria; phylum Nitrospirota; class UBA9217; order UBA9217; family UBA9217; genus JAKAHZ01. Next base: position 49,283 of record JAOUEV010000020.1, on the reverse strand, counting down.
ATTCAAACTATTCCATCTATCAATATTGTGGCGTGCGGATGTTTCCGGACTAGAAGTATTCGCAGATGTTTCGTTAGGTAGTCATTCAGAAAAACTGAGGCGTCGAATCCTGGAGGACGACCCCGGGGCACCTGATATCTACCCCATCACTGGGCTTGCTTTGAAAAACACAGATGGCCGATTCAAGGACGACTTGATGCTCCTTCCTGGCGGCTCCACAATTGGAGGCCATCATGTTTATATGATGCTTTTCGGTGGCGTATTTTGGGCTTGTGCCGTTTCGAGCCACAGGCAGGCGTGCCCTGTACCGCCAAATCTTCAGGACGATGGCAGCATGACTTTGTTTGCTCAAGAGTGGACAGCAAACTCTGCCGTTCGAAATCTTGCGAAACAGCTTCAAGCGCATTTCAAGAAGAGTTGATTACTTTAACTTATCTAACAACGCCGCCGTGAGGGTCGCGCAAGCACGCCGCAAACAGCGGTGTTAGTGCTGCACATCGCCGAGGTAAATAATCAAAATGACTGAAATTGATCTAACAGGGTATTCTGCATTAATTGGAGAAAGTTTCTCTTCAAAAGTAGATTTGCTGGAGAAAGCAATTGGCAGTGCGCACTATCCGTCATTAGGCGGCTACAAAGAGCGTCTCCTTGCGAACACTCTACGTGATTTCTTGCCCAAGAAATACGAAGTCGGTACCGGCTTTGTCCTATTCCCTGCCGAGAATATTAATCCAAAGAGTCGAACGCACTTTGATCCGCATAACCAAAGCGCATTCAATGTATCCAAGCAGTGCGATATTCTTGTTTTCGATTCCTCAAATGTCCCAGCGATATTTCGTGACGATGATTTTGTTGTTGTAAGACCTGAATCAGTAAAAGCTATGATAGAAGTAAAAGGATCGCTATCAATAACTGAAGTAGATGCCACGCTAGAATCTTTTTTCGATTTCGGTTCTAAATGGCGTCAATCACAGATATTTTACCGAGAGCATCACCAGGAGCTTTGCGCTCGTCCCGGCATGTATGTAATGGCCTGGAAGATTCAGTCTAAACAAGGTGGAAAACTAACGACAAATCCATCTCGCATCAGAGAGCGTATCTCTAATTTCTACAAATCTCGATTAAATCCGACCGATGGAGATGCATTCCCAGTATTAAATAAAATGTTAATTTATAATGAATGCGAAATTGGCGATGTGTATGGTTCAGAGAAGCATGGTAATAAGTTTATCTCAACATACGGATGGTATTCAACTGACGGTCGTTTTACTCGAATAGGACAAGATGGTGCGCCCTATCGCGACAAAGATAGAACTATTGCGTCACTGCTTGCAGCGTTGCATTGGGACACTGATAAGTCAAATTTCAACCGGTTTTTCTCTTACACTGAAGAAGTTAAGAATGATCAAATCCTAGCTTATAAATATCGCGGTAACACGTGGGCTTTTAAACTTGACGAGGGCCAATCAAACAGAATGACTTCTGATTTATTACTATAATTGTTTAGTTGATGCTACGCATTTACTACTGATCTGACCTGGCGCAGCGGCGACGCGCCAAAGGCGGCGCGTCAGCGCCGAGTTATTTATTGAAAGGTGGTGCTCGTTGAAAGCTAGCATATTTGCCTTCCTCAGCCTCATTTGTCTAGTCGGGATGTACGTTGCTTATATCTATCTTGGCACCAGCCCAAATCAGTTTTCACTGGCCACCGGGATACTTGGGGTTGGTGCAGGCTTTTTTGCAAGCAAAGCGTCTTCAGTAAAAAATGAACTTCAAATCGAACGCATTCTGAGCGCCGCTCTAATCAAGGAGAAGGAAGAAGAAGCTAAAACTGTTGAAGATGCAAAAGATCTCTATGAAAAAGAGCTGCAGAATTTAAAGAAAATAATTGAACGAGAGGGAAACATACTCCTTCTCAAAAGAATGAGAGAGGTATACTTCGCTGAGGTGAGGTCAAAAATTCGCGAAATTGATTCAATCGATGATTCTCTAAAAGAATTGGGCCAAAGTGCTAGTGCGGCAGAAGTTGCCACAATCAGAGCAAGACTAGAAGGTTTGTTGGCCGGCGTGAGAAATCCCGAGGAAGACGATAGATTGATTCGGCAGTTTTGCTATTCCCTGCCAGTCATTGGAAATTTGATCTATTTTGTCTATTCGGTTTGGAAGAAGGTTGACCCAACACTACAAGACAAGGTCCATCGCAAGCTCAATGCGCTGGCCAAGAACCGTGAAGGGCAAAATGCGCTCTTAAAAGCTCTAGCGTTCTCATTATCGGCAATATTTGTTATTGGCTTGGTAACTGTAGCCATATTCATAGTGAACAGATTTATTCATTTGTTTTGAAAATGTATAGCACTGCGATCAGCAGGGTCGTCCAAACAGCCGGCTTCGCCGGCTATTTGGACTCCCGTTATTTTCGACGTTAGATTTTGACCCGCAATACAATTCCGAGTACAATTACAGCGATGATAGCGTTGATCCATAGCGGAGACCTAGCCTACCACTATAGTACGTGAGTTTCAGAATGATAAAAACGACTGTAATGTGTCCAGCAAAACCAATGCCGCTCGAACCGTTCATGGCCGTCTCCGTATTTGCTTTACTGTATGTTTTGAACTGTGCTACAATGCGTCCATGAAAATCAATGAACCTATACGCGATTTACCTGTTGAATCAATCGAAGGCGAAATCGCACTCATCATTCAATATCAACCAGGCAAAAGTGAAGCCGCTAAAATTCTTCAAGGCGCATTGCAAATGGTTCATTCTTTCGATTACGTTGACCATTCGCTTTTGTCCAGCATTGATACCACGCTTGAGCCGGTCTCCATTCTGAACGACGTTCAACATTCTTCTTTGAAACTCCTTCTCGCCCGTGGACTTCGCAACGTCCCTGACGAACTAATAAAGAATCCCGACTGGAAGAAGTGGCTCGGCGCACTCCTCGTAAAGGGAAAACACAAGTTGCTTGAAAAGTACGATTCAGACAGAGACGGCATTGAATCCGTCATTAACGAACTGAAGCCTTTGTATGAATCCACTCCGACAAAGATGATCGGTTACGAGCCTCCCTCAGTTGATGAAGTGTCTGTCGCGCTGAATCAAGTTAAAGCTGCGCGTGCGCTTTTGCCTGACAGCAATGTTACTTTCCAGACGGAGCTTGGCGATATTCCTATTCCTCTTGTGAAGGTAGATTCGTCTGTTATCGTAAGCGCGGTGGTTCGTGAGGTGTCCACACCATCCATTATCCCGAATGCAATGCTCCTTATTGAATCTGTTGTATTTAAAGACGGAAACAAATGGCGTGTCAGTGACGGCAATCATTCCTTCAATGTTTCCCTGCTTGATGATAATTTCATTGCCGATGTCAATGCGGGTAGGCGTTTTGGTAAGGGTGACGTCCTTATCGTGGATCTTGAACGCATTCAGCGTATCGAGAATAATTCCCTTAAAACTGAATACGCCATTCTTAAAGTTCATCGCCACGAAGAACCCCTCCAAAAGAAACTCTTTAAATAATCCGTGGTCCACAGCATCGCGCCTTATGTCGTCGTGTGACCCCCCGCTTCATATTTCAGCCGTAATTTGTTATTTAATAGACTCGTCGCTCATTGCACACTTGTAGGTGTCAAAGCATTATCGTTTTTTAGATATATTTTAACTTTATCGGACTGCACACTTCTGATATACTCGTATCCGTCGCAATCGGTTAATACTTCCTGAAGTAGAGATTCAATGAAGGCAGTACGGATTGCAGATTACAACGACTAATTCAAGCGAAATAGGTATAGCTAGAAGACTTACAGGCACCATTCTTGCTAAAATCGTTAAGAATATGAAGAAATAAATAATTATCTTTTGTGTCTGCTGTGTTTTCTTGATGAGGATTAATTCCTTTTCCAGTCAAGAGAGTACTTTGCCCTTTAAGGATGATCTGTTTTTTAAATATTCTCCTGATGATCGATCAGGTGTTTATTCATTTGAGATACATGAAGACAAAAAAAGCGGTTGGATTTTGATAAAAAATATTATTAATTTCGGGCATGCATCTGAGAAAAGCACTGAAATTAATGATTATACTTTATTGGTTGATACAAACGGATACGTTACATCAGTTCTTGAGTTAGGCGTGATGTCGTTTCCGGGCCCGCATAAGCACTTTGATAGCTCAGAAAAGGTATTGACCGAATTATGGTTGCCTGAAATATTCTGGACTAAAGGGAAGCATATAGAGCATGTATATACTTATATCTTTCATGACGAATTTAAAGGAAGAGTAATAAAGAAAGGAAGGTGGAAGACCTGGGATGTTTGGATAGTTGATATTACACATGGAAAAGAATTGTTTGAGAGAATGTATTATGAAAGAAAAACAGGCTGGCTAGTTGGAACAGAAATTTTTAATAAAGGGAAAGCATATCACTCCATCACGCTTGATAGAACAAACGCCTTTGTACCGTCCAGCGAATGAGAATAGTTGCAGGTCGGGTAGATCGGCGCGAAACCCACCAGACTTGCAATGATAATTGAAATTCGTCAAAGGACCCAGGGCACACAAGTGGTCGTTATGTGCCCTGTTAAAAAGAAACTGCCACCTAATAACCGCGTCCACAGCGACGCGTCCCAAGGCAGTGCGTGACACGGGCGTTATTTTTAAAGTTGATACATATTCACGGTGCTTAGCCTTATGACACCAAAAACACTCAAAACACTCAGGATTGTATCGCGAGTATCCTTTGGCTCCTTGATTGCGATTTTTTTAGGCGGAATTTTCAGCACTGCACTCAGCGGACTTTTGGATTGGGTTGCTGTTCCCCTGTTTCTCTTATCTTTGCTAGCGGAACTCGCATATCAGTTCTTCTCTGGAGTCAGTGAGAGAAAAGGCGCAAAGAAGAAGCTAGATAAATTCATCGATCTACCGGCCGGCGATTATAGAGTCAAGGACAAAGAAAACAATGCTGAATTAGGCACACTAACAAACGATGAGATAAATTATCTGCGAAAGAAGTTCCTTCAAAACGGAATGGACGACAACGACTTCTATTTTAACAGCATGACGTTTGAACTGTTCAAAAAGGAAGAAAAACCACCTGCAGAATTGATCAGAAAATTGGATGCGATATTAAAGCTGAAAGATCCCGTCGAAATTACTTGGAGCAAATAGCAAAACAGTCAAAAAAAACCAGCCGGTACAGAGCGACGCGCTAAAGGCGGCGCGTGACCGGCGTCGTTAGTCCGGATAAAGATTCCTATGAAGATACCTCTCTTGGTAAAAATCAAACTTTACTTAACGTATCCAATCGTGTGGTTGCAAAACCAGATAAAAAAGAAATCATGGCAACCGTATGATCCGACCTGGCTAGTTGCTTTAGCTAAAGATCAATTACCAAAGGAACAATGGCTTCATGAATCGCTGAAGAACTGCACTCAAGTTTCCGGTGAGATTCCCATGCTGCACTTTGTTGATCCATATCGCGCAAACCAACCTGGTTCTTCGTGGCAATTTGAAACAAACATTATTCTTGACGATCCGCAATATGGCGATCTGGTACTGGACATACTCAAAGATAAACGCGTTGGTGGCGTGGAGTTTCTCGGCGTTTTATTAGGTGGGAAATTAAAGGATTCTGAATGCCGGATCAATGTAATAGTGCATGACAATACAGATCGCAAGAAGCCGATAAAAGGTGCACTGGTGACTGTGCGAGATAAGAAACAAAAGACTACCTGGGTTGGAACAGCAGATTTTACATTTCCAGATCCAGAAAGACAGATCAAGAACGTTGATATTGCCGTTTCTGCAAGAGGTTATCACGAGAAAAGAATTCAACAGTTTGACGTCAGTTCCAGAGATGAAGTGAATTTTCTTTCAGTTCTGCTTGACCCAGAACATAACTGATTCTAACGAGGCACACCGCGACGCGCCAGAAGGCGGCGCGGGACCCGCGTCGTTCATATGTCAGTTTCGTTCCGTAATTGTTTATTGTTTCACCAGACGGAAACTGCAGGTTAGTAGGTGTAACGCTGATTTCGTATTGATAGGCACTTCGAGAAGTTCTCGATACTGAGCATGTTATTGAAGAATAGAAAACATATTGTTCGCTTCGCTGCCATAACCTTAATCACCCTCGTGCTTTTCCGCCTGCTTTCCCCCTCCCTCAAATCCGACGTAAGCTTCTCCCAGGCGATCTATGATCGGAACGGCAAGCTTCTTCGACTGACCCTGTCGCGCGATGACAAGTATCGGCTCTGGCTCCCGCTCACATCCATTTCGCCGGTCCTGGCCAGGACCACGCTGCTCCATGAGGACAAATGGTTCCGGTTCCATCCAGGCGTGAGCCCATCATCGCTCGTTCGCGCCATCTGGCACACCTATGTAAAGCGTGACCGGAAGATCGGCGGATCCACGATCACCATGCAACTGGCGCGGATCAAGTACGATATCAACTCCCGCACCATCTCGGGAAAGACCACGCAGATACTTGCCGCTCTCTGGCTCGAACTGCTCTACTCGAAGAACGAAATACTGGAAGCCTATCTCAATTTTGCCCCTTATGGCCTCAATATCGAGGGCGCGGGTGCAGCAAGTCTCGTATACTTCCACAAGAACGCGGACAAGCTGACGCTCGCAGACGCGATCACCCTGAGTGTCATTCCGCAGAGCCCGGCGCGCAGGATGGTTCGTCTGGGAGATAATGGCATCAGCCCGCGTCCGGATCTTGATCAGGCGCGGAAAGTGCTCTTTGCCAAGTGGGCTGCAAAATACCCAAAGGACGAGGATCAGAAGGCATTGGTAAACCAGCCTGTCTCGCTCAAACGGCCCGGTGATCTGCCTTTCCGGGCTCCGCACTTCGTGAACGAGGTGCGCGAACTCGATCCTTTTGATCCGGTGATCAATACCACGGTCGATCTCAAGCTCCAGACGCTGTTCGAGCGGCATGTGCGGAGCTATGTTGAGGCGAACAAACAGCGGGGGATCAGGAACGCGGTCGCCATGCTCGTTGATGCGAGGACCCTTGAGGTCAGGGCTCTGGTCGGGTCAGCGAATTTCTTTGATCAGTCGATCGACGGGCAGGTGAACGGGGCCCGGGCCAAGCGCTCGCCCGGTTCGGCGCTCAAGCCGTTCATTTACGGAATGGGCCTTGACCAGGGGATCATCCATCCGCTCACCATGCTTAAGGACGCTCCCATGAGCTTCGGAGCGTATAATCCCGAGAACTTCGACAATGAGTTCCTGGGACCCGTAAAAGCCCGGGACGCGTTGGTCAAAAGCAGGAACGTGCCCGCGGTGGAGATCGCATCGAAACTTGCTTCTCCGGGGCTGCACGGGTTTCTTCTGAAAGCCGGGATCACGCGCATGAAGGACGAGGCTTTCTACGGCATGTCCCTGGCACTGGGCAGCGCGGAAGTGACCATGGAGGAGCTGGTGCAGCTCTATGCCATGCTGGTGAACGACGGCACGCTGAAACCGCTCAAGTTCCATACAGGACAGAATGATGGCGAGACAATGTCTCTGCTCAGCAAGGAAGCGGCTTTTCTGGTGCTCGACATGCTCGCAGCCAATCCCGCGCCCGACCATGGGTATCGATCGGACTGGGTGCGCAATGCCTTTCCTGTTTCCTGGAAAACAGGCACGTCCTTCGGATTTCGCGATGCCTGGTCGATCGGGATCGCCGGCCCTTATGTGATCGCGGTCTGGATCGGGAATTTCGACGGAGAGGGCAATCCGGTATTTGTGGGCCGCGACGCTGCTGCGCCGCTCTTTTTCGAGATCATTGATTCGCTCAAATCGCAGGACCCGGAGATGCGCAAATCGCGAAGCAGCAATCTTGCAGAACTGAACCTGACAAAAGTCGAGGTTTGCGCCCTGTCCGGCGGGCTCCCGGGAACGGACTGCGATCACCGGGTCGGCACCTGGTTCATTCCGGGAAAATCGCCGATTTCCAAGTGTGATGTCCACCGCAGGATTTTCGTAAACAGCAGGACCGGCCTCCGGTCTTGCGCGGATAACGCGCCGGGAACGAAACCTGCTGTTTATGAGTTCTGGCCGTCGGACCTTCACGCCATATTCCGACAGGCGGGGATTCCGCGCAAAATACCTCCGCCCTACGAACCGGGCTGCAAGATAGAGGACACGGCAGCGCGAGGCGCGGGGCCGAGGATAACTTCACCGCGAGAGGGGCTCGTGTACAGTCTTCGCCTTGAAAAGATTGCAGAGGAGCGTCTGCCCCTGAGCGCGGTAACCGATGCTGATACGCGGAAGATCCATTGGTTCGCGAACGAGACCTATCTTGGGGAATCGATGAGCGGGAAAATGCTGTTCTGGACGCCGCGAACCGGGAAAGTGTCCCTGCGGGCAGTTGACGATCTCGGAAGGTCCTCGGTGCGGGAGGTCGTAATCAAAGCAGTGGAATAATCTGGTGTCCCTGAGGGGGAAAGGGCGGTGAACTCACGATGCTGAAGATAGACGGCCGGCCGAGGTCCAAGACCCTGGTTCTTTGCGGCGTATTGGCATGTTGCTTCATGATCAGTGCGAAAGAAGGACGCACGGAGCAGCAAAACCGGGAGTGCACCTATGAGATGCTGGTCTGGAACGTGAACCAGAAAAGCAGCGTGCTGAAGAAGAACGTTCAGCGGTCCCGGGAAGATCTCACTCCGCAAGAGACCGATCCCGCAACGGGCTGTACGGTCTGCAGCGAGGACCAGGTGCGGATCGAATTGCCGCCGCTTCCTTCTTTTTCCGTCTGTTATAAGGTTGCGCCGCGGGTGCGGGGTGTCCTGGAGGACCTTCTGCGACGCGGAGCGCCGATTACGTCGGTCGTGGGATACCGCGTGATCAAGTCGCGGGGCCCGGTGGACCGGGACGGGAACCGCACGGAATTCAGCAACCACTCCTTCGGCACGGCTATCGACATCAATCCTGACCTGAACGGCCTCTACGACAATTGTGTTACCTTCGGGCCCGAGTGCAGGCTCCTGCGCGGCGGGGAGTGGAGGATCGGGGTGCCGGGAACGCTCGAGCGGAACGGCGATGTCGTGCTGGCGTTCAAGGAAGCGGGTTTTCGCTGGGGCGGAGAGATCGCGGGAAAACAGAAGGACTTCATGCATTTTTCGTTGACGGGATATTGAATCAACCAAGAATAGGATCTGCTGTTCTTCTCATCATCCATATCCTCGGGAAACAGCTCAAGTCCGCATGCTTTCTTTCCACCGTCTGCCGCCTGATATTTCGCTTTATCCTTTTTCCTGTTTCTGCTATACTCATGACCGTCGCTTGCTGAAGCAGATCCTGAAGCGGTACTTTTTTGATCAATATCCTTCAGCCGTCGCCGCGTTGTGTCTTGGCATCCCGTCTTACTGCTTTAATCAGCTCTGGCAGGAATAACTGAATTCATTCTTACTACTTGGACCGTCCGGGGGGACCGTTGAAAAAGAAGCTCGAAACACTTCTCTTCGCCATAGTCGCATGGATCGCCAGGCTCTTGTTCTTTGGTTACAGCGTTTTCACCAACCTGGTCGTTCTTACCCTGCTGTTCGGCTGGATCTCCTATCTGCTCTACCTTTCTCCTGCCTGGCGCGAATGCTGGTGGTCGCCTCTCTTGCTCATGGTGACGCTCAGCGTGGTGTATACCATCACCCGGCCCGGGCCGAAGAAGGACAATCCCTATCGCAAATACGTCGGACTCGCAGGCAAGCTCGACGCCTGTATCGATTCCTTTATCGCCTGGATCGGCAGGATGAAATACTTCACCTCGCCGGTCAGCCTGGTGGAAGACCCGGGCTCCTATAAGATCAAAGGCAGGGAGATCCGCGACCTGATCGACCGCGAGCTGCAGCCCGGGGACATCCTGCTGCGCGGGTACGACGGCTATTTGGACGGTATCATGATCCGCCTGTCCGGCGGCGGGCAGGGGCTGGGAAAATACTTTTCCCACGCGGCGCTGTACCTGGGCGAATTGAAAGGACCGGAAGACCGGCAGATCGTCGCGCGAAGACTGCAGACCATGGATGATTCGGGAGCCTGGCTCCCTGCCTCGGATGCTGAAAAGGATAGGATCCGCAAGGACACAAATTACTATCAGGAGGGACGGCAAATGGTCGTCCATGCCATGACCCGGGGCGTGTTCGTGGAGGACATCCTGACCTTCCTGCGCTGCGACTACCTCGTTGTGCTGCGGCTCCATGATCAGTTCAAGCTCGGACCGCAGGACCGAGAGAGGGACAGGTCCCTGATCAAGGCCCTTCCGGACGATGCGGAAGCAATACATGCCAGTTTGATAAAGGGTGAGAGCGTCAGCAGAGCCCACGTCATCAAGATCGTCCGGAGCTCGGCCCTGGGGAAGATAGGCTCGTGCTATGATTTCCAGTTCAACGATATCAAGACCGCCAACCGGTTCAGCTGTTCCGAGTTCGTCTATTACTGTTTCAAGAGCGTTCACAGCTATCTCGGTCTGGAGCCGAAGCCACATGCTTTCCTGAACGTCCTGTTCCGCCGCAGCACCATCACTCCCGCTGATATCTACGATGCGGCCGTCAGCCAGGGAAAGCTGGAGATCAAATGGACGAGCGGTTCGCTACAGAAGAAATAGCACCGACGGTCTTTCTCCCCGCAGGGTGAAATAGAAGATCCCGATCTTTAAGCCTGGCTTCATGCTCCCGTGCCATATCCGGTTCTTCGCTGCGCCGGTTGCCTTTGCGGTCTATTTTCCCATTCCTATCCGAGCGCTCCCGGGCAATGCCCGCCAAGGGGGAGATGACCCCGTTCCTGTGCCTCGACATCGTGCGAAAGCTCAATGACTGTTTCGGCGATCACATCATGACCGTTGATAAAGAAACGGGCGCGTTCCTTGCGGGGAAGATGGAGTAAAGCCGGGCGAGGGTCCTTGTGAAGGGAGCGGTTAGTTTGTGTTCGCGGTCTTCTTCGGAAGGTTGACCAGCAGGACGAGGCTTGCCAGGCCGCAGAGATAGGCGAAGACGTCGCCATAGCGGGTATAGAAGGTCTTGCTGCCGTCCGAGGGCGTGACCGTTCGGGTCAGCGCGGCCTCGGTGAAGATCTGCGAGGTCTCGAGGATCCTGCCCTGGGCGTCGATGAATCCCGAGATACCCGTATTGGCCGCGCGGGCAACGGGAACGCGGTTCTCCACAGCTCGGAACACGGCCATGGAAAAATGCTGATACGGCGCCGCGGTCCTGCCGAACCAGGCGTCGTTGGTTATCGTCGTCATCACCGTTGCGCCCTGGTCCACGAATCTCCGCACCAGGTCCGGGAAGATGATCTCATAGCAGATCACGGTCCCGACCGCGACCTTGCCGCTGCTTTCCCCATTCCGGACCTTCATTACCGTGTACTCGGTCCCGCCCTGAAAATCCCCGATCGCCTGAACCATTTTATTCACAAAGAACAGAAGACTGTCCTTCAGGGGGACATATTCACCAAACGGCACGAGGTGGATCTTGTGGTAGATCGCCGCGGTCTCACCTGACCTGTCGAGCAGATAGGCTGTATTGCGGAGGATGTAGGAACGTTCTCCGGTCCGCTCGTAGAAGGGGCTGCCGAACAGCAGGGGAACGTCCATTCCCCGCACGAAGGTCTTCAGGTCCCTGGTCATCGCCGGATCGTTCTGATAGTTCCCGTTAAAGTAGAAGGGCGTCGCGGTCTCGGGCCAGATCACGAGGTCAGGCTTCTTCTCAAGCACGCCCTTGGTCAGCCGTTCGTAAGCGGCAAGGACCTCGGACTGGTACGCCGGGTCCCACTTCTTGTCCTGCTCGATATTGCCTTGGATCACCGAGATCCTTATTCCCTCGGCAGGGGAACTCTGCTGCAGGCGGACGTATCCGTACAGGACCGCAGCAACAAGGACCGCAAGTCCGGCGATCGCGGGCAGATATCGCTTCCGGTCCTCGATCAGTCCCGCGGCCAGCGCGTTCACCAGCACGATCAGGAACGAGACTCCGTAGACGCCGGTGATGTCGCTGAACTGGATCAGCGGAAGCATGCGGTACTGGCTGTACCCGAGGAGCGACCAGGGGAAACCGCTGAACACGTAGGTGCGGGCGAGCTCGAGGCCGGTCCAGACCGCCGGCGCTGCAATGATGATGAGCGCAGGGCGCTTCGCACGCAGGCGGCTGATGATGGCCCCGAAAAGGGCGGGGTACAGGGCATTGTAGGAGCAGAGCAGCAGGGTGATGAGCGCTGCGGGAACGAGCGGGATGTGGCCGTAGAAGTGGACCGAGTTGATCACCCAGTAGACGGTGCCGCCGAAATAGACGATGCCGAAGAGCGCGCCGAGCCAGAACCCCTCTTTTGGAGTGCGGTCACGAAGTGCGAGGAGCAGGGGAACGAGGCCGAACCAGGCGAGGAGCGGGATATCTGCCGACGGAAAGGAGAGCGCGATCAGCAGGCCGGCGATGCCGGCGAGCACCAGGGACCGACGGTCCATGTTATTTTGCCTTCTGTCCCTTGAGCCACCGCTGGAGGCCTTCCTGCATGCCGGTGTTCAGGGATGGTTCCGCGGACGGGGTTGCCGGCCGGGGCTGGGGTTTCGGGTGCTTCTGTTTTGCAGGCCGCGCCGCAGGACGAGCAGCCGGTCGCTTGTCCTCCTTCGCCGTCTGCCGGGGCTGCTCCTGCGGCCGGGTCGCGGGGCGCTGCGGGGCGCTGACTGCCGGGGAGACGGACGACACCGCGTGGCGGTAGACGATCTCGCTCCTGCTGTTCTCGAGGATGATGACATAGCTGTCAAAGGACCTGATCGTGCCGGAGACCCGCGCGCGGTTCTGCAGCACGATGGTGACAGCGGTCTTGCGGTCCTGGTAATCGGCCAACATCTTGTCGAGGAGATTTGCTTCCATGGTAGGCCCCTAGCGGTTGATCGTGCTGACGCCGTGCTTGTAATAGAGGTGCTGCTGCTCACCCTCGCGCGTCAGGAGCGTAAAATTATCGTAGTTCTCAATGACCGTTTTCACGCGCTGGCCCGTGAGGAGAAAGAGGGTGAGAACGTGACGTTCGCGGATCGCCTTGTCGAGGAACTCCTGCTGGACGTTCGGCCGCATCGAAGCGGAGTGTTCCGGGTTCGCAGCCGTATCCTGTTCCATGGGGGGCGCTGCCTGGATGAGGGTGCGGGGGGAATGGATGTACGAGATGTCCTGTTTCAGGATGGTCACGGTGCCGCCTTGTTCTTCCACATTGATCTCGTACCGGCCGATCTCGCGGATGATGCCTTCATGCTCCGTTTTGTTCATCTGGCCAATGCGGACCGTCACACCCTGAGCAAGGGCCTGGGCGAGATACTGCGGCTCGATAACGTGCTTTACCGCTTCCATCGTGACCAATCATAAAGGAAACGATGGCCGTTTGCAAGGAGATTTTGCGATCGCGCCGTGATATGCTATAATAGATGCATTCCCGCAGAGGAGGACCTGTACATGCCGACCATCAGCAGAACGATCACGATCAATGCGCCGATCGAGAAGGTTTTTGATTTTGTCGTAAGCCCCGACAACTGGACGAAATACGTGACCAGCCTTGTGGAGGTCCGCGACCTTTCCTCCCCTGCGGTTGACAAGGGGACGACCTTTGTCTGGAAGTACCGGATGCTCGGCCTGGATTTCGGCGGCAAAGGCACGATCATCGAGAACGTGAAGAACGCCAAGTTCGGCATGAAGATGGAGGGCGGGTTCCCGATCACCGAGAATTACGGGTTCCGGCAGAACGGAGGCGGAACGGACCTGACTGTCGAGGTGATCTACGAAACGCCGAGCAAGATCATGAGCGTTGTTTCAAAGAGCTCGCTGGTGGAGAAGCTGAACCAGAAGGAGGCGGAGGCTGTGCTCGACAAGATCAAGATGATGTGCGAGGACTAGGTCCTCGCTGCTGACGCCGGATTTCCCGTGACGGCCGCGCCAGCGGCCGTTCGCATTTTAACCTGCCCAAAAGCAATTGAACTTCCCGCGGGCACTGTGGTACATTGTGCACCATGAAACTCCTGCTTGTTTCCCCTCCCTTCGGCGAGAAGGGCCAGAAGTCCAAGGGACTGCCTATCGCCCCTCCGGTGCTCGAATACATGACCGGGCTTACGCGCCAGCTCAGGCCGGACATCGAGGTCCAGGTCGTTGACGCGAACAAGGAATCCTTTGATCCGCAGGCGGCGGACGCGGACCTGATCGGATTCACCGTGCTGACGCCCCAGGCTCCCTGGGTCTACCGGACCGCGGACAAGCTCCGCGCCATGGGCAAGAAGGTCATTCTCGGGGGCATTCATGTGACAGCGCTCCCCGAGGAGGCGAAGCAGCACTGCGACGCGCTGGTGCTCGGAGAGTCGGAGAACATCTGGGCAGGGCTGCTGAAGGACGCGGAGCAGGGGACGCTCAAGCAGACCTACCAGGGCACATTCTCGGACCTGGTGAACCTGCCCCGTCCGGTCACGAACCTCTGGAAGACCAAGTACGTGTACGGTTATTTCCAGACCTCCCGCGGCTGCCCCTTCTCCTGCGCCTTCTGCTCGGTCCATAAGTTCTTCGGCGGAAAAGTGCGCATGCGTCCCATCAAGGACGTGGTGGAGGAGGTCGCGGCGAGCAAACGGCATCTCTTCTGGGGCATCGACGACAATATCTGGGGAGTGAACGTCAACCGCTCCATCGAGCTCTACGCGGAGATGGCAAAGACCGTGCGGCGCAAATGGTGGTTCGGCTCCGGCGACCTCACGTCGATCCAGCATCCGCGCTCCCACGAACTGCTGAACAACGCGCGCAAGGCGGGCCTCACGGCGGTGCTCGTGGGCTGGGAATCGAACAACCAGCAGAGCCTGCAGGAATACAAGGCCGTGACCAAGCAGGGCAGCGAGCGCAGGGACGCCATCAAAAAGGTGCGCGACCACGGCATCGAGGTCATGCTCTTCATCATGGTCGGCGGCAGGCAGGATGTGCGTGAGGACTTTGACGGCATCCGCAAGCTCTGTGATGACCTGAAGGTGTCGGCCCATCCGGTCATGACCACGCCCTTTCCCGGCACCGATCTCTATGATATCTACAAGCCCTATCTGATCCCCGGTCTTGACTGGGACAGCTACGACGGCAACCACGCGACCTACGAGCATCCCACCATGTCCGTGCTGGAGCGCGAAGATGCGATCGTGCGGCTCCGGGCTGACCTGTTCTCGGTCCCCCAGATCCTGGAGCGCATGTCCCAGGTGTCATGGAAGGGATTCCCCATGAGCCATATCACCTCCTGGATGGTCCAGTTCCCCCAGGGCAGGGCGTTCAAGCAGTTCGCGCGTGAGCGGGAAGAGATGATTCGAATGCGGAATGCGGAATGCGGAGTGCGGAAGTGATGAACCCGGGATTCGCGACGTTTTTACTGATGAACAATTATTTCCACGACGTGGCAACGGCCATGCTGCCGGCCTGCGCGCTTGTGCTCTGGCTGTTCCGGAAATACCTGAACAACGGCGCCGAGAGTCCGGTGCTGCGCGCGTATGCACGGAGCCTCTACCGCGGCATGGTGCGGCTCGTCTGGATCTCCCTTGTCTGGATCATGGTTAGCGGCCTGATCCGCATCGCGACGTTCGACACGTTCGAATGGGTGAACGCTGCGCAGAAAGGGTATCAGGCAGGCCTCTTCATGAAGTACGGTCTCGCCGCGGTCATGATCGTCGTGGGCATTATTTTCTGGCTGCGTGTCGCGTCCGCGACACGGGAAAAGCTTTCCTCCTGAGCCGGACCATTCCATGCAGAAGATCCCATGAACCGCGAAGACGCAACGGTCGCGAAGAAATCTCTTGAGATCCTGAATTAAAGATAAAAAAGATTTTGACGTCCATCGCGCCCCGCGCGCCTTCGCGGTAGAATATATTTTCATTTCAGCGGAGCATTCCATGTTTTCTGATCTGAGCGCGGAAGAAGCGCGGACCCTCATCACGATCTTCTCGATCCTCGTTCCCGCGCTGTTCTACGGCATGGGCATGATGGAAGGAAAGCACAGCCGCACCCTCTTTCTTCTGGGGCTGGTGCTGCACGGCCTCAGCATCATATACCGCGGTTATGTCCTCGGCGGGATCCCGCTCACGGAAAAGCACGATAACGTCTCGTTCATGGCCTTTACGACGGCGGTCGTGTACTGGCGTTTGTCCGCCGCCGACACCTCTCCCTGGTATCAGGTTACGTCGATCACGGCCGTTTCCCTGCTGGCGATAGCGTCGCTGCTCTTCCCGACGATCAACACGATCTCTCCGTTCATGCGCACCCCCTGGTTCACGCTGCATATGTTCCTCCTGTACCTGTCCTACGGATTCTTCGGGGTTTCGGCATGCGCGGGTATCGCCTATCTTGCCGAGGGGAACGCGGACCGGGAGCGTCTGCAGTACCAGCTCGCCGCATACGGGTGGGCGGTCTACACGATCGCGCTCGTGGCAGGCAGTGTCTGGTTCTTCATCGCTTACGGCATGTACTGGCTCTGGACCTCAAGGGAGCTTTTTACCACGCTCTGCTGGTTCTTCTTCGGTCTCTACCTGCACCAGCGCTACCTTAAGGGCCTGGCGGGCAGGCCCGCGGCGATCATCGGCCTGCTCGGGTATCTCATCGCCCTTTTTGCTTACTTTGGGGTGGGAACGATCATTCCCGCGCCGCCGGTGCAATTCTGAAACAGTGCGGCTTTGCGCGAGACATCTTTGCTTTTCGATCTTGTTGCGGATTGGGCTCCCTATCCTATAAAAGGACCTGTCTATGAAAGCAATCCTCAATTTCTTCCTTTCCATCAGGACCGCGTACTGGTTCTTCGTCTTCTTCGCGGTGATCATGCTCTGGGGGTCGATCGCGCTGCCGGGCAATCTCGCGTTCTTCTCGGGCATCGACGACACGCCGCTGTTCCGCTGGCTTTCCGAAGCGGGAAATATCGGCACGACGTGGTGGATCTACGGTCTCATCGCCGGGCTCGGACTGTTTGCCTTGAACACGCTGGTCTGCACCGGTGAAGCGCTTCTGTTCAGGGTCGGCAGGATCAACACGATAGCGCGCTTGTCCCCGCAGATCATGCATGTCGGCGTGCTCTTTGTCATGCTGGGACATCTGCTGACCGCGTCAATGGGCATGAAGCTGGACCTGGACATCAGACAGGGGGAAACGAAACTGGTGGCAGAAGGCGCCGCGATCACGCTGGTAAGCGTGCGCGAGGAGCTCGATGCGAACGGGTATGCCGTGGATTGGGAGGCGGTGCTGCGCTGGAGCAACGGCGGGAAGACCGGAGAGGTCCGGTCCCTCAGGCCGGCGCATCCCCTGCATATGGGAAGCTACGGGATCTTCTCAAAATCCGTGAACGTTGACAACAAGGGATCCTCGGCGCTTATCCGCGTAAGCCGCGATCCCGGCGCGCCCTGGGCGCTTCTCGGCGGGGTACTGCTCTGCCTTGGCGGCGCGGGGTTCGTCCTGGCGCGGATGAACGGTTGACCACTGCCTATCGGTGTTTCGCATCCGAATGTTCGCGCTGCTCGGAATCGACGACCGAAAAGACAAATCGTGATATCTCCCTGATGGCCGCTTCATCGGCTTCGTAGCTGTCCCCCTTGCTCATGACGCAGAGGAGATAGGGGCTGTCGGGATAATAGATGATGCCGCAGTCATGCAATTCCTTGACGCTCCCTGCCGGTCCCAATTGCTGCTCGCCATACTTGTTCGCGATCATGACCCCCTCGGGAACACCCGCCGCGATCCCCTGACGAAAGGACGATCTGCTCAGGAGCGAGAGGAGTTCCTCCGAGGCGTCCTTCGATACATAGGACGCATTGAACAGGGTGCGAAAGAGCATGGAAAAGGAACGGATGGACAGGTAGTCCCGTGGTTCGTTTGTCGGCGCAGGCAGGCCCAGATCGGCAAAAAGCTGTTCCGCGATGGCGCGATTCATGTGGCGGCCCAGCAAGACAACGGCATTGTTGTCTGATTCGGACAGCATGATCTCGATCAGATCCCGGACCCGGTAGCTCCTGCCGGGAAGCACCGCACGGGAAGACGGATATACGCGTGAGGTGTTATAATCCTTAGAGAGTGTGTTCTTGATTACCCGCTGCAGGACACGTGGATCAGCCTCGGCCTCCTTCGTAAAGACCATGGCGACCGGGATCTTCATCAGGCTTGCAGGGTAGAATTCAAGATTTTCGTTGATCCCATACCAGGGGCCGTTGTTCAGATCGCGAAAATACACCGCGAGCTGCCGGACCTGTCCCCGGTTCAGGATACTGCTCACGAGAGAGTTCAACTCATTTTTGAACGGCCTGAACGTGCGGTCCCCGATGGTCGCATCCGCGCCTTCACACTCCAGCAGCGGGTTCGTGAGGTCGAAATCAGTGAGACGCAGCTGCGCGGTTCGCTCGGCATGAATAGCGGAATCACCACGACCCGTTGCGGCGAAGCCGATGAGGAACCCGAGGCTGATGAGCATGACGCCGGCCAGGACCAACGTCGCCGGAACCGTATATGAAGCGCGGAGGCTCATGGGGCGGACCTCCGCGACCGGGACTTCACGTCCGCGTCGATCTCCTCATAAACCGTCCTGCTCACCTCGCGAATGATGTTGTCGAGAGAATCGTAGTCCTGACCGCGACTCATGACGCAGAGCAGGTAGGGTCTGCCGGGATAGTATATGATGCCGCAGTCATGGCGCTGTCTGATGTTCTCCGGTCCCGGAACATGGAATTCTCCGAATTTGTGGGCCGCGAGGATGTAAGGAGGGATGCCGGCGGCAATACCATCCTTGAACGTGGAATAGCTGAGATACTCCAGGGCCAGCTGTGAATAGTTCCGATCAAGATAGGATGCGTTAAAGAGGATCCGAAAGAACGACGCGTACATCTTGACAGACATGAAATCGTACTGGATGTTCAAGAGGGGGCGCTTCACGCCGAGGTCCTGAAAGGTCCTGACGAGCATTTTCGGGTCCACGGTTTTGCCGAGCAGGTGTGCCGCGTTGTTGTCCGAATATTCGATCATCCTCCGGATCAACTGTTCCACTGTGTAGCGGCGGTTCGGCCTGAGCACCTCGTCGGGCTTGACGAACTGCTTCTGATTCAGGTCTTCCCGCAGAGTGTTGGGGACGAGCTTGCCGAGGAACGACGGATCCTTTTCCGCCTGCTTGAGGCAGGCGATCATGATCGGGACCTTGAGCAGGCTTGCCGGAGTGAAAAGCGTTTTTTCATTAATGCCGAACCAGGGGCCGTTCATAAGGTCCCGGAAGTAAACGGACACCAAGGTGAGCTGGTATTTTCCGGTACGATCCCTGATGAGCTGTTCGATCTTGTGCTGAAAAAACCTCAATTCCCTGAACGCGACGGGATTTCCGGCGATCTCGCAGTCAAGCAGGGGGTTGATGAACCGGTAGCCGCTCAACCGTGTTTCGAGGCAATCGCTCGGCGTGATGTCCTGGCGTCCGGCAAGGATGCCGATGCCCGCGCCGGCAAGGACGCAGAGGCAGGCGACACCGGCAAGGACGTGCAGGCGCGTGTTGCCATCTTTCGGTCTTGGTGAAGAAGGTGTCATAGTTGTTTTAACCAGCTTTTTCCGCCACCTGCAGACCTTCCGTCCAGCGCTGGAATCGCAGGATCCCCCACTTCTTGAAGAACTCGTCCCTGCATCCCATGATCAGCGTGGTCCCGTCCATGGACAGCGCGAATTCCCGTTCATACCAGAAGAACCTGCTCAGCATCGCACCCAGCCCTGCCAGCAAAATAAGCATGCCTGCATACAGGAAGGGAAGCGCCGGGTCGGACGTGGCCTGGATGCGCACCGACAGCCCCGGTCTGCCCAGCGCGATCGATGCCGGACCGACCGCGGCACGACTGCCGGGCCGGAGAACGGCCGAAGGCTGTTTTCCCCGCACGTTCCCGCGCTGCGCCGTGACCCGGTAGCGGGGCGCTGTCAGATCGTACTGCCTGCCCGTGACCAGGCCCTTGGTGATGGTCCTGTCCGGTTCGAGGGAGAAGGTGAAGAACGAGTCGCCTGATGCAAGGGAAAGGATGCTTGTTCTTCCCGGAGGCAGGACGTCGAGATCGACCGTCAGCTCCTGGGTCCTTCCCGCGACCGCGATGACCGCCGGCTGGGCGAAACCTACATGGCGGACCCGATAATAGGCGCCGCTGATGCGCGTCGGGAATCCCGGCGTGATGCGGTGACTTGCTCCTGCAGACGCGGCGGTAACGGACACCCGGTCAAGCCGGAAGGTCGTGTCATCACCTACTTGCAGAAAATCGCCAGGAAGGTTTGCCGAGATCTTTGTCACCGTGATCGGGCTCCCCAGGATGCTCCGCTCCTCGTTTTCATGGAAAACAGCGTCACTGCTCCGGCGGGTGTGGACGCTCACCTGGAGCGCGAGGAGCGTCATGACCAGGCCGAAGCGGAAAACGGCTCCGGGAAGAAAGGACAGGCGGCCGGTCACATGGCGCATGCCCTGGCCCCGGATGTCCTGTGCAGACAGGCGTTCCTTGAGCAGTCCTGCCGCCATGTGCAGGGACCGGTCGTCGTTGATCGGGAACTCGGTGTATTCATCCATGGCCCGGATGGTCTCCGGCGTAACTGCGGGCCTTGCCATGCGGTCCACGACGATGCGGATGGTCGCAGCCGCGATATTGATCGTCAGCGCCGAGTAGAGCGCGATACCCGGGCCGGAGTGAAAGAGGAACTCCAGCCACGCGGGGTAGGGATTGCCGTCAAGGGAGAAGACGAGATATGCCGATGTCAGGAGCGACAACAGCGCGGCGGTCAGCCACCAGGACCCGATCAGGCGGAGGAGGGGGCGGATGCTCACAGGTGGGTTCCCCCTTTTTCCAGGGCCTCGGCCTTGTCAAAGGTCGAGACCAGAAGGTTCTTGTTGAGCACAATCGACCCGTCGGTGATCTTGAAGGGAACCGGGATGGGATTGCAGCCTCCCGGCGTGTTCACCGTGTTCGTGGCGATGGGGGTCACGCAGTATTTGCAGATCAGGTTCTCGCCCTTCTGTGCGTATCCCTTGGCGTCCTTGTTCCAGTCCGCGGGGCGGCAGATCTCGCACTGGTCAAGCGCCACGCCGACCGTGTTGTCAGCCTTCATGATGGCGATGAACAGCACCTGCTTGGTTCCCTCGTAGTACACGAACTTGCGGAGTTTCTTGTCTGTCAGGTCGCCGCTCTTGCCCGACAGCGGGATCTTGATGACGCCGCCCTCGTCGGCCTCGCGCACCGGGACGGGCTCGGGATCATACAGCGGGTTCATGGATACGTTCACGGCGTGGAGCATGACCACCAGGACGATGAACGCGGTCAGGACCGGCGCGCTTTCCAGGGTCAAATCCCTCCGGAAACCTGCTACCGCCTGGCGTCGATGGGCGCTTCCGGCGATGCCCGTCACCTGCGGATCGGGACGCGCAAAGATCGTGACGAGGATGTAGACCGGAGGGATCATCAGAAAGAGCACGGTCACGGTCAGAGCGGAGCGGTCGCTTCCCAGGTACTCGGCCAGACCCGACAGGGTGACCTCGAGAAAGGGATGCTCGGTTATGAGGAGCGCCGACTGCACGCTTTTCATGAACTCGTTGAAGAAGAGCTGCAGCCCTCGCTGGAGCGGGACCATGACGCTTTCACCGCCGAGTTCGCCGAGCCCCCCCATCCAGAGCTGGAGCGCGCCCAGGGACATGAGCAGGCTCGCGGGGGAGAAGGTCCGTTCAAAGGGAAGCCTGCGGACCCGGCTCCTGATCAGCAGGAGCGGCAGGGCGCCTGCTGCAAGTCCCGCTGCCCCCCAGGCAAAGGAGGTCCCGATGCGGCCGGTCATGGCGCCGAGATCATGGGCAATGAAGCCGAGCGTCCGCGCCTCAAAGAAGACGAGCGAGAATCCTAAGGGCAGGAACAATGCCGGAGGCAGCGCGCGTGATCTGCTGCCCGTGCCTGCCAGCAGCGCGACGCTGCCGTAGAACAGGACTGTTTCAGCGCCATGGCGCCAGAAGGTCCAGGTCTCGTGGGTGCCCAGGGTCCTGGTAATGGCCGGGATGGCGCCGGCGGCCGTGCCGGCAAGGAACCCGATGACCAGACCGAGCAGCGCATTGCGCCGGGAACGGGCGTCATCGCGTGCAGGAGGCGCGAAAAGGACCAGCGCAACAAGGAACGATGCCTGAAGCGATTCCCGAAGAGCTATATAAAAAGAATCGGACATAATGAATTTCAGTGCGGAGTGCGAAGTGCGGAGTGCGGAGTGAAGTGCAAGGCGCTCGTAAAACGCCCACTCACTTCTGCTTCTGCGAACCGGCCCCCTGCCCCTGGGGCTGAACAGGCTCGTTGACCAGGATCTTCTGGATCGCTTCCTCCAGGCCCGCTGGCGAGAATCCCTTGGGCACCCGGAGCTTCACGGTCCCTGCGCGGTTGATGAAGACCACCCCGCCGCCGTAGGTCATCCGGTATTTCCGCGACATGCCGTCGTCGGGATCGAACAGATAGTCGGGGATCCTGTTCTTTTCAGCGAAACCGGTCAGTTTCTTGACCGTATCCTGGTGCCCGACCCACAGAACGGCCAATCGTTCTTTCTCGTATTTCTGCTCTGCCCGCAGGACCAGCGGGATCTCTTCGGCGCAGCGTATTCACCAGCTGGTGAACCAGTAGATGATGATCGGCCTTCCTTTGAACTCGGACAGGGAGGTCTGCTTGCCCGTGAGCGGGCTCTTGAGGGTAAAATCCGCTGCCGGAAATTCCGACGGCCCGCTTGAGCACGCCGTCAGCAGGAGGACTGCTGCGGCTATGAGCCCTTTGAAGCCCATAGGGACCATTACTTTGCCGAAGCCTTTCGCTGGAGGTAGACGATCCAGGCGATCATGGCGCCCAGGATGGTGCCGGAGACGGCATGTACATAGGCCATGGGCGTGCTTATCTGGCCTGCGCCGAAGTAGAGGACATTGAACACCATCCCTCCGACCAGGCCGATCACGGCGCCCATTATCAACGTTCGTGCCATGGAAACCCCCTTCATCCCGCCGCGGGGCGGGACCGAGAACCATAATTTCCGGCTATGCCGGAGTCTGCTGCTTTTCGTGCAATGCTTTTACGCGCCTGCTCAGTTTCATCCAGGAGTAGACCCCGGTCCCGACCAGCAGGAACATGAGGATATGCTTGATGATGACCGCGATGATCTGATGGTCTCCAGCCAGGTCGGACCATTCGTAGTCCATATAGAAGACGATGCGCGGCACACCGGCGAGCAGTATCCAGTAGAGCGAGTCCTTGGCGACCCGCGTGATCCCGCGGTAGGCGCTGATGAAATAGCGTTCCGTTGCCGCGTCGGCGGTCGCGGGATAGGATTTCCAGAGCATCAACATGGCAATGCCGCTCACGGCAAGCAGCGCTGTGGCGATGTCGTGGGAGTAGTTGATGGTCATGAGCAGAATGTTCGTCGCCGGTCCCATGGGTAGATATAAATTACCGTTCCCTCCGGTCAAAAGTCAACTCCTTTCCCGATGACGGCGCAGGAAAACGTTGACAAATCAGCGCAATGCGCCGTAAAATACCGACCGCTGTTAACCTGCTCCCGAGGAGGTCCCTCATGTCCTTGCTGCGTTTTCCGGTGCTTCTTGCCGCCCTGCTTGTCGCTTGCAGCGGGATCGTATTCGGCGCCGAGAGCGGGTCTGAGGTTCCCACGCTGGTAGTGGGCCATGTGGGCCATGATCATCAGATCGCATTGTACGCTGCCGCGGACGCAGGCCAGTCGCTGGAGAAGGCCTACGGGGTCTACCTGAAGGAACTGAAGCCCCAGGAGGTCTATGATCTTTATGACAAGGGAAGGCTTGTAGCCCGTTTGAACCTTGTGCGCGTGGGCGGCGGAGCAAAGATGCCGGCGGCCCTGGAGCAGGGGCATATCGAAGTAGGGCTGGGCGGGCTCGGGCCGGTCGCCAAGTTCATCGACAAGGGCTCGCCCCTCAAGGTGCTGGCGCCGCTGAACAATGACGGCGACGCGCTGCTGCTCAGGAACGAGTTCACCGCAGGATCGTGGGCTGATTTCGTGAAGCTGGTCAAGTCGTCCTCCCGGCCGCTCAAGATCGGGTTCAAGGACCCCATGGCGAACGCTTACCTGATCTTTTCACGGGCGCTGGCGGAAGAGGGGATCCGCGCGGGCCAGGAGCCCGTCGGCGCTGACGGCAAGTCCGTGCAGGTGGTGCTCATGAACCTGCAGGGCGACGAGAACACGCTGCCTTCCATGGAGAGCGGGATCATCGACGGCGTTGTTGCGAATGAACCCATGCCGTCGATCCTCGTGGCGAAGAAGGCGGGCTTCCGCGTTGTCGATCTTTCCGGGCTTCCGCCCGAGGGCAAGTGGAAGGACCATCCCTGCTGTGTTGTCGCCGCGGGAGAAAAAGCGATCAAGGAAAAACGCGCTGCGGTCAAAGCGCTTCTCAAGGCCATTGCCGCTGGTTCGGACATCGTTCTGCATGACAAGGCCAGGGCGCTGAGCGCCGAGACCCGCTGGACCCGGACAGCTCCGGAGATCGGTGAGAAGAGCATCACGCATGTGACCTATGTAGCCCGTCCGGACCGGGCATGGATCAGCGCCGTGGATATCTGGCTCGAGCTCATGCAGTCCTCCAAAGCGTTCCAGAAGAGACTGCAGGGAAAGAGTCCCCTGGATATCCGCTCAATCGCCTTTGATCTGACACCGCTCGAGGAAGCCCTTGCCGAGCTTCCCGGCGCGGGGAAATGACCGCTTTATGACCGACCGGAATGACCAGCGAGGGACCTGGGCCGACCGACCCGTTGGAAAGATCCTGCTGGGATCGGCCTTTCCCGCGCTGCTGGTCGTTGCCTGGTGGCTCGGAATACGGAGCGGTACGGCGGTCATCCCGTCGTTCAGCGCGGTCATTGGGGTCCTCGCCCATCCCCTGGAAATACCTCCCGATCTCTACTCCCGGTCCCTGGCCTTCTCGCTTATGATGACCCTGATCAGGCTGGCGCTCGGTTTCGGGCTCGGCGTCGCGACCGCGGTGCCGCTCGGGTTCCTTGCCGGGAAGAGCAGGGTCGTCGACCGCCTGTTCTATCCTCTTGTCCAGATCGCGCGTCCGATCAATCCGGTGGTGCTCCTGCCGCTGGTGACAGTGCTCTTCGGACTGTCCTCCCTTGCCTCGGTAGCCTTCGGTCCGGTGGACGCATGGAAATACGATGTCGCCGACCAGGTACAGCTCGCGATGGTCTTCATCCTGTGGTGGGGCGCTTTTTTCCCCGTGTTCCTGAGCACGGTCCACGGCGTCCGTTCTGTACGGACCTCCTATCTGGAGACCATGCGGCTTTTGGGCGCCACGGATGTTCAGATCCTGCGAAGGGTGGTGCTTCCGCATTCGCTGCCCGAGATCGCCCACGGAATGCGGATCGCCATGGGCATGTGCTGGCTGGTCCTGATCGCCGCGGAGATATTTCCCGGCACCCGGAGCGGGATCGGATATATGCTTTGCACGGCCTGCAAGACCTCGGACTATCAGTACACCTTCGCCGCCATGATCGTTATCGGCATCACCGGGTTGCTGATCGATGTTGCGTTCGCGCGGTTCGAGCGGAATGCAGGGCACTGGCAGGCTTTGGAACGATGATGACCGAGCTAACCTCCAACAGGGGACCGGCCCGATGCCGCTAGAAGACCTCATCCCCCAGCTGACCGATACCGCATATTCCCTCAAGGACGTTGAAAAAGCCTTCCTGAGCAGGGGCGGGACCGCGGTAAAGGCGCTGGACGGCGTTACTTTTGAGGGGCCTGAAGGAATGATCACGTGCATCGTGGGGCCCACCGGATCGGGAAAGACCACGGTCCTGCGCATCGTATCGGGCCTGGAGAGGGCCGACAGAGGGACCGCGACGATCAACGGCAAGGACCCCGCCACGCTGGTGCGGAAGATCGGTTACCTGACGCAGCGTCACACGCTCTTTCCCTGGATGCGGGTATGCGAGAACATCGCCCTGCCGCTGGAGGTCAAGGGCGTCCCTCCGGAAGACGCCCGGAGCCAGGTCGCAGGGATCTGCGCCCGGCTGGGACTTGCCGGCTCCGGAGATCTCTATCCTCACGAACTTTCCGGCGGAATGCAGCAGCGGGCCGCCCTGGGCAGACTGCTCGCCTCGGAATCCTGGTACTGGCTGATGGACGAACCGTTCACCGCCCTGGACGAACGGACGAGGCACCAGCTGCAGCACCTGCTCATTGACCTGGTCCGTGAACGGAAGCTGTCGGTCCTGTTCGTCACCCATTCCATTGATGAGGCGGTCTATCTGGCCGACCGGGTCGTTGTCCTGTCCGCGGGCCCCGGCCGAGTGGCAGAGTCCTTCGACAACCTGCTTGCCCGGCCGCGGAACCGGTTGTCACAAGAGTACGGGCAGGTTATGGAGCGGATCCGCACCCGGATCGAGTCCGTGCTGGGCGAAGAAGAATGATTTCTCTTCTTGAATGCCGCGCTATCTGGTAATATGACAGACCATCGCATGGGAGTGATCATGACAGGCAGATATTGCATACGCGCCGTAACGCTGTTGCTCGTGCTTTTCCTCATCTCGGCCTGCGACCGGGCCTCATTTAATGAACAGAAGCCCGCTGTCGGGGACCCTGCTCCCAACATCTCATTGGCGGACCTCTCCGGCAGGATGCTGCGGCTCGCCGATTCCCGGGGAAAGGTCGTTCTGCTCAATTTCTGGGCCAGCTGGTGCCCGCCATGCAAGGATGAGATGCCGGGGTTCCAGAAGGTCTACCTCTCCTACGAGGACAAGGGATTCACCGTGATCGCCGTAGCGATCAACGAGGTGACGCTTGCGGACGTGAAGGCGCTGGGGATATTGTTCCCGGTGCTGGTCGCCAACGACCGGGTGAAGCGGGAGTATGGCGATATCGCCCATCCGCCGGTTTCCTTCCTGATCGGGAAGGATGGAAAGATCCTGAAGAAGGTAAAGGGCGTATATTCCGAAGATGAGCTGCGCAAGGATGTGCAGCAGGCGTTGAGGTAAGCTGATCGAACAAACAAGTTCTTGCTGACAATGGCAGAAAATATTAACGCGAAGAAGTGAAGGACGTGAGGACGTCAAAACAAATCAGGATGGATCTTGCCGCTGGCGACCTCGCCTGGAAGCGCCTGCTTCCGGCTGCGCTTTGGCGGTTCAAAGGAGCAAATCCGGCAAGTCCGGTTTAGGACGATAGACATATGTCAAAAAAGAAGATATTGTTCATAACGCCTCCCTATCACGCGGGAGTCGTCGAGGTCGCAGGCAAGTGGGTGCCGCTCTACCTTGTCTATCTTGCCGGCGCGGCCCGCAAGGCCGGATACCATGTGGCCATCTTCGATGCCATGACCAAGGATGTGGGGTATGCCGAGATCGAGCAGAAGATCCGCTCCTACAAGCCCGACTTCATCGCGGCCTCGGTGTTCACCTGCACGGCGCCCGACGCCACGCTGGTCGTCGAAACAGCGAAGAAGGTCGATCCGTCCATCAAAACGATCCTCGGCGGCGTACACGCATCCTTCATGTACGAGGAAATGTTCTCCAACACCGACGCACTTGACTTCATTGTGCGCGGGGAAGGGGAGCAAACGATCGTTGAATTGCTCGATGCGGTCACGAAGCAGGGCGACCTTTCCCGGGTGAAGGGGATCGTGTACCGGGACAAGGGCGGGCTCGCGGTGACCCCGGAGCGGCCGCTCATGGAGAACCTTGACAACCAGCCCATGGCGTGGGACCTGCTCGACTGGAACGATTACCACTACTTCGTCATTCCGGGGTCCCGGCTGGGCGCCGTGGACACCTCCCGGGGATGCGACAAGGAATGCACCTTCTGCTCCCAGCAGAAGTACTGGAAACAGAAATGGCGGGCGCGGAGCCCCGAGGATATCGTTCGCGAGATGCTTGAGCTCCGGGACAAGTATGGCGTGGATGTCGTGCTCTTTACCGACGATTATCCGACGCCGGACCGGGCGCGGTGGGAGAAGCTCCTGGACCTGCTGATCGAGAAGCAGGCGGGGCAGTATATCCTTATGGAGACCCGCGCGGCCGACATCATCCGCGACGAGGACATCCTGCACAAGTACCGCCAGGCAGGCATCATCCATATCTACGTGGGCACTGAGGCAACTGACCAGAAGAGCCTGGATTACATCAAAAAGGACCTGAGCACCGGCGAATCCAAGAAAGCGCTGGCCCTCTGCCGCAAGCACGGTATCATCACGGAAACGTCCATGATCCTGGGATTCCCCGACGAGACCGAGGACTCGATCGCGCGCACGCTCGAACTGGTCATGGACTTCAATCCTGATATGGCCCATTTTCTCGCGATCGCGCCCTGGCCTTACTCGGACATCTACAAGGACCTGGAGCCCTATATCGTTGTCAAGGACTACCGGAAATACAACCTTATCGATCCCATCCTCAAGCCCAAGAACATGACGCTCGAGGAAGTGGACAAGGCGATCGTTGACTGCTACCGGGCATTTTACATGAACCGCTACGCCGAAATGACGCTCCAGGAGCGCGATGAGTTCAAGAAGAAATACATGGTGACTGCCATGAAGCTCATGATGAGCAATTCCTTCATCAAGAAGAAGATCGGCGCCACCATGGGCGAGATGCCTCCCGAGGTCCGGAAGATCATCGAGTCTGCGGAAGCATAGAACTGATTGTATGAATGACGCCGAGATGCAGGCCATGCTCATCGAGTACATGGGCAAGGGCTTCCTGGAAAACATTGTTGCCCTGTTCAAACAGGAACCTGGTCTCATGCGCTTCATCCCCGCCTTAATCGCGGACGAGCAGGTCGTGGTGCGATTGGGGGCCACGGCCCTGGTCGAGGAACTGGCTGGAGGGTTCCGGCTGCAGCTGCGTACAGCCGTTCCGGGGCTTGTTTCCCTGCTGGAGCACGAGAATCCCACGATCCGCGGGGATGCGGTGAACCTGCTGGGCATCATTGGAGATCCTTCGGCACGGGAGGCGCTGCGCCGTCTTGAAGGGGATGCACACGCGGCGGTCAGACTTCTTGCAAAAGAAGCGCTGCAGGAGCTGGATCAGTGAAGCGGAACAGGGACCAGGGTTTGAAAGTACGCCGGTAGAAACCAGAACACTGACCGACAAAGCAAAAAAGGCACGCTCATGAGAGCGTGCCTTTTGTCGTTGGGAATAGGACCTACCACCCGAGGTTGAAGGTAAGGATGTGCCGGGTGTCCTTGTCCTGGCCGGAATACGCGCCGATTTCCTCGGAGTACATGGTATAGGAGAAAAGGAATGTCAACAGCCGCAGGTCAGCCCCGAAGGTAGGATATCCTTCATACAGACCGGCCCGGACTGCCATTTCAACCGGCATGATATCAAAGAGCTGCAGCTCCGCGCCGAGCCGGGTACGCTTCAGCATGTCCTTGTCCTGTTCGTAGTTGTTCAGGATGTCCACATAGTCGAAGCCGATGAGCAGGGACCGGGACCAGGAAATCTGAGGGTTCACGGAGAAGCCTGCGTTCACGGTCATGGGGAGTTTCCCTGCTTCCTTGAAATCCAGGTCGCCGATGTTCATCACCGAGAAACCCGCTGACGGCTTCCACCAGGAGTCGGGATTGATCTTCCAGAGCAGACCCGCATCGAATCCGATAGCGCTGCCTTTTTTGCGGAGCTGGTCGGTAATATAGTCATCCAGCGTGTCCTGCTTGTCGACCAGTTCCTGAGCTGTGAAACTATGTATCAAGGATTCCCGTTTTAACGCCTTGATGCCCAGTCCGAGATAGAGGCCATTTGTAGCTTCCATGCTGTATCCGGTGACCGCACCGTAGGTCATATCAGCGTTTATCTCCAAGAGGCCGTCAGAGCCGAATCCCTGATGCGCCATGGCATCCAGCCGGCCTACGCCGACCCCGCCGACCGCAAAGGCGGAGGAATCGAAGCTTTTCCCGATTGCTGTAAGGTCCGTGACGGAGAGATGCAGGTTCTTTCCCTGATAGCGGGCGAGGACGTTATTCATCGCTTTGAGCTCTTCATCTCCGGTATTGCCGTTGCCGTTCTGGTCGGTTACGTCGAACGCGTCGCCCATGTCCTCGACGAAGTCCTCAGTATTTTTTCCGGCATGTACGCTTATGTTCAGCAGATTGACGTCCCATCCCTTGTCCCGCGGGATATTTATCAGCGTCGCGGGATTATAAAAGAGCGCATCCACCCTTCCCCCGATGGCGGTATAGGCGCCGCCCATTCCCATTGCGCGGCTGGATTTGTACAGGTATGGATACTCGTTTGACGTGGGGCCCTGCGCGAATGCGGTGGAAGCCAAGAATGCGAAGACCGTAATTGCCAGAATGGCATTGATTAGATAAATTTTGATCGTTTTCACGATATCCTCCTCGTTAATATTTCTGCAGGTAGTCTGCTATATCCGCAGAGGTGCATGTGCCGGCCGGACATGCGTCGGTCTTGATCTGGGTGATGGAGTCGGATACATCGGAAGAGCCTGTGGTGGAGGATTGGAGAGCGCTTACGGAACTGGTAAGGTTCGCATCTATTGCCGCGACCAGGTCCATCGGCTGTCCGTTCTGCATCAGCGGGCAAGGCCAGTCGTTGCCGTCCGAAGCACGGCAGAGCGTCATGGAAGTGGCGACCGCGACATAATCGGTCGCGCCGCTCTGGACCAGCAGTTTCTTGTACTCATTGGGCGCAGGACAACCGGATATGTTCGTTCCTGTGCCGGCCACGGCAATGACCAGCCCCCGATACGTTCCGGTCACGCTCGAAAACGTGAGGTTTGGGGTGTCGCTGGCCACGGTCACGGTGCCGCCGACGGTGAGGGTCGGCGCAGTGCATGTGAGCCCGGAGCTTACATAGAGCGAGCAGGAGGTGGCGTCCAGGTCGTCCGGCTTCGTGTTGTTGTTAGCGTCACAGCTATCGTTCATGGTCCCAATGCTGCTTTCGCTGATGAACTTGAGGAGTGACAACCCTCGGATCGCGTCCACGAGGCTCAGGGAAAACTGGGCATTCTGATATCTGCTGTCGCCAGCGGGTACGGTAACATATTCGTTATGGGAATTGTCAAGGTAGCCGAGGGTGGCATCCGATACAATGCCGATCATCTGCGACATGTACAGCCGGATGTCGCTGTCGCTCGAGGGGTTGTTCTTTGCATCGACAAACCGGTTGATCACCTCGGTGGCGCTGAAGCCCGCTTTGCCGAAGTTTGCAGCGCCCAGTTGCAGGGCGTCTGCGCAGGGCGATGCGAGAACAGCGTCGTAGTTGCCATTGTCCAAGGCCATGGTTGTGTCATAGTTGCATGCTTCCTGAGAATTCTTGTCCGAGCAGCTTGCCATGACAAGCACGGTTATAGCTGCAAGGAAACAAAGGAACAGTACCAATCGTTTCATAGACTCCTCCTGCAAAAAAAGTAATGACTATCAATTATAGCACATCATACCGGGATGATAAAAATACGGTCAAGGGAATATTCCCTGAGCATCATGCATCCCAGGACCTGCAGTTTTCTGAGAAAGTGTGCGATGAGGACGCCGCTGAGCCAGATGGTGCCGGTGATGCCGATCGTGGAAATCACGGCGTAAAGGACCTTCCTGCCGGTCGAGAAAGGACCGGACCTTATGGTCCGCTCGTACACCAGCCAGCTGAAACCAATACCAAGGAGAAAAGAGATCGTTTCGATCATGGGTAGCCTCGCTGCTCGGGAGTGCGTTACAACGTCAGGATCGATCAAAAGGCCGGTACGAGACGGTCAGGACCGTGAAGACCGCGTCGCCCTTCGGCCGCTTCACCACGACCTCGTCGCCCTCGTTCTTTTTCATAAGCGCGCGGGCCATGGGTGAATCCATACTGATATAGCCCCGGTCAGGATCGAACTCATCAGGACCAACGATGCGATACTCCACCCGGTTCCCGTCTCCGTCCTCGAGCCGCACCCACGCACCGAAGAAGACCCGGCTGGTATCCGTCGGAGCGGTGTCAACGACCACCAGATCTTCAAGGCGCGATTTCAGGAAATGGATGCGGCTGTCGATCTCGCGAAGCTGTTTCTTTCGATAGATATATTCCGCGTTCTCCGAGCGGTCGCCTTCCGCGGCAGCGGCGGCAAGGGCTGCGGTCACTTCCGGTCGTTTAACCTTCCAGAGCTGGTTGAACTCGTCCACCAAGCGCTGCTTGCCCTCAGGTGTTATGTGTTTTGATAGAAGCCGGTGCGCTGGTTGGTGTCTGCTCATAGCTCATGTATCCCGTTGCGAATGGATTCGGCCGGTCCGCAGCCGAAGCGGATTATACCGCAGGCAGGTTGTAAAGACAAGAGCCCGCTGGTGCGCCGCGTTCCGGGACGCTGCCGGATTTCGCCGGAACAGGCGCTTGGTTCAACCTGCTGGTGGCGGTTTCCGCATTGTTTTTCCGCATACGGTATGCTACTATGCCGCACGTTCATGCGGTTGCAGGTTCATAACTATCAGCGCCACAGGGAGAGGTCGTTTCGATGACAGGACTTCGTGCGTTCATGGTTTTGTTTGGCCTGTTGTTTCTGTTCTCGCGATTCACCTCGGCCGAGCCCGCGGTTCTCACGCCTGCGGAGGCGCAGCTCGCGGTCCAGGTGTGCCTCGAACGTGAGATCGTCCAGATCGTAAAAGAAGAATCGAAGAGCGCTCTTCACCGATTGAGCGGCTACGATGAAAAGGGCTTTCAGATCATGGCACGGGGCATCGTGGTCTCTGTGCCTGAATCCAGGACCGAGCAGGTACTGGCATCGCTTCGTACCCGTCTTTCCCCGCTTCACGGGATGGCCTTTATCGTGGACATCAATGAAGCGATCAAGACGGACCGGATCGGCATCATCAAGGGCACTGACCAATACGACATACTCCGGATCATGTATACGAACGGGGAGGAGGATGACGTCAGTCACGATGAAGTCATTGAAAAACTGAAGGCATGGGAAAAGCGGTTCCCCTTTGATATAATAGGTGCCGAGCATGACTGGGTGGAACTGCAGTTCCGTACACTGCCTATGGATGTGAAATCATTTGCCGACGATGTGTATGACTTCTGTCCCGATGCGGTCGATGAGGACCTGGGCACGGTGGTTGAACTCGTAAAGGACCTGAAAGCAACGAAACGATTATACTTATGGTGGGAATAGGGCATGAAAAAAGGCAGGCGATGTAACATCGCCTGCCAACTACATTTAAGAATTCATGTTCCCGCTCGGGATAATAAATAAGCGGTATAACATTACTTCGCTGCCGGAGCAGCTGCCGGGGCCGGAGCAGCCTCAGCCTTCTTCTCAGCCTTCTTGGCCTTCTTCTTCTTGGCCTTCTTCTCCTTCTTTGCAGGAGCTTCAGCCTTCTTCTCAGCAGCCGGAGCCGCCGGGGCCGCCGCCTTCTCCTCTGCGAATGCAACGCCGAGGGTCAGGGCGAACGCCATTGCCGTGAACAGAGCAATAATCTTCTTCATGTAGGTGTCACCTCCCTTCCTTTTTAGAATGTATGCACTTTAGCAAATTGCCGGGAGCTTGTCAAGGACCTATTCTGCGCGGCAGGTCGAGATTAAAGCTGTAATTTTAGGATAGATTACCAGCAGTTAGCGCCCTGTCACTGGACGCGCTCACCCCCGGGACGCCGATTTCGTCTTTGCAAACAGGTCTGGGTACGGTACAATAACCATACATGACAACGTGAGAAAAACTGCTCGATCATTGAAAAAGACGATATCTTGTTTATGTTCAGACAGCCAGGATCGGGCCGGTGCCGGAGTTCCCAAAACGTGGTAGGACGATTGAACTATAGGTCATTGTATATTCTGGTCGGGCTTCTTGCCTTGATCTCGCTTCTCCATTATATGGTCGGAGGGCCGGGGACCGGGCACGGCGGTACCGGCATGCTGCACGGCATTCTTGGACATCTCTACCTGGTGCCCATCCTTCTGGCTGCCTATTGGTTCGGTATCAAGGGCGGCGTATCCGTATCGATCATTTCCGCATTGCTGTTCTCCCCTCATCTGTTCCAGCACTGGCACGATCCTTTCCTCGATATCTACAATTATGTGGAAATTTTCCTGTTCCTGCTCATCGGCGGGATAACCGGCGTTCTGAGCCAGATGGAGCGGAACCAGCGGCTCCGTTATGAGGAAGCCATCAAGCGTCTTGATGATTCCCATCGCAAACTGAGGGAACAGACCGACATCCTTTTTCAGACCGAGGAGCAGCTCCGCAGGGCAGACCGGTTGTCCGCCCTGGGAACCCTGTCAGCAGGGGTTGCCCATGAGATCAGGAACCCCCTGGGCGCAATCAAGGGCGCTGCGGAGATCCTGCAGGGTGATTATGGACCGGGCGATCCGAAGCAGGAGTTCGTTCAGATCCTTCTGAAGGAGACCGACCGGCTGAACGGCATTGTCCAGGATTTCCTCGATTTCGCCCGTCCCCGCCAGCCGGAATTCCTGGAAACTGATATCAACGACGTGCTGGAAGGTGTTCTCTCACTGACAGCCCAGGCTGTTCGCAAGGGTAACATCACGGTCGAACGCAAGCTCGACCGGTTGATAGCACGCAGACATCTTGATGCGGGGCTGTTGAAACAGGCATTCCTGAACATCATACTGAACGCTGTCCAGGCGATGCCCCGGGGGGGTATGCTGACCGTTCAGACCACGATCCGGGAAGGGAAGCTCCAGGTGCTCATAGCTGACAGCGGCATCGGAATATCCCCGGAGAACCGGGCGAAGCTGTTCAGTCCCTTCTTTACCACGAAGAAGGACGGGACCGGGCTCGGACTCGCCATAACCTACCGTATTATCCAGAACCACGGCGGTACAATCGATGTGTCGAGCGAAGCCGGGCGCGGATCGATCTTCACGATCAGCCTGCCCGCCCGCCAGGGAATAAAGGGAGAGACGGCATGAAAAAGGAGTCGATCCTTCTGATCGATGATGACTCGAGCCTGCGTCGCGTGATCGAGTTCAGTCTGACCGAGGCGGGATACCGCGTGCTGCCGGCAGCCAGCGGCGAGGAGGGGATTGCCCTGCTTGAGAAAGAGCCTGCAGACGCCGTTATCACGGATATCACCATGCCCGGAATGGACGGGCTGGAGGTCCTCCGGCGCGTGCATGCGGCGGATCCCGGCCTGCCGGTCGTCGTCATGACCGCGTACGGGACCATTGAGAGCGCTGTCGATGCCATGAAACAGGGGGCTTTCGACTACATCACCAAACCATTCAATCGCGACGAACTCAGGCTGACGCTCGAGCGGGCCTTCCGCTTCCGGGGGCTGGAGCGGGAGAATGTCCGGCTTCGCGCCGAAGTGATGGATAAATACCGTTTCGACGGGGTCATCGGGTCGAGCGAAAAATTCCAGGCTGTGCTCGACGTGGCGGGGCGGGTCGCGGGAAGCGATACCACGGTCCTGATCACCGGTGAAAGCGGCACAGGCAAGGAAGTGATCGCGAGGGGGATCCACTACAGCGGGACAAGATCTGCCGGTCCGTTCGTCGCGGTGAACTGCGCAGCGATCCCCGAAACGCTCATCGAGAGCGAGCTCTTCGGACATGTCAAGGGAGCGTTCACCGGCGCGGTGAAGAACAAAGAAGGAAAGTTCGAGCTTGCCGACGGCGGCACGATCTTCCTGGACGAGATCGGGGAACTGCGGGTCGACCTGCAGGCGAAGATCCTGCGGGTGCTGCAGGAACGGACCGTTGACCGTGTCGGCGGGGCAGGTCCGGAACCGGTCAATGTGCGCGTCATTGCCGCCACGAACCGGGACCTTGAGCGGGAGGTCAAGGAAGGGCGTTTTCGAGAAGACCTCTTCTACCGGCTCAGCGTTATCACGCTCTTGATGCCTCCTCTTCGTGACCGGAGAGATGACATCCCCTTGCTGATAGATCACTTCATAAAGAAATACAATCCCGGCGCCGCGGTCGTCGTCGACGGTGATGCGCGAGCCGCCCTCATAAATTACGGCTGGCCGGGCAATGTGCGAGAACTGGAGAACGTGATCGAACGGGCTTCGGTCCTGCGCCGGACGGACCGGATCGGCCTGCAGGACCTGCCGGACAAAATGCTGCGTTCCGGAGGTTCTGTCGACGACATTATCCTGAACCTTCCTGATGACGGGGTGTCGCTTGAGGAACTGGAAAAGAACCTCATCATCAAGGCGCTGGATAAGCACAAGGGGAACCAGACGCGGGCGGCTGAGTTTCTTCGCATAAGCCGTCCGACGCTTATCTATCGAATGGAGAAATACGGTCTCAAGTAGAACCATGATAACAGGGAATTTCCGGAGCGATCCTGTGCGGCGGCAGCAGGTTCTGCGGCCGCCTAAGGCCGTCCTGCTCATGGAGATCTTCTGCCGCGCTCCCGGGAATAATGCTTTCGAGTCTGACGGAAAGGGGGTAAGATAGACCGTTGCAGCAAATCTAAACTCATTGGGAGGTTGAACATGACGAAAGCCACCTTGAAGATACAGGGAATGACCTGCAACCATTGCTCCATGCGGGTTCAGAAGGCGCTCAAGGGTGTCGCGGGAGTGCAGGATGCGCTGGTGGACCTGGGCAAAGCGGAGGCCGCGGTGACCTTTGACGAGGCGAAGGTGAATATAGACGCGCTTTCCACCGCGGTTGTTGATGCGGGATACAAGGTCGTAAAATAGACCTGTCGTTGTCCCGAAGGGGCGCCCGGCCTGCTTGACAAGGCGAGTGGGCCTCAGTATAATTTTCATCGTACCGTATCCCAGCAAAGACCGCCGCCTGTCGCGGCAATGAGGACCATGGACCCATACTCCCGCTGGACCGCCATCCTTACAAGAAGCAGAAAGCGCAAGCTTCTCCCCCTGGACATCGAACACTGTTCTCCGATCGCTTTGCGGAGCATCGTTCTCGATGCCCATACGAGTACCCATGTCCTTGACCGTATAGCCCAGGTCTATTGCGATGATGAGTACATCCTGCGCGATCTGGTCCGCTGCCCCAACCTCTCCGAGACGACCCTCGCGTTCATCGCGCTGACAGCTTCGGACGAGATCAAAAACTTCATTGCCGGAACGCGGGTCATGGACGTGGTGACCGATGAAGCGCCCGGCCAGGCCGCAGCTGATGCCGGCAAGAAGAAGAAGCTGAACGTAACGCAAATGGTCAACCGCATGACCACGCCGCAGAAGATCAAGCTCGCCATCTCCGGCGGCAAAGAGGCCAGGGGTTTGCTCATCCGGGAGTCGAACAAGCAGATATCCCAGGCGGTCCTTGCCAATCCGCAGATCAAAGACAATGAGATCGAATTTTTCGCCAAGTCCACGAACCTGTCCGAGGATGTGCTGCGCAAGATCGGCATGAACAGTGAGTGGACCAAGAAGGCCTCGATCGCTCATGCCCTGGTGCACAATCCCCGCTGTCCCGTCGGTATCGCCGTGGGCTTCGTTCCTCGAATGGGCGACAAGGACCTGGCCATGCTCGAAAAGAGCAAGAGCGTGTCCAATGCCGTGCGTACCGCGGCGCGGGCCTTGCTCGCGCGGAAAAAGTCGGGCGGCAAGAAAGAATAGACCGCCTCGCATATTCCCTCTCCCTGCTCGGAATCCCCTTTTTTGTCAGGAGCATCCTTGCATCACCGTATAGCGCTTATCGTCCTTTTCCTCTGTGCGGCCCTTTCCGCCGCTTCCTGCTCCCGCTCCCGCACCATGCAGAAGACCGAGCCGATCATGGGCACGAACGTGACCATCACTGTCGTGGCGCCCACGGCCGCCCAAGGCGAGGCCGCTATCGAGGCAGGCATGGCCGAGCTCAAGCGTTTCGACGCCATGATGTCGCTCTACAAGGACAGCAGCGAGATCACCGCGGTGAACAAGGCAGCGGGAAAGCGGGCGGTCAAGGTCTCCCGGGAGATGATCGAGATTGTGACCGCCGCGAACGAGGTGTCGATGCTCTCGAAAGGCGCATTCGACATCACGGTCGGGCCGCTCGTGGTGCTCTGGCAGATGCGGCTCAAGGAGGGTGCGGTCCCGACGGACAAGGAGATCGCCCGGGTCCGGCCGCTGGTGAACTACCGGAACATCGTTATCGACCGGAAGGCCTCGACCCTCTTCCTGAAAAAGCAGGGCATGATCATGGACCTCGGCGGCATGAAAGGCTACCTGGCGGACCGTGTCGCTGATCTCATGCGGAAGCGCGGGATCAATAATGCGCTCATCGCGGTTGCCGGCGACATATGGGCGCTCGGCCGTCGCGAGGACGGCACGCCCTGGAAGATCGGGGTCCAGCATCCCCGGGACAAGGACACGGTCCTGGCGGTGCTCGACCTGAGCGACCGCTATGTCTCGACATCAGGGGATTATGAGCGGTTCGTCATTAGAGAGAGCAAACGGTATCACCATATCATCGATCCCCGGA
Source organism: Nitrospirota bacterium (assembly GCA_029858565.1). Classification (GTDB taxonomy): domain Bacteria; phylum Nitrospirota; class UBA9217; order UBA9217; family UBA9217; genus JAKAHZ01. The sequence goes on along the minus strand of JAOUEV010000020.1, from coordinate 10,965 downwards.
CGGGCAAGCCGTCGAAAGGCGTCATTTCCTCGACCCTCATCGGGACCAAAGGCGCGCTGATCGATCCGCTCACCAAGGTCCCGTTCATCCTGGGGCCGGATCAGGGAATGCAGATCGTGAACCGGATAGGGGCGGAGGCGATCATCGTTGACGAGGACGGCAGGGTGTTCATGAGCAAAGGCATCAAGGATATGCAGGAGCAGCAAGCGCAGTAGGGGACTTCTCGTGCCAAAGGCATATGTCGACAACCTGCGGGACCTGGGAGTGGAAAAGGAGCACTGCAGGGTGTGGGAGAAACTGCTCTCCCTGCGGCACGAGGAATACGCGAAAGACCGGCACGGCGTGCGCTCCGCAGCAATGCAGCTTGAGGCGGAAAAGAAGCCCCTGGACCTTGACGACCTTTCCCGGATACAACTGTTCGTCCCGGTGCAAGCCGCAGCCATCGGCTGTCATGATCATATCTGCCGGGGAAAAACCGACGGCCGCGATGAACTGTTCAAAGCAACGCTCAAGGCGCTGGCGCGGTTCTACGCGGATATCCGGATCCAAGACGGAAAAATCACCTTCGGGATGCGGGTGCGGAGGCTCTGGAGACGGATGTCCGGGCGCGGCTGGGAATTGAGCAAATGATTGCCTGCGAGGGGTGATTTTGCCCGGTATCGCGCGGCAGGTTAATACTGTTGTGCCTTATGGAACAACCGGTAAAGTAAGGAGTGATGTTCGATTTTCCTCGATTAAACCCGTCTGAAAACCGCCTTGCATTTTCCCCCGAACTGGACTATCCTCTGTCCATACCTGCTTCTCTCGTACCGAAAAGTCAACGGATATCGCAACAGAGGGCGCGGTCGCAACGCAGCCCGACAGTTCCCGAAGCATCCAGCTCACAATTATGAAGCACGATGAACCGATAGCGCATATCGCCGAAGACGGCAGACGCCACCTGCTTCGCGATCACCTGACCGGGACAGCGGACCGCGCCGCCCGATTCGCCGACGAGTTCGGGAGCGGGGGGTGGGGATATCTCGCCGGGTTGTGGCATGACCTGGGGAAGTATTAAGAGGAGATTCCTCCAATGACCGAAGTAAACCCTATTCAGTTTGTGGCTCGCTACAAGCAAGCCGACGCCTCTCCTCAAAGTGTGATGGAACATCTGGAGGGGACAGCAAAGCTGGCGTCTGACTTCGCCAGAAAGATTGGACTTCCAATGATCGGTGAGCTGACAGGCTTACTCCATGATTTCGGCAAGTACTCAAACGCTTTTCAGGCGTATATCAAATCCGCGCAGGGAACGATGGAGCCGGATGATGAGGATTATGTAGAAACGCGAGAAATGAGATGCAAGATAGATCACTCAACCGCAGGAGCGCAATATCTTCTTTCGAATGAATGGGATTCCGACTTCATGAAGATTGCCGCTGAGATGATGGCACTTTGCATAGCATCTCATCATTCAGGATTGATCGACTGCCTCGCACCGGACGGCACGGATGTTTTCACGAAGCGCATCAGGAAGTCTCGTGAAAAGACGCATTATGCGGAGACGTTGAATAATGTTGAAAGTCATATATCCAATCGTGTTCGAGGGCTGCTCGGTTCGGCAGCGACTGAGAGTGAATTCCAGCATCGCATTGAACAATTGCGCGAAGGTATTTCGTCGGTTGGCGTAGGCCAGTTTATGCTTGGCTTCATGGCCCGATTTCTTTTCAGCGCTTTGATCGATGCTGACAGAACGAACTCTGCAGGTCGTGACGCAAGTGTGAAACCGGACTGGACCCTGTTGGTTGACATCCTGGAGGCTAATCTTGACGGTTTTGTTAGCCGAAATAAAATTGACGAAATAAGGGAAAAAATATCCTCGTCATGTCTCCAATGCGCCGACAGAGAAAAAGGGCTTTACCAGATTACCGTTCCCACCGGCGGCGGCAAAACACTGGCCAGCCTCCGCTTTGCGCTTCACCATGCAGCAAAATATGATATGGATCGCATCATTTATGTTCTGCCCTACACATCGATCATCGACCAAAATGCCAGAGTCGCTCGGGCATTGTTTGCTTTTCTTGAGCTGACCGGTAAACAGATAGTGTTGGAACATCACTCGAACCTGACACCCGAACAAGACACACCTGAAAGCAAACTCCTTGCGGAAAACTGGGATGCCCCGATTATCTTCACCACAGCTGTACAATTTCTGGAAACGCTTTTCGCCTCTGGAACCCGTGGCGTTCGCCGCCTGCACCAACTTGCCAATTCCGTTGTTATTTTCGACGAGATACAGACTATCCCGATTCGTACGGTGCATTTGTTCAATAATGCCGTTAATTTTCTGGTCAGCCAGTGCGGGTCAACGGTTGTGTTCTGTTCAGCAACACAGCCGCTTCTTCATAAAGTTGATGCGAAAAAGGGAGCAGCAACGCTTTCAGATAATCCGGAAATGATGCCTAACGTCGATGAACTGTTTCGAGATCTGCACCGTGCCAAAATTGAGGACCGCTGTAGGGCCAGCGGATGGTCTGTTACTGAAATTGCGGAAACCGCTGCAAAGGAACTTGTCGAAAGTGGAAGCATACTGGTAATTGTCAACAAGAAGTCTCAGGCGCGGGAACTTTATCAATTGCTGCATGGAAAAACGAAACATGTATATCATCTGAGCACCAGTATGTGCCCCGCGCATCGTACGACCGTGCTCGATAAAATAAAGACCTGTCTCGACCCAAGGAATCCTTCGCCGGTTATCTGCATAAGCACCCAGTTGATCGAAGCCGGAGTAGATATCGATTTCGGCTCCGTGATACGTTATCTGGCTGGTCTGGACTCAGTCGCCCAGGCGGCTGGTCGATGTAACCGCAACGGACGACGGAAAGCCGGTAGAGTTTTTATTGTCAATCAGCAGAATGAGGATTTGAGCAAATTACCGGACATTATGGAAGCAAAAAAGGCGGCGGAAAGGGTCCTGCGTGAATATCATGAAAATCCAGCTGTATTTGATCATGACTTGCAAAGCCCGAAGGTGATGGAACGTTACTACTTATATTACTTCTTCAATCGCGTCCATGAAATGGCATTCCCTGTATCCGACAACGATATTGCGAATATGACGAGAAATGATGATTTGTTGACGTTGCTTTCCACAAACAAGGAATCCGTCCAGATTTACATTAACGAACAACGAAAGGCCCCGCCGCTTCATCTGCGTCAATCTTTTATGAGCGCAGCCAAGGCTTTCAAAGTTATTGACTCGCCGACTCAAGGAGTAATTGTGCCGTATGGAGATGGCGAACGAATCATTGCGGAATTGGTGGGCGGTTCAAATGAGAAGCGGGCTTTGTTGATGAAACAAGCTCAAAGGTATTCTGTTAACTTGTTTCCACATGAAATGATGAAGTTGAAAGACAGGCTTTACGAAGTATGGGAGGGGAGCAAAGTTTATTATCTCGACGAACGCCACTATAGCGAACAGTTCGGTGCAAGCACAGATCAAACATCTGAAATGAAAACACTGATAATCTGAGGAGGCGAACATGAGGACACGGATCGACTTTAAGGTATCCGGCCGTTTTGCGCTCTTTACCGATCCACTGACCAAGATCGGCGGTGAAAAATGTTCCTATCATATTCCGACGTATGAAGCACTCAAGGGAATCGCTAAATCCATCTACTGGAAGCCGACGTTCATATGGGTCATTGACAAAGCGCGGATCATGCGAAGAATCCGCACGCAGGCGAAGAGTGTGAAGCCGTTGGTTTTCAGCGGCGGCAACTCATTGGCGAACTACACATATCTCGCTGATGTGGAGTATCAGATACAAGCGCATTTTGAGTGGAATATGCATAGAAAAGATCTGGAAAGTGATCGCGATACCGATAAGCACTGGCATGTTGCCCGCCGTATGGTTGAAAAAGGAGGACGGCAGGATATATTTCTCGGCACCCGGGAGTGTCAGGGGTATGCCGAGCCCTGCACGTTTGGCGAGGGAAAAGGCGAGTACGACGAGCCGGGCGAACTGGCCTATGGTTTAATGTTTCATGGTTTCGATTATCCTGACGAGACGGGTACTAAAGAGCTGCACAGTAGGTTCTGGCGTCCGGTTATGAAGAACGGGATCGTAGAATTCGTAAAGCCGGAAGACTGCCCGGTGCGCAAATTTGTACGAGAGATGATACCCAATCCGCCCAGTTCCCAAGGGCTGAAAGAGGAGGGGCTGCTCGATGAGTTGGATTGAGAAGCTGTATCAGACGTATGAGAACAATATTGCAGCAATCGGCGATCCGAAAGACGCGGTGCCATTATTGCCGATTTGCCATACGACACAGAATGCCCATGTAACAATTACAATTGATACCTCTGGCAATTTTCTTGGAGCTTCTGTTGTTCAGAAAGCTGAGGCGCGAACGATTATTCCAGCAACTGAAAAATCTGCTGGTCGAACGAGAGGAACAACACCGCATCCCTTGTGCGACAAGCTTCAATATGTTGCTGGGGACTATGAATCATTTGGCGGAGAAAAAGAGGCTTGCTTCGAAAAGTATTATGAACTTTTAAACAAATGGTTCGAGTCTGATAGTAAACAATGGAAGCTAAAGGCAATTACAGCATATGTCGCTAAGAAGATGATTATTGCCGATCTTGTAAAGGCCGCAGTGCTCCATGTTGATAAAGAAACCTCAAAACTTTTGGCTGAATGGCCTGAAACAAGAGATAAGCCCGAAATCTTCAATCAACTGGCAGGTGAGAGCTGGCAAGCTGATGCATTTGTCAGATGGCGCGTAGAACGTCCCGGGCATCCACAATCAGATGTTTGGAGCGATCGGAGCTTGTGGAAGTCTTGGGAGTTGTATTATTGCAGTTTGGAATCTCGTAAGGGGATGTGCTATGTCACCGGGATTAAGACCGACCTCGCAACTCAACATCCGTCTAAAATTCGGAATGATGGTGACAAGGCAAAGCTGATTTCGTCAGGGAAGACAGCCGGGAAGGATGGCAAAGACAAAGTAGATGACGGTTGCGGTTTTACGTTCTTAGGACGCTTCACAACAGCTGACGAAGCTTGCGGGGTTGGCTTTAAGGTGACACAAGAAGCGCACAGTGCTCTCAGGTGGCTAATTGCCCGACAAGGCAAGCGTGGTATAGAACGGTCATTTGTCGCTTGGGCAGTTACCGGTGTAAAAGTGCCTGATCCGTTGGCTGATACTTTATCGCTTGTACTTGGAACGGCAGAAGAGAGTGAACAAGAGGAAATCGTTTATACAGCAGAACATATTGGAAATCAGCTTGCTAAACTGATAGCGGGATACTCTGCAAGGCTTGGGAATACGAGTAACGTCGTTGTAATGGCGCTTGATGCGGCGACCCCAGGACGGATGTCGATCAACTATTATCGTGAATTGACCGGTTCTGAATTTCTCAAGCGGATTGAATCATGGCATACCGGCTGTAGCTGGCAGCAGTATTTCGGAAAAGACAGGATATTCTACGGCGCACCGGCGCCTCGAGACATAGCGGAAGTCGCATACGGCAGAAGGGTTGACGAGAAATTGAAAAAAGCAACAATAACACGTCTGCTTCCGTGCATTGTGGATGCTGCGCCAATTCCGCGTGATCTGGTAGAGTCCTGCATCCGACGTGCAAGCAGTCGGAACGGCATAGAGTATTGGGAGTGGGAAAAAGCACTGGGAATAGCCTGTGCGCTTTATAGAAAGCTGAACGAAAAGGAGGGATTCAGTATGGCGCTGGACGAGGATCGCAATACACGTGATTATTTGTACGGCAGGTTGTTGGCATTGTCGGAGAACCTGGAGCGATGGGCTTTGAAAGAAGCAAGCGAGAGAAGACCTACCAATGCCGAAAGGATGATGCAGCGTTTTGCCGAACATCCCTACAGCACTTGGCGGACAATAGAGCTTGCACTCGTACCTTATAAGAACAGGTTGGGCGGGAAAGCTAATAAGATGCTGGCGCTGATAGACGGTGTTCACTGCAAGTTCGATCCCCCGGAAGAATTTTTAAGAGATGATAAGTTAAGCGGCGAGTTTCTCCTCGGCTACCACTGCCAACGGGCCGCACTGAAGCCACCTGTTGTTAATGTGTCAAATAACGCCACAACTGACCCCGATGGCAAAATCGAAGATTCAGGGCATTAACTCAAACCTTCAAAAGGAGAACGTATATGAGCCTGTCAAAGAAAATTGATTTTGCAGTCGTTTTTAAAGTTGTCAATGCAAATCCTAATGGCGATCCGCTCAATGGTAATCGTCCGCGCACGGTCTACGAAGGAAACGGCGAGGTTTCAGACGTTTGCATCAAACGAAAGGTTCGTAACCGGTTGATGGAAGCGGGGCAACCTATATTTGTTCAGTCAGATGACAACAAGATTGATAAACACCCGAGCCTGAAGGCACGGGCGGATGAAGTTCTGAGCGGTCATAAGTTACCTGACGATAAAGCGAAAAAGGCTTGTGCAACGTGGTTTGACGTTCGAGCATTTGGACAGCTCTTTGCTTTTAAAGCAGCCAGCTCTAAGAAAAGCAAATCCAAAGATAAAGATAGCGAGGAAACCGGAGAAGATAAGGGGCAATCAATCGGTATTCGTGGCCCTGTCAGCATCCAGCCGGCCTTCAGTCTTTCGAGGGTGGAAGTTACGCCGATTCAGATCACTAAGAGCGTAAGCAGCGAAGGAGACGGGACCAAACGTGGATCAGACACGATGGGAATGAAGCATCGCGTGGATCGCGGTATTTACGTCTTTTACGGCAGCATGAATCCCCATTTATCCGCCAAGACCGGCTTTAACGATGACGATGCTGCAACCATAAAGGCCGTCCTTCCGAGATTATTTGAGAATGATGCATCATCAGCTCGCCCGGAAGGAAGTATGGAAGTGCTGAAGGTGATTTGGTGGCAGCACAGTTCTACGAGCGGACAGGCCTCTTCTGCCAAGGTTCATAGGAGCCTAACCGTGAATGATACCGATGATCTAAACGGCCTGCTCTCCTTTGAACCTGGAAAAGGTCCTAATGATACAACTGGAAGTTGGCCGAAACCCGAGATAATAGACGGCGTGTAGGCACTATTCAAGGAGCAACTATGACCTCCCCCGACACCCCCAACCTCATCCCTCCGCACGGCGGATACGCGGAGCTGCAGTCGTACAGGATGGCCGAGATCGTGTACGACGGGACCATCGTGTTCTGCGACCGGTTCATCGACAAGCGCTCCCGCACGCACGACCAGATGGTGCAGGCTGCGCGGAGCGGCAAGCAGAACATCGCCGAAGGGAGCATGGCCTCAGGGACATCCAAGAAAACCGAATTGAAACTCGTCGGCGTCGCTCGGGCGAGTCTGGAGGAACTTCTGATCGATTACAAGGACTTCCTGCGCCAGAAGAAGTTATCGTTGTGGGGGAAAGAGCATGATCAAGCACTTGCTGTGCGCAAATTGGCGCACAGCAAAGATAGGTCCTATGAGACTTATAAGGCCTATATCGAGGCTTCGCCGCCCGAGATTGCGGCGAATGCAATGGTCTGCCTGGTCCACCAAACAAACTATCTGCTGGACCAGCAGCTTCGCGCTTTGGAAAAAGCCTTCTTGAAAGACGGAGGCTTTACCGAGCGGTTGTACAAGGCGAGGACTGAAAGCAGGAAAAAGAAAGTATAAGTCGTATAAGGCCTATATGACCTATAAAGCCATGGAAGAACCAATAATGGTCTCCGCCCTGGAGCACTACAGCTACTGCCCCCGCCAGTGCGCGTTGATCCATGTTGAGCACGTGTGGGACGAGAACGTCTACACCATGCGCGGGCGCGATACGCATGAGCGCGTGGATGAGGCGACGTCGCGTGTTGAAGCGGGTGTGCGCGTGGAACGGGCGCTGCCGATCTGGTCGAAGAGGCTGAATCTTACGGGGAAAGCCGATGTGGTGGAATTTCACGGGAACGTTCCTTATCCTGTGGAGTATAAGTCCGGTCGCCGGCGGCGAGGGCATTCGGAAGCGCTTCAGCTCTGCGCCCAGGCTGTCTGTCTTGAGGAAATGTTCGGTGTGTCGGTGGAAAGAGGCGCTCTTTACTGGCACGGTTCTCGGGAGCGGAAAGAAATCGCTTTGACCGCTTCGCTGAAAGAGCAGGTGGAAAAGATCGCCGAAAAGGTGCATCGGATGATCTCCGGCAATTGCATTCCTCCTCCGGTGAACGATGAACGGTGCCGGGATTGTTCGCTCAGGGATGCGTGTATGCCTTATGTGGCGGGGAATAGGGAGGGGAACAGAAAGACGGTAACGGAGTTGTTTGAATGCCGGGATAAGTGATTTTTACGGCTCCTTCACCGCGCACTGCCCGCGCCCCGCGGCTTTCCGAACAAGCTTGCGGTCGAAGGAATAGAACGTTCCGCAGGCCTGGCTTGCGGCAAGATGAAGCGCGTCGGCGAAATCCATGCCGGCGGCGTACCACTGCAGGGCCGTGAGCATCCGGTGGGGATTCGGAAGGATGATATTCGGCAGGCCGCACAGTCTGATGAATGCTTCGTGGATCGCCGCCGGCTCGAAGCCATAGGCATGGCGCAGGACCCATTCGGATTCCATCATGACCGTGTCAGGAAGGAACATGTCGGGCTTCCTGAGGATCGCGCGGGCTTTTTCCGATTGCGCAGGCTCGTCTCCGGTCAGGAGGCGGACAATGACATTGGTGTCAACGCCGTTCACGTTTCATGCTCCGCGCGCCTCTTTTGATGGCCTCTTCCATCTCTTCGACCGTTTTCGGCTTGCCGGAGTATGCAAGACAGGAAGCCACCTCCTTCAGGGTGGTTTCCGGGAAGGGGGACGCCGGTCTGAGCAGAAGCCCGTCGTCCGTGTCGATGGCCTGAAGTTCCTGTCCCGGCTCCCAGTGGTGGCGGCTGCGGATCTCCTTGGGAATGATGACCTGGCCTTTGCTTGAGAGTTTCGTGGTCAACATGGCGCGTCTCCAAAAGGTAAGAAATAAGTAAGACTATGGTAATGCAAATGCTTCGGGCTGTCAAGAGGCTTTCGGCATGAGGTGAACCATGAAGCAACTTCTGAACACGCTCTACGTCATGACGCAAGGGGCCTATCTTACGCTCGACCATGATACCCTGAAGGTCGAGGTGGAGGGAAAGAATCAGCTTCAGGTGCCGCTGCACCATCTCAGTTCCATCGTCATGATGGGAAATGTCATGATCAGCCCCTTTCTCCTGGGCCGGTGCGCGGATGACGGCAGGTCGGTCGCGATTCTTGACCGGAACGGGCGATTTCAGTGCCGCATGGTCGGCAAAACAAGCGGCAACGTGCTGCTCCGGCAGGCGCAGTACGAGTTCGTCCGGGACGAGGGGAAGGCAAAGGAGATCGCGCGGAACATCGTTGCGGGGAAAATAAGGAACAGCCGCGAAGTGCTGATGCGGGCCGCGCGGGAGACCGGCAGTCCTGCCGAGTCCGATTCGCTCCGGCGGGCGGGGGAGACACTCGCGGGCGCGCTGGCCCGGCTGAAGGACGCTCCTGATATCGACGCGATCCGGGGCCATGAAGGCGAATCTGCGAACGCCTATTTCGGGGTGTTCGATCTCATGGTAAAGGAAGACGACCGGCGCGACTTCAGGATGAACGGCAGAAGCCGCCGGCCGCCGCTCGACCGGATCAACGGCCTCCTCTCGTTTCTTTACACGCTGCTCCTGCACGACTGCGTGTCGGCAGCCGAAGGCGTGGGTCTCGATTCGCAGATGGGTTTTTTGCACGCGCTCCGGCCGGGCAGGCCGTCATTGGGACTCGACCTTATGGAAGAGCTTCGGGCGCTCCTGGCGGACCGCCTCGCCCTGACGCTCATCAACAGGAAGCAGATAACGGGAAAAGACTTCGAGGTTCGTCCCGGCGGCGCTACGTACCTGAACGGCGAAGGGCGGAAAACCGTCGTCGTTGCGTACCAAAAAAGGAAACAGGAAGAATTCCATCACCCTGTTCTCGACGAGCAAACACCCTTCGGGCTGCTTCCGCACGTGCAGGCGCGCCTGCTCGCGCGGCATCTGCGGGGCGATCTCGAAGCGTATACTCCGTTCTTGTATTCATAGAATCGAGGTGGTATATGTGGATCATCGTTGCCTACGACGTGCGAACGGAAGAGGCGCCAGGCAGGCGGCGGCTGCGAAGAGTAGCCCAGGTTTGCAAGGATTTCGGCCAACGGGTGCAGAAATCAGTGTTCGAGTGTCAGGTCGATGAAATGAAGTATGAAGAACTTCGACGCCGTTTGTTGAAAGAAATAGATGATTCGGAAGATAATTTGAGGCTTTACCGGCTTACCGAGCCGAGGGACCAGCATTGTGAAACCTACGGTTTGAGCCGGACGGTCTTTTTCGACGAGCCGCTTATCGTATAGCGCGGACCTGATGCGATGGAGAAAGTGCCGGGAGTTTCGCGGACGTGGAAAATCAAACAGTTTGGGAGGTATTTGGAGCGGCGATGCTTTGCTCGGGCAAAAGAAAATCCCTTTCGTGGAACAAGGGATGTAAGTGTTTGTATTCTGTCACCTATCGAAGGTGGCAGTAGCGCCCCTCAGCAATGGGGGGCGAGGATTGAAACTTTGAGGATCTCCCTTCTTTGAGATCCAATCGCGTAGCGCCCCTCAGCAATGGGGGGCGAGGATTGAAACAATTGCAATCAAGGCCGCTCTGCGCCGACAATGACCGTAGCGCCCCTCAGCAATGGGGGGCGAGGATTGAAACCGGACGGAACTTTGCGCGGCGATGAGCGCCGATATGTAGCGCCCCTCAGCAATGGGGGGCGAGGATTGAAACTCTGTCGGTAAGATCGCAGAGGAAGTTAATGACCGTAGCGCCCCTCAGCAATGGGGGGCGAGGATTGAAACAACAACGAAACGCTGAGAGACGCAGAGGCCCGGCTGTAGCGCCCCTCAGCAATGGGGGGCGAGGATTGAAACATAGACTACTACACAGCGAACGGTTGGCGTGTAGGT
>JAOUEV010000074.1 GCA_029858565.1 Nitrospirota bacterium | reverse complement strand
TGCGTACTTTGATCGTCTCGGCGTACCGCGTCTCTCATAGCCTCAACTTCTTGAACCGCCCGGTGCGGACCCGCATGCCGGGTGGTGTGGCAGGGGCGCGGCCTTTATGGCCGCCCCCTATGCCGATGCCACGGACCCATTGAACAGGAACGGCATTCGCGGTTATAATGGGCCTGTTTCGGAACGATCTCCCTGGGAGGATGCCTGATGCATTTCCTGCTGCCTGTCGTGGTTTTTTTCTTGCTCCTGCTGTCCCTCGCAGGAGCCACTGGTGCCGCATCTCCCTTTCCTGTTGACCACGACTTCTATCCCTTCTATCCCTCGCTCATCAAATGGGAACGATCGAAAGCTCCCTTTACCGAGCCTTCCGTCTGCGCCGGCTGCCATCCGCAGCAATTCGAAGAATGGCGCGGATCGGTCCACGCGCTCGCTTTCACGGATCCTATTTATCAGGGCGAGCTGAACAAGGGCTTCAAGGCCGTGGGGCACGAGGTGACACGGCAATGCGAAGGATGCCACTCGCCCGCGGGCATGGTTACCGGCGAGATCAAGGGCCCGGGGCTCAAAGGCCTGGGGCCGGTTGCGCTTGCCGGCGTCTCCTGCGACATATGCCACTCCATCAGCGGGGTGACGCATCAGCGGACCCCTACGGGAGAGCCGGAGAACGGTTCCTTCATTCTCTCGCCGGGTGTTGATACCAAGAGCGGCTACCAACTCGTGAAGCGAGGACCGTCGAAGCCTGTGGACGGATGCGGCGGCGGGTTCCATGAGTGCCGCGAATCTCCTCTTCATGACAGATCGGAACTCTGCGCAGGATGCCACCAGGTCTACCACTATCAGGACCACTTTCCCCTCGAAGCTACGTATAATGAATGGAAGCACGGCCCCTATGCACAAAAGGGAATCCAGTGCCAGGACTGCCACATGGTCGAGACCGCGACCTTTATCAGGACCGCGGACACCATGAAGCGGCCTGAGCGGAGCGAGTACCGCCACTATTTCAGCGGAGCCAACTACCTGCTCTATTTCCTCGCGGGCGAGGCTGCGAAAAAGGCCGGGGACCGGGAGCTTGCCGCCTCGCTCGACAAGAAGTACCAGATGGCCCTGGAAAAACTGAAAGCCGCCGCGGACCTCGAGATACTGCCGGTCTACCGGAGCAGCGCGCTCGCTGAGATCAAGGTGCGGGTCAGGAACCTTCGCGCGGGCCATAATCTTCCCACCTCGCTCACCAACGTGCGTGAGCTTTGGCTCGAGGTGACAGCGCGGGACGCGACGGGCGCGGTCGTGCTTTCCAGCGGCGGATTCGAGGGGCCGGGCATGCTCGAGCCCGACACGCGCATGTTCAACTCCGAAGGCATGGGAAGCGATTTCCATCTTGCCATCGATCCCTGGGTCGTGACCGCGTTCTCGCGCCATGACACCATCCCGCCGCGAGGGTACAAGGACGCGTACTTCGCTGTCGGCCCGATCAAAAAGCAGGGCACGGTCACGGTCGAGGCGCGGCTGAAGTACCGCCCGGCAAGCCAGCAGGTCGCGCGCAAGATCCTGAAGGAAGTTCCCGAGGACATCAGCCTGGAGAATGTCTACGGCGCCAGCCCCATGACAGCGGTGCCTATCGTGGACATGGCGGTGAAGCAGGCGGGATTCGAGAGCAGGAGGGGTAAGTAGGAGCGGGTAAGCAATAAGCAGTAAGCGATAAGCAGTAAGCAGAGTAAGGGATAGTCTGCGCGGTTGTCCTGTTCGTTTGCTTACAACTTACCGCTTAAAACTCTACAGCTTTACTTGCCACTTCCGCAAGAGGTAACGAAAGATGGACCTGACCGAGAAAAAGATCAACAATACGACCATCCGCCTGGTTTCCGAGGACCTGACGGAACGTGACACGGACGCCATCGTGAACGCGGCGAACAGTTTTCTGCAGCACGGCGGCGGGGTCGCCGGCGCCATCGTGCGCAAGGGCGGGAAGGCGATCCAGGAGGAAAGCGACAGGATCGGCTTCGTTCCCGTGGGCGGCGCGGCCATGACCGGCGCCGGAAGTCTCAAGGCGCGCCACGTGATCCATACCGTGGGACCGCGCATGGGCGAGGGTGACGAGAACGCCAAGCTCACGAAGGCCATCACGAGCGTTCTGGAGCTTGCGGCATCAGAGGGGCTCCGCTCGATCTCGGTCCCGGCCATCAGCGCAGGCATCTTCGGGTTTCCCAAGGACCGGTGCGGCGAGATCCTCATGCGCGAAACAGCCTCCTATCTGAAGCAGCATCCCGACACCAGTCTCATCCTGATCGAGTTCTGCATATTCGACCGGGAGGCATATGGATACTTTGCTGCCGAGCTCAACAGGCTCTAGCGCCACTATGCCGATGATCCCGGCTCCCGGGAGCCCTCTCCGCGTTCGGTGACCTTCCCGCTCAGGACCGCATTGGCGCCGTGATACAAGGGGGCGAGAACGGTATAGACTGCCGGTCCTTTCCGTGAGACTATATCCTCCGGGACACACAGAATGTTCTACTATACGCCCTATATCCTCCTTCCGCTCTTTTCAGCCGCGGTCGCATTTGCCCTGGCAGCAGCCCTGTATCCGCAGCGCGGCAAACGGTCGGCGCAGTATGTATTGGCCATCATGGTCCTCCTTGCCCTATGGGCGATCTCCTACGCCTTGAACACGGCGGCAACTGCCCTTTCCCTCAAGGCGCTGTTCTTCAAAATAGGAACAACCGCGGCAGCGTTCCAGGGAGCCCTTACCTTTGCGCTGGCGCTGGAACTGCTGGGATACGGATCGGTGCTGACGCGCGGCCGCTGGGCCGCGCTAGGCCTGATGCCACTGGCGGCGGTGCTGCTCGCCTGGACCCTGGAATACAACAGCTGGTTCATCTACGATCATCACCTGTTCGAAAGCGGGCCCTTGCTTCTCCTTGGCTATTCGCCCGGTCCGTTCTTTCCGCTGTACATTCTCTACCAGAACCTGTTGTTCGCCGCAGCCATCGGGCTCTTCCTGCTCGGGATCCGCCGAGGCCCCGGAGGATATCGGTTCCGGTATGCCGTGCTGATCGTGACCGTTCTGGTGACCGACGGCATCTACTTCCTGAACCCCACGCCGGTCAAGGGCTTCCATATACTTACGTCCATCTTTTGGTTCACCGCGACCGGCTACGCGCTGGCGATCTACCGGCACCGGCTCTTCGAAGTCGCGCCAATGGCCCGTGCAGCACTGTTCGACTATCTGGGCGATCCCGTCCTTGTTTTTGACCGCGAGAGCAATCTGGTGGATGCAAACCGAGCGGCGAGGATCCTGCTCGGGTCGTCCGGTTCCGCGCTGACCGACCTGCAGACAGCCCTGCTTTCCCGGTTCCCGCTGCTGCCGGCGCAGCTCGAAGACGCATTGTTCACCCTTGATGACTGTGTCCAGGACCGCGCCGAGCTCGAACGGTACTGGAGGATGAAGACCCTGCCGCTCATGACAGGCGGGCGAACGGCCGGCTGCCTTGTGCAGCTCCATGACGTCACCTCGCTCAAACAGGGCGAGCAGGAGCTGCGGCGTTCCCGCGAGATCGCCGAAGCGGCATCCACGGCCAAGAGCCAGTTCCTCGCGAACATGAGCCACGAGATCCGGACGCCCATCAACGCCATCAAAGGCATGACGGAGCTGACGCTCGATTCGCCCCTGGCCCCGGAGCAGCGCGAGAACCTGGAGACGGTCAAACGGTCGTCGGAAACACTGCTTGCGGTGCTGAACGACGTGCTCGATTATTCCAAGATCGAGGCGGGCAAGATCACGCTCGAGGAGATCCCGTTCGACCTCAAGGAACTTGCCGGCCGCACGATCGATACCCTTTCCCTGCAAACACGGGAAAAGGGGCTGCAGGTGGGCACGTTGATCGCGCCGGGTGTCCCCGGCATGGTGCTCGGAGATCCGGTGAAGCTGCAGCAGATATTGATGAACCTTGTGGGGAACGCCATCAAGTTCACCGAGCAGGGAAGCGTCACGCTCTCGGTGGACCGGGGAGGTATGCCTGCTCAAGAGGACATCGAGCTGCTTTTCGCGGTACGGGACACCGGGATCGGCATCCCGCCGGACAAGCTTGATGAGATATTCCTGAACTTCACCCAGGCTGACGGCTCCATCAACCGGCGGTACGGCGGCAGCGGTCTCGGCCTTACCATTGCCCAGAGCCTGGTCCGTCTGATGGGCGGGGACATCCAGGTCCGGAGCGAGCCGGGGAAAGGAAGCACTTTTTCCTTTTCCCTGCGTTTCAGGGTTGCGGAAGGGGTTGCGAGTGCTGCAGGAGAATCGGAACTCCATTTCCCGGGACGCACCGGGTCCCTGCGGGTCCTGGTTGCCGAGGATATCGAGACCAACCGGATCCTGCTGAGGCGGTTGTTGGAGCGACGGGGGCACCAGGTTATGGTGGTGCATGACGGGTGGGCGGCGGTGCAGGCCCTGAGCGCGGCAGATTTTGACGTGGTGCTGCTTGATGTGCAGATGCCGGTCATGGATGGCCTGGAGGCTGCGCGGATCATTCGCGATCCCGCTTCGTCGGTCCTGCGGCATGACGTCAGGATCGTCGCGGTCACGGCCCACGCCCTGAGCGAGGACCGCGAGCAGTGCCGTGCCGCGGGCATGGACGGTTATCTGACCAAGCCGATCGATATTGACCAGCTGTACCAGCAGGTGGAGCGCTGCTCACAGCAGGGGAGCGGTCTTCCTGCCGGGACCGCGGCGATCGATCAGGCGCGTGCACGGCTCGAGGAAAAATACTTCGGCGACCGCGAGCTGGCCGGAAGCATTATTCGCGCGTTCCAGGACGAGTCTCCTTCACTGCTCCGGAACATCCTCGATGCGCTTGCGGCTGGCGAGCTTGCATCGCTCAAGCGTCATGCTCACGCGCTCAAGAGCGCTGCAGCGACCGTGGGACTCGAGATGCTTCGTGAGAGCGCATCTCAGCTGGAGCAGGCGGCGCGGGACGGAGCGACCGACAAGGCTCGGCTGCTGTGCAGTCGGATCAAGGACGAGCTTGCCAGGCTCGGACCGGAAACGAGCGGTCCGCGGCAAGGCCCGGGAAACCTGTAGCGTAAGAGAGCCGGGAACGTGCAGGGGCCGGTCACAATTTCAGCGGAACGCCAGGGAGCCGGATGCTGCTCACGGCGATCTCTGCGGCAACGAGCAGTTCAGGTCCGAAGGTTAAGGAGACGACAGGTCCATGACAAAAAAAGCGGATGCCCAGCAGCCAAAGGTGCTGATCGTCGAGGACGAGAAAGTGACACGGACCGCCATCAGCGGACTTCTCCGGAAGGAAGGGATGCGGGTCTTCGAGGCCGTGAACGGCAGGGAAGCGATCGGCCTGTTCCTGCAGGACCCGCCTGACGCGGTCATTCTTGATCTGGAGATGCCTGTCCTGGGCGGCAGGGAGACCATCGGGAGACTAAAGGAGCTCGATGAGAACCTCCCGGTCATCATTGTGACCGCGCATACCGATGCGGAGATCGCGGTGGAGTTAATGAAGCTCGGCGCCTATCATTATCTGGTGAAGCCCGTCGAGCCCGGCAAGCTCATCATCACCCTGCAGCGGGCGCTGGAGTTCAGGCGCCAGACCGGCGAACTGAGCCGGCTGCGCACGGCCGAGAACGCGTCGCTGGAACGGTTCATCGGCAGGTCGCCGAGCATGCGCAAGGTGGTCGACCAGCTGAAGCAGGTGGCGGCAACGGACCTGGCGGTGGTCATCCAGGGCGAGACCGGGACCGGCAAAACGCTGCTTGCCAAGATCCTGCATAACAGCAGCCGGCGCGTGGCGCGGGAGTTCGTCAAGATAGACCTGGGGTCCATGCCCGAGTCTATCATCGAGAGCGAACTGTTCGGCTCCGAGAGGGGGGCATTCACCGGCGCGGTCCAGTCGCAGCGGGGATTCTTCGAAGCGGCAAACGGGGGCACGGCGTTCCTGGACGACCTGGAGAACGTGAGCCCGCTTGTCCAGAGCAAGCTCCTGACGGTGCTCGAGAGCAAGACCGTGTCGCGCCTCGGCAGCAGAAAGACCGTGAACCTCGACATCCGGATCATCGCGGCCACGAACACGGACCTGCAGAAGCAGGTGCGTGAGGGAACGTTCCGCGAGGACCTCTTTTTCCGGATCGGCGAGTTCATCATTACGCTGCCGCCGCTCAGGGACCGCATCGATGACATCCCCTTTTTCGCCGGCAGGCTGCTGGAAGCTGCGAGGGAAGAGCTGAACCTTCGGCCGATCTCGATCAGCGGCGCTGCCATGGAGCGGTTGATGCGGTATTCCTGGCCGGGCAATCTGCGGGAGCTCAAGAACGTGATCCGTCGGGCTGCGCTCCTGTCCGGGGGAAGTGACATCCTTCCGGAGCATGTGGAATTCCTGCTGGGCCGGGACGCGCCGGAGATCGACGCGGGCCTGGTGCCGCTCAGGACCGCGGTTGGTGCCGTGGAAAAAAGGATGATCTCCCTGGCACTGGAGACAACAAAAGGGAACAAGGCCGCCGCCGCAGCGATCCTGCAGGTCGATGTCAAGACCCTCAGGACAAAGATGCGCGAACACGGTATTGAAACCGATTGATCACTGCAGTCCGATCCCTGCAACTTATCCAGAGCTCCAGTGGATAAGCCCTCTCCATACTCTCGCAGAACCTCGAATCAACTCACACTAACATAGATAAGGAAATACTCCCGCGCACAGGGAAAGTTTCCTCTGTGGTGGGAAAGTTTCCCCTGTTTTATCAGTATGAGAAATATATTTCTTTGCAACATACTGAATATCTTAATGATTGTTTTCTCGCAAGTTGGACCAATATTTGCATTAAAAAATAATGTTGTAACAGGTTTGTCCGGACCTAGACTCATTTTTCGGTCTGGAACTGCGGGCGGAAGGAAGATCATGTCAGACCGTTCAAGGCGGAACATGCGATTTTCAGAACTCGAGGCAATTATGAGCCAGAAATCCGCTTACTTGCATTACGTCAGTGCCGGTTCCACGGGAAATACAGCGCCCATCCCGGTGGACGAAGTGATCTGTTTCCGCGCTGATGACGCCTGCACAAAGGTGGTCACGGGCTCGGGAGAGCTCAGGATCCACACGCCCCTGTCGGAGCTGCAGCCCATGCTCGATCCGCGCATGTTCCGGCAGGCGCAGCGGTCCACGGTCGTGAATCTTTCCCGCGTCGAGAGCATGACCTGGACGGACCACGATCATCTGGTCATTAAGTTCAAGGAACTGGACAAAACCATCACGGTCTGCCAGCCCTATTGCACGCAGTTCCAGGAGCAGTGACCGCACTGGATCAGAATACCATGAGGCTACAAAACCAACATATCGCACGATCCTTTGCAGGCCTGGCGGTTTGCTGCGTTCTTGCGCTTACAGCCGCCGCGTCCGACGCAAGTGCCCTGACCATCACGCCGAACACCTGGAACGTGATCGGCCTGGACAGCAATACGCCTGCACTGGGTCCCAATCGTTATCCGGTGGGTGCGAGGATCTGCGGCACTGCCGGAGACTATATCAAGGCCACATTCAACTGGGATGCCGGTGGAACGGACAGCGGCACCTACATCAATCTTCGCTCCGGCTCCCTGGCCACGATGTCCGTTCCGCTGGGTACCGACGGGTGCGGTTACGCCTACTTTGAGGTCGAGGTCGCTAGGACAGCGGCGGCCTTTGACATGGCCCGGAGATATCATATTTCCGCGGAACGGTGTACTGCCGTCGTAAGCGGCAGTTGTACAGCAACGGACGGCAGCACGCTTGTCTCGACACCGCAGCCGCGGGAGCTCTATGTGGAGCACCTGGTCTCGCAGGCCAGGAACGGCATCGACGATGTGAAGCTCGGTGGCGTTTCCATCCCGGCCGGCGGCTCCATGAACTTGACCGTAGGCAATACCTATGTCATCACGCTGGTTGGCCATACCGCGCCCGGCGGATACAACCAGTTCGAGGAGTTCATCAATATCCCGAACACCATTTTCCGGGTAAACACCGTCAGCACCACCTACACCGCGAACACATCGCCTTATGTCTCCAATCCCAACCCCGGGCTCTATGCAGACGCGTGCGGGTGGGAGAACGATCCGAACAGCCCCTACTACCTCTCCTGCGTGGGCGGTGATTACAAGACCGGAGATGTGATCACGACCGAGTACTCGGTCACGATCCTGAGCGGCGGCGGCACCTCCCAGACCCTGGGCTCCCTGCTTTATGATCTTTCGGGCGCAAGCTTTCACTATAACGCCGACTATTCGACGGGGTTCCGCATCGCTAACATCATCGACCCCACAAGCGTAGCATTCGCCAAGACCTTCACCCCTAATCCGACGAATGCCGGCGGCATTTCGACGCTCTCCTTCACCCTGACCAATCCCAACGCAGGCATCGTGAGCGGTTTGACCTTCACGGATCCTCTGCCGGGAGGGCTTGCCGTTGCCACCCCGCCGAACGCCTCGACCAGCGGATGCGGCTCGGCGACCTTCGCTCCTTCGGCGGGCGCCACCACCATCGCCTTTTCCGACGGGGCCATTGCGGCGAACAGCAGTTGCGTCGCCCGCGTGGACGTGACCACACCGGCGCTGGGACTATATTCCAACACAACGAGCAGTCTCTATGTCGGGACCGTAAATACCGGCAAGGTAGCGACCGCGACGCTGACAGTCGATGACATCATTCCCACGCCCCCTCCGGTGTGCGGACTGGTCATGGCGCAATGGACCTTCACCGGTGCCACAGCTCCCGGTCCGGCACCATCAAGCCAGGCAAGCGATGTAACGACCGCGACAGCGTCGCTATTCGTGGGAGCGACCGGCGGCACCGAAAGCATCGATGCGGCAACGGGAAGTCCGGCAATTCCCTCCTGGCAGGGTGGAAAATTCCAGAAAGCTGTTACGCTGGCAGCCCCACCCACGTCTGCAACAGCGCCCTATTTCGAACTGGCGGTCGATGCAAGCAAGTACACAAATGTTTCCATAACCCTTAATGACTATGCGTCGGCAAGCTGGGGAGCGAGCAACGCAATCTTCCTCTGGACGAGCGCCAACGGCGGACCGTATACCGCCACAACGCCGTCGATGGGGGTGTTGCTCAAGACGACCTGGACCACGACACAGACCTTTGCATCGGCGTCTACCGGCACGGCCGCGACCATGACCTTCAGGATCGGCGCCGCCGGATCGACGAATGACAACGGTACGATGAATCTGGATGACATTACCATCACCGGCTGCGCCGTGCCAAAACCGCCCACGATCACAAAGGCCTTTGCGCCTAATCCTGTTGGCGTCAACGGCGCGTCCACGTTGACCTTCACGGTGACAAACCCCAATGCCAACATACCGCTGAGCGGTATCCGGTTCAGCGACACCCTGGTCTCGGGATTGACCGTCACCACCGGATCCTCCACGCAGTGCGGCGGGACCCTTGCCAAGACCGCGCCGGATATTATCTCCTTTACCAACGGAGCGCTTGCCGGCGGAGCCTCCTGCACGATCACTGCAACGATAACCGCGACGGCAGCGGGCCCCCATCAGAACGTCAGCGGTCTCATCTATTCAACCCAGACCGGTACGAACGCGAGCGCTGACGGCGCCGCCAAGGCCACACTGACCGCGCTTCTGCCGCCGGTGATATCGAAGCAGTTCGGTCCGAACCCGATCCTGACGAACGGCGTCTCGCAGATCACGTTCCTGGTCACGAATCCCAACCAGAACGACGTGCTGAGCAACGTGGCGTTCACCGACACTTTCCCGACAACTCCGGGAGCCATGGTCGTTGCGGGTACGCCAGGCGCCTCTACCTCGAACTGCGGCGCGCCGACCTTCGCGCCTGCTGCGGGCGCCGGATCGGTCAGTTTCTCCAACGGTACGATCCCGGCAGGCGGCACCTGCGCCGTGACCGTGAACGTCACCGCCCCGGTCCAGTCCCAGCCTGCCACGGTCCAGTCAAGGACCGCCACGTCGCTGACGCTCGCATCGGTCTATACGGGCAGCACGGCAACGAACCTGACCATCTCCAAGAACGTGACAAGCGCCGTCACCGGCACGGTCTCGGTGACCAACGGCAGCGCCACGGTGACCGGGTACGGCACTGATTTTGTCACTGATCTCTCCGTGGGCGAGAACATCTACATCGGGACGTACCGGAACGTCACGAGCGCGGTGACCGCCACGGTCGCCGGGGGCACGAACCGGGCTGCGGACACGCTGACCGTGAGCGAGGCGCATCCGTCGATCGCGCTGTTCAAGGAGGTCGCGACCACGGACCTTGCGTCCACGCTCTGGCGGTACTACCTGGTGGTGAACACCGGCGATCCCGTCTACTACCAGTTCACGGTCCAGAACTTCGGCGACGTGCCCCTTACCGAAGTGACCGTAACGGACGCTGATCTTCCCTCGCCGCTCACCATGGCGGGTTGCCAGTGGTACTACGGATATGACTTTACCGACCGGACCGCGGGGAACCTGATCAGCACGCCGACCTTCACGCTCGATGTGGCGAACAATGCGAACAACCGCGATTCCGCCACCTGCGTGCTCGGGCCGGTCAGCGCCGCGACAGGGACCTACCTGAACAACGCGTCTGCCGACGGCATATATAACACGATACACTATACGGACAGCGACTGGGCCATGTACGCGACGACCGGTCTGACCCTCGCCAAGACCTCCACGGAAACGCTCTTTACCAAGGCCACGGACACTCTGCACTACAGCTACACCGTGACCAATAGCGGTTCCGCGGTCCTTGCCGGTCCGGTGACGGTCTCTGACGTGGTGACGAGCTCAACTCCCACTGCGGCAGTGACCGTCACCTGTCCCGCGGTCAGTACGGTCGGCGACTTCGATAACTACCTGGACCCCGGCGAATCAGTAACCTGTACATCTACTTATATCGTGACCGTTGCGGACGTGACGGCAAAGCTCGTGAGAAACTCCGCCACAGCCTCGACCACGGCCGCGAGCGGCATTCCCGCAGCGGCCGCGCCCGCGGCCGGCAGGACGGTCCTGCTCGCGCCGGACCTGACAGCGGCAAAAACGAACAACGTGGGCGGGATCACCACGCCGGGAGCCACCTTCACCTGGACGGTGACGGTCAGCAATCCCGCCACGGCCGGAACGGCGACGTTCACGAGCGGACAGACGCTCCTGACCGACAATATGCCGGTCAGCGGCGCTACCTATACTGCCCCGGCAGCGGCAACGACCGCGGGCGGGACCGTGGGCGCGGTCTCCTGCTCGCTCCTTGCCAGCGCGCTTTCCTGCACGGCGAGCGGCGCGGTCACGCTTCCGCCGGGCGGCTCCTTCAGCATCCCGGTCTCGGTCACTTCCACCACATCAGGCACGCTCGCCAATCCCACGGGCGGCGTCTGCCGCGCTGATCCGGGCGCGGTCCTCGCGGAGATCGATGAGACGAACAATGACTGCTCCGATACGGTGACCGTGCGGGCCCTGCCGAGCCTCACGATCGTGAAGTCCGCATCGGTCGTGTCCGACCCCTTCGGCGGCAGCGCCATTATCCCCGGCTCGATCATGCAGTACGCGATCATCGTGACGAATACCGGGGCGGGCTATGTGGACGATGGCGCCACGCTCGTGACCGACGCGATACCCGCGAACGTGACCATGTATGTCGACACCTCCAGCGGCGACCCGGTGGCGTTCTCCTGCAGCGGAGCTCCGCCCTGCGGATTGACCTTCTCCTATGCCACGGATGTGAAGTACACCGACCAGTCGCCGGTCCCGGCCTCGCCCGGCGCCGGCTGCAGCAACTATACCTATGCGCCTTCAGGCGTCTATGACGCGAACGTGAAGGGTCTGTGCGTGAATCCCAAAAGCAGCTTCCAGGGGAGCAACGCAAACTTCACGATCTTCTTCCGGGTGAGAGTGAATTGAAGACACTGCATCGCATAACGCGCACCCTGTCAGGATCAGCCCTCGCGGCCGGCCTCCTGGTCCTGCTCGCGGCCAGTGCATCCCATGGCGCGGGCACGGCGGCGAACACGAGCATCGCGAACCAGGCCTCAGCCAGCTACTCGCTGGGCGGCATTCCGCAGATCACGTCGAGCAACACGACCACGCTCCGGGTGGCGGAGCTGATCTCCTGCACCGTGACCTGGCTCGATGTGGCGCCGGGCGTGCAGGCCGCACCCGGCGACACGAACCGCATCACCACCTTCCGGCTCACGAACACCGGAAACGGGACCGAAGCCTTTGGCCTCGCCGGATTGTCGGCTGCCCTTGGGGGGGACCAGTTCGATCCGACCCTGGGCCAGCTCTACCTTGACGCCAACGGCGACGGTATCTACAGCGACGGGACCGACTCGCTCTATGTACCCGGAACGAACGATCCCGCGCTGGCAGCGGACGGATCGATCCGGGTATTCGTGATGAACAGCATGCCCGCCGCCGGCCTCGCGGACGGGGACAAGGGCAATACGCGGCTCACAGCCACGTCCAGGACCGGCACCGGCGCTGCCGGCACGGTCATCGCGGGCGGCGGCACCGGCGGAGCCGATGCGGTGATCGGCGCGGGCGGCGGGACCGCGAACGCCATCGGGACTTACGTGATCTCGAACACCGCGCTGTCCGCGGTCAAGTCCGTGACGGTCATCGACCAGTACGGCGGCAGCCTGCCGATCCCCGGGGCCACGCTGCGGTACGTGATCACCGTTACCGTGAACGGCACCGGGACCGCGGACGGCCTGGTATTCCGCGACGCCCTGCCCGCCAATACGACCTACATTCCCGGCAGTCTCCGGCTGAACAGCGCTGCGCTGACCGACGTTGTGGACGCAGATGCAGGGGACGTGAACGTTTCCGCCGCGAACACCGTGACCGTGAATCTGGGCAGCCTTGCGGCCGGTGCTCCGGCCCAGGCCGTCCAGTTCGATGTGATGATCCAGTGACAAAAGGAGGAAGGAACCATGAACAGGATTCTCGCAATGGCAGTAACGGCAGGTCTGCTCGTTCCCGCATTGGCAGGAGCCCAGCAGAAGGCGGCGATCGATCTCAGGACCCTGTCGCAGGTGGAGGTCACCACGACGAACGCGAAGGGCGAGAAAGAGATGAAGCGCGTCGAGGCGGCACGGGCGAACGTGACGCCCGGCGATATGGTCATCTTCACCACGTCGTACAGCAGCAATGTCAAGAAGCCCGCGGAGAACGTGGCGATCACGAACCCGGTGCCCGAGCATATGGTCTATGTGGACCGGAGCGCCGAGGGAGCGGGTACGCGGATCGAGTTCTCCATCGACGGCGGAAAGACCTACAGCGCGCCGGAAAAGCTGATCGTGACCGTGGGCCCGGGCAAGACGAGGCCTGCCCTGGCTGCGGACTACACCCATATCAAATGGACGCTGACAAAGCCCCTGCAGCCGGGGGGGAAGGGCAGCGTATCGTTCAGGGCAAAAGTGAAGTAGCAGGCTCGATGACACCACCCGGGGAATCCGGGTCAGGAATACAGACTTTCTGAAGAATGACCGAAAGGGGGCAAGTTATGGAATACATCACATGATCATAAGGAGGTGATCCGCAGATCACGGAACAACGCAGTCGTTCTCAAGGGTTACAACCGACATACACGAAATGATATCAGCAGCAAGGAGGACACAATGAAAAAGCATAGAAGCAACCTGTATCTGGCCGCACTGCTCCTGATCGGAGCGGTCCTGCTCATGTCCCCGCAAGGCGCAATGGCCGCCGGGACCTCGGCCTGTACGGCCATCGGCAACACGGCCAGCGTGGTCTACTCGGTCGGCAGCGTCACGCAGAGCGCGCTGTCAACGGGTACGACCGCGACCTTTGTGGTCGGCAGCAAGGTCAACCTCACGGTCTCGACCTCTGATTCGGCACCGGTCACCGTGGCGCCCGGCGCATCGGGCACGAGCGCGGCCCTGACCTACCGGGTCAGGAACGACGGCAACGCGACCCAGCGGTACACGCTCTCGGCCGTGGTCTACAGCACGGGGTCCACGACCAGTCCCTTCTCGCCCTACACCGCTTCGGATAACTTTGACGCGACGGCCTACCAGGTCTACGTCGATACCGGCAGCGGTTATTCACTGACCAGCCAGATCGACAGTCTTGTTTCCGACGCGACGGCCACGGTCCAGATCCGGGCGAACCCCATCGCCCTGACCCAGGCGAACAATGACTTCGCGGTCTACGGGCTCCATGCCCTGACGATCAATACCGACGGGTCCGCGCTCGTCTCGGGCTCGTCAGGCACCGGCGATGTGTTCAACGCCGCCGGCGCCACGGTGTGCTCGGGCGTGGACATCGTGAACGCGGACATCGACACTGACGGCGCCGAGACCAATGACGGCGACCGCGACGGCGCGGCACTGTCCAAGAGCGCCTTCCTTGTCCAGACCGTGGGCCTGCTTGTCTCGAAGTCCAGCGGCACGCCGGTGGACCTGTTCGGCGGTTCGGCCGCGATTCCCGGCTCGACCGTTGAGTACACGATCCGGGTGAGCAGGAACAGCGGCGGCGCCTCGGCGACCGGCGTGGTGATCACGGACACCGTGGCGGGCACGCTCGCGCCGGTGGCCGACGCCTACCCGGGCAGCACCGAGGTGCAGCGTATCACCTATGACGCCGGCACGACCACGACGACCACCACGAACCTGGCGAGCGGCGATGCGGACCTGCAATCCTGGGCAACAACGGCGGGCGCGACCGTCCAGGTCTCCTGCGGCGCCTTTGCGCTCGACGAGAACGGCGATTACTGCGAGATCAAGTTCAAGGTGATCATCCAGTAGAGAACACAGTATGACGCAGCAATCCCGCATATCAGAAGCGCCGCGGCGCGCTCCTTCCGGTGTGTTCACCGGAACAACGGCCGCGGTGCGCCCGATCGCGGGGGAACATATGATCGGCTGCGGAGGCCCGGCTCTTGTGCCGGCCTCCGCGGCAGCTCTTTTCCGGAACCTGCCGGGAACGGGCATCTCATTCGCTATTCTATCGGCATTCATCCTTATCATCCTTTCCTGTGCTTCACCCCTGTGGGCGCTTACGCCTGCGGGGACCGTGATCGACAATACCGCCACCCTGACCTATACCTCCGCGTCCTCAACAGTGCCGGTGACGGTGTCCACCAATATATCCTCGGTCACCACCACCCTGCGCAGGACCGTGGCCGTGCTCGAGCTGCTGCAGTACGCGCCAACCGTGGCGAGCGCCCAGACCGTGACCGTGGCTCCCACGGTCTACAGCACGTCCAGTACGACCAACGGGCCTTTCAGTGCCGAGCCGCCGCCGTTGC
>JAOUEV010000073.1 GCA_029858565.1 Nitrospirota bacterium | reverse complement strand
CCCGGCGACTTCAAGGGGAGGGCGTTCAGGAAGGGGCATGTCGTCCGGCCGGAGGATGTCGACCATCTGCGTCGCCTGGGCAAGGAGCATCTTTCCCTGGTCAGGATCGCCGATGACGAGCTGCACGAGGACGACGCCGCCCTTGCGCTGGCGCGGGCGCTCATGGGAGAGGGGGTCCGCATCCAGGGGGAGCCGAAGGAAGGGAAGATCAACATCGTCGCTGACCGCGACGGACTGCTCCGGATCGATCGTGAGGCGCTCCTGCAGTTCAATATGCTGGGCGAAGTCATGTGCGCCTCGATGCACGGCAACAGCATCGTGAGGAAGGACCAGATCGTCGCCGGGACGCGCGCAATCCCGCTGGTGATCAAGAAGAATATCGTCGAGGAAGCGGTGAGAATCGCGAAATGCGTAAAAGCCGACACGGGGACGCGGGGACAGGGGGACACGGAGAAACTTCCGGAACAGCAAACGTCATCGCGATCAACCGGAGTAATAGAAATAAAGGAGCTCCGGAAGCCGCGCGCCGGCATCGTGATCACGGGCAATGAGGTCTACCACGGAAGGATCAAGGACGCTTTTGCGCCGGTGATCACGAGGAAGATCGAGGAATACCATGGCGAGATCGTCGGCGTTTACTATGCGCCTGACGACAAGCAATATATCGAGGACCGTTTGCGGGAGCTCCTGGCCGCGGGCGCCGACCTGCTCATCACCACCGGAGGCATGTCCGTGGATCCCGATGATGTGACCCGGTTCGCGATCAGGGATCTCGGGGCGCGGGACGCGGTCTACGGGTCCGCGGTCCTGCCGGGAGCGATGGTGCTGGTAGCGTATCTTGAGACAAGAGACGAGGGACAGGAGACAAGAAGCAACGAGGAGGCACTCGTCACTCGTCACCCTTCGCTCGTCCCGATCCTCGGCATTCCCGCCTGCGGCATGTATCACAAGACCACGGTGTTCGACCTGATCCTGCCGCGGGTTCTGGCCGGCGAGCGGATCGGACGGCGGGAGCTCGCGGAGCCGGGGCACGGCGGACTGTGCCTCGGCTGCCCGGAGTGCCGGTATCCGGTCTGTCCGTTCGGGAAATAGCGAGGAGGGTGAGATGGGGTGCACGAGGAGCAGCATGCCGGCCGTCCTTCCGGTCCCCGGGGAGGGGACGCTCCGCAGGATCGATTATCTCCGTATTTCCGTTACCGATCGATGCAACCTCAAGTGCGTCTACTGCATGCCTGCTGCGGGCGTGAACTGCATGGAGAAGCATGAGGTGCTCTCCACGACGGAGATCGTACGGTTCGTGCAGATCGCCTACCGGTACGGGCTCCGGAAGGTGCGGATCACCGGCGGCGAGCCGCTGGTGCGGGGGGACATCCTGTCCCTGATACGCGCTCTGAAGCAGGATGTCGGCATCCGCGACCTCAGCATCACCACGAACGGCCTGCTGCTGGAAGGGATGGCAGAGCAGTTGAAACATGCGGGCCTGGACCGGGTGAATGTGAGCCTCGACACGATGGATCCGGAGCGCTACCGGAACATCACGCGGGGAGGCGCGCTTGACACTGTCTGGCGCGGGATCGAGGCCGCCGTGGAAGCAGGACTTGCTCCGCTCAAGATCAACATGGTCCCCCTGCGGGGCATCAACGATGATGAGGTCAGGGACTTCGCCCGGCTGACCTATGAGCGTGACTTCCATATACGGTTCATCGAGTTCATGCCGACAGGGGGGAATGCCTGGAGAAGGACCGACTGCGTCACGAGCGGCGAGGTGCGGGCGCAGGTGGCGTCCCTGGGGAGGCTGACGCCGCTTCTGTTCCGCGGAGGCGGTCCGTCGCGGAACTACCGCCTGAGCGGCGCGCGCGGCGTGATCGGGTTCATCAGCCCTGTGAGCGACCATTTCTGCGGGTCCTGCAACCGCCTTCGGCTCAGCGCCGACGGCAAGCTCCGGCCCTGCCTTTTCTCGGACCAGATCATCGATGTGCGGCCGCACCTGCGCCGGCGGTCGGCCGACCGGGACCTCGCGGACCTCATCGAGCAGGCTGTTCGTTCCAAACCTGCAGGACATTTCATCGAACGGCTGGGTACGACGGCGCCCTCCCTGGTATCCCTGTCGCAGATCGGCGGCTAGCATCGTTGCTCTCTCCGGGGAGCACGGCACGCGGACCAAAGAAGGAGACCCTCGTATGCTTCGAGCAAGATCTCTGAACGTGAAGTTCATCGCGATCATCCTGATCGTTATCGGCATGACCATGGCGGCGGGCGCCATCGCAATGTGGAGCCTGCGGGAGACCATGCTCCGGAACACGGCTCGCGCTGTCGCGGAGCAGGTCATCGCGTTTCGCAGCTGGGTCGCTGGGGCCGGTGTCGTGTGGGTGGATGCGCTGCAGCCGGACATGGCCGATTACCTGGGACAGACGGGTACGGGCGGCAGGACGTTCTATTCAAAGAACCCGGCCCTGGCTACCCGGGAACTGTCACAGATCGTAGCACGGACAGGGTCTCATGCAAGCTTCCGTGTGACAAGCGATAATTACCGGAACGCGAAGAACAGTCCGGATGCCTTCGAATCCGCTGCGATCCATGCCTTCAAGCTTGATCTCCTCCGTCCGGAGAGCGAACGGAAGGACTTTCAGGAAGTCTACGAGGGATCGACCTACCGGTTTGCCATCCCGGTTATGGTTGCCAAACCCTGTCTGCGATGCCACGGCTCGCCCAAAGACGCGCCCCGGGAAGTGGTGGACAAGTACGGCGTGGGGCGCGGTTTTGGCTACCGTGAAGGGGATATCCGGGGGATCATAACCGTGAGCCTTCCCGCCCCGCCGCTCCTCTCGCTTTCCCCGGCCGCAACGATAGCGTTGCTCGCGCTGATCTCCGCCGTGCTCCTGGTCAGCTTCATTCTGTTCAGGCGTCTGATCATGAACAGGATCGGCAGGATGACGATGCTGGCGCAGAAAATGGCCGTGGGGAATCTGGACATGGACCTGTCCCGGGAATACCGCCGGAACACCGATGACGAGATCGATAGGCTGTATGAGGGGATGGATACTGTGCGGATGAGCGCCAAGAACGCTTTGGACGCGCTCAAGAAGCACTGATAACCCGCCCACCGGAGCGCCGTTGAAGAAAGATCGCGGCAGCCAGCGGCGCGCCTGCCCTATGAGGTTCCGTCATTTCGCTCTCGCGCCCGCTGACCGGCCGCGATATGCCCTGGCCTGCAGACGGCTCCCTGCTGCGCGCAGGCGGAATTGCTTGACGCGACCGGCAGGAACGAGTATTATGCCGCTAATAAGGATAGTAATAATCCAATATAGCCGTGCGACGCAGGAAATGCTCGGAGCGCTGCATGCACAGGCACGGGAGGGCAGGGCGGTCTCACCGCCCGCTCCGCGGCCATGAGCAGGCAGGTGAACAGCGCCACATCGGCAAGGGCATCCATGGTCGACCGTATGCTGACGTCCGCAAAGGGGCAGCATGCATTCCTGTTCCTCCTGGCGCCGTTCCTGGTCATTGTAGCCGGCCTGCTGACGTTCCTGTCGCTGCGCGAGGCGCGCCGTTCCGAGGAAGCGGAACTGAGCGTTCTTCGCGAGACATCCCGCGCCATCTATGAGCAGATCTCCGTCGCGCGGTTGTGGAATGCATCGCACGGAGGGCTCTATGCGGCGGTCACGCCCGAGGTCCCGCCCAATCCCTACCTGGCAGATCCCGATCGGGACATCGTGACTGTTGACGGGAAACGGTACACCAAGATCAATCCCGCGTATATGAGCCGGCAGCTGTCGGCCATTTCCCGCCAGCGGTCGGGCGCCTCGTTCCGGATCATCGGGCGACATCCCTTGAATCCCGCCAACGCGCCGGACGAATGGGAAACGCACGTCCTTGGGGTGCTCTCGGGGAGCGAGGGAACGGAATCCGACGGGACATTCGAGGAGGCAGGTGGTCCGGTCTACCGGGCCGTCATCCCGCTGCGGATCGAGCGGCCTTGCCTGAGATGCCATGGACAGCAGGGGTATCAGGTCGGCGATGTCAAGGGAGGGATCAGCATACGGATCCCCCGGGGAAAGTATGACGCGATCCGGGATGCCCACACACGGGGTTCTCTCATTTCCCTGGCGATCATCGGAGTGATCGGTTTGCTGTCAACCGCGGTCGTGGCGTGGCTGCTCTCGAAACGGCTTACCGCGGAGATGCGCAGGAGCATCCTTCAGCATAAACTGTCGGCTGCCATGGAGCTCGCGGGCGCCGTGGCCCACGAGATGCGTCAGCCGATGACGGTGGTCCACTGCCGGCTCGAGATGCTGGCGGACAGCGTCAGGCTGCAGGAGCCGGTGGCCAGGGAGGATATCGAGACCATCAGGGACCAGTGTCTGCGCATGAACAGTTGTATCGAAAAGCTGCTGCAGCTGACGGAGTATCGGACGAAGGAGTACCTGGACGGCGTGGCGATCCTCGATATCGCCGCATCAGCGTCGTCCGCGGCTCCGGTGGCCGGCGGGACTGATGAGGGGCGCTCGTCTCATTGACACCGCGTGCCGCTTGAGGGGCCACAGACGGGACCAAAGGCTGCGGCTCTGGACAGGAAGCTCCTCCGGACGGGGTGCCTGACGAACGAACGTAGCGAGGTGCGTACCGGACGTGGTAAAATAAACACAAAGACCATGGTCTGCCGATGCAGACGCGAGGGAGGATGACATGCTTTTGAATGCCTGGCTGAAATTCGCCTTCACGGCCGTTCTGTCCATTACGCTCGTCGTGATCATCATCCACTACTACTGGCCGAAGCGGAAGGAAGATGCCGACAGGGTTGAGCTTCCGAAATACCGCATGCTGGACGATGACGACCACGAGGCCTCCCGCTGATCATGCTTCCTGCAACGGACCGCGCTACCCGATCGAACTCCGGGAGGCTGTATCGCCTGCCTCTGGCGGCCCTGTTCGTCCTGTTGATGCTGCTTCGCGCTTCCGCTCCCGCTGTTGATGACAATGCTGTTGCCTGGTGCCGGATCAATGACGGTCCCTGCCGGACGGCTGTGCAGAATCTCATCGTGTCGCTGGATATCACCCCCCGGCCGGTCATGACCATGCGGGAGCTCTCCTTCACCGTTTCGCTGCTGACCACGGCGCAGGCGCCGGTGGATGCCGCGGTCTCCGTGGACCTGACCATGCCGGGCATGGTAATGGGAAGGAACACCATCATCCTGAAATCCCGTTCGGCCGGCAGATACGAGGGGATGGGCGTGATTGTGCGGTGCCCCAGCGGCGAGAAGCTCTGGAGGGCGACCATCGACATACGGCGGGCAGGAAGGACGGTGTCGGTCCCGTTCCTGTTCGAGGTGGAGTGATGGAGGCGGGCTTCTTCCTTGCGTTCACCACTGGCTTGGCAGGAGGATTCGGCCACTGCATCGGCATGTGCGGCCCGATCGTTGCCATGACCGCGCTTCGCACCGCATCCGATCCCGGACCGGGCTTCTTTCCTCAACTCCTATATCATGCAGGGCGCATCATCACGTACGCGGTGATCGGCGGGCTCATGGGCCTTGCGGGCTCCTTTGTGAACGTCGCCGGCAGGATGATGGGCATCCAGCAGGTCGTCCTGGTCCTTGCCGGGCTGGTCATGACGGTCATGGGGCTCAGTATCGCAGGCCTTTTCGGAAGCACGAAGTGGATCGAACGCCACAACAACGCCGTGCTGAGCGCGGCGAGCCGCGTGCTTTCGCTCGGCTCCCGGGCCCGTTTCCTTCCCCTGGGCCTTCTCATGGGACTGCTGCCCTGCGGTCTTTCCTATACGGTCTTCATCGCGGCGGCGGGCGCCGGGTCCCCTGCCGCTGGCGCCGTCACCATGCTTGCATTCGGCGCCGGAACGGTCCCCGCGCTGCTGCTCTTCGGGGCCGCGGTCACGTGGCTCAGCTCGCGGATGCGCGCCGCGGTCCAGCGGGCCGGCGGCATCATGGTCGTTGTCATGGGGCTTTACTATCTTGCGAAGGGGATCAGGTTCTATGCCGAGATGTGATCACTGCCTGATCGAGTTCCCCGAGCGCGAGGCGGTGCATGATGAGGTCAAGGGCGAGGAGAAGGTCTTCTGCTGCCACGGCTGCCAGGGCGTTTACCGCCTGATCAACGACGAGGGCCTTGACGATTTCTACAAACGGCGCAAAGACTGGGTGCCGGGGCCGGCGGCGAAAGTCGCGATCGACAGCGCCGCGTTCTCGGGATCTCTGAGGCCCGCGGGCGACGATATCGAGGTCGATATCATACTGGACGGCATCCGCTGCGCTTCCTGCGTCTGGTTGAACGAGCGGGTGCTCCAGAAGACCGGGGGCGTGACATTCGCCCAGGTGAATTACGCCACCCACCGGGCACGGATCCGCTGGGATCCCCGGAAGACCGGGCTCGACGCGGTCCTCCACCGCATCACCTCCATCGGGTACACGCCCAAACCCTTCGTTGCCGGAGCCTTCGAGGAAGAACAGAAAAAGGCTTCCCGGGACCTGCTGATCCGCTTCGGCACCGCGTCGTTCTTCTCCATGCAGCAGATGATCTACTCTGCCGCGCTCTACGCGGGATATTTCCAGGGCATCGAGGCCGGTCTTAAGGACCTGTTCCACTGGATATCCCTGGCGCTCACCACTCCGGTACTCTTCTATGCAGGCTGGCCCTTTCTCAAGGGCGCGCTGCGCGGCATCCGCCACTTCACCTTTAACATGGACGTTCTGATCATCGCCGGCGCGGGATCGGCCTATGTTTACAGCATTTATCAGATGTTCGCGGGCGGCGAGGTCTATTTTGACACCTCGGCAATGATCATCACGCTCATCCTGCTCGGCAGGTTCATCGAGGCAGGCGCAAAGCGCAAAGCTTCGGAAGCGCTGACGAGGCTCCTTTCGCTGGCGCCGCGGGAAGCGCGGAAGGTCGTTGCCGGGATAACAGGGGAGGCCGGATATCACGACGCAGAACGGGTGATGACCCTCGTGTCTGCAATGCGGCCGGGAGACCTGATCGAGGTGCTGCCGGGAGAGAAAGTTCCGCTCGACGGCATTGTGCGGCACGGAGCATCGGAAGCGGACGAATCCATGCTGACCGGCGAGTCCCATCCCGTGTCAAAGACAGCCGGAGCGGAGGTCTTCGGCGGCACGGTCAATCTCTATGGCGCTTTTATCTACGAAGTGACCAGGATCGGGAACGAAACAGTCCTTGCGCGGATCATCAAGGCGGTGGAGGACGCGCAGGCCCGTCGCGCGCCGGTGCAGGCCTTTGCGGACAAGGTCGTCGGGATATTCGTACCGCTGGTGCTCCTGATCAGTTTCTGCACCGCAACCTACTGGTGGCTGACCGGAGCGGGCGCGTCCGTCGCGGTGATGAATGCGGTATCGGTCCTGGTGATCGCCTGTCCCTGCGCGCTCGGTCTCGCGACACCTCTGGCGATCCTCATCGGCACGAGCTATGGCGCGTCAAAAGGCGTGCTGATCAAGGGCGGGGATGTGATCGAACGAGCGAGGAAGATCGATCTCGTGGTGTTCGACAAGACCGGCACGATCACCCTGGGAAAGCCTGCGCTGGTCCATTACCGGGGGATCGGAATGACCGACAGTAAAGCGCTTGCCCTTGCCGCGTCGCTGGAACGGTATTCTGAACATTCCCTGGGCAAGGCGATCGTGGATGCGGTTCGGGGGATTGATCTTGAGGAGGCCGCCGGGTTCTCGGCGGTGCCGGGAAAGGGCATTCAGGGAACGATCGACGGCAAACAGCTGGTCGTCGGGAACAGGGAATTCGCTCTTCCGGCAACTACGGGTTCAGATATGGATGACGAATTGACCAGGGATGCGCTGAACAGGGAAACAGCGGGTGCAACTGTGGTATATTTGTCCTGTAATGGGAAGCTGGCGGGCATTTTCGCCGTTTCCGACGTGCCGCGCTCCGAGGCGCGGGAGGCCATGGAGATGCTTGCGCGAGACGGCCTGGACGCGGTAATGATCACCGGCGATGCTCAGGC
Source organism: Nitrospirota bacterium (assembly GCA_029858565.1). Lineage (GTDB taxonomy): Bacteria > Nitrospirota > UBA9217 > UBA9217 > UBA9217 > JAKAHZ01. Next base: position 7,407 of record JAOUEV010000073.1, on the reverse strand, counting down.
AACAGCGGACGCGATTGCTCACGCCGTGGGCATCGGACAGGTCAAGGCAAAACGCACGCCTTTGGAGAAAGCCGCGGACCTGAAAGCATTCCGTGACGCAGGCCGCTCCTGCGCCATGGTCGGAGACGGCATCAACGACGCTCCCGCTTTGGTCGAGGCTGAAGTGGGTATCGCCATGGGAAGGGCGACCGACATAGCTCTCGAAAGCGCGGACATGGTGCTTATGCGCAGCGACCTACGGCTGGTCTCCCTTGCAGTCCGTCTTGCGAAAAGGACCTACAACGTGATCAAGCAGAACCTGTTCTGGGCGTTCTTTTACAATGTCGTCACTATCCCGCTGGCGGTCATGGGCATTCTGCATCCCATTGTCGCCGCGGCCGCAATGGCGCTCAGCTCCCTGAGCGTGGTGGGCAATTCCCTGCGTGCGAAGGTGCGACAATGAGCAGCCTGGTCAGCCTGATCCTGCTGTCGCTCTGCCTCGGGTTCGCCGCCTGGTTCCTGTTCCTCTGGGCCGCGAAGAGCGGACAGTTCGATGACGCTGAACGTCCCAAGTACCGGATGCTCGATGATGATGACGAGGAATCTGACAAGAAGGACGATCAGAAAAGAAAAACATAAGACCAATTTCAACACTGAGGACACTGATAAAAGCTATGACCCGCATGCTTTGTCATAATTTGTCAGTGTGCTCAGTGTCGAAAAAAGGTATTTGGTTGCTTTTTGATCGAATGGAAAGGCGGTTAGCGATGCCTGACAGTGTGAACATGCTCGGACCGAAAAAGATCGCAACTGACGTTCACTGGGTGGGGACCGCGGCAGGGGAGTTCCTGCGGCGGAACGTCTATCTCCGGACCTTCCGCGGGAAGGGCCGCATCTTCAACCTGCTGGTGGACCCCGGTCCGCCCTGCGATCTTGAAGCGGTCGTGAAGAACGTCAAGTCCCTGATAGGCGGCATCGATAATCTCCATGCCATCACCGTGAACCATCAGGACCCGGACGTGGGCGCGAACGCCGCCGCTCTCGTGAAGATGCATGACGGGATCGTCGTTCTCATGACTGAGGAGACCTGGCGTCTGGCGCAGTATTACGGCATCAGCCGCAGGAACTTTCATGCTGTCGAGAAACTGCGCGATCTGCGCACCCTACTGCCGACAGGTCAGAAGATCCAGTTCGTCCCGACGCCGTTCTGCCATTTCCGCGGCGCCTGCATGGTCTACGATCCGGAGTCCCGCATCCTCTTCTCGGGGGACCTTTTTGCCGGTGTCGCTGCCGCGAGCCTGGAGGCCACGGCTTCAAGCTGGACCGGCATCAAGGCGTTCCATCAGCTCTACATGCCGGGCAATGATGCGCTGCGGCTGGCCGTATCGAGGATCCGCAAACTTGATCCTGCTCCGCTCGCGATAGCTCCGCAGCATGGAGGCGTCATCAGCGGGGACCTGGTGCCCCAGTTTCTTGAAAAGATGGAGAACCTGCCGGTCGGTCTCGACATCATCGCGAGCCTCCGGGACAGCGTTCCCGCAATAATATCAGCTTTGAACGATTCGCTGACTGCCCTGCGGGACGTCCTGGGAAAAGACCGGGTCGTGAAGGTCATGCGGTTCTTCCATCCCGACGGCAGCTACCCTGCGCTGTTCACCCTGGCCGACGATGACCGGGTGGTTGATATCAAAGCGGAACCTTATGCCGCTATCGAGGCCCTGCTGCGCATCCTGTACCGTCAGTGTCCTGATCAGCATAAGGAAGCGCTCCGCAGCAGGATCTGGAACATTTTCCTGGACCGGAACCTGCCGCCGCCTGAGTCCGCGCTTGTTGATGTTGATGTCATCGAGGCGGAGATCGTTGAAGGGTGATTGCTTAAGTATAGAATGGTCACTGAGAACGGCTTATCTCGCAGGTCGCCTCGGAGCCACGAAGAAAGACCAACCCGGAATAGTTGAATCAGATTTTAAAGATACCCTTCGTGGCTTCGTGCGAGATAAAAAGATTTGGCAGTTCTATGTTATCCGCACGATATCTGCTCTTTTCTAATCCTGTCTTTCGGGCTATAATAAAGCACTTTTTCGCGGGCCGATGTCTCCGCCGTCAATGACCTCATGGATATCGTATCAGTCAAGAACCTCACAAAGGACTACGGCGTTGTCAAGGCCGTGCAGGATGTTTCCTTTTCCATTGCGCCGGGAGAATGCTTTGGTTTTCTCGGCCCCAATGGAGCGGGCAAGACCACGGTCATGAAGATCATTTCCTGCTTTCTGCCGCCAACGAACGGCACAGTTGCGGTCTTTGATCTCGATGTGACAAAGCAGCCCTCAGCCATAAAAGCGCGCATGGGCGTCATGCCCCAGGAGGACAACCTCGACCCCGATCTGAACGTGCTCGAAAACCTGATAGTCTACAGCAGGTACTTCGATATCCTGAAAAAGGAATCCCTTCCCGTTGCGAACGAGCTGCTTCAGTTCGTCGAACTGCAGGATAAGGACCGTGTGAACATCAAAGCACTTTCCGGAGGCATGAAGCGGCGCTTGATGCTCGCCCGGGCGCTGGTAAACTCCCCTGAGCTCATGATCCTGGACGAACCGACCACGGGCCTGGACCCCCACAGCAGGCGAGCGGTCTGGGACAAGCTGAACCAGCTCAAGTTCAAGAACACGACCCTGCTGCTCACGACCCATTACATGGAGGAGGCCGAGCAGCTCTGCGACCGTGTGGCGATCATGGACCAGGGAAAGATCGTGACCATTGACAGTCCGGGGAACCTTATGAGCGAGCACAGCGGCGACCTTGAGGAGGTCTATCTCAAGCTGACCGGGAGGAACCTTGCGGATTAAGGGCGCCTGGAGAGTATTGCAGCGGCACTGGACGGTCTATACCAAGCTGTACAAGTCCAGCTTCGCGCTGAACTTCATCGAACCGATCCTGTACCTCGTGGCAATGGGCATGGGTCTGGGAGTGTTCGTGAGCGACATCAACGGTGTGCCCTACATAAAATTCATCGGACCGGGCATCATCGCTTCGTCGTCCATGTTCGCTGCGGTCTATGAATGTACCTACGGCACCTATATCCGCATGACCTTTCAGAAGACCTTTGACGCGATTCTGGCCACGCCGGTGGGGATCGACGAACTGGTGGCCGCGGAACTTGCCTGGGCAGCGGTCAAGAGCGTCATGTACGGCATCACGATCATGGTCGTGGTCGCCCTGTTCGGGCTTGTGGACTCGCCGCTGCTGCTGCTCACGATACCGGTCATCTTCTTCTGCGGCCTTATCTTCGCCGAGGTCTCGATGATCACCGCCGCGCTCGTGCCGGGCATCGATTCCTTCAGCTACTTCTATACGCTCTTCATGACGCCCCTGTTCCTGTTCTCGGGCATCTTCTTTCCTGTCGAGACCCTTCCCAAGGCCGTGGCCGGCATCGCCTGGTTCACGCCGCTCTATCATCTGGTGAACGTCTGCCGGGCATTCTCCGCTGGCCATGTTTCCGGCGTTGTCGGCAACATCGTCTGGATCGTGGTCGTTGCCACGGCCCTGGCGCCGGTGCCGTTCAGGTTGATGCGAAGAAGAGTCATACAATAACAGCCGAACGGAACTGCCAAGGCAAAAAGCTGTTTCGCGCAAAGCCGCAAAGGCGCTAAGAAAGGCAAGGGAATCTAAGACCAAGCCTCTGTATCTTCTAAAAGACTTACAAGAATATCACTATCTACTTGATGTTGCTTTCACTTTGCGACTTTGCGGCTTTGCGCGAGATGCCTTTGATATTATTTTGGGGGGCTAATATGGACCTTCTGGAAGGACTTCATACCCGCCGCAGTATTCGCAAATTCACTGACCAGCCCGTGACCCGGGAACAGCTCCGGGAGATCATCAAAGCCGGCACTATGGCCCCTTCAGGCCTGAACAATCAGCCCTGGCGGTTCGTTACGATCCAGAATAAAGATCTCCTGCACAAACTATCATCGCTTACCAAGTACTCCCACGTTATCGACAAAGCACCTGCCTGTATCGTTGTATTCATCGACAAGGAAGCAATGTACCATGAGACCAAGGACCACCAGTCCATGGGAGCGTGCATCCAGAACATGCTGCTTGCTGCTCACGGGATGGGGCTCGGAGGCGTCTGGCTTGGTGAGATATTGAAGAGCGCAAAGCAGGTGCGGGAGTTGTGCGGACTTTCTGATCAGTATGAACTGATGGCAGTCGTTGCGCTGGGGCATCCGGAAGGGAAGGGCGGAATGGCAGAGAGGAAGCCGATAGGGGATGTCATATTGAAGGAGCTGTAAAAGATGAGGTTGTTTGTAATAGTGGAAGTATGATATAGTCGTCGAGCAAGAGATTCTTCCTGAAATCATGATACAGCAGATGACATCAGGGCTTGCAGGTTACGGCTCGCAATTCGTAGGTTTGGGCTCTAGAGAATCATTTAAACAACTTACGACCGATTTAATGCACGATATTTGCAGGGCAAGTAAAGAACGAAAATCCGTACTTTACTTGCCGCGCACGGCAAGATAAACACTGGTTGTCTGGTATCAAAAAGGGCTAATTCAGATGATTTGTTCCTACAAAAAATGGAAGCTCGATTATGAATTTGAAAAAAATCGTAATTTCTATAAAGGTATCAGTATTCCTCCCCCTGCAGAATTACCAAATAGCGATACGGATGATAATTTCGCAGCTGTAAAAAGCAAAATTTATCCTCAAGAGATTATCGATCTTTATGAAAAGCTAGGCATAGACATACAAAAGGAAGTTTACCTTGTTCATACTGCGAGAAAAGAACCTGGATTCCATTATTACAGTGTGGCTCATGTTTGCTTTGGTAAAGTTTTAGCGGGCCATAAAAGTTTCACAAATAGTTTAAGAAAATTAGTCGGTCTTCCAAAAGTTGAACGTGGTGAATCGGTCGATAATGCGTGTGGTATTTTAATTAGCCCAGTCATTTATTTGCCAATTGAGCCTTCTGTAGGTGACGACCCTGCTAGTGATGCATTTCAAATTGAACTCATAGTAACTGCTCCCTGGGTCTTGAAGAATATACCGGAACCAACTTACGGTTAATAGCGGAATAGAACTGAGCATGCAGATCGGAAGTAATGCCAACCTGCGCGTCGAGTGAGTCGCGAAAAACACGCTCCTCACGCGCGCGTTATACGTAGGTAAGAATAAGGGTGAATCGCGATGATCGAGGTAACTCTCAGTTGCAAATTCAACACGTCTGTCCCTAAAGCTATTTTAAAGGGCAAAATTAAAGAACTTGTCAGGTCCACTCCTACCCCGCAATATGAATTAATTGATAGGAACAGCCAACTTTCAAGCCTTGTTCTTCCGATCAAGCAGCTATTCAAAGTGTTTCGGTGGAAAATCCCCGTAGGAATAAAGGTAGTTATTTATGTGATTTGGATACCATTGCTTTCCATTCTAATTCCTTATTTTCTCATTCACTACCTATTTTCAAGAAAGCAAGAGGTAAGTGATTTGCGTTTTGATTTTTGGGGTGATAGTGCTTATACAACTGCCGACGCTCTGAATATCGCAAAAGGGATATTGGCCATTGTCGATACCCCACTAGAAGTGAGCTTCACAAATGCGAACGGAAGACATTCAGATGAAGAGGATGATATCACATACAGAAAGCAATCATTAAACCCTGCGGCCTTTCAAGCGCTTGAAGTTGCGAATGACAATAATTTCGACAATGTTATTTATCGCATTTCATAACGATGACGACGTATAACGACTCCGTCGAGAGGGTCGCGAAAAGCCGCGCCCCTCACGTCGGTGTTATTTTATAGGTGAATCATGAGATTAAGTCACAGAATAATAATCCTGCTATTCCTATTGATCGTCTCACGATTAGGTATCACGGCGACAAATCCGACGTTTGAAATTTATCTAACCGAAAACAAGACTGATAATTTGCATAAGGCAATCCTGAATAAAAAGCCGATAATCACTGCCGCAGATATCATTTCATACGATTGGAATAAACATGAGATTGTGCTAACGGATGCGGGAAAAAGGAAATTACCAACGGTAGAAGATATTGGTGTCCATGGTAGATCTTTTATCGTTGTCGCAAACGGCGTTAGATGCTATATGGGTGCTTTTTGGACAAGTTTGTCATCTTTTGATCATCCCGACACTGTAATTAACATCGGCCCATACTGGGATAATCGACCTGCAAACATAATTAGAATAGAGCGGGCTTACCCGAGCGATAAAATTGCAAAAGGTGCAGATAAGAGAAACAACAGGATGATATATGAAGCTCTTTCGGGATTGAACAAAATTATCCCCAAAATGGATCAGATCAGAATCAGCAAATAAATAACCTGAGCCTCGACAGAGACGCGCCATGCGGCGCGTCAGGCCCGTGTTCATGTTTCAAGACGTAATTATTATTTAGTTGACTCATCGCAGATTGCACACTAGTAGGTGAACTTGCTATCTTTGAATCGAGGTTGAAAATGTATCGCTGTGTTCTTGTTGTTGCTCTGTTTGTTGCATCCAGTGCCGCTGCCGCGACCATTGAAGCACTCGATGGCTCCAAGCTGAATTCCGACGGTTCTCCGGCGGAATGGAGAATCAAAGTAAAATCAGGGACACCGAAGGTGGTCAAGATGAGCGACGGGAATACGACGGCGATTTGCCTGGACAGTGTTGACTCTTCATTTTCCCTGCAGCGCGATATGGATCTCGATATTAATAAATATCCTTTCGTCACCTTCCGGTGGCGGGCCGATGTTCTCCCTCCTAAGGGAGATCTGCGGAATTCTTCAACCGATGATCAGGCCGCGCAGATGGTCGTCGCTTTCGGCGGCCGGTACGCGATCGATTACATCTGGGACACCAATGCACCTATCGGCACGGAGGGCGAATTCTCTGTGCCTTTGGTCGTCACTGCCAAGATTCTCGTTGTCGCGAACAAGACCAATAAACTTAAGGAATGGATGGAAGTTACGCGGAACCTCAAGGATGACTTCCGTCGACTGTTCGGCAAAGACCCCGGCGACATCAGCGGTTTGCGATTCCAGGTGAACTCACAGCACACATCGTCTCGCGCCGAGGGCTGCATTTCCCGTATCACCTTTCATGATTGACCTGGTGTCGCAATAAACAGCTACGCAAATCCATTCTTGAGGTGCCCATGCTGAGTAAATACTTCAAATTAGAAGTGCACAACACCACTATCCGCCAGGAAGTCATCGCCGGGATCACGACATTCGTCACCATGGCCTACATCATCATCGTGAACCCGAAGATCCTTGAGGCCGCAGGCATGCCGTTCGGCCCCTCAATGGTCGCCACGATCCTGACGGCCTTTATCGGCACGCTGCTCATGGGCATCTATGCCAATCGTCCGTTCGCGATAGCGCCGTACATGGGCGAGAATGCTTTTGTGGCGTTCACGGT
>JAOUEV010000072.1 GCA_029858565.1 Nitrospirota bacterium | reverse complement strand
CGTAATTGATAAACTTTGCGCTCATTTCTGTTCAACCTCGCTACGTGCGATTGAATAGCTGAGCGGACTATAACATATTTGATTTAGTCGGGAAAGTCCGACAGACTCCTAGACGGGGATATTCTGATCGGCGCGAAGCAGAACCGCTCGGTGACCACGACGATCATCATAGCTAAACACTCTGAAATGGTGGTTGATGTTAACTGTGTTGAGCAAGGGCGGTGGTCCTACAAAAGCCAAGCCTTTGGCGCCAGCGAACGACCGGTCTATGCCAAGCTCCGCAGCATCAAGGCAAAGTCCGTGAACTTCAGCTTGAAGGAAAAGAAATCCTTTGCCGCAGATCAGGGAAAGGTTTGGGACGATATTGAGGAGAAATCCGTGAAGTTCTGCACTGCCGATCCCAAGTTCAGCTTTGGCCCCACCAGGGCAGCGGACGACATGTATGGATCCTTTGAAGAGCGGACCAGGGACTATGAAAAGGCCTTCCCTGCTGCCAAGGACCAGGTCGGGTTCATCGTGCTGATCAACGGGAAAGTGGCAGGCTGCGATATTTTCGGGAATCCCGGTGTGCTCAAACGCACCTTTGCAAAGGGGCTTCGCTCCTACATCCTGGACGCCATCGAGCAGTCCTATGACAAGAAAGCGAAGAAGCCCGCTGGCGATCCGCGGCGCAAGGCCTCGCTCTTTCTCTCGGGCATCAAGAAACTGAAGGCTGCGGCATACCCGGCAACGGGCAAGGGCGTGAACCTGCGGCTTGAAGGCAAGACCTCGGCTGGTTTCGCTGCACTGGACGGAGACCAGGTGGTGCATATGGCGGCGTTTGCGTAAATACGGAATTCGGAAAGCCGAATACAACTGCCGCTGAAAGGAGCGGATTGTCATGGTACGGCGAACCTACGACAAGCAGCGTGCTGAGGAATATGAACACCTGCTGCCGGAGTTCTACCCGGTCAAGCTGATCGGCGCCTTCATTTCCCTGGACTTCGTCTCCGGCTGCTCCTTCAACTGCAGTTTCTGCATTTCCAAGCGTCATCCCTCGCGTGAGGAATTGTATCAGGAGGGATTGCTGCTGGACAACCGCGTTTCTTCCGGCAAGATGCTGAGTTGGCTCAGGTCAATGCCGTCCTATCACGCCGGCGTACAGGTCCGGATCGGCCATGATACTGACGCAGGCCTTGAATTTGAGAAGAGCTCAAAGCTCATCGAGATGGCCGATCCCGGACGATCGATCGTCTATCTCACCAGAAAACCCTTAACCGCGCCGGAAGTGGAGTTCTTCCGGACCTACCGAAGAAATCTTCTGCTCAAACTGACCGCCACGCCACGGAGCAAATCGCTCAATGTGACACGGAACCCTATGAACCTCGTGCGATCCGCCGAGCCCCTCGATAGCCGCATGCTCTACTGGGTCCTGGGACCTCTTGCAGCCGACAGTTATGGCGATGCTGTGGAGATCATCGAATCCCTTCCTGCAGGCAGCAGCCTGTTCCTGAAACCGCTGAATTGCGAAGGCCTGCCGCACCTGGCAAACGTGAAGCCCCTGAGCAGGGAGCTGATTGCTCATCTTGAGGATCTGGCCCTTAAACGGGGACATGTGGTGACCGAATGGTTCTGCAGAAGCGGCCTGGCGAGGATAGACAGAGGATTCTTTGATGTGGACAAGATCACCGCTCAAAAGGACCCGGCTAAGCGGGAGCGGGAACTGTCCTACTGTACTGCCTGTTCCAGCAACGGTCTTTGCCACGGCGAGCTCGATGAGCCGAGTCTTCGGCAAGCACTGGTCATGAGCCTCGCTGAGCTGGGGCTGACCCTTTCCAAGGAGCCTCACCGGACCGGGCCCCGGTCCTTTGAGGTGGCGGTCGATGAGCCCGCATCCCGGGGGGAAGAGACCTATCTGAACAACAGCCTCAGCCAGGCAGTGAGCATCACGCTCACTACCCGGGAAAAAGGCAGGAGCCAGGGAGGCAGCTTTTGCAACGTTGACCGGGAGGTGCTGAAACGGTGGTACGAGAACGGGTTCTTTCCCGTGACCGAGCTGAACACTGTGGCAGAGTATGTGCTCCGGGACATCAGGCGTCTCTTCACCTCGAACGGCTCATCGCCAGTTCATCTGAGCAGATGCAGCATCGTGAAGGATCAGGGCATATGCGCGTAAAGATCGATCCCCTTGAGGTGCAGCGCCAGGTGGTGACGGCATTCGCGATTGAAGTGACGATGCCCAAACCTGCCTGCACCTCCCGGTTTCGTGATGTGGGTCCGAAGCAGCGGTTCGAGTATTTCCTGCTGTCAGCCATAAACAGCGGGAGGTGGTTCCACGACCTTGCGGAAAGGATCGGCATCCTGGGACGCCAGCCTCCCTTGATCTATGACCTGGCTTATAAGGCATTGATGACCAGCCAGCAGGGGAGAACAGGCAAGATCGTGAACTACGGCCTTCTGGAAGCAATGTTCCCGGTAGTTGCTGCCAGGTGTCTTTACCCCGGGACCGGGTACGATATCCTGAGACGTATCCAAGATGTGCTGCAGCAGACATCCCGCGAGGATGTGCGCTACCTGGCACAGATGCGCAAGGAGATCTATTCCCGGAGCGACAAGGAGTTCAAGCGAAAGTTCAGGATCACGGTCGACGGTGAGAATGTCCTGGAGCATTATCAGATGCACGCGAAGCGCTGCCACGAGTCGTCGAGGCTGTTCGTCAACGAACTTGCGAACGGACTGCCGCTCACGACGCTCATGTACGAGCATCTGAGACTGCCGGGGCTGCCGCTCAAGGAAAGGATCTGCAAAGGCTTCAGCCGGATGCGCAGGGCATCAAAAATGCCTGCAGGAGCACTGGCGGACTTCACGGCCGCGGCGATTTATCTGGCCATATCGGATGATCCGGAAGGGGAATTGCTGGATTGAGGCGTACGGCGCCTGGGACATCATCAATTTGCCGTCGTTGAATCCAGCAGCGAGCGCATTCCCCGTAGCTTGCTGCGGGGAGCGTCAATCGTAGTAGAATTTTGCGCCAAGGCCGAATCAGCGGAAACACCGACTTGGTGGTTTGTCTAGAGGTTTAGCTCGAAGCCTGAAATATACTTCATACTTCCGAGTAATCGATAAAGTGAAAGCTCATTTCGCCTCGATGACCGTGAAATCGATCGTCCTTGCAGGCTTGTCATTGATCCAGATGTCGATCTTATACTGTCCCGGAGGATCGCCACGATCGAAACGAAGAGAGTAGGTGAACGCAGCGACGGCCTTTTTGACGGTCGATTGAATCGCTTTGCCGCCTTCTTTCTTGTCGGCATCCTTGAATTCGCCGGTATACTTCTCAAAGGCAGACGGGGCCTGCATGATCATGTATGTGGTAAAGGGCCGATCGGATGCAGTCTTTATGGAGTATCCGAACCGAAAGTCGGGATCCATGTCTTTGTAGGTCAGGGGGATCGTGGTGGTCTCGGAACAGACGTAGTATTTTCCCGCCGCGTCCTTTTTCATCAGTCCGAATTTGATGTCGAAGTCACCCGCAGGAGCAGAAACGGCGTGCAGCGCGATCATGAGAAGAATCACAATCGTCAGTTTTAGGGATTTTATCATTTTTCCTTCCACATCCTCGCATCAAAGACAAAAGGCATGGGGTCGCTGATGCGGATCTTCTTAAAGTCGCGGTGGCCGGGATTGAGCAGGTAGTTCCAGCTTTTGGGGACCAGCACGGAAGGGACCCGAAAAACCGCTGTGTCCGATTTATTCGCCCAGGCGGAACCGATATCCTTTGTTGAATCCTGCGGCGGTTCCGCGGTCCAGTCATCGGGGAGATCGGCGCTTTTCAGCTTTTCAACAAGGACGCTGTCCGGAATCTCGATTTTGAAGTACACGAACTTGATATGAGAAGCATCGAACCCCAGGTGAACGAACTTTTCGACCACGGACAGCGCCAGAGACTCGCTTGCGTAGATCATTGGTATGCCCTGATGGTGCCATCGGCCGCTTACGCGGCGGGCCCCTTCGCCGGTAAATGCTTCCTTGGCGCGTTTTGCCTTATCAAGGCGCCATGCAGTGATCACGAAATGACCCCGTACTCAATGCGCCAGAGAAGATTTTCGACCTCCTTTGATCCCGCCTCGGTATGCAGCAGGTCAAGGGGCGCTTTGCCGCCCAAGCCCACCTGATGCCGACGCAGCCATTCCCTGGCTTTGTCCTCGTCCTCCAGGACCTCGCAGGCGATCGAGAAGATCCTCGCCAGCCGGTAAAGCCGGTCGCTGGCGACGGCCGACAGGCGCTGACCCGGAGAGTTGCGGACCCGGGCCAGGGTCCGTTCGCTTACCTCGATAATGCCGGCGAAAACGGGGAGGGGAAGGTTCAGCAGGCCCCGGACGTGGTTGCCTGCCTTATAGGGGAACCCTTCGCGGATGAGCTTGTCCAGGTCAAGGGTGCTTTTGATCTTGCGGCCAAGAGAGGTCTGGCCGCCGAGGACTGATACGATACTCTGTTCGGTAAACATTGAAGCTGCCTCCTGTCATCTGGCATAATATTAACAGACAACTGGCAGATTGTCAATCGAAATGGATTTGAGGCAAAAGCTGCTTGCTTGCGACGATCACGTCTTCCGCAATTTGCGATAGCGTTGAAAAGACTTGACGTTTAACGCAACGCGTTATATTATGCCACTGTGATTAAGACGTTTAGCGATGCAGAAACACAAAAAATATATCTCCGTGAGCATTCGCGGAAGCTGCCGTCCGATATCCAGCAGGTTGCGTTGCGAAAGCTGCGAATGATAAATAATGCGAAGAGCCTCCATGATCTTCGCATCCCCCCGGCGAACAGGCTGGAAAAGCTTTTCGGCAACAGAACAGGTCAATACAGCATCCGTATAAATGACCAATGGCGCGTTTGCTTTGCATGGAAAGACGGAGACGCGATAGACGTTGAAATCACAGATTATCATTGAGAGGTTGATGAGCATGAAGAAAAAAGCACTACATCCTGTGCATCCTGGCGAGGTTCTTCTTGAGGAATTCCTTATTCCCTTGGGTTTGAGCCAAAATAAACTCGCGGTGAACATCGGAGTCCCGGCACGGCGTATCAACGAGATTGTCCTGGAGAAAAGAAAAATATCCGCTGATACCGCCCTCCGGCTTGGGAGGTTCTTCGGGATGTCTTCAGAGTTCTGGCTTGGTCTTCAGTCGCAGTATGACCTCGATATTGCTGCCGATGCCCTTGGAGCCCGCCTAAAAAAAGAGGTCAAGGAATATTCAAAAGTTGCTTGATTGAAGGCTGTGGCATGCAGGTTGCCTCATCCCGGCCCAGCAAAATCGACCATCTGTTCTTTATCATGATTCTTGTGTTTCAGGTACCGACATGTCGGCAATTTGCTGTCGTAGAATTGTCGTAGTTTTTGCTTCGTTCCGGCATCTATCGTTGTTTTCATAAAGTCGGCACATCACCGCTCCTCTCCATAACTCCCTGTCATGTGACGCTCGTTTTGTGTCTCCATTGCTCTTGATCACGGAAGCCAGGGACGAAATAGTTCTTGCTTATTTTAAATATCTATATATACTTTAAATATGCAAGGTAAATATAAAGAATATATGCGCAACATGGAGCATGTCCTCGGCCAGATCCTTAGAAAAGGACAGTCAGCCCTCATCTTGGGGCCGCGGCAGACAGGCAAGACTTTTCTTGCAAAAGCATGTCTGACCGAAGTAAAGAAATTAATGGAGTATCCTTTGCAGGACCCAGGTATTCGCATGGAGATGGAACGTGACGCGGGAGTCCTTATCAGACAGGTTGAAGCGCAAGCAGGAAAACCCGTGGTATTTGTCGATGAAGCGCAGAAAGTCCCGGAACTGTTTGACAGTGCCCAGTATCTGATCGATGAAAATAAAGCGTCTTTCATCATCACGGGATCCTCCGCCCGAAAACTTCGGAGGAAGGGCGTGAACCTGCTCCCCGGACGTATCAGGACATTCAGGCTTGATCCCCTGCAGTGGAACGAATTCGGCTGGCAGACGGACCACGACGCGGGATTGTTCCGTATGCCGAATATCAATGCGATCAAGGGGTATTCTTTTGAACATTCTCTCATTTACGGATCGCTCCCCGGCATTGTCAATCAGCCGGACGACAAGGAGCGTGTCGGCTTGCTTAAATCGTATACGCAAACGTACCTGGAAGAAGAAATTCGGGCTGAAGCGCTCAGCAGGAAAATCGGTCCGTTCAGCCGTTTCCTGGAACTGGCCGCACAGGAGTCCGGTACCAACCCCAACCTAACCAAGTTGTCGCTGGAATCAGGCGTCAGCGTTCCTACCATCAAGGAATACTTCAACATTCTGGAAGATACGCTCGTCGTTGAGAAGGTCGAGCCTTATCTTAAAAACGCCCGGAAGCGGATACTTACTTCGCCACGCTACTATTTTTTCGACCTCGGTGTGAGAAATGCCCTTGCCCGGGTCCCCTTGACCGAGGACCTGTTGAATGTGGATAAAGGCAGGCTCTTTGAACACGCTGTTATCCTTGAGCTGATTCGGCGGATACGGACGCAGAATCTGGACTACAAGGTCCATTATTGGAGGACCGGCGGCGGCGCGGAAGTGGATTGCGTGATCGATACGGGGGCGACGATCATCCCGATCGAGATCAAGGCAGGTTCCAAAGTAACGTTGACCTCTCTTCGGGGTTTGTCGAGCTTTCTGGAAACCTATAAAGGAAAAGTGAAGAAGGCCTACGTGATCACAACCGGAAGGATGCCGGAAAAACTGACGGACACGATCACGGCCCTGCCGTGGAAATATCTGTAGAAAAGAAGGCGAACTTGCTCTGCTTGGAACGGCAGCGCTCAACGCAGAAAAAACATGGATCACGACTATATACGCTATATCAAGGAACATAATCCCACCGTACGGGTGCTCAAGCTCGACAACGCGCCCCTGATCATCAGCTTCCTCTTTCGCCGGTTCAAAAAGAACAACCGCATGACCGCGGCGGCGGGGGAGCTTACGACGGAGCTCGCCGATTACCTGCACGCGCTACGGGAGCAGGGGGGCGATGCGGTCTATCCCGGAACGGCCCAGGATTATCTTGCCGCCTGGACAAACGACGGATTCCTCCGGAAATTCTATCCGCCTGAGAGCGACGAGGCCTTGTTCGAGCTTACGCCGGCGATGGAGAAGGCACTGGACTGGATTCGGGATCTTGAGAAGAAAGAGTTCGTGGGCACGGAATCGCGGCTTCTCAAGCTGTTCGACCTCCTGAAAGAGATTATATACCGGAGTTCGGCGGACCCGGCGCGGCGGCTGGAAGAACTGGCACGGCAGAAACGTGAAATCGAGGCCGAAATCGAGAAGATCGAAGCAGGTATCATCGAGCGTCTGAACGAAACGCAGGTGAAAGAGCGCTTTTTCGAAGTCCAGGATTCTGCTCGGAAGCTGTTGTCCGATTTCCGCCAGATCGAGTACAATTTCCGCGAACTCGACCGCACTGTGCGGGAAAAGCAGATCGACGCTACTCTCCGGAAGGGGAGGCTCCTCGACGATGTCTTCAAGAACCGGGACTTGATACGGGACACGGATCAGGGCCGGAGCTTTCGCGCTTTCTGGGAATTTCTCATGTCCCAGGCAAAGCAAGACGAGCTGGACGAGCTGATCGGAGCAGTGCTCGCGCTTCCCGAGATCAGCGACATGGATCACGACGAATTCCTCGACCGGCTCAAGGTCGGGCTTATCGAGTCCGGGGATAAGGTGAACAAGACGACCCACCGTCTGGTCGAGCAACTCAGGAAATACCTGGACGATAAGGCCTATCTCGAGAATAAGCGTATCATCGAAATCATCAACGAGATCAAGGCCCTGGCCGTGCAGGTAAAAGACAGGCCGCCTGCGAACCGGGACTTTTTCGCCATCGACGATAAGCCGCTGGTCGAACTGGTCATGGAGCGGCCCCTCTGGGATGTGCCGAAGAACCCGGAGCTCAACGACGCGGATTTTTCCATCGGCATTGCCGACGGGATCGATACTGAACTTTTGTACAAGCAGCTCCATATCGACCTCGAGGAGTTGCGGGCCAGGATCCGGGAACTGCTTAAAGCGCGGCCCCAGGTGACGCTCAGGCAGATGACCGAGGCCTATCCGATCGAAAAAGGGCTTGCCGAGTTGATCGCGCTCCTCAATATCGCTTCAAAGGACCGGAGCGCGGTGATCAACGAAGAGGCGATGGAAAACGTTCTGGTATCGAACAAAGAGACGGACAAGCTCTTCGAAGTGAGCGTGCCGCAGGTGATATTCTGCAGATGACGACGGACCAATCCAACATACCGCCTTACGCGGCGGTGATCATCCGGCTGCTCCAGGGCGTGGTCTACGACGACAACCGGGAGATCTGGAACGCCCTGATCGATCACCAGGCCCAGGTGAGGGAATACTTTGCTCTGATCGGCGTTGACGTGCTGATCCACGAATCCGAAGGTTTCGCGTTTCTGAAGCAGCGGGAAGCGGAGGAAGACGGTGAATTCGCCCTTCCCCGGCTCATCGAAAAGCGGCAGTTGGGATACACGGTCACGCTCCTCTGCGTACTGCTCGTGGAAAAGCTGATCGAGTTCGACGTGCGGGGCGGGGATTCAACGCGGCTCATCCTGGGCAGGGATGAGATCAAGGAGCTGGTCCGGATCTTCCTGTCCGACAAGACGAACGAGGCGAAGATCATGGACAGCCTCGATGCGCCGATCAACAAGCTCGTGGAATACGGGTTTCTCCGGAAGCTTGCTTCCGGAGAAGACAAATACGAAGTGAAGCGGATCTTAAAGGCCAAGATCACCGCCGACATGCTGCAAGACATCAAGCGGAGACTGGAAACGCATGCACAATCTCTCTCTTGAATTCTCCGCGGACAACAGCCGCACGGGTTTCCGTCTCGAGCGGCTGGAAGTCCTGAACTGGGGCACCTTCGGCAACCGGGCGATCTGGAAGATCGAGCCCGGGGGCGCGAACTCCCTTTTGACCGGCGACATCGGTTCGGGCAAGTCCACGCTCGTGGACGCGGTCACCACCCTCCTCGTTCCCCATCAAAAGATCGTTTACAACCGGGCTGCGGGCGTGGAAGCGCGCGAGCGGACCATCAAGTCCTATGTTCTTGGCGAATACAAGAACATCAAGAGCGAATATGATAACCGGGCGCAGGCTGCGTGCCTGCGCGACGATGGCGAATACACGGTCCTGCTCGCCTCATTCCTGAACGAGGGCTACAACCAGAAGACCGTCCTGGCCCAGGTGTTCTGGCTCAGGAGCGACAAACCGGAGAAGTTCTTCGTCGTTTCCGGCCTGGAACTTTCGATCGCCGAACACTTCACGAAATTCGGCAAAGACATCCTGCAGCTCAAGAAGCGGCTCAAGGGGCTGGACCGTACGCAGGTGTTCGAGAATTTCACCGATTACTGCACATCCTTCCGCAACCTCTTCGGAATCCGCTCCGAAAAGGCGCTCGAACTGTTCTACCAGACGGTTTCGATCAAGTCCGTGGGAAACCTCACGGAGTTCGTGCGGAACCATATGATCGAGAAGAGCGACGTGAAAGAGAAGATCGAAGAGCTGAAACGTAACTATGAAAATCTCACGCGGTCCCACGAGGCGGTGCGGAAGGCGAAAAAACAGGTGGAGGAACTCCAGCCCCTGGCCCGGGATGCTGAGAATTTCGAGGCCGCGAGCGCCGAGGTGAGAAGCTTACAGGGTTCTCTTGAGGCCTTGCCGTCGTTTTTTGCGTCCCGGAAAGCCGAGCTTCTCCAAAGGGCGATCAGAGAGTTCAGCGAGCAGACGGCCATAGCCGAGAACAGGCTTAAAGAAGTGAAGCGCGAGCTTGATGGGCTCCGGGACCAGGCTGAGGACGTGAGCGCGGCAATCAGAAACAATGCCGAGGGCCGTCGTATCGAAGAGCTCGAACGGGAGATCAGAAATCTCGAAGTCACGCGGACCGGAAAACAGGCCAAGGCTGATGAATATGACCGGCTTGCAACCGCTCTTGGGCTTCCTGCGGCGCCGAAGGAAGAGGCATTCTATCAGTCGCTCAAGCAGGCCGGCGAGCTGCGCGAGGCCGCGGCTGCCGAGTCTTCGGAATTGATCGAACACCGCGACGGACTCAAAATAAACCTGAGCGGGCTCGGCGAAACCGTGTCAGCGAACGAGCGTGAGCTTGAGTCCCTGCGGCGCAGAAAAACGCAGATTCCCGAAGCAAATCTCAAAATACGGGAAACCCTGGCCAGGGACCTGGAAATTCCGGAGCAGGAGCTTCCCTTCAGCGGGGAACTGCTCAAGGTGAAGGACGAAGAAAGCGCCTGGGAGGGCGCCGTCGAGCGGGTGTTGCACAACTTCGGCCTTTCCGTGTTCGTACCCGAGGAGCACTACAAACGCGTGAGCGTGTACGTGGACCGGACGAACCTCAAAGGCAGGATCGTCTATTTTAAAGTTCCCGCCACGGGGAAATATGAGGAGGCGCGGCAGGTTTCTGCTGCTTCGCTCGCCAACAAGGTAGAGATCAAGTCCGGCACGCCCTTCTTCGACTGGCTTGAACACGAACTCCGGGAAAGCTTCAATTATGAATGCTGCGAGACCATCGAGCAGTTCCAGCGCGAACCCCGGGCGCTCACGAAAAGCGGCCAGATCAAAGGCGGGAAAGCGCGCCACGAAAAAGACGACCGCAGGAGCATCCTGGACAGGAAGTCCTATATTCTCGGCTGGAGCAACAGGGAAAAGATCAAAGCCATTGAAAAAGAGCTCGTCGGGCTGGGCAGAGCCGCGGAAAAGGTTGAGCAGGAAATCCGGGCCGTGGAGGAGCAGCAGAGGAAATTGAAAGAACGGGAAGCAAACCTGCGCGATCTGGTGAAAATCACGGATTACAGCGAGATCAACTGGAAAAAAGACGCCCTTGAAACAGAGCGTCTGCTTTCAGAAAAAGAGGCGCTGGAAAAGAGTTCGGACCAGCTTCAGGCTCTGAAGAACCGCCTTGCCGGGCTCAGGGGCGAGATCGGGCAGAAGGACGCGGAGCGGGAAATAAAAGAGAAAAAACTGGGAAAGCTCGAAGAGTCAACCCGGCGGGCCGAAGAAGAGCTCGGAGCTTGCGGTCAGATCGCAGGAATGATCACCGATGCGGAGCGAACTTCCTTTTTTCCGGCAATTACGGAGCAGGTGCAGGACAAAGAGTTCTCCCTCTCCACGATCGACCGGCTCCAGACGGAAACGAGAAAGGGTTTCGAGAACCGGCGGAACAGGAAGACCGAGGAAGAGAAGAAACTGCGCGATACCATCATTTCGCGGATGCAGAAGTACAAGAACGCCTATCCGGAGGAGACCGTTGAGACGGACGCGGCTGTCGAGGCGATCACGGAGTTCAAAGGATTCCTGAAAAAGCTCGAAGACGAGGACCTGCCGAAGCACGAGAAGCGCTTCAAGGAGCTTCTGAACGAGGGAACGATCAACGACATCGCGATCTTCAAGAACCAGCTCGAAAACTCGGCAAAGGACATCGAGGACAAGATCAAACAGATCAACCGGTCTCTGCGGGAGATCGAGTACAACCCCGGCACGTTCATCATCCTGATCGCGGACAAGACCGCAGACACGGATGTCCGGGATTTCCAAGTCCAGCTCCGTAACTGCCTCGAAAACATGGCCGGCGACACGGAGTTGTACAACGAAGAGAAGTTCGGCAGGGTGAAACTGATCCTGGACCGGCTCGGAAGCGCTGCCCAGGCGGAACTCAACTGGACCAGCCGCGTCACGGACGTGCGGAACTGGTTCGCTTTTTCAGCGAGCGAGCGCTACAGCGAGGACAACGCGGAAAAGGAGTTTTACAGCGACTCGTCGGGAAAATCCGGGGGCCAGAAGGAGAAGCTCGCCTATACGATCCTGGCCTCGGCCCTTGCCTACCAATTCGGGCTCGAATGGAAACAGACCCGGTCCCGCTCCTTCCGGTTCGTTGCCCTGGACGAGGCCTTCGGCAGGAGCTCCGACGACAGCACGCGCTACGCACTGGAACTCTTCAAAAAACTCGACCTCCAGCTCCTGCTCGTGACCCCGCTCCAGAAGATCAATATCATCGAGAATTACATCAACGCCGTCCACTTCGTGGCGAACGACGGCGGCAACAATTCCGTGGTCCGCGACCTGACCATCCAGGAATACCGCGAGGAAAAGGCGCGGTATCTGGGCAGGGCGGAAGCGGCGCAATGATATCGCCGGAAGAGATACGAAGACAGGCGGAGCGCTGGTATAAGGACGTTCTTGCAGCAACCGTCACCGGCCGGGCGTTTTTCCCCAAAGACGTTCGTTTCGGGAAGATAAAAGCGGCAGAGACTCTTGCCGGCTATTCGCGGATCAAGAGAGATATTTCGGAACTGGCCGTGAACTCCCGCGAACGGCTGGGATATGGATATTCGATCGAGTTTGTGCGGCGGAAAGACCGTAAAACCGGGGAACAACGATTTCCACAGCGAATCTTTTTCCCCGGCGAAGAGGATTATCTTCGGTTCATCGGGAAAGACAAAGAAGCCGCAGTTTTTAGGCGCGACAGCGAGAAAATCCTGGCTGCTTTTCCGCAACTGCGCGAGTGGGTCCTTGCCAATCCGCTCAAGATCATCGAACATGCGGGCAGGTGGCCGGCGTTGCTCTCTGTCTGCGCGTACTTTGTCGATAATCCGAGGCCGAACCTTTACTTTCGGGAACTTCCGCTGGAGCTTCCTACCAAGTTTGTCGAAGAACAGAAAACAATCCTGAGGCAGCTTCTCGACGTTCTCATCCCAGACGAGGTGAACGGCGAAGAATCGGAATTCGAGAAGCGCTTCCATTTGAAGTACGACGAACCCCTGATCAGGCTGATGGTGCTGGACCGCGTCCTGAGCCGGCAATGCTTCAGCGGGCTCCGCGATATGAGCATCCCGCAGTCCTCGTTTCTGTCCCTTTCTCCTGAGTGCGATTCGGTCCTTATTCTGGAAAATAAAACGAACTTTGCGAACATCTACAACTTCCTTGCGCTACCGGAGATAAAAAAGTCCATCGCGGTTTTCGGGAAGGGATTTCAGCTGGGCCTGCTCAAGAATGCCGCCTGGCTGACCGAGAAGCGGATCTTTTACTGGGGCGACATAGATGTCCACGGATTCCTGCTGCTGTCGCAGCTGCGGTCCTATTTTCCTCATGCGACATCGCTTATGATGGACGAGGAAACGTTCGAAGCATTCAAACACTATCGTGTAACCGGCGCAGATGCGGACTTTGCGGACTTGCCGCGCCTCACTTCGGAAGAACATGCGCTTTTCGAAAGACTGATCAACCTGCGAAGTCATAACCGTCTTGAACAGGAAAAGATCAATCACCGCTTCGCGGTGAAGAAGATTCGCCAGGCGCTCTTCGCAAATGACAGGCGATGAAGCAGACGTGCTCCTCCCGAATTCGCTGTCGTAGAATCGTCGTAGAATTTTCCTCCAGGGCCGGAAATGACGGAAAATCCGGAATCAGCGGAAATGCCGACTTGCTTGTTTATCAAGAGGTTAGCTCAAAACCGTTGCGCGTCGCCCACTTAACAAAAGCACTGCTAAAAACTTTCACGGCGATAACGAGGGTTCGAATCCCTCTGGGGACGCCAATCAAATCAAAGGAACTGCTATCGCAGTTCCTTTTCTTTTTCCCTGATTCTGAACAAATCCCGGACTATTTCGTCCAATCACAGCTACTTACCCCCGTTTGTCGAGTAACTTACGATTTGAGTTCGATAAAAATCTGCACACTGCAAGCCGCGCGGCTGCTATTAGCACCGCTTCTATCCACCTTTGCTCGGCTCACTGGAAAAGCCGAACGCACAGTGGGCCGTGCAGCACCTGAGATAAGTTGATCGACAGGCAACGTCGCATACCTCTTTGACGCGCATAGATCATGCCACAGTGCGGCGTTCTGTCATATGCTCTGCATCTCGAAGGGGAGGAAATCTCGTGACGCTTGCCCCCGAAATGACAATCCTCGGCTTTCCGATAAAAATGATATAATAAATCTATTCTGACTCTAGTCTAACCTCCCTAAAAAGTATTCATCTATTTCACTGACGAAACCATCACGTCCCCGCATCTATTTGACTGGGACGCGTACGGAAGCGGCTAATGCGAGACCTTCTTCGTGTCACCGCCGGCGCATTGTTATATATTTTGATCATCGCTCCCCGAGTCCGGGCGGAGTATGTCCTCAATTTCCAGGGTGCCGCCGTCTTTACGCAGAAGAACGATATTCGCATACCCGGGGACGACGGTACGAAATTCTCGCTTTCCAAGGACCTCGCAGCCGAAACAGCGTACACCGGCAGGCTGGAGGCCGGGTACATCCGCAAGGAGCTGGACTATTTCGGCATCGTCGTTGCCCCGCTCACCGTGGACTCCCAGGGTCCGGTCAGCAGAGATGTCCGGTACGCGGGAGCGACCTTCGCCGCAGGTACGGATCTCGACGCTACGTTCCGCTTCGATTCCTACCGGATCACATGGCGACGAAAGCTAGTGACCGGGGACAAGGTCGATATTTGGCTGGGAGTGTCCGGCAAGATCCGGGACGCGGAGATCACGATCGAAGGAGGAGGACAGCAGGCGGAGAAAACCAATACGGGATTCGTGCCGCTGGTCAACTTCCTCGTAGATTGGCGGTTCGCGCAACCCTGGTCGCTCCGCGTTGCCGGGGATGCTCTCGTGGGGCCGCAGGGCAGGGCCGAAGACGTGCTTTTCGCACTATTGTGCGACATTCGCGCATCGACGAAAGTCTTTGCTGGGTATAAGGTCCTCGAAGGCGGGGCCAACAACGACGAGGTATACACCTTCTCGCTTTTCCATTACGCGGTGTTTGGCGTCGAGGTCAGGTTCTGAAGTTTACTGGCGTTCCGATCGAATGCAGTTCATGCCGCAAGAGAGGAGTACAGATGCTTGATGATACCGTTAACCAGCCGCTTGTGCAGGCCTACCAGCGTGATGGCAGCGATGTATTGCGGTCACTCGCTTCGTCGGAGCAGGGGCTGTCATTGCCCGAGGTCCGGAAGAGACTCGCCGAACACGGTCCGAACCGGCTCGGGGAGGAGGACCGGATCAGCAAGATGAAGATCCTGGTGGGCCAGTTCACGAGCCCGCTGATCTACATCCTTCTCATCGCCGCCGTGGTGACGGCACTGCTTGAAGAGGTTGTCGACTCGGGCGTCATCCTGACGGTCGTGGTCCTGAACGCTGCGATCGGTTTTTTCCAGGAATACCGGGCAGAGGAGAGCGTCCGGGCGCTCAAGAAGCTCGTCGTGCCGAAGGCTCGGGTGGTCCGCGACGGCCGGGAGCACGAGATCGACAGCGCGGATCTGGTGCCCGGCGACATCGTCCTGCTCTCCTCGGGGGTCAAGGTGCCGGCGGACATACGGCTCGTGAAGGCGCTGGAACTGAAGACCGACGAGTCCATGCTGACCGGAGAGTCGCTGCCCGCGCAGAAGACCGTGATGCCCATTGCCGAGCAGAACCTGCCGCCCGGCGACCAGCGGAACATGGCCTTCCTGGGTACCGTCGTCGTGAACGGGCGGGGCCGCGGCGTGGTGGTCGCC
>JAOUEV010000134.1 GCA_029858565.1 Nitrospirota bacterium | reverse complement strand
AACCGCCGGACCTGCGAGCTCAAAGGGGGAACCAATGTTTCGAACAATACTGTTGTCGCTGCTCCTGGCAATGACGTGCTCGACGCTCTCAACCGGATGCTGCCGCAAGCCGCAGGTGGTGACGGAAGTGCGGTACATCAAGGAACAGATCCCGCCGCCGCCAGCAGAGCCGCGCTACAGCCCGGTGAGCTGGTCTACTGCCTCCGTGAGGTAGATGCGAAGAACCTGATGATCAACTTCTCCATGTGCAGGGCATGGGGTGGGGATATGTACGAAATATTGAGCACCTATCAGACGGGGACGAGGTAATGGGGATTCGAGCAACCCCGGCAGACACCAGACGCTTCTTCCGCAGCACGCCGCCCGTGGCAACAGACGACGGAGCGCACGGATACCGCATCGGCGACGAGATCATACACTCCACGCTCGGGCATGCCTGGATATGTGTCGGCAATTCAACCGGAGCAGCCCAGTGGCGTCGCATGCAGCGCAGAAAAGGTCCCACGTCGTCGGCCTTCGGTGATTCCATAGCCAACGGCACCGGAGCCAGCACAACAGACCTCTGCTTCCGCAGGCTAGTGGAGATCGACAACGGCTGGAACATGACGAACCGTTCGATCAGCGGCAGGCAGGCTGCTGATTTCGCGGACAACGTGCTCGGCCTATCCGTGAGTAATGATCACGTGGCTATCATGCTGCTCGGGTTCAACGACATGCGGGCAAAAGGCACGGACGCGACAGCCCTTGCCTGCTACCGCCGCACGGTGAACGCATTCCTTGCATGGCTTTCCATGCCGGCGAACCGCGCGCTCAAGGCACAGAGCGCAAGCGTCACCTACTCCGGGACATGGTCCAACAGCTCGGTGTTCGGCGGAGGGATGGTCAAATACAGCAGCGCGAACGGGTCCACCGCGACATTCAAGCTCTACGGGACCGTGGCATACGTCTGCATTCTGCAGTACAGCGGATCGACCAGAGCATTTCAGATTAGCGTGGACGGTGTTGATAAGGGGACCTATCACGGGTCCGACTTCCCCGCTACTGTCAACGGCCGCGTGTATTCGCCATATCTTATCCGCATATCCGGACTCACCGAGGCTGAGCACACCGTGGTCCTGACCGTGGTGAACGGCACGGGCAACGCCTACTTTTGCTGGGCCGCGGCGCCTGGCGGTAAAAAGACCAAGTCCGGACCCTATGTGTACCTCGGAAATTGTCTGCGTATGAACGCCACGGGATACATATCGGGCGGAGCGGATTGGGACAACGGGAGCGACGATGCGGTGAGGCAGTACAACGAGGCCATGCGCACGGACGTCGCGTCCCTTGCCGGGGACGGACTTCCGGTTACGCTTGTGGACGCCTGCTCCTATTACAACATCTTGACCGATCTTGATACGGACAACATCCACCCGAACGACACCGGCCACAGTCACGTAGCCGATGCATTCCTGGGAGAGCTGAGATGAGCATAAAGACGCGGCCAATATCACTCAAGCCTGGACTAGTTGCGGCTGACGTGACGTTTGAATACTGCAAAACTACCGCTGACGCCTCGGTGGTGGTTGCTCAGGGAACCACGTTGTTTGCAGCCGGGGGGATACTATTACCGCTTGGCAGCGATGACTATCTTATCGGCCTTAACATCACCGAAGACACGGCATTCCGCGTCTATGTTGCAGCCAGTCCTGAGTTCTGGGATGCAGATGTGTGGTCGTTGTCAGATGGCGACGTTGCCTTGAACAGCACGGTGGCAAAGGCTGCGGATCTCGCCACCGTCGCGTCCTACATCGATACCGAGATCACGGCGATCATCGACGCGATCGCTGCACTGCAGGCGGATATGGGCGATCCTTCCGGAGCCGGGACCACGCTCCAAACGGAAATCGCAACCCTCCTCGCCCGACTCACATCCACCCGCGCCGCGCTCCTGGACAACCTCGACGGGAAGGTGTCCGATAGACCAACCGCCGCGCAGATCGCGGCCTTGTTCAATGCCGGAACTCCGGCCACTCCGGTTGTGTTCACCTCGGGCAGGAGGATCGTGGTCGCCCGGGGGGACAAGCACGACTGGCCGTTCAACCACGGCGCGCGCTACGACTGCACGGGCGGCAAGCGGGTGATCTTCTACTGGAAGGAAAAGCTCACGGACACGGCACTTGCCGGAAGCGTCGAATGCACTCTCACCGACGCTCTGAACGTAGCCGGAGTTGTGCCCTTCACGCCGCTGCTCCTGCCGGCCGCATTCGAAGGGTACTACGAGTATAAGCGATACGACGCCGACGGGACGAGCAACCCGCTCACGATCGAGCAGGGGAAGTTCATCATCGCGGAAACGGTGAAACATTGACGTTCAACGATTCCATAGCCTGGCTCGTGGAGAACCTGCCGAAGTACCAGCCCCTGCAGGACTACGCCCAGGAGCACTTCGACAGGGTGTTCACTGTCACGCGGAAGTTCAAGCCCCGGGACCAGCTGCAGCCGGCGGACCTGCCGCTGATCATGGTGACCCGGCCCAAGGTGGCCAAGACCTACAAGACCGGGGCTCGCGACGGGTCGCACACCATCAGCCTGTACGTGGGGTTCTTTCAGCCCGACGAGGAGAACGAGGATGCGCTGGAAAAAGCCCAGATCCATACCGTGCGGATCGAGGAGCTTATCGACGATTTCTTCATGGCTAACTACAACCTCGGGTCAACGGTCCAGGAAGCCATGCCAACGACAAGCGAAAACGACGAAGGGTTCTTTCACCCGGTCTATTTCAACCGGATGGATGTGATCGTAAACCACAGGAGGAGCACGCTATGAGCGACGTAATGACCATAACCAGCCGCGACGCGGCCCAGCTCGAGCACGACAAAGAAGGGAAGCTAGTGAAAAAGGATGGGAAGGAAGTGACCAACAGGAACCGACAGGAACCGACGGGGAGCGAAACACCGACAGGAACCGACAATACGACAGGCGCGCCGGCTGC
Source organism: Nitrospirota bacterium (assembly GCA_029858565.1). GTDB lineage: Bacteria > Nitrospirota > UBA9217 > UBA9217 > UBA9217 > JAKAHZ01. The sequence continues at coordinate 712 of JAOUEV010000134.1, read as the reverse complement.
CGACGGTCCGCAACCGGATGAAAATACGCAATCCGCAATCCGCAATCCGCATTCCAAAAAGGGGGTTAAATAGCCATGAGACAGACCCGAAGATCGATCGCCGCGAAGATCCAGGCCGTCGCCGGCACGCCCGAAACGCTCACGGCAGCCGACGTGTTCTTTGCCGAAGACATTCAGCTATCACCCGAGGTCGAGCAGCTCATGCGGCCTCACCATCTTCCGACCATTTCCCAGCTCGCTCCCGTGGCCGGCCGCTCGCGCATGTCCGCCAGCTGCAAGGTGCCCATGTACGGCGCATCCGCCGCCGGAACCGCCCCGTTCTGGGGCATGCTGCTCCAGGGTTGCGGCTGGGCCGAGACCATCGTGGCATTGACCAGCGCCAAGTACTTGCCTGCCACGACCGGCCACAAGATCCTTACCCTCAAGGTGTTCGTGGACGGGGTGAGCTTCCGGATCCGCGACGCCAAGGGATCCTGGTCCATCGAGTTCAAGGCCGGCTCGGTGCCCTATTTCAGCTTCAAGTTCGACGGCATCTGGGAGCCCCTCACCGACGCTGACGCTTTCAAGGACGAGGCCCTGCTGGAAGGGAACGCCCTGCCGTCGTTCCAGCCCAAGCCCTTCAAGGCCGCGCTGCTCTCGATCGGCGGCACGCACTTCGGCGTGTCCGAAGGCTTCAAGCTCGACTCCGGGAACAAGCTGGTCTACGTTCCCG
>JAOUEV010000071.1 GCA_029858565.1 Nitrospirota bacterium | reverse complement strand
CGTTCTTCAAGGGGTACCGGCCGCAGTTCTACTTCCGGACGACGGATGTGACGGGCGTGGTGACGCTGGCCGAGGGAGTTGAGATGGTGATGCCGGGCGACAACATGAGCTGCAGCGTGGAACTGATCACCCCGATCGCCATGGACAAGGAACTGCGATTCGCGATCCGCGAGGGCGGCCGCACCGTCGGCGCCGGCGTGATCACTGAGGTCATCGAGTAACAATACATAATCGCGGAATGCGGAGTGCGGGATGCGGAATGAAAACCGGAAAATCCGCAATCTGAAATCCGAAATCCGAAATCGAAGGTGAGGCAGAAGAAATGCGAGAGATCATTCTCCTTGCTTGCGGCGAGTGCAAGCGGAAAAATTATTCAACGATGAAGAACAAGCGCAACACCCCCGACAAGCTGAACCTGGAGAAGTACTGCCGGTTCTGCCGGAAGCATACGGTTCACAAGGAAACCAAGGCGTAGGCGCGAAGCCGGGCCTCGACCCGGAAGAACCTCGCGCGGGTACAGGCCAGTAGCTCTAATGGTAGAGCTCCGGACTCCAAATCCGGCTGCTGGGGGTTCGAGTCCCTCCTGGCCTGCCAAATTTCTGCTTCAAAGAGAGGCATGTTTCCATGTTCAAGCGGATAGCGGAATTCTTCCATGACGTCAAGCTGGAACTGAAGAAAGTGGTATTCCCCACCAAAAAAGAGGTAATCGGTTCGACATGGGTGGTTATCGTGTCCGTGCTGATCGCCTCGGTATTTCTGGGCATTGTCGACATGTCCCTGGGGAAACTTATGACCTCGATTTTCAAATAATCTAATAGAGAGCATTATGTCAACGAAGAACTGGTACGTCGTACATACCTACGCCGGATTTGAGAACAAGGTCAAGGCGAGCATCCTGGAAACCGTTTCGAAACTGGGACTTCAGGAGCGGATCTCCCAGATCCTTGTTCCCACGGAAGAGGTATTGTCGCTCAAGGGCGGGAAAAAACGGAAGTCGCAGAGGAAGTTCTTTCCGGGCTATATACTCGTCGAGATGGAAATGGACGACAATACGTGGCACATTGTGAAGGACACCCCCAAGGTGACCGGTTTTGTCGGAGGTACGACGAATCCGACTCCGCTCTCGGAGGACGAGGTCCGTCACATCCTGAAACAGGCGGAAGAGGGTGCGGTAGCGCCTACGCAGCCCAAGATCGCCTATCAGAAGGGCGACCGTGTCCGCGTCATTGACGGCCCTTTCAGCAATTTCATCGGATCGGTGGAGGACGTGAATCCCGCGCATGGCAGGCTGCGCGTGATGGTAAGCATCTTTGGCCGGTCCACTCCCGTGGAGCTGGAGTTTCTGCAGGTAGAGCGGGAAAAAGAGAAATAGAAAGATAGATCGCGTCATGCGAATTGTGAAATCCGAACCTACGGAGAGTCAGGAGTAAAGAAATGGCAAAAGAGATAACAGGGAAAATCAAATTGCAGGTCCCGGCGGGGAAGGCGAACCCAGCACCGCCGGTAGGTCCGGCGCTTGGCCAGCACGGCGTCAATATCATGGAGTTCTGCAAGGCTTTTAACGCGAAGACCCAGAAGATGGGTGACACCATCGTTCCGGTCATTATTTCGGTCTATTCGGACCGCTCCTTCACGTTCATCACCAAGACCCCGCCTGCGGCTGAGCTGCTGAAGAAGGCGGCCGGCATCGTCAAGGGCTCGGGTACGCCGAACAAGGAAAAGATCGGCAAGGTGACCCGAGCGCAGATCAAGGAGATCGCCACGACCAAGATGCCCGATCTGAACGCAGCGACCGTTGAGTCAGCCATGCGCATGATCGAAGGCTCGGCGAAGAGCATGGGCCTGGATGTAGTAGATTAATCCGGAATATGGAATATCGGAAGGCGGAATGCTAAGAACGTAATTCCGCATTTGAGCATGCGGGAGGCCGACAACGGCCGCTTGCACCGCGAGGAGGAACTATGGCAGGGAAGAAGTTCAAGGCAGTTGCAGCATTGATCGACGCCAATAAGCGGTACAACCTGGAAGAGGCGATCGGGCTGGTGAAGAAGACCGCTCGGACAAAGTTCGACGAGACTGTCGATCTGGCCGTGAACCTTGGCGTGGACCCCAAACAGGCGGACCAGATGGTGCGGGGCACGGTTGTGCTTCCCCATGGGACCGGCAAGACCGTGAAGGTCCTCGTGTTCGCCAAGGGAGAGAAAGAGAAGGAAGCAAGGGAGGCTGGTGCTGACCATGTCGGCGCTGAAGACCTGGCTGATAAGATCCAAAAGGAAGGTTGGACCGATTTCGATGTTGTCGTCGCCACCCCTGACATCATGGGACTTGTTGGCAAGCTTGGAAAGGTCCTGGGTCCTCGCGGGCTCATGCCGAATCCGAAAACAGGAACAGTCACCTTCGATGTCGCCAAAGCCATCAGGGAGATCCGCGCTGGCAAGGTGGAATATCGCGTGGAAAAGGCCGGGATCGTCCATGTTCCCGTGGGCAAGGTATCGTTCGACGAAAAGAAGCTCTTTGAGAACGCCAAGTCGGTTCTTGAGTCGATCATCAAAGCGAAACCTTCATCCAGCAAAGGCAAATATCTGAAGGCGGTTGCGGTCTCAACGACCATGGGTCCCGGCATCAAGATGGAACCGGCGGAGATCGAGAAGCTCGTCGGGTAGTTAAGAGAAGAACAAGCCACGAAGCCCCGGGATATGAATATGGGGTTTTGGTATGTAATGGGATAAAGGTCGGCCCCTGACGGGGGTGCGGTCCGAGACAGCAGGTACGGAGGCGGCGGTGCAAGGCTTCCGTTTAATTCCGCGGCGGGGCCTGCCGAGACCCGGTTGAACCGAAGATAGTGGACACACTTTCTTTCGAGGTTTCCGGGCAGTCATCGGGGAATCTTGAGAGAAAGGAGGAAACGAGTGAATAAAGAAGAGAAAAAAGCAGCTATCGATGAACTTCATGAGAAGTTCGCGCGCGCAAAGACCGCGGTCATCACCGGTTACAGCGGTATCAATGTGGAGCAGATCACTGAACTACGGTTCAAGCTCCGTCAGTCCAAGGTGGAATACCGTGTTGTGAAGAACACGTTGGCACGCAAGGCAGCTGAAGGCACCAGCCTGGCTCCGCTGATGGATCATTTCGTCGGTCCTGTGGGAATCGCCCTCGGGTTTGACGATGTGGTCGCTCCGGCCAAGGTTCTGCAGGAGTTCAGCAAAACACAGCAGAAACTTGTGATCAAGGTCGGCGTGCTTGACGGGAAATTGCTGAAAGCGGCCGATGTCAAGGCACTTGCCAATCTGCCGTCGCTCGACGCGCTTCGCGGCAAGATCGTCGGCCTGCTCCAGGCACCGGCATCGCGGATCGCGCGGGTGCTGCAGGCACCGGGCGGACAGGTGGCGCGGGTCATCAAGGCCAAGGCGGACAAAGGGTAATTGCAATGCAGTGGCTCCGGACCCTTGGGAACGGCGCATCTAAAATCGAATTGAACATAACTTTTAGGAGGATATACTGAAATGGCAGATCTGGCAAAGATTGTTGATGAACTGAGCAGCCTGTCGGTCCTTGAGGCCGCTGAGCTGAGCAAGATGCTTGAGGAGAAGTGGGGCGTTTCCGCGGCAGCTCCCGTGGCAGTAGCCGCTGTTGCGGCAGGCGGCGGAGCGGCAGCAGCCGAGGAGAAGACCGCGTTCGACGTTATCCTGGCGAACGCAGGTGCCCAGAAGATCAACGTGATCAAGGTCGTGCGTGAACTGACCGGTCTTGGTTTGAAGGAAGCAAAGGACCTGGTGGAGGGCGCCCCGAAGCCCGTGAAGACCGGCGTGTCAAAGGAAGACGCCGAGAACATGAAGAAGAAGCTTACCGAAGCTGGCGCGACCATCGAGGTCAAGTAAGCAGCATTTCGGCTGCAGGAATGTTCAAGTCCTTGCCCTCCGGGGGACCCGGAGGGCAAAGGACTTTTTTGCGTTTTTAGGTGCGTGGCCGACATCGGTCATGCAGTGTTTGGAACTGCACGAAATCATACGCTTTTATAAATTTTGGATTACAGACACATTGCCGGTCATAAGCCTAGAGGGGTGCGGATATGTCTAAAGAGAAACGGGAACTGATACGAGTACGGAAGGATTTTTCGCGGATCCCCACGATCCTGGAGATCCCCGACCTCATCGAGATACAAAAACGTTCATACGACACGTTCCTGCAGAAGGACCTTGCGTCCGATAAGCGGAAGGAAATGGGTCTGCAGGCCGCCTTCAAGAGCGTTTTCCCGATCTACGACTTCAATGAAACGGCAATGGTGGATTATCTCGGCTTCTCGCTCGGCGAGCCCAAGTATACCCTCTGGGAATGTCTGCAGCGGGGAGCGACCTTTGCGGCGCCGCTCAAGATCAAGATCCGGCTGGTCTTCTTTGAGAAGGATGAGCAGGGCGCGACAAAACGCGTGAAGGACATGAAGGAGCAGGAGGTCTATGTCGGCGACCTGCCGCTCATGACCGAGAACGGGACTTTCATCGTGAACGGGACGGAACGTGTTGTGGTCAGCCAGCTGCACCGTTCGCCGGGCGCGTTCTTTACTCATGACAAGGGAAGGACCCACGCGAGCGGAAAAGTGCTCTATTCCGCGCGGATCATTCCTTACCGCGGGTCCTGGCTTGATTTCGAGTTCGACGTGAAGGACATCGTCTATGTCCGCATCGACCGTCGCCGGAAGATCCCCGCGACGATCCTGCTCAAGGCTTTTGGCTATTCCAATGAAGACCTTCTCCGGATGTACTATCCCATCGAGGATATTCGCGTCAAGAAGGATGGCTTTACCCGCAACATATCCGAGGTGCTCGCGGGCTTGAAAGCTCCGGCCACGGTCAAGGACAAGTCCAGCGGCGAACAGATCGTGAAGGAAGGCGCCAAGATCACGAAGATAGCCATCAAGAAGATGGAGTCCGCGGGCATCACCGAGATTCCCATCTCCCGCGAGGATCTTGTTGACCGCGTTGTTCTGCGCGATGTCATTGATCCGGAGACCGGAGAAGTGTTGCTTCCGGCCAATGAGAAGCTCACCGACGGCCTCCTGGCCAAGCTTCAGGGCACCAAGGTCGAGAAGATGGAAGTCATCTACATGGATGGCATCCACGTGATCTCTGCAATGCGCGATACATTGCTTGCTGACAAGGTGCAGACGTCGGACGAGGCGCTCCTCGAAATATACCGCAAGATGCGACCCGGTGAGCCCCCGACGATCGACATGGCGCGGAACCTGTTCCAGGGCATGTTCTTCAATGCCAAGCGCTACGATCTCTCGCCTGTGGGCAGGCTTAAGCTGAACAAAAAACTGAGCCTTGATATCCCCATGGAAAAAACAACCCTGACGGCGCAAGATGCTGTTGAGGTAATTCGGTACCTGGTAAACCTGCGGACCGGCAAAGGCGAGGTGGATGATATCGATCATCTGGGCAACCGTCGTGTTCGCTCGGTGGGCGAGCTTCTCGAGAACCAGATCCGTGTGGGACTTGCCCGCATGGAGCGGGCCATCAAGGAGCGTATGAGCCTGCAGGACGTGGATCTGCTCATGCCCCACGATATCATCAATCCCAAACCGGTCATCGCGGCCATTAAGGAATTCTTCGGTTCAAGCCAGCTGTCGCAGTTCATGGACCAGACGAACCCCCTTGCCGAGATCACGCACAAGCGCCGGCTTTCGGCCCTTGGTCCCGGCGGTCTGACGCGCGAACGGGCGGGATTTGAGGTGCGCGATGTGCATACAACGCATTACGGTCGTATCTGCCCCATTGAGACGCCTGAAGGACCGAACATCGGTCTGATCGTGTCGTTGGCGACCTATGCGCGTGTGAACGATTATGGCTTTATTGAAGCCCCTTACCGGAACGTGAAGGCCGGCAAGGTCACTGACGAGATCGAGTATCTTTCGGCCGTTGACGGAGAGAACTATGTGATCGCCCAGGCGAACACCCCGCTCGACAGCCGCGGCAAGATCTCGGTGGAAAGCGTTTCGGCCCGCGAAGGCGGAGACTTCAAGCTCGTGACCCCCGATGAAGTGCAGTACATGGATGTGTCGCCAAAACAGATCGTCTCGGTATCGGCCGCGCTCATCCCGTTCCTGGAAAACGACGATGCGAACCGCGCGCTCATGGGATCGAACATGCAGCGCCAGGCAGTCCCGCTTCTTCGCCCGCAGGCACCCGTGGTCGGGACCGGTATGGAGCGTGTGGCAGCCCGCGACTCGGGGGCAATTGCCTCTGCCAAGCGTGACGGCATCGTGGAGTCAGTTGATTCAACGGCCATTGTGGTTAAAGGCGAGGACGCGCGCGGACGGACCGTCGTCGACACCTATCCGCTGACCAAGTTCCATCGATCGAACCAGAACACTTGCATGAACCAGAAACCGATCGTCCGGAACGGCGACAAGGTCAAGAAGGGCCAGATCATTGCCGATGGTCCCGCGACCGATCTGGGCGAACTGGCTCTGGGGCAGAATGTGCTGGTGGCCTTCATGCCCTGGAGTGGCTATAACTTCGAGGACGCCATCATCATCTCCGAAAAATTGGTGAAGGAGGATCGCTATACCTCCATTCATATTGAGGAATTCGAGATCGAAGCCCGTGACACGAAGCTCGGGAAGGAAGAGATCACCCGCGATATTCCGAACCTCGGCGAAGAGACCCTCCGGAATCTCGATGAGAATGGGATCATCCGCATCGGCGCAGAGGTATTGCCGGGCGATATCCTGGTGGGCAAGGTCACGCCCAAGGGGGAGACTCAGCTCACGCCCGAGGAGAAGCTTCTCCGCGCCATATTCGGCGAAAAAGCGGGCGATGTCCGTGACGCTTCCCTGTACGCGCCTCCGGGCATCGAGGGAACGGTCATTGACGTGAAGGTCTTCTCGCGCAAGGGCGAGGACAAGAACGAACGGCTGAAAACGCAGGAGAGCGAGGAGATCTCGCGGCTTCAGAAGGAGTATTCTGAAGAAAAGAAGGCCATCCAGGAAGACAAGTACAAGCGGATCCGCAGGGCACTGATCGGCAAGACCGCAGCGGATAAGGTTGTGAACTCCAAGTCCGGCAAGACCGAACTGGCCAAGGGGAAAAAGATCACGGCGGATGTGCTGGATAAAATGCCGGAAAAAGACCTTGCAAAGATCAAGGTCGAGTCCGAAGACTATCCGGTGAAGCTCCAGGAGATCCTGGACAACGCGGAAAACCAGCTCCAGATACTTGATTCCATGTACGACGAGAAGATCGGAAGACTGAAGCGCGGTGACGACCTTCCTCCCGGCGTGGTGAAACTCGTCAAGGTGTATGTTGCCATGAAACGGAAACTGTCGGTCGGTGACAAGATGGCCGGCCGCCATGGAAACAAGGGCGTTGTCTCCCGCATCGTTCCTGAAGAGGATATGCCCTACCTTCCCGACGGGACCCCGGTGGAGATCGTGCTGAACCCGCTCGGCGTTCCCTCGCGTATGAACGTCGGACAGATCCTCGAGACCCATCTCGGCTGGGCTGCAAAGGCGCTGGGCTTCCACGTTGCGACGCCGGTATTCGACGGCGCGCGGGAGAATGATATCAAGGCGCTCTTGAAAGAAGCGAAACTTCCGCAGACCGGACAGTCCATTCTGTGCGACGGCCGCTCCGGCGAGCCTTTCGACAAGCCGGTTACGGTCGGATACATGTATATGCTGAAACTGCATCATCTCGTTGATGATAAGCTGCATGCGCGCTCCATCGGACCGTACTCGCTTGTGACACAGCAGCCCTTGGGCGGTAAAGCGCAGTTCGGTGGTCAGCGTCTGGGAGAAATGGAAGTCTGGGCGCTACAGGCGTACGGCGCCGCTTATTGTCTGCAGGAATTCCTGACGGTGAAGTCCGACGATGTGTCGGGCCGCGCAAAGATCTATGAAGCCATTGTGAAGGGTGAACATACGCTTGAACCGGGGCTTCCCGAGTCCTTCTATGTGCTGATCAAGGAGCTCCAGAGTCTCTGTCTTGATGTTGAACTGATCGAGCGAAAGAACGGGAAAGAACGGCTGATCGGTCTCGAAAAGATATCTTCAGCCCGGTAACAGCCGGACCGAGGGATGTTTCCGGGAGTACGTTTTCGATAACTGACACATGCGAGGGGCCGCAGGCCTCTTCAGGAGGTTTACCGTGGAAGAGAAACGGGTACTTGACAATAAGGCGAGAATGGATGTAATGAGCCTTTTTGAGAAACCAAAGGATATCAATTTTGATTCGATCCGAATCCGGGTCGCGTCGCCGGAGCGCATCAAGGAATGGTCATTCGGCGAGGTCAAAAAGCCGGAAACGATCAACTATCGTTCCTTCAAGCCTGAACGGGACGGTCTGTTCTGCGCCAAGATCTTCGGTCCCATCAAGGACTGGGAGTGCCTTTGCGGCAAATACAAGCGCATGAAGCATCGCGGCATCGTTTGCGACAAGTGCGGGGTCGAGGTGATCCAGTCGAAGGTCCGCCGTGAGCGAATGGGTCATATCGAGCTGGCATCCCCGGTGGCACATATCTGGTTTTTGAAGGGACTTCCGAGCAGGATTGGAACGCTGCTGGACATGACCCTGCGGTCGCTGGAAAAGATCCTGTATTTTGAATCCTTCATTGTGATGGACCCGGCCGATACTCCGCTGAAGGACAAGGAACTCCTGACGGAGGAGCGCTATCGGAAGGCCATGATGGAATACGGGCCGGGAACATTCAAGGCCGGCATGGGGGCGGAGGTCATCCGCGAGATGCTTCGTGCTCTGGACCTTGAAAAGGAGTCTGAGGATATCCGGACAAAGATCGAGACTGCCACCTCGATGGCCACGAAGAAGAAATTGACAAAACGGCTCAAGGTCATAGAGTCGTTCCGCAAGTCGGGAAATAAACCGGAATGGATGATCCTCGATGTTGTCCCGGTCATTCCACCGGAGCTTCGTCCACTGGTTCCGCTCGAGGGCGGTCGGTTCGCCACGTCCGATCTGAACGACCTGTATCGACGCGTGATCAACCGGAACAACCGTCTTCGGCGGCTGGAAGAGCTCAAGGCCCCGTCGGTCATCATCAGGAATGAAAAGCGCATGTTGCAGGAGGCCGTGGATGCGCTGTTCGATAACGGTCGTCGCGGCCGGGTCCTGCGTGGTCCCAATAAGCGGCCGCTTAAGTCGCTTTCTGATATGCTGAAGGGAAAGCAGGGCCGATTCCGCCAGAACCTTCTCGGTAAACGCGTGGATTACTCCGGACGCTCCGTGATCGTGGTCGGTCCGGACCTCAAGCTCCACCAGTGCGGTCTTCCCAAGAAAATGGCGTTGGAACTCTTCAAGCCGTTCATCTTTAACAAGCTTGAGGAAAAGGGCTTTGCCACAACCATCAAGAGCGCCAAGAAGATGATCGAACGGGAGCGGCCCGAGGTGTGGGACGTGCTCGAAGAAGTTATTCAGGAACACCCGGTTCTGCTGAACCGCGCTCCCACGCTGCACCGTCTGGGCATCCAGGCATTCGATCCGATGTTGGTGGAAGGCAAGGCGATTCGCCTGCATCCTCTCGTCTGCGCCGCATTCAACGCAGACTTCGACGGCGACCAGATGGCTGTGCATATCCCGTTGTCCGTCGAGGCGCAGCTTGAGGCCCGGGTGCTCATGCTGTCCGTGAACAATATCCTTTCTCCTGCTAACGGCCGGCCGATCGCCGTTCCCTCGCAGGACATCGTGCTGGGCTGCTACTATTTGACCAAGGCCCGGACAAATGCCAAGGGCATGGGAATGATATTCTCCGGCCCCCATGAGGTCAGGATCGCCTACGACCAGGGCGAGGTGGATATCCATGCGCGCATTCGCACCAGGATCAACGGCAAGCTCGAGGAAACGACCGTCGGACGAGTTCTGTTCAGCGAGGTCCTTCCCGAGGGAATCCCGTTCTCTTTCATCAACAAGGAAATGACGAAAAAGGAACTCGCGAAGTTCATCGACGAATGCTATCGCAAGTTCGGGCTCCGGAGGACCGTGATCCTGCTCGATGATATGAAGGAGATCGGTTTCTACTTTGCCATGCGGTCGGGCACGTCGATCTGTATCTCCGATATGCATGTGCCGAGCAAGAAACAGAAGTTCATCGAACAGGCCCAAAAAGAGGTCATGGAGATCCATCATCAACATCAGGAAGGTCTTATCACGAACGGCGAACGGTATAACAAGGAGATCGATATCTGGGCGAATGTGACAGACCGGATCGCTGATGAAATGATGGCAGAACTCGGCATGGAAGCCGTGGAACACGGCGTTTCCAAAAAGGCCGAACTTCAGGAAGCACGCTCGTTCAATAACATCTTCATGATGGCCGATTCCGGCGCTCGCGGCAGCACGCAGCAGATTCGGCAGCTTGCCGGTATGCGCGGTCTGATGGCAAAACCGTCGGGCGAGATCATCCCGACGCCCATTACCACGAACTTCCGTGAAGGTCTGACGGTGCTCCAGTACTTCATCTCGACCCACGGCGCCCGGAAGGGTCTCGCGGATACGGCGCTGAAGACCGCAAATTCCGGTTACCTTACCCGGAGGCTCGTTGATGTTTCCCAGGATATGATCGTTGCGATCGACGACTGTGGGACGACCGACGGCATCACGGTCGGATCGCTGGTCGAGGGCGGTGAGATTATCGAACCGATGGCGGAGCGTATACTTGGCCGCGTGGCAGCCGAGGATATCAAGGATCCGATCACAAAGGATGTGATCGTCCCCGCTAAGGGTGAGATCACCGAGGACCTCGTTAAACGCATCGATGAAGCGGGTATCGACAAGGTTCGGATCCGTTCGGTCCTGACTTGCCAGATGGGAAGGGGTGTGTGCAGGCTTTGCTACGGTCGCGACCTTGCCCGCGGCAAGATCGTGGATATCGGAGAAGCCATCGGAATTGTTGCCGCGCAGTCCATCGGGGAGCCTGGCACTCAGCTGACGATGCGGACGTTCCATATCGGCGGTACGGCGAGCAAAATCGTAGAGCAGACGGTGCTCGAGGCGAAGAACAGCGGTAACATGAAGTATCTGAACCTGAACACAGTCAAAAACAAAGAGGGTGATTACGTTGCCATGTCCCGTAACGGCAGCATTGCCATCTATGATGAGACGGGTCGTGAAAAAGAGAAGTACGCGATCATTTACGGAGCCCGTCTGAAGATACAGGATGGCCAGAAGGTGGACGTTGGCCAGAAGCTTGTGGAATGGGATCCGTACTCCCTCCCGATCCTTACGGAAATAGGCGGCAAGATCGCATTCGGTGATATCATCGAAGGTGTTACCATGCGTGAGGAGGTCGATGAAGTGACCGGCCTTGCGCGAAAGGTCATCATCGACTACCCGGACCAGAACCTGCGTCCGCGTATTTCCATCAAGGACAACCACGGGAAAACGGCAAAGCTGCCGGGTTCCAATGCGGTAGCACGGTATCTGCTGCCCGCAGGCGCACATATCCTCGTGGATAAGAACGAGGAAGTATTCCCCGGCGACATTCTCGTGAAGATCCCCCGTGAAACAACGAAGACAAAGGATATCACCGGCGGTCTTCCCCGCGTGGCTGAGCTCTTTGAAGCTCGGAAGCCCAAGGAACAGGCGATCATCAGCGAGATCGACGGCACGGTAGAGTTCGGCGGTTTTGTGAAAGGTATGCGGCGCATCCTGGTAAAGGACGGCATGGGCAATGAGAAGGAATATCTCATTCCCAAGGGGAAACATGTTAATGTGCACGAGGGGGATTGGGTAACAGCCGGGGAGCCCCTTATGGACGGACCCGTTGACCCGCACGACATTCTTAATGTTCTGGGTCCCAAGGAACTTCAGAAATACCTCGTCGATGAAGTGCAGCAGGTCTACCGGCTGCAGGGCGTGAGCATAAATGACAAACATATCGAAGTTATTGTTCGTCAGATGCTCAGAAAGGTCCGGATCGAGGATTCCGGCGACACGGCATTCCTCATTGGTGAACAAGTGGACCGTTTTGCCTTTGCAAAGGAAAACGAAGCAGTCATCGCGCGAGGAGGGAAGCCGGCAACTGCGCGGCCGATCCTGCTCGGCATCACCAAGGCCTCGCTCACGACGGACAGCTTTATTTCTGCGGCATCTTTCCAGGAAACAACACGCGTACTGACCGAGGCTGCCATCACGGGGGCTGTGGACGATCTTGTCGGGTTGAAGGAAAACGTGATCATGGGCAGGCTTATCCCGGCAGGTACAGGCATGATTGAATACCGGAATACCTTTGTCGAGGTTCCCTCTGAATCGGAAACAGTACTAGAATAGCTGGTAATGAGGCTCCACAGGGCTTGTTGCGGATTCTGTGGAGCCATTTTGTCTCATGCCAACTTTTTTGCTAATACCCGGAAAAAAGCCTTGACAACAGGCATAAAGAGCTATATAATCATCGGGTTTTGACTCAATGTTCAAATGTTTTTTTAGCAAGAGCATCCATCTGTTTTTTAAGGAGTTATTGACGTGCCTACAATCAGTCAGCTGGTAAGAAAAGGCAGAACACTTGCCGCGAGCAAAACGAAGAGTCCTGCTCTCAAGGCCTGTCCGCAGAAGCGTGGTGTTTGCATCAGGGTCTATACCACGACCCCGAAGAAGCCTAACTCCGCTCTCCGGAAGGTTGCCAGGGTCAGGCTTACCAATGGCATGGAAGTCACTACGTACATCCCCGGTGTGGGGCACAACCTCCAGGAGCACTCAATCGTGCTTATCCGAGGCGGCCGTGTGAAGGATCTCCCCGGTGTTCGGTATCATATTGTACGGGGTACCCTGGATACAGTGGGTGTGGCGAACCGGAAGCAAGGCAGGTCAAAGTACGGCGCGAAGCGGCCGAAGTAACAAATATAAGTAAGAGCGAAATCCAATTCACACTTAGGAAACAGTTATGCCGAGAAAAACAGTTGTTGTAAAAAGAGAGATCCTCCCGGACCCGAAATTCAACAGCAAAGTGGTTGCCAAGTTCATCAATGTACTGATGCGCAAAGGCAAAAAGAGCACTGCTGAGTCTATCTGCTACGGAGCTTTGGACCGTATCTCTGAGAAGACGAGCGGCGGTGATGCTCTGGCAATCTTCAAGAAGGCTGTGGAGAATTTGAAGCCGACCCTCGAGGTGAAATCCCGCAGAGTGGGTGGTGCATCCTATCAGGTGCCTATCGAGGTCAAGCAACCACGCAGGCTTTCGCTAGCTTTCCGCTGGCTTCGGCTGTACGCATCGCAGCGGCCGGAAAAGTCCATGGTGGACAGACTGGCGGGCGAGATTCTGGATGCATCGAACAATACCGGAGCAGCGGTCAAGAAGCGGGAAGATGTACACCGTATGGCGGACGCAAACAAGGCTTTCGCCCACTATCGCTGGTAATTTTTCACTGACACAGAGCGGAGGCAGTTTTGGCTAGGCAGTATTCACTGGAAAACACGAGAAACATCGGGATCATGGCTCACATCGACGCCGGCAAAACGACGACGACCGAGCGGATTCTGTATTATACCGGCGTTTCCTATAAAATTGGCGAGGTGCATGACGGCACGGCGGTCATGGACTGGATGGTCCAGGAGCAGGAGCGCGGCATCACCATCACCTCTGCTGCTACGACCTGTTTCTGGCGCGACAAGCGCATCAACATCATTGACACTCCTGGACATGTGGACTTCACCATCGAGGTTGAGCGTTCGCTTCGTGTGCTCGACGGTGCTGTGGCGGCCTTCGACTCCGTGAGCGGGGTGGAGCCTCAGTCTGAAACGGTTTGGCGTCAGGCGGACAAGTATCAGGTCCCGCGCATAGCCTTCATGAATAAAATGGACCGGATCGGCGCTGACTTCTATATGAGCGTGCAGAGCATGGTCGACCGGCTAGGCGCGAATGCCATGCCGATCCAGATTCCTGTTGGCGCTGAGGACAAGCTCCGCGGTTGCATTGACCTCGTCAAGATGAAAGCTGTTCTTTTCGACGATGAGACACTTGGTGCCAAATATGTAGTCGAGGACATTTCGGCAGACCTTTTGGATCAGGCCAAAGAATGGCGTGATAAAATGATCGAAAAACTCGCTGACGTGGATGAGGTCATTGGGGACAAGTTCCTGAACGACCAGCAGCCCACTGAGGCGGAGATCATGAGTGCTATCCGCAAGGGCACCATCGCGATGAAGATATTCCCGGTCATTTGCGGATCAGCATTCAAGAATAAGGGCGTTCAACTCCTGCTCGATGCGGTGGTTGATTACCTTCCGTCGCCGCTTGATATTCCGCCGGTAACGGGCACGAATGCCAAGGGTGAGGAAGTCGTTCGTCAGACCGCTGATAGCGAGCCCTTTTCTGCCGTGGCATTCAAGATCATGACCGATCCTTTTGTTGGCCAGCTCACGTTCATCCGGGTCTATTCGGGCACGTTGAATTCCGGATCCTATGTATACAACTCAACCAAGGGCCAGCGTGAGCGTGTGGGTAGGCTGCTCAAGATGCACGCTAACAAGCGCGAGGAGATCGAACAGATCTATTCGGGAGACATTTGCGCGGCGGTCGGCTTAAAGAGCACACTCACTGGACATACGCTCTGCGATGAGAACAAACCTGTCATCCTGGAGGCAATGACCTTCCCGGAGCCGGTGATCTCGGTCGCCATTGAGCCGAAAACCAAAGCAGACCAGGAAAAGCTCGGCTTGTCTCTTCAGAAGCTGATGCAGGAAGACCCGTCATTCCGCGTTTTCACTGACCAGGAGACAGGTCAGACCATCATTTCAGGGATGGGCGAACTTCACCTGGAGATCATCGTTGATCGTCTGTTGCGTGAGTTCAAGGTTGACGCCAATGTTGGTAAGCCCCAGGTGGCCTATCGCGAGACTGTTAAAAAGAAAGTCACAGCAGAAGGCAAGTTCATACGTCAGTCCGGAGGCCGCGGACAGTATGGTCATGTGGTCCTGGAACTAGAGCCGCAGGAACCGGGCAAGGGCTTTGAATTTGTGAATAAAACGGTTGGCGGATCGGTTCCCAAGGAATATGTGGCGCCGACGCAGAAGGGCATCGAGGAGGCTATGGAGAACGGCGTGCTCGCCGGGTATCCCGTGGTCGATATAAAGATCACTCTCATTGATGGGTCTTATCATGATGTGGACTCTTCGGAAATGGCGTTCAAGATTGCAGGATCCATGGGTTTCAAGGAAGGCGCTGCAAAAGCCAATCCGGTATTGCTTGAGCCAATCATGGCTGTAGAAGTAGTCTGCGCCGAAGAGTACATGGGCGACATTATCGGCGACCTTAGTTCACGACGCGGCCGGGTTCAGGGTATGAATATGCGAGGTGCCGGACGGGTGATCACCGCGCAGGTGCCGTTGTCTGAAATGTTCGGGTATGCTACGGATATTCGTTCTAAAACCCAGGGTCGTGCGACCTATACGATGCAGTTTGCGCATTATGAAGAAGTGCCCAAGGCTATTTCCGAGCAGATCATTGCTAAGGTAAAGGGCGAAACGGTCAAGAAATAGCTTACTGAAGGATTTAACCTTCTCAGGAGGACGCGATGGCAAAGGCGAAGTTTGAGCGGACAAAACCGCATGTGAACGTGGGCACGATCGGACACGTGGACCACGGGAAGACGACC
>JAOUEV010000070.1 GCA_029858565.1 Nitrospirota bacterium | reverse complement strand
GGGAGCAGGTCCAGCACGGTCATGATGAGGGATTTGGGATCCACCGGTTTGGTGAGGTAGCGGTTCGCGCCGAGCTGCATGCCGAGCTCCCGGTCCTTGACCTCGCCCTTGGTGGTGATGATGATGATGGGAATGGGATTGTTCAGACCGGTCCGGAGATGCCGCACCAGCTCGATGCCGTTCATTTCCGGCATATTGATATCCGTGATCAGGAGATCGAAGGGTTCCTGGGTGAGCTTGGCGAGCGCTTCCCGTCCGTTCACGGCCTCGGTGATCTGCGCTCCGGTGAATCGTTTGAGATGAAGAGAGATGACCATCCGCATGATGGTCGAGTCGTCGGTCAGGAGGATCTTCTTGTCGTAAAGATTAAAGGGCATGGTATCTTACGAACCAAGTTTAGCACCTCAGGCCGCCGGAGGCAAATAAAAAAAGGCGGTTTTTCAATAATTTTCAGTTTCTTTACAAGCGATCCCATACTACGGGATCGCTTCTCGCAATGACAATACCGGGCCTTTTTCAGCAAAACACTAGAACTTATACCCAATAGTGATCGCTGCAAGATGCGCCATGGATTTATAGGCGCCGTTCAGGGAATCGTCGGGTGTCAGAGGATTTATATCATTGTCCGCCAGACTGCTGTCAATGGTCCGTTTGTTGAACCGCAGGTACATGTAGGCCAGGTCAACGGTCATATTGCCTGCTCCATACCCCGTCCCGATCGTAATGCCCTGGCGGTCCGCGTCAGGGGTGCTGGTGTCAAAGCGCGAACTGCCGATGGGGCTCTTGTCATAAACATAGCCTGCCCGCAGTTTCCACTGGTCAGACAGCAGATACTGGCCCCCGATCCTGAGGCACCAGACATCATGCCACTGCTTTTCCTCGGTCGCGTTGAACAAGAGATTGTCCGAAGTGACCACGATCCTGTCGTAGGTCGACCACAGGGTATAGTCGAGATCAGTGTTCACGGTCAGGCGATCAGAGGCCTTATAGGAAACGCCAAGCTGGATAAGGTCCGGAAGGGTGATCGTTGTTTTCCCCGTCCCTGCCGTTGCAGCAGGTCCGCCGGTCAAGGACGCGTCGCCCTCCAGGTCCACCTTGACCCTGCTGCGATACGAAAGCCCTGCGTTCACCTTGTCGGAAAACTTCCGCATGACCGCGGCATTGAATCCCCACCCCTCGCCGTCACCGCTCAAGCGGAAATTATGATCCCCCAGCAGCGTTGGCCCGGGAAGTATTACGTTCACGGTCTTCTCCATGGTGGCGCGAAGCTGCACGTAAGCAAGGCCAAAGGCCAATGACGTGTTGTCGTTCAACTTATACGCCACATTCGGATTCGCCTCCATGGAAACGACCTTGGTGAAGGTGGTCACGTATCTTGTGCTGCTGCTGTTCGGATCCCAGTTCGTGGAAAGGCCGAAGGGGCTGTTCAGGCCGATGCCGATGGCAGCGCGTTCATTCAACCTGTGCGTTGCGTAGAAATTGGCAGGCAGATGGATCTTCCGCTCGGACACGTCCGTGCTTCCGGGATTGACCGTGTTGTTCTCATGAGTAAGCACCGGGTAAATGGCGACAACCCCGGCAGAGACACTCGTGCCATCAAGACCGGTCATGGCAGCAGGATTGTACCAGACAGCTGACGCATTGTCCGCCTGGCCGCTGAACGCGCCCGCCATACCCATGGCAGCAGCATCCTGGTCAGGAAGCCGGAATCCCGCTGCAAAACTCGTTGAAGCACAAAGAACTGCGACGACAATCACCATCAAGGATATGCATGCTAATTTGCTGTTCCTTGTTTTTGCCGCACATTCCGCACTCCGCACTCCACACTCCGCACTTATAATCATAGGTCCTCCCCGGATCTTTTCGCGAGATTGGTTCTATTATAGTTGACCGGTCGGGCGGGAGGCAATAATGAATGTAGTTATTAAAGTGTCAGTGATTATCCAGCGTACAACAATATTGGGAACAAAATGGGTGGAATGGAACAATTCGTGGGCTTGACTGAACAATGTGAAACACAACATGTTCCATTAACAGAACTACAAAAATGTTGGGCAAAAAAACTGCACGGCCTACCGGCTGCCATTAAGAACCACATTTATAAGACCAAGTCACTGATGACAAGCACGAAGAGTGAGTCTGCACCGGCGGTTTTAGGGTACCGGCGCAGATAGGCATCACTTTCTGCCCACGTGCGATGTGCGTATACTTCTAAGCTCTCCCCTTGTTGCGGATCAGTATGCCAGTTCGCATTAGCTAGTGTTATCCTGCCGCCCCGACGCATATAGACGTCGCCGCCCAGAATCGGAATCCCGGCATCCCTTGCCAACTTTATTGCGGCAAGCGCATCTTCAAGAATTAAAGCGATATCAGCGACCTCAGGCAGGGTAATTCCATGATGTTTTACAAATTTCTCATAATCCCTTTTGCAACTCACTTGAATACCCTCAATGTAATATCTTCAAGAACATCGGCTCTTGCAAAACAACTCTATAAGTCAGCGATTTTTTAAGGCGAACAATGCGGCGAGGATATCAGAATAGGTGGATCCTGTCAAAAGGATTCTCAGCGTAAAAAAAGCGGGATGGAATTCCATCCCGCCGTGGGTGTTCACTGGATCCCCGCGCCCCGATTACATCATTCGAGGACAAGCTTCACAGGGATGACGAACTACCTGCCAACAGTGTTCTTACTTCTTCGCAATACCGTTCTTGATCGCGTTCACAACACCGTCGCTCGAAGCTTCCTTGATCGTGAGCAGCAGGCCCTTCTTGTCATAGTAGCCGATCAGCGGCGCGGTCTTCTCGTTGTACACGTCGAGCCGCTTGGAGATGGCCTCCACGGTCTCGTCGGCACGCTGGATCGTCGGGCTGCCGCACTTCTTGCACTTGTCGCCGGCTGCCGGGGGATTGCTCTTTATGTTGTAGATCTCCTGGCACGAGGTGTTGGAGCAGGTGCGCCGCGTGGTCAGGCGGTCCAGGATCACGTCGCGGGGAACATCGATGTTCGCCACGAGGTCGAGCTTGATGTTCAGCTTCGTGAGCAGCGTGCCCAGCTCGTCGGCCTGGGGGATGGTGCGCGGGAACCCGTCGAGCAGGAAGCCCTGCTGGCAGTCCTTCTCCTGGAGCCGCTGCTCCATGATGCCCATGATCAGGGAATCGGGCACCAAGCCGCCGCTGTCCATGTAGCCTTTTGCTTCCTTGCCCAAAGCCGTGCCGGCCTTTACCGCGCCGCGCAGGATATCGCCCGTCGAGATCTGAACCGAACCGTCCAAAGCAGTCAACAGCTTGGCCACCGTGCCTTTGCCCGCGCCCGGCGCGCCCAACAGAATGATACGCATGAGAGAAACCTCCTTGGAATTAGGGGAACTTGTTTGACAAGCGGGGCATTATTGTCCGATTGACCGAAAAAATCAAGAAAAATCGTCAAACCTTGAGGCCGGAGGCCGATCGCGGACCGGGCCAGGCGACCATGCGGAAAGGCAGCTTGATGGTCACGGTCGTGCCCTTGCGTGCCTCGCTCTCGATGGCGATGTCCCCGCCGTGGTCCTGCATGATCTTGCGGCAGATGGCAAGACCCAGACCTGTGCCCTTGGGTTTGGTGGTAAAGAAGAGGTCGAAGACGTGGTCCAGGTGCTGTTTCGGGATCCCCGTGCCCGTGTCAGTGACGCGGAAGAGGATGAAGTCGTCCTCCAGGAGCATGGTGATCGCGATCAGGCCGCCATCGGGCGTGGCCTCCATGGCATTGCGCAGCAGGTTCAGAAAGACCTGCCGGATCTGATGGGGATCGAAGAGCGCGTAGGGATGGCGCACCGCGTAGTCGCCGGTCATGGTGATGTTCTTTTTCTTGAGCTCCTCGCGGTGCATGTCCAGGACCTCTTCCCACAGCACCCGGAGGTCAGCCTCCTCGAGCTTCAGCTTCATGGGCCTGCCGTAGATCAGCAGTTCCTCGACCAGCTGGTTCAAGCGCTTCGTCTCGGCAATGAGGGCGCGGGACAGCTCCTGGTGCTCCGGGCTTTGCAGGTCCCGCTCCAGGATCTGGCCGATCGCGCTGATACCGAACAGGGGATTCCGGATCTCATGAGCGACACCCGCGACCACGCGGCCCATGGCCGCGAACCGCTCGCGGTCAACCAAAGCGGACTGGAGCATCTTCAGTTCCGTCAGGTCCTGGAACACGATGAGCAGACCTTCCTGCTCCCCTTCGCTGCCGGTATAATAGGATGAGGTGAATCCGATCGGGACCGTGACCCGGTCAGGAGTCGTGACCGAGATCTCCTCGTACGAACCCACCCGGGCCTTCATGAATGCGGCCGTCTCCGGCGCCACTTCGGCAAGCTTACGGCCCACCAGGTCCTCGTGTCCGCGGCCGAGGATCCAGGCGCCCTGCCGGTTCATAAGTTTTACCAGCCCCTCCGAGGTCAGCAGCGCCACGCCGCTCGACATGCTCGTAAGGATTCCCCTCATGAGCCGCACGCTCTCATTCAATTCCGCGGTCCGGACCTTGACCATGTTCTCGAGGCCCGCGTAGGTTTCTTTCAGCATTCCCGCCATGTCATTGAATGTGGAGGCCAGGTCCTGGAACTCGTCGCGGCTTTCGATGACTATGGGACGGGTAAAATCCCCCTTGCCGATGATCTCCGCCCCGGTGTGAAGCTGACGCAGGGGCTGCAGCACGACCCGCTGCACCGCAATGTAGATCGCGACGCCGATCACCGCGATCAGGAGGGAGAAGAGGAGCACGAGCTGGTACTTGTTCGTGCGCAGTTCCGCGAAGGAATCCCCCAGCGAATGGGAGATCATGATCACCCCGAGCACATCCCCCGCTTTCGCATGACAGCGCCGGCACTCGCTTTCGTTCTTGAGCGGAAAAAAGTTCGTGTGCCGGTCGGCGCCGGTGATCTCGATGATGCGTCCGGTGCGGAAGGCTTCGCGCGCTTCGGGAAGCGTGACAACATCGCCCGGCGCGCCAAAGGCCGGGGTCCCGTTCTCCCGGAGGACCATGAGGTGGATGAGGCCGTAGGTGCCCTGCATGCCCTCCATCAGCTTCACCGTGCTTCGCGCCCTGCCCGCAAGCATGTCGTCCTTCAGGCTCGCCACAAGGATGGTCGCGAGCAGATGCTCCTGCTCGATGTTCTTGCGAGCCAGCAGCGCGTTCTCGCGCCGGATGATGATCGCGGAGAAAATGCTCAGCAGGACGATCAGGATACCCAGGACCAGGACCAGGAATTTGGTCTGTATGCGTACAGGGACCATAATGAATGAATACTAACCGGGCGGAACTGACGGGGTCAACGGGAAAAGGACGCGACAGGCGGAAGGAATAAGTCCCTCTCAGCGAAAAACAGTCACTTTACGGCCGGTTCATCCCCGCACGTGCGGGGAACATAGCCGTCCGCGGGCCTTGATATCCGCCTTGATCGGTTCATCCCCGCACGTGCGGGGAACATCAGCGGAACATAGTGAACGGACTGCACTCGTTCGGTTCATCCCCGCACGTGCGGGGAACATTCAAAGCGATAAAGCAAGTCAAGCACTTTTGACGGTTCATCCCCGCACGTGCGGGGAACATTCACCTGGACCGAGAGGGCGAACCCATTAAACCGGTTCATCCCCGCACGTGCGGGGAACATATGGCCTGCGGAATACTAAGAAGGAGGTGGATCGGTTCATCCCCGCACGTGCGGGGAACATAATGAAGTTAATTCAAATGATATTAAATCTTTCGGTTCATCCCCGCACGTGCGGGGAACATATGCGTCGCAGCACGGCAACGCACCTGCGTATCGGTTCATCCCCGCACGTGCGGGGAACATTCGAAGCCGGGCTCGACGTACGCGCAGACGAACGGTTCATCCCCGCACGTGCGGGGAACATCCGTCCTGAGCGTCTCGGAACAGCCGGTCCACCGGTTCATCCCCGCACGTGCGGGGAACATCGACGCAGTGCAGGCTGTATCAGGGGCGCTCTCGGTTCATCCCCGCACGTGCGGGGAACATCAGCGGAACATAGTGAACGGACTGCACTCGTTCGGTTCATCCCCGCACGTGCGGGGAACATGTGGACGAAGACCGTTTCGATTCCTATACGATCGGTTCATCCCCGCACGTGCGGGGAACATGCACGGGATCGTCCTCTGTCGGGGACGCGGCTCGGTTCATCCCCGCACGTGCGGGGAACATTCATCGCCTCCAGCTCCGGACAGGGTAAGCTCCGGTTCATCCCCGCACGTGCGGGGAACATACTTCCTCTACTTCCCCAAAATCATTGAACAATTTCGAGGATCAACAATCTACCGAGTAAAACACCGTAATATCACTTATGACTTCACTACTGTCTCTGCAGCATCTGAAGCGCCGTTTTCCGGCAGGAACGAAACCAGTTTAACACCATCCATCTCCTTCGGAATTCTTCGATTCGCCCCGAGCGTCATGAAGTCAAAACCCGATTCCGTATTCGTGGTCCAGGCCATGACCGCGTTGCCGCCTTCCATCCCCTTTTCAACCTGTTCCCAGATCATCTCGCGCACTCGCCGCGACACCTTGCCAATATAAACCCCGGCACGGACTTCCAGAAGCCACACAGCCAGTCTTCCCCGCAAGCGGGACGGCACGTTCTCAGCCACGATGACCAGCATCGCCTATGCCCTCCTTGTTGGGAATCGCCGGCACAACGGACTCTTCCGGCGGCTTCGGAACTTCAAGACCGCCCGCTGCAAGCACCTGTTCAATTGTCGGAATGATCCTCTGCAATATCTTTGATTGCCTGAAAGCATCACGGCATGCGATCCGCACATCTCGCTCAGGATTACATCCCTTCTTCGAAGCAACGCGAAACGCCACCGGTACCACGGTCTCGAACTTGAAAATATCCGCTATGTCATACACAAAAGACTGCGGCTTTCCCGTATGGATGAAGCCGACTGCAGGCGCATATCCCGCCGCAAGGATTGCCGCCTCGCTGATGCCATAGAGACAGGCTGTGGCTGAACTCAAGCACCTGTTCGGCACGTCGCCGCTTCCCCATTCCGCATGATCGTAGTTGCGGGCTTTCCATTCCACCTTATACTGCTTCGCAAGCAGATCGTACATCTTCCGTACCCGCACACCCTCAATTCCCCGAAGCTGCTCCACGCTTCTTCTCTCTGGAGGCTCCTCCTTGAACCGCATGGCATACATCTTTCGGACAACTTTCAATCGCGCGTCATCATCCAGCGCCAGCTTTGCCTGATGCAGCAGCCGGTCCGCCCGTGCTCCTCCCGGCTGCCCCGTCGCATATAACCGCACCCCACCGTCGCCGATCCAGACCAATAGACACCCGACCCGAGAAGCCAGCGTAACTGCCGCGTGCGACACCCGCGTCCCCGGCTCCAGCATTAAGCATGCCACTCCGCCCACGGGAATATGCGTGCGCACGCCCGTTTTGTCCACGATCACGAACGCGCCGTCCAGAACATCGAGGTTGCCCTTCTCCACGAACAGGACCGAGACCCGGTCTTTCATCGGGATGGGCTTGAGCGGTGGAAGAATGGGTTCGGTCATGACGATACCTCGCAGGAACGTATTAACCGTTCAGGCTGTTTAACACCTACAGCCCTTTCGATACAGCCCTTTCGAGCATTGACTTTGCCCCGCATAACTGCTATAAATTGTTCATGAAAAAAATCATTCAAGTCCATATATACAAAGGCGAACAATTTTACGTTGCCGAATGTATCGACCTGCCCGTCGTTACCCAGGGGAAAACCCTGGATGAAGTTGTGGCAAACCTCAGAGAAGCTGTTGAACTGCATTTAGAGGGAGAAAACCTCACTGATTACGACCTCGTCCCACAGCCGACAATCATCGCCAACCTCGAAATCGATACCCTCGTCCATGCCTAAGCTGAAAAGACTCTCCGGTCAAGACGTCATCAAAATACTTGCGCTGTTCGGCTTCGTCATAGCAGGTCAAAAGGGCAGCCATGTCAAGCTTGTTCGTAGTCTTCCGGATGGTTCGAAACAGCCTCTTACAATTCCCGCCCATCCCGAATTGGATAAAGGAACTCTCAAAGCCATTTTCCGTCAAGCGTCGCGGTATATCCCCGAGACAGAGCTGAAACCACATTTTTACAGCGAATAAAACTCTCCATGTCTGCCCACTATGGTCGTCGAAACAAATTGCAGTTGTCCGATTTTTCCGGACGGTTCGATCAAGGGGGTGTGGCAATTTGCCCCCACCCTTTTTCCGGAATTTCAGTAACGTCAGCTCATGACAAAATGTCACGAGCTCACTTCCCATACGCACGAGCCGAACGCTCATACCCGCTGCACCAGTGAACACATCACCCTTCAGCAGGAAGTCGTGATTTGCCTCGAGGTTGTCCAGCACCTCTCCGAGCCTGTTCGGGAAAAACATTTGATTATTTTTTAAGCATGTGCCTATTTTATTATCACTTTTTATTTTAAATATGACTTTTTTCCACTCATGATCAGCTGATTTTTTTCGTTTTAGTAAAAAAAAACGTCTAATAATACAAAAAGTTAACTTTACCTTCCACTTACACAATGCATTTTTAGAAAATGGGCACATATCTTGCTCTTATATGGAAGTTGTCTTTGAAGCAATAACACAATGAGTAAGGAGCGAGAACAAAATGGAGATTTTCGGCAAGAATGTATTCAATCAAGATGTAATGAGAGAGAAACTGCCAAAGGCTGTTTACAAAAATCTGAAAAAAACCATTGATGAAGGTTTGCCGCTGGACCCATCCATTGCCGATGTGGTTGCTACCGTCATGAGAGATTGGGCCATTGAAAGAGGCGCAACACATTTCACCCATTGGTTCCAGCCGATGACCGGCGTCACCGCGGAAAAGCATGACTCCTTCATCACACCGACCGACAACGGCATTTTGATGGAATTTTCCGGCAAGGAACTGATCAAGGGCGAGCCCGATGCTTCTTCCTTCCCGAGCGGCGGTCTGAGGTCCACCTTCGAAGCAAGGGGCTATACCGCCTGGGACTGCACGTCTCCCGCATTCCTCAGGGAAGAAGCGGATGTCATCACCCTCTGCATCCCGACCGCCTTCTGTTCCTATACCGGCGAGGCCCTGGACAAGAAGACCCCTCTGCTTCGCTCCATGGAGGCGCTTTCAACCCAGGCAACGAGAATACTCAAACTCTTCGGGAACACAACCGCCACACGGGTAACGTCGACCGTCGGTCCTGAGCAGGAATATTTCCTGATCGACAAATCCTACTTCCTCGACCGGCTCGATCTGCTGATGGCCGGCAGGACACTGTTCGGCGCCATGCCCCCCAAGGGGCAGGAAATGGAAGACCACTATTTCGGCAGCATCAAGGAACGGGTCATTTCCTACATGAAGGAAGTAAATACCGAACTTTGGAAGCTCGGCGTTACCGCAAAGACCCAGCACAACGAGGTCGCCCCCGGGCAGTTCGAGCTCGCCCCGATCTTCGAAACGACCAACATCGCGACCGACCACAATCAGATGATCATGGATGTGCTGAAGCGCATCGCGATCAGGCATGACATGGTCTGCCTGCTCCATGAAAAACCCTTTGCCGGCGTGAACGGCTCGGGCAAGCACAACAACTGGTCCATGAGCTCCAACGACGGACAGAATCTGCTTGAGCCGGGCCACACCCCGCACGATAATATTCAGTTCCTGACCTTCCTGATGGCCGTCATCAAGGCTGTTGACGAGCATGCCGGTCTTCTGCGCGCGTCCTGCGCCAATGCAGGCAACGACCACCGTCTTGGCGCGAACGAGGCGCCTCCGGCCATCATCTCCATATTCCTGGGCGACCAACTTGCCGACATCGTCGACCAGATCGAAAAAGGCGGGGCAAAATCCTCCACCAAGAGCGGGGACATGCAGATCGGCGTGACGACGCTCCCCGCACTACCGAAGGACACGACCGACCGGAACAGGACATCTCCCTTTGCCTTTACGGGCAACAAGTTCGAGTTCCGCATGGTCGGATCCTCCTTCTCCATCGCGGGCCCGAACGTCGTTATCAACACCATCATTGCTGATGCGCTGAAGCAGTTCGCGGACAAACTGGAAAAGTCGAAGGATTTCTCCGGCGACCTGCAGAAGATCCTTCAGGAGACCGCCAGGAAGCACAAACGCATCGTCTTCAACGGCAATAACTATTCCGATGCATGGGTCAAGGAAGCTGAGAAGCGCGGCCTGAAGAACATCCCGAACACCCCTGAAGCGCTGAAGGAACTGGTAACGAAGGAAGCGGTCGAGCTGTTCGTTACCCACAAGGTCTTTACGGAAAAGGAAGTGCATTCGCGCTACGACATCATGGTCGAGCAGTATAACAAGACGCTCAACATAGAAGCCCGGACCATGATCGACATGGCCAAGCACAAAATCATGCCGGCTGCCGCTTCCTTTGCAGCAGAGGTCGCCCAGTCTCTTTCTGCAGTCGCCGCCGTATCCGACAAGCTCGATGTGTCGGCCCAGAGAGAGCTGCTGGAAAACATCTCCAATTCGCTGTCCTCGATGAACAAGAACGTCAAGGCGCTGGAGCAGACCCTCGATGCCACGCTGAAGATCTCTGACGTCGCTGAACAAGCCGCTGCTTTCAGAAAGAACGTGTTCGCCCGGATGCTCGCATTGCGGGCGGACGGCGATGCCCTGGAAAAGATCGTTTCCGCTGACCAGTGGCCTTTGCCGACTTATGCGGAAATGCTGTTCAACCTCTAAAGGCCTTCAACAAAAAGATGCGAAATAAAAAGGAGCCCGAAACCGGGCTCCTTTTTGTTGCCATTCTCCCGCGTCTTGATCGTGATACACATCGACAGCGCCTATTGAAATTGCTCTTGCGATTATAGCACTATGTGTTACACTGTCGCTTGAGGCCCCGCCTGGCAATCGTTTGGAAACGCTGAAAGGCGGCTTCAAAGGAGCATATTTAAGGAGAGTATCACGATGCTTCAAGTAAAGAGACGCCCGACGCATCCCGGCGTAATATTGAAAGAAGATTTCCTGTCACCTCTCGGGACCACGCAGACCGAGCTTGCGAAGGCGCTCAAGACTTCCTTTCGGACCATCAACGAAATCCTGAACGAGAGGCGGAGTATAAGCCCGGACATGGCGCTTCGTCTGTCCCGGTATTTCGGGACCACGCCGGATGTCTGGCTCGGCCTCCAGGCGGATTACGATCTGTACTGGGCAATGGTCAAATCAAAAAAGACAATTGATGGGATTAAACCGCTGCAGGGGGAAAAAGCGGCATAGAAAGTCCATTTCGGTCACTACGTCCCGGAGATTTTCTTATCGCATGACGATGCTGACATTGAGAAACAAAAAACCGGGGCACTCTTCTTGAAGAGCCCCGGTTCTGTTTTGCCCACCTGGTCGGATATCTGAATATTGAATCGCTCAAGATATCTGTGCAAACCTCGGAGTCACTTCTCAACTATTGCTGTTCAAATCAATTGCATTTGCTTCTCCGTTATCCCCGTCATCCACTCCGGCAAGTGACCAAATGCAAGATTCTTTAACTCCCCCGGCTCTACTTTATGCAGGCCCCCGCCGTATGCCCGACCAACGCGCATGAATTCCTGCAATGGAATGGCATTCATTAGGTCGAGTAGCTCTTTCATTCGATCCGGATGCTCCTTGAGTAAGTTCATCATAGACGACTTCGGATAAAGATGCAGAAAAACGTTTGTAGCGATCGCCTGGGAGTGATTGAGATAAAATCGGATCGGGGCCTGGTCATTGCCATTTGATCGGCCCATGTACGTTGCCATATAGTGCGATGGGGCGCGCTTTTCCTGGAAATACCAGACTTCTTTGCTTGCGCAGAGGTACCGCTCATGCAGCCCTTGTTTCTTGCCGGTTTGGAAGTACTGCCAGAGACCGGAATAGCGTTCTTTTACAACATCAGGTGGGAGATTGCAGTCCAAGAGGAATTTCATGTTTTCAATCTTCGGTGTTCCGTCGGAATTCGCTTCGATCACGTCCTGAGTCAAATAACGCGGACTGGGAAGAATAGGCTTCAGGAATTTACGCGGTATCGAATATTCCCTTATAATTTCAGGACTGATGATGAAAAATTCATTCGCACCAGTTGCAACACCGCGCCGGATGTCAAAGAAATCGGAAAGAATATCCCTTTCGCCATGCAGTACCGCGTCCTGGTCAAAATGAAGCAAGCTCCACTTCTGCGCACTGTCCCGGTTGAAAAGATCTACCGTCCTCGTTTCAGAGGGGTGAACTATGCTGCCGCCGAAAGTGAAGCTAAACGATGCTTTTCCAGTCGGGCGTGTCTTCTTATAGGTAACGACGCAGGAAGAGACGAGCGCGTCGTCGAACTGGACAGTAGCTGGATCGAATTGATGAATGCTTAAGAGGGTTACTTGTTTGCTCAAGTAATCCCGCAAGGGCTGGCCGTAATTTACATAGAGAAATTCTGAAGGGATGAGCCAGGACGCAATGCCGCCAGGTGCAAGAAGAGCATCCGATAATAATACGAAATACATATATAATCCCGAAAGGCCGCTGATCTTCAGACCGAGAGCATCTCGCACGAGGCTCTGCAATTCCTGCTTTAGTGATGATTCAATGTGATGATGCCTGACATAGGGCGGGTTTGTACAGAGCAGATTAAAGCGAGCGCTATTCTCAGCTGCGCGCGCAAACACGAAGAAATCCTGAATGATAACGTTGAAATCTTTGTCACTGAAAAGCTTAGACGCTATCTTTGCATATGCCTCATCCTGCTCCACACCCACAGCTTCCAGAATGGCATGGTCCCCAATCTCCTGCATCAAGGCGGAATAAAACACCCCTGAGCCAAGGGCGGGCTCAAGAAAAGAGACTGGTTCCGATAAGGGCAGCTCCGCAAGCGATCTTGCTACTATTTGGCGAGCCAGGACATAAGGCGTTGAAAACTGGCCATGAATATTTCTTTCTTCCTGGGTTTTCGTTCCGTCAACGGATATTTGCAGCTTGAACCGTTCTTGTTCAGTAATACTCTGCTTCGGCAATTCATAAGGTTCTACGGCTTCTTCGATTCTGCGGGCTTTTTTTTTAACCTTGATCAGAAGCGCTCTTAAATCATCCAGCCGATGCTCCCAAATCCAGTCAATCCCCTCTGACGCCTCGTACCCGAGATAGCCTGGCTCGAAGTAACCGCATAGAAGCAAAACAAACTCGACGTTCTTTCCATAGCGCTCTTTAAGCTGCGTGAACTTCTGAGCTTCTTCTTTTCGTCGCTTGTTGGTGTTCGTCGCGTCACCCGCCGACTTCGCCTCGATCAAAATAGGAAGGTCCCGTTCGCCGGCATGGAGAGGCTTTACAACGCAATCGATGGGTATATTGACAGGGGTCTTTTTCTTTCCAACAGGCACATTCAGACGGAAGGTAAACGTGCCGCGGGGCATCTCATCGAGGTTCCGCACGTCCTCGGTTTCGATCTGTTCATACCCGTTGCGTTCGAGCCACCGTTTGAGCGCGGCAAGCTGTCTTTTCTCCTGTGCATTTCTGATGATGGGGTCCGTTGTCGCACCGCAAAGACGGTCCGCTATGACGGTGGCTGCCCTATCTTTTTCGATTTCCGACGGTTCTTCTCCCAGCGCAAGCCAGGGAAGCAGATCGCGGTCTGCAAGCTCCGTCACGATCTCACAAATTCGCTGCAAACCCTCTTCGAGTTCGGTTTTCCCCATGCGAACAGGCAGACGCGGCGGCTTGTCTTCGCTGCCTTCCATCGCGCCAACCATTGCCTTATTAAGGTGAGCGAGCCCGATGATTCGGTCCCTGGCGAGTGGCGGCGTAGTGGCCATGCGGAGAATAGGTAAAATTCCAGGGTTATCCTTCAGGACGTTAGGCGTGATCTGAAGCAGGTTGCCGGTCTTATCAAATGCGGTGAGGACCTCTTTTGTGCGGATGACGCGCTGCTTGCGGTAGGTGCCTGGGGCGAAGCGGAGGAACCAGTCATTGTAAAAATCGATTGACTCTTCAACATCGGCTTTCCACAAATGCGTCTTGTCCGAGTTTATCGGCATCGTGCATCCTCGTTCCCGTTCGTATCATTTCTAATATGGGATGAGAATACTATAATGAAAAATAAATGGCAAGATAATTGATAGTTATGCCAGGTTTGAGGAACTCTGCTATCATCGAAAGAAAACCGGAACCCTCATCGTGAGGATTCCGGTCGCATTCACCTGGTTATGGGTGGATAGTCTAGATGTCGTAATACAGGAAGAACTCATAAGGATGAGGCCGCAGCCGGAGAGCGTCCACTTCCTTCGTCCGTTTGTAGTGGATCCACATCTCGATTGCGTCCTTGGTGAACACGTCGCCCTTCATCAGGAAGTCGTGGTCTGCTTCGAGGTTGTCCAGCGCCTCTTCGAGCGAGCCCGGCATGGACGGCACGCCCGCCAGCTCCTCGGGCGCCATGTCGTAGATGTCCTTGTCCAGCGGCTGGCCCGGATCGATCTTGTTCTCGATGCCGTCGAGGCCCGCCATCAGCATGGCAGCGAACGCCAGGTACGGGTTGCATGACGGGTCGGGGAAGCGAACCTCGACGCGCTTGGCTTTGGGATTGGCGCTGTACATGGGGATGCGGATGGATGCCGAGCGGTTCCGGCTGGAATACGCCAGGTTCACCGGCGCTTCGAAGCCCGGGGTCAGACGCTTGTACGAGTTCATGGTCGGGTTCGTGAACGCCGCAATCACCTTTGCGTGCTTCAGGATGCCGCCGATGTACCACAATGCCATCTGGGACATGCCCGCGTACATGTCACCGTGGAACAGAGGCTTGCCGCCCTTCCAGATGGACTGATGGCAGTGCATACCGGAGCCATTGTCACCGAAAAGCGGCTTGGGCATGAAGGTCACGGTCTTGTTGTGGCGCTTTGCAACGTTCTTGATGATGTACTTGAAATACATGACCTGATCCGCGCACTTGACCAGGGGGTTGAAGCGGATATCAATCTCAGCCTGGCCCGCGGTGGCCACTTCATGGTGCTGCCGCTCGACGTAGATGCCGACCTTCTGCATCTCCATCACCATCTCGCTCCGGATGTCCTCCTGCGAGTCGATGGGGGGAACCGGGAAATAACCTTCCTTGTGGCGGGGCTTGTAGCCCAGGTTCGGGTTTTCAACGCGGCCCGAGTTCCAGATACCTTCGGAGCTGTCGATGTGGTAGTAGCCTTCGTGGGAGTTCTGGTCAAAGCGAACGTCGTCAAAGATGAAGAATTCCGGCTCCGGACCCATGTAGCAGGTGTCGCCGATGCCCGTGGACTTAAGGTAGGACTCGGCCTTCTGGGCGATGTACCGCGGGTCGCGGGAATAGCGCTCCTTGGTGATCGGGTCCACGATATTGCAGATGAGCGACAGCGTCGGATACTGGGTGAAGGGGTCCATCACCGCGGTCTCAGGATCCGGCACCACCAGCATGTCCGAGGTATGGATCGACTGCCAGCCGCGGATGCTCGATCCGTCAAAACCCAGTCCTTCCTCGAAAATGCCTTCGGTCAGTTCGTCCACGGGGACCGAGAAGTGCTGCCACAATCCCGGATAGTCCATGAACTTGAAGTCCACCATTGCCGTTTTGTTCTCTTTTGCCAGCTTGATAACTTCTTTCGGTGTCGCCATGGTGCTTCCTCCTCAAATGAAGATTTAGCAGTCAAGAGTCAGGAGGCAAAAGGTTTCCCGTTCCCTCTCGCCCCCGTATTCTGTTCTTATATGGCCGATTCTCCCCGTTCGCCCGTCCTGATCCGGATGACCTCGTCCACCGGGGTCACAAAGATCTTCCC
>JAOUEV010000133.1 GCA_029858565.1 Nitrospirota bacterium | reverse complement strand
AGTCCGTTCTCCTTCATCATATATCAGGAAGGAAGCCCGGGGATCGCCGTCCCGCGGCTGGCCCACGCTCCCGGGATTCACCAGAAAGCGGCCGCTGTCCGGACAGTGCAGCCTGTCCGCCGTGACCCGTTCGATCCTGCCGGCGTTTTCCCGGAGGATGACCGGGACATGGGTATGGCCGTGAAAACATATGCTCATGGGTCCTGAAATATCTTCAAGCTCATGGAAAACGTCGCGGGCATCATGCGTTGAAATGATATAACGGTTCAGGTCCCTGATCGTCCCATGACAGAGCGTAAGATCGTTGACCGTGATCGTACGCGGCAGGGCCGCAAGGAACTCCCTGTTCTCGCCAGTCAGCTGTTTGCGCGTCCAGATGATGGCTTCCTGCGCAGCGGGATTGAACCGTTCCGGACCAGCGCAGCCGAAGGCGACCTGATCATGGTTGCCCATGACCGACGGGATATTCATGCTCCTGATGATGCCGACGCATGCATTGGGGTCCGCGCCGTATCCCACGATGTCGCCGAGACAGAGCGTCCGGTCAACGCCCAGCTCGTCGATCCGCTTCAGGACCGCCTGGAACGCTTCAAGATTCCCGTGGATGTCCGAAATGATCGCATAGCGCATAAGGATCGAAACCGTTTCGCGCAGAGGCGCGGAGCTCGCAGAGAAAATAACGTCAAAACCTGGACGGGAGCCCTCGCCCGGAAATTCCCTGTCGTCATTGAGAGTAGCACAGGCGACGAGGCAAGCTTGTATATGTCCGAGGGGCTCTATCGCGAGTTCGCTTCTCGCAAAGACAATGAAAAACCTGTTTCGTGGTCTCAGATTCCATCAGGGTCGTTCCCTGCGCCCCCGCGTCTCCGCGCGAAAATGGTTTGTCGTTGTCTGTTTGATTATAGCTCACGATTGAGTCGTACAGTTTCTGAATGTTCTTGTGCCCTGCCGTAAGGCTGAGTAATATGCCTCTCATGCTGCTCATCAACCCCCCTGTTGCGAAACCCGGCGAAGCGCCCGCGGGTATCGCCCGTCTCTCCGGCGCGCTCCGGGCTCACGGCATCAGGCATCAGCTCCTTGACGCGAGCCTTGAAGGCCTGCTCCATCTGCTCAAGGGGCCGCAGGCAGCGTCGGACACCTGGACCAGGCGTGCATGGAAGAACCGGGAATCCCATCTTCTCAGCCTCAAAAACCTTGCAACGTACCGTTCTCCTGACAAGTACCGCAGGGCAGTCCTGGACCTGGAGCGGGTGCTGGCAACAGCATCGTCTAAGACCAAGACCATCGTCGGATTGGCGAACTATCACGATGCCGACCTGATGCCTCACAAGACCAGCGATCTCCTGCTCGCGGCGGAGAAATTCCGCGAAAGCCCGTTCTATCACTATTACGAACAAAGGCTTGCCACGGTCATGGCGGCGGGAGGACACGATATCGTCGGCGTATCGTTGAACTATCTGAGCCAGGCGCTTCCCGCGTTCAGCATGATCGGGTTTATAAAACAGCGCTTTCCTCAGGTGCGCATCATCCTTGGCGGCGGGCTGGTCACCTCGTGGATGCGGGGGATCGGCAGGACCGACCTTTTCAGCGGGCTCGTGGAGAAAATGGTAGCTGGACCAGGAGAACAGGAGCTTCTGAAGCTTCATGGAATGGAATCCTGCAACAGTTCTTCTTATCAGCCCGACTATTCAGGTCTTCCGATGGAGCAGTATCTTTCTCCTGGCACTATCGTGCCCTATAGCGGATCAAGCGGCTGCTGGTGGAATAAATGCTCCTTCTGTCCTGAGAAGGCCGAAGGGAATCCTTATGTTCCTGTACCCGCGGAAATGCTGATATCGCAGCTGCAGGGCCTGGTAAAGCAGCCCAGGACATCAATGGTCCACCTCCTGGACAACGCGGTCTCAATCGTTCACATGAAGGCGCTCATTGCAGATCCACCTGGCGCGCCCTGGTACGGGTTTGCGCGCGCGGGGAATGAGCTTGCTGATGAGCAGTTCTGCAGGCAGCTCAGAAGAGCCGGATGCGTGATGCTGAAGCTGGGGCTGGAGTCAGGGGATCAGCAGGTTCTCGATGCGCTGGGAAAGGGCATGGACCTGGGAGTCGCGTCAAAGACCCTGCGGGCGCTCAGAAAAGCAGGGATCGCCACATTCGTCTACCTCATCTTCGGCACGCCGCAGGAGGACCGGCCGTCAGCGCTCAAGACCATGGAGTTCACCGCAGAGCACAGCGATGCTATCGATTTCCTGAACCTGGCGATCTTCAACATGCCGGTGTGCGGGGATGAGGCCCGGCAATACGGCATCAGGACATTCACGGAAGGGGACCTGTCGCTCTACACGGACTTCCGCCATCCGAAGGCATGGGACAGGAAAGAAGTGCGCAGGTTCCTGGATGCCGAGTTCAAAGCCCATCCTTCCATCAGGCCGATCATCAACCGGGACCTGCCGATCTTCGGTTCCAACCACGCGGCGTTCTTTAGCTTGGGATGCCACGAAAATATGAAGACCCATAGCGTATAGAAATGAACGTCAAAGGGTCGTTGGACGCAGATATACGCTGATGTCCGCAGATAACGCCGGAAGGTCAAAGGTGTTTTCCTCATTATCAAAATAGATATTTTGCGGCCGATTGTGTTGCCGTGGGCCTTGAATCCAGCAGCGAGCGCATTCCCCGCAGCTTGCTGCAGGGAGCGTCAATGTCCGTTGAAAGTTTGCGGCCAAAATGATAAGATAAGGCTACTCATGGTGAAAGGAGGCAGCGTATGCGCGTTAAAGACCTTCCTGAAATATCAAAATTAAGCACACCTGAAAAGATACTGTTGGTCGAGGATCTTTGGGACGCTATCTCTGCTGACGACTCGTCCATCCCTGTGCCGGAAAGCCACAAAACCGAACTGGACAAACGGCTCAAGCGTTATCAGGCTGCGCCTGGAACGCTCCTGTCTCTTGATGACCTCAAAACGAGACTAGATAAACGAAAATGACATATACCCTTCGCTTTCTGCCTGAGATAGAAGATGATGCTATCAACGGCTATTCGTGGTATGAAGCGAAATCGCCGGGCCTTGGAGAAGAGTTTCTTCGGATGTTTTATGCCTGCTCCGGCGATATACTTCGGAATCCCTTCCTTTATCCGGCCATTCACGACGAATTCAGACGCTGCCTGCTCCGTCGTTTCCCGTACGCCCTCTATTTCACAATCAACAACGAACAGATCATCGTTGCCGGCCTCTTCCACGGAGCCCGTGATCCCCGTGCGATCGGGTCGATGCTGCAAAACCGAAAAACGTGATACTCCGACGAATGTTCCGCGCCGAGCGCTGCGCGGCGTGCCCTCTGTGTGAACTCACCGTTGGCTCCGGCAAAATACCGCTCTACGCAAACAAACAGCACAGACGGACAAGTGCCGCTTAACTTTAAAATGTCGGTGCTTGACCAAGAGAGGATATGGATCATGAGAAAATGCCCTTACTGCGCAGAAGAGATCCAGGATGCCGCGATCAAGTGCAAGCACTGCGGCGAATTTCTCGACAAGACCGTGCGTCCGAAGCGTCCGGAAGACGCGCTGCCGTGGTATTTCCGCAAGACCAACATCGTCATCGCGCTCCTGTGCGTGGGACCGCTGGCTTTGCCGCTGATCTGGTGGCGTCCCAACACGAGTCGCCAATGGAAGATCGGACTCACGATTGCGGTCCTCGTGCTGAGCTGGTTCCTGTATCAGGCGACCATGGAATCCATTCGGACAATAGGT
>JAOUEV010000069.1 GCA_029858565.1 Nitrospirota bacterium | reverse complement strand
TGCGCAACGTCGTGGACCCGAAGGACCTGGGCGCCTTTTGCAACGCCCAGGGCAACGGTCGCGGCTGTTCCTGCGGCGCGGTCCTGCGGTTCCGGCAGGTCCAGCACCGTCCCGATGAAGCGTTTCCGGGAGGTTCCCAGGACGATGGGGCAGCCGAGGATGCGGAACTCGTCCAGCCGTTGGAGGATCGTCAGGTTGTGTTCCAGGGTCTTGCCGAATCCGATGCCCGGATCGATCATGATCCTGTCGCGCCGGACCCCGCCCTTGAGAGCGATCTCTATGCTTTCCGCAAGGTATTCCGTGATCTCACCGATAACGTCTCCGTAGACCGGATCCCTCTGCATGTCCCGGGGCGTGCCCTTGATATGCATGACCACGACCGCGGCGCCATGATCGCCGGCGATCTTCGCCATATCCGGCGAGAAACGGAGGCCGCTGATATCGTTCACCATGGACGCTCCGGCCTTGAGAGCCCTGTGCGCGACCGACGATTTATAGGTGTCCACGGACAGGGGTACCGCGCTATCACGGGAAATGCGCTCAATGACCGGAATGATGCGGGCCAGTTCCTCGTCCTCGGAGAGCGGTTCCGCGCCGGGTCTCGTGGACTCTCCGCCGACATCGATGATATCGGCTCCTGAAAGCTTCATGTCAGCCGCATGGGCAACGGCCCGGTCAACGGTGCTGTAACGACCGCCATCTGAGAAAGAGTCCGGCGTGACGTTCAGGATGCCCATGATGTGCGTCCGCGAACCCAGGTCCAGCTTCGCGGAC
The DNA here is from genome assembly GCA_029858565.1 of Nitrospirota bacterium. Classification (GTDB taxonomy): domain Bacteria; phylum Nitrospirota; class UBA9217; order UBA9217; family UBA9217; genus JAKAHZ01. Next base: position 15,179 of record JAOUEV010000069.1, on the reverse strand, counting down.
CGAATATCTACCTTATAATCCGTGCGCAGATAGTTGTCAAGCTGGGCGCCGAACAAGGCGCGGATGCGTTCCGGAAGCGGCTTGTGCGAAGCGAGCCTGCCCCAGCAGTGCCGGAGCTGGTCAATGGATCCATGGATGGAAACAACGCCCGGCTTCGGGAATTCGAAGCCGGGGCGGAATAGGAGACCGGAAGTGACGAGCAGTTTTTGAAGATGGGCGGCGTCCTCATCGGGCAGGCCGCTGACCGTGACGGTCAGCGCCGCGCCGCTGCATATGCTCAGGACCGGCGGCATAGTTTGGCTCACACCGCCGCGTTCTGGCCATGGACGATAGCATCGATCTCGGGACCATCGAGGGTCTCTTTTTCCAGCAGCGCCTTGGTCAGTGCATGGAGCGTGTCCGACCGGCCGGAGAGCAGCTTCTTGGCGCGGTCATAGTTTTCCATGACGATGCGCTTCACCTCCGCGTCGATCTCCACGGCCGTGTGCTCGCTGAAGTCCCGGTGCTGGGCGATCTCGCGGCCCAGGAATATCTGCTCCTCCTTCTTGCCGTAAGCAAGCGGCCCGAGCCGGTCGCTCATGCCCCATTCGGTGACCATCTTGCGGGCAAGGGCCGTGGCGCGCTCGATGTCGTTGCCTGCGCCGGTGGTCATGTGCTGAAGCGCGATCTCCTCGGCCGCGCGGCCGCCAAGGAGGATGGCGATGTTGTTCAAAAGGTGCTCGCGGTTGTATGAGTACCGGTCGGCCGTGGGCAGCTGCAGCGTGACGCCCAGGGCCATTCCGCGCGGGATGATGGACACTTTGTGCACCGGGTCGGTCCCGGGGATGAGCTTGGCAACGATGGTGTGGCCGGCCTCATGGTATGCCGTGTTCTTCTTTTCCTCATCGCTGATGATCATGCTCTTGCGTTCCAGTCCCATGAGGATCTTGTCCTTGGCGTGCTCGAAATCCTCGTTCTCCACCTGGGACTTGCTGGCCCGGCCGGCGAGCAGCGCGGCCTCGTTCACCAGATTCGCCAGCTCCGCGCCGGACATGCCGGGCGTGCCGCGGGCGATCGATTCCAGGTCGATGTTCGGCGCCAGCTTGATCTTCTTGGTGTGCACCTTCAGGACGCCGACCCTGCCGGTGAGGTCGGGACGGGGGATGACGACCTGGCGGTCGAACCTGCCCGGCCGGAGCAGCGCGGGATCGAGCACGTCGGGCCGGTTGGTCGCGGCGACAAGGATCACGCCTTCGTTCGATTCGAAGCCGTCCATTTCCACGAGGAGCTGGTTCAGGGTCTGCTCGCGTTCATCGTGTCCGCCGCCCAGGCCCGCGCCGCGATGGCGGCCCACGGCATCGATCTCATCGATGAATAGGATGCAGGGAGCGTTCTTCTTGCCCTGCTCGAAGAGGTCCCGCACGCGGGAAGCGCCCACGCCCACGAACATCTCGACGAAGTCGGAGCCGCTGATGGAGAAAAAGGGGACGCCCGCCTCGCCGGCAATGGCCCGCGCCAGGAGGGTCTTGCCCGTTCCCGGAGGTCCCATGAGCAGCACTCCCTTGGGGATCTTGCCGCCGAGCTTCTGGAACTTCTGCGGGTCCTTCAGGATCTCGATGATCTCCTGGACCTCCACCTTGGCCTCGTCCATTCCGGCCACTTCGCTGAAGGTGATCTTCTTGCCGCTCTCGTTCAGGAGCTTGGCGCGGCTCTTGCCGAAGGACATTGCCTTGTTGCCGCCCATCTGCATGTTCCGCACGATGAAGAGGAACCAGAAGACCATCAGGATGAGCGGCGCCCATACCACCAGGAAGTTGTACCACCCGGACTCCTTGAGCGGCTCCACGTTGATCTTGACCTTCTTATCCCGAAGATTGCTGATCAGATCGGGGTACTCATGGGGAAGGTTCGTGGTGAACGACTTGCCCGACGCGTAGGTGCCCTTGACATCCAGGCCCTTGATGGTCACGTCGCTGACTTCACCCTTCTCGACCTTGTCCAGGAAATCGCTGAAGGGGATCTGGATGGCCTGAGGAGCGATGGGATTGAACAGGTTGAACACGAGCACCGACACTACCACGAACAGCAGGATCAGCGCGATATTCTTATACATGGCACTCACGGATTATGGACCTCCTTGCATTACGAACCGCCGCGGAAAGAGCGGTCGGCAGCTGCTTCAACATGTTGAAAGTATGAACGTATTTTGTGCTGGTCAGGCGGTCCTGAAACGGATGGTGCAAACCGTCTTACCGGAGCGGCATATTAGCATATTCAGCGTGCAGTGACAACAGCTTTATCCCCGGGCTCAGCTCTGCTGCCGCTCCTCGTGGGGCAGGACGGCGATATAGGGCAGGTTGCGGTAGCGGTCCTCGAAATCAAGCCCGTAGCCGACGACGTACTTGTTGGGGATGCGGAAACCGGCGTAGTCCGCCTCGATCCGGACCTTTCTCCGGTCAGGCTTGTCGAGCAGTACGCATACCTTGAGCGAGGCGGGATTCTGTGCCGCGAGCCGTTTCTTCAGGAAATCGATGGTCACGCCTGAGTCCATGATGTCCTCCAGGAGCAGCACATGCTGGTCCTTCACGTTCTCCTTCATATCAGCGAGGATGCGGACCGGCTGACCGTCGGGGCTTTTGGAGGAACTGGTGCAATGGATGAAGTCCATGCGCACCGAGATCCTGAGCGACCGCATGAGATCGGACATGAAGAAGATGGCCCCCTTGAGCACGCCCACCACGAGCAGGTCCTTGTCCGCGTATTCGGTCGAGATGCGGTTGCCCAGCTCCTGGATCTTGCGCTGTATCTCCTCGCGGGTGAACAACGGTTTGCCGAAATCGATACCTACCATGTAATAACCTCCAATGAATCGTAAGGGGTAAAGGGTAAGGGGATAATGAACAGGGCGGTTTCCCCTTACTCCTGACCCCTCACCCCTGACGGAATTTATCGTACTGTTACGATTACTATCTTCTTCGTCTCCGGCCCCGGCAGGAACCGTTCATCGGTCCGGAGGCCAACGACCCACAGGATGTCCTCTCCTGAGCAGAGGAGAGGTATGGATCCGCGCTTCCTGAGCGGAACCTTCTCGTCAACAAAGAAATCCTGGAGCTTTTTGCTTTTGCCCGCCATGCCCGCCGGACGGAACCAGTCGCCGGGACGCCGGCTCCGGATGGTCAGAAACGGACGTATCTTATCATAATCGAAACTGGCCTGCCACCGATAATTTGACCGTTCCGGTCCCGGGTCTCCGGGGAGCACGACCTCGGTGCTTATCTCCCGCCCGATTTCCGGTGCCCTCAGGGTGCCGGGGACCGGGAGGTCATGGGCGAACGCCGCGGGGTCCTGGTGAGTGCTGAACACGAAGCGGTCATATTCGCGGGTGACCGTAAGGCCCCGGGGCAGGTGCAGCGACCTGCCGGTGCGGGCCGTCATCAGGAATGCGAGCGCGTCGTCGACCTGGCCGAGCGAGAGCGACGAAGCGTCGGCTTCGGTCATGTTCACGACGATCCTGAACAGCCGGCGTCGGAAGGCAGCGGGGAGGGATTCGAAGGCCTCGCGCTTGAGGGCGAGGACATCATCGTTCCTGGCCACGGCGTGCTCGGCGATCGCACGCAGATGCTCCTCAACTGCCTCATCCTCGTCCCGGAGCAGGGCGGCTTCCAGCGCGAGGGTCTCCACGATCCGCGGATTGAGCCGCTTAAGGACCGGCAGCACCTCCAGGCGGATCCGGTTCCGCGTATAGACCGGTTGATCGTTCGAGGGATCAACGCGGTAGGCGAGGTCCTGCTGGCGGAGATAATCCAGCACCTGCGTGCGCGTGATCTCGATCAGGGGACGTACCACGTTGTCCCGGACCGGCGGGATGCCCGACAGCCCGGCGACGCCGGCGCCGCGGATGAGCCGCATCAGCAGGGTCTCGGCCTGATCATCTGCCGTGTGTCCCGTGGCGATGCGGGACGCGCCGGTATCATGCGCCACCTGCTGCAGGAAGCCGTAGCGCACTTTCCGGGCGCCTTCCTGGGACGAACAGCCGCGTTCCCTGCAGTACCGGGGCACATCGAACTGCCCGATGGACGAGGGAAGGCCGAGCTTATTCGCCAGGTCCGCGACAAAGCGCGCGTCGTCCGCGGACTCCTTGCCCCGGAACATATGGTCCACATGGGCCACCTGCAGCGTCAGGTCCAGTTCCCGGGACAGCTCCCGGAGAACGCTCAGCAGACAAACCGAGTCCGGTCCGCCCGATACCGCCACGACCACGCGGTCGCCGGGGGAGAGGAGTGAGTGCTTCTTGATCGTTTCGCGGACGGCGTCAATCAGCATAAGAAAAATGAAGCAGGACAGGAGAACAGTGACGAGGCCGGAAAAGACCGCGGCATGACAGCCCGTCGCTTGTCTCGGGTAGTTCATTATACCGAAGAATTCGGATCAGGGGAACGGTGAAAGAGAGGAAAAATGGTGGCGGTGCAGGGATTTGAACCCCGGACACAGGGATTATGATTCCCCTGCTCTACCGCTGAGCTACACCGCCACGGTAGGGTGATCGGACGGAGGATAAATTACTGGATGCCTCTCCGGTTGTCAAGAAAAACTATTCCTTGAATCGCGTTTCCTCGCGCTGGATCTTCTCAAGCTCCTCCTTGCGGGTCTTGCATTCGATGCAGTACCGCGCCAGGGGGTTCACTTCCAGCCGCTTGAGGCTGATATCGTTGCCGCATTCCTCGCAGAGGCCGTAGGCGTTGCTCTGCAGCTTCCGGAACGCATCTGCGATGTCCTTGTACTGCTCGTACTTCATCTCGATGATGGAGTAATCGATGCCCTGGTCAACGTCCTGGGCCGACTGGTCGGCGCTGTCCATGGCCGAGTCGATCTTCTGGCCCGTCTCGCGGACGAGCTTCTGTCCCATGCGGGCCTCGAGCCGCTCCACGACCTCGGCGCGCTTCTTCAGGAGGATCTTCTTGAGCTGCTCCTTCCGCTTCATCAGTTCAGCGGACATACGGGGAGCCGCGGCGGCAGAGGATTTGCGGGGTGCGGTCTTCTTTGCTGTTTTCTTCGCTGCTTTTTTCGCGGTCTTCTTCTTTACCGCCTTTTTCACGGTCCGGGTCGCCGTCTTCTTAGCGGCCTTCTTCTTTGCTGCTTTCTTCACTGCCTTCTTGCCTGCCGATCTTTTCGGCGCAGCCTTTTTCTTGGCCTTCTTTTTAACCGCCATGTTCTGAGATACCTCCCGGCGCGGGGCAATCGGCTCGAATCCGACCTACCCACAGAATGCCGCATATTATAGTGTCCTTGGCGACCAATTTCAAGACAATTTGTCTGTTCCCTGAAGAAACAGTCCAAGATCTCCCGGATAGCCGGGGAGGGACCGTAAAAGGGAACCAATGGCTAAGGATGTGAAATTCTGGTACTATCGTAGGAGCGTGTTGTTCGAAAGGAGACCTCCGTGAAATCACTGGCGTTCCTGCTGTTCCTCATACTGCTTCCGGTCGCGGTGAAGGCTGACGATGGCCGGCGGCCCCCCTGGCGCGAATACCATCTGGACGTTGCGGTGCAGATCGAGCGTTCCTTGGTCAGTGGAACCGTCCGGTTCGATGTTCGGGCCGGGGTGCGGGAGATTTTCCAGGCCGGCGGTCTGGTCATCAAAGGCGTCACCGTGAACAATGCCGCCCAGGTCCTCGCAACAGAGGACGGTGCGGTCTCCTTTACACCCGCGGCTGACGGATCCGCGGTGATCACCTATGAGGGCGTATTCGCGGAAAGCGGGCCGATCGGCGACCGGAACTACGGTGTGGTGTCCAGCATCATCAACGCGCGCGGGGTCTCGCTTACCGGCATGTGGCATCCCCGTCCCCAGGGGTTGGGTCTCTGGAAACTGACCGCGGTCCTGCCTGCCGGGTATGAGGCGGTATCCGAGTCGGAATCAATGTCCCGGACGCAGTCCGGCGGTTCGGTGGTCTTTGCCTTTGATTTTCCCCATCCCCTGGATTCGCTTTCCCTTGTCGCATCGGACCGTTTCGAGGTGCTGAAGGAACGGCAGGGGAACATCGAAGTGTTCACCTACTTCCTGAAGGAGGACCGGGCCCTTGCCGCGTCCTATCTGGAACAGGCGAAGAACTACCTGGCGCTGTACGAGAAGATGCTCACGCCCTATCCCTTCAAGCGGTTCTCGGTGGTCGAGAACGTTCTGCCCACGGGTTATTCCCTGCCGACGTTCACGCTCCTCGGCCAGGATGTTGTGCGGCTTCCCTTCATCATCGAGACCTCGCTGGGCCATGAGATCCTTCATCAGTGGTTCGGGAACTCGGTATACGTTGACGGCAGCCAGGGCAACTGGGCTGAAGGGCTGACCGCGTACCTCGCGGACCACTGGTATGATGAGCTGAAAGGAAAGGGGTGGGAGCACCGGAAGCAGCTGCTCCTGAACTACGGGGCCTATGTGAGGGAAACGGATGATTTTCCGCTCAAGGATTTTCAAAGCAGGATGGACCTTGCGTCCCGGTCCGTGGGCTATGGAAAGGCGGCGCTGGTCTTCCACCAGCTCAGGAAGCAGGCAGGCGACGAAAAATTCTTCGCTGCTCTGCGCGCCTTCATCAGGGACCGCCAGTTCCAGGAAGGATCGTGGAGCGATATCCGCGCTGCATTCGAGCGGGAGACAGGAATGGACCTGAAACCGTTCTTTGTCCAGATGCTTGCTGGCAGGGGACTTCCCGATATCCGCGTGGAGAATCCGTCGATGAAGCGGAACGGAAGCTCTTATGAGCTCGCCTTTGATGTGAAGAGAAAGAACAGCGCGCTTCCTGCGGAGCTTGCTGTGGAGATAGCGTTTCTGCGGGGAGGGTCCAAAGAGGAGCGGATCGTCATTGACAGCGACCGAAAGCATATCTCCTTCACCCTGGACAAGGAGCCCTCGACCGCGGTCATTGACCGGGATTATGACCTGGTCCGGATACTTACCCCTGACGAGACGCCGCCGCTCATAGCGGCGATCACGGGAGCAACGGATCCGCTCGTGGTGCTGCCGCTCTCCGAGCGGAGCAGGTACGAGGCCGCGATCAAGGGCTTAACTGAAAAAGGCGGCGAGGTGCGTGAGGCCGGGGCGGTCAAGGACAGCGACCTGCGGAAAAGCGCTGTGGTCATTCTGGGACGCGACAATCCTGTTGCGGAGCGCCTCTTCGGGTCCCTGGACCTGCCGGCAGCGGGATTCAGCATCGAGGTCAGGAAGAACCCCTGGGATCTCCGGATGCCTGTGGCGGTCGTGAACTCCCCGTCAGCAAGCGAGACCGCAGCGGCCTTTGGAAAGATCTATCACTACGGCAAATATTCAAGCCTTTCCTTTGAGAACGGTCGGAACAGGGCCAAAAGCACGGCAACAGCCGACCGCGGCATCATCCTGACGGTTCGCGAGGAGCCCCTGGTCCTTGATGTGCGGGCGCTCAAGACCTTTTCCAGTATTGTCGAGGGCGTGGCGGACAAGCGTATCGTCTATGTGGGAGAGTACCACGACCAGTTCAGCCACCATGCTGTCCAGGTCGATCTTATCCAGGCGCTCTTCAGCAGGGACCGCACGATCGCCGTGGGCATGGAAATGTTCCAGCGGCCGTTCCAGCCCGCGCTGGACGATTATATCAACGGGTCCATCGACGAGAAGGAGTTCCTCTCCCGGTCCGAGTATTTCAAACGCTGGGGATTCGATTATAACCTGTATAAGCCCATCCTGGACTTCTGCCGGTCCAACCGCATCCCGCTGGTTGCCCTGAACCTCAGGCGCGAGATCACCGAGAAGGTCTCCAAGGGCGGGATGGATTCGCTGACCGAGGAAGAACGCAAGGAACTTCCCCGGGAAACCGATTTTTCCGACCAGGAGTACCGCGACCGGCTGCGAGAGGTGTTCTCCCAGCACCGCATGCCCGGAGGGGAAGAGAAGAACTTCGATTTCTTTGTCCAGTCCCAGGTGCTGTGGGACGAGACCATGGCCGAGTCAGTGGACAACTATCTGCGGAAGAATCCCGGAAAGCGGATGGTGGTGATCGCAGGCGGCGGGCATATTGCCCATGGCTCCGGCATCCCCAAGCGGGTTCACCGGAGGAACGGCGCTCCCTATTCGATCGTCATGAATGACGGCGAACTCGGTCCGGGTATCGCGGATTTCCTGATATTCCCCCAGTCGCTCGATGGTCTGACCGCGCCCAAGCTCATGGCCTCGTTCAAAGAGGAAAAGAAACGGCTCATATTCAGCGGATTTTCCAAGGACGGTCCTGCGCAGAATGCCGGCCTTCGTTCGGGCGACGCGCTGATCGCTGTGGACGGGGTTCCTGTGGCTGATCTGCAGGGCCTCAAACTGGCGCTGTTCTACAAGAAGAAGGGCGACGTGATGCTGGTGACGGTGGAGCGGCAGCGCTTCCTGCTGGGCGAGAAGGTCATGACCGTGGAAGTGAAGCTGTAGAAAGCAGTAAGTTATAAGTGATAAGCATTAAGCGGAAAAGGACATGCCCGCTCTAGAGCTTATCGCTTTACTGCTTATTATGACCTGCATCATACCCCTTTTCCGCAGGCGCGGTATAATTAAACCATGAGCATGTTCAAGGAAGGCTGCCCCGGCAGCGCGGAGATACGGTCGCCCAGGCCGGAGGATATCCGGTGTCAGAAGTGCGGCGAAAAGATGGAGATCTGGACCGATGAGCCTGATTCTGTCTGCAAGAACTGCGGCCAGGTGAACGCCCGTCCGCTCGGATCGTCGTGCATCGAATGGTGCGCCTATGCCAAGGACTGCGTGGGCGCCGAGAAATTCGAGCGGCTCATGAAAGCCCAGAAGAAGTAACGCTCCTTCCTGCGGTAGGGGCCCGCGACCGCGCTCTTTTGGTTCGCGACGCCCCTGCCGCTTATACTTGTGCCTTGTCCTGTTCCGGGCATTCGCCCGAAATTCCCTTGCCTTATCGTTCCGGTTGTAGTAGATTTTTTTAAATTAACAGTGCCCAGGCTGTGCAGCAGCAGTCCATCGGAACCTGCGCATCGGTTGTTCTTGCGCTCAGATCCTGTTGCATGCAAACAAGCTCAAGGAGGCCATGTGAACTTGACCAGAATTATCCTGTTGGTTTGCTGTTGTTCGCTCCTGGCAGGGTGCGCTGCCCTCTTTGGACGGTCCACGGACGATCCTGCGCTGAAATTGAAGTGGGCATCGGAGCACTACGCCAGCAGGGACGAACCGGTGCAGGCGGAGAAGCTGATCCGTGACGCCCTTGCGCTCTCCCAGAAGACCAACAACCGCCCGGGCATGGCCGCGGCCTATCGTGAATATGGCCTCTTTTTCCGGTCCAACGCGGTGACAAAGTTCGAAACGTATTATACCAAGGAAGGTTTTCTGGACCGTACCGCGAGCTTCGCGGGCAGGTATGCCAAGGCAGCGGAATATTTCAACAAGGCAAAGGATATTTTCACGGAGAACAACCAGCATGAAGCGCTTTCGAACGTCTATCTGAGCCTGGCCAAGACCTATGTGATGCTGAACCGGCAGCAGGCGGCGTGCGATGCCTTTGACGAAGGAATGAAGAGCTACAATGCCTTCAAGAAGGGGAATCCTGAGGCGCGGGAGTTCCGCGCTGAGGAGCTTTCCAACTATGAGGAGTATGTGGCCGAGATGAAGAAGCAGGGCGGCTGCCCCTAGCATTTCCGGTCAGAATCGCATGGTCCCCGGCGGCATGCTCTGGCAGGGAAAGGTACTATCTTGGCGCAGGGAACAACGAATCGCCTGACGGCGAAAGGAAGACAGCGAAATGTCAGTGCTCAATGATGTTGAAACGCCCCGTCCTTTCTCCCGGAAAAGCCGGTACATCCTGGTCATTGAAAGCAATATCCAGGAGCTCTTCACCACGGCCATGCTGCTTCATCGCTTCTCCTATCCTGTCTGCACCGCCCGGAACGCCCGTCAGGCGCTCGATATGATCTCCGTGGCCATGCCGGCGCTCGTGGTGACCGATCTCGCGCTTCCCGGCATGACCGGGCTGGAGTTCCTCCGGGTGCTCGGCAGGAACTCCCATACCTATTCCATCCCGGTCATTCTGCTGCTGCCGAAAGACGATGAGACCTGCGAGGACGAGGATTTCGAGATCGGCAGTCATCTCTGCCTGCGGAGACCGGTCACGGTCGAAGATCTCTTTCGGGCGGTCCAGTCGGTCATGGAAACCACGCCGCGTTCGAACCTGCGCATAAAGACGTCGCTGCCGGTGACGATCAATAAAACCCCGCTTGACAGCGCCCGGGGTGAATGCGCCACCCATCTTTCCTCCCAGGGCATGTACATCCGAACGTTCAAGTACCACGCTCCGAACGAGAAACTGGCCCTGCAGATCGTCATCGGTGCCCGGACCATCAACGCCGACGCGACGGTCATCTATACGCGCCGGCAGGACTCCCGCGCCTTCTCCGAGCCGGGCATGGCGGTCAAATTCATCAGGATCATGGCCGAAGACCGCGACGCGATCAAGCAGTATATCCATGATCAGGTGACCAGCGGCATTGTGACCGAAGTTCCCCGGTCATGACCGGCGGCGCGAGGCGGTCGTCCCCGGCCGGAATCCAGCATATGACAGGATAAATCCCTTGATTTATCGCAGGGTAAGTTTTATTATTCTGCGGCCCGGGGTGTGTCTCCGGCCAGACAACGGACGTGGTAAACCTTATGAGGAGGAGCAGAACGTGGTAAAAGTGAACCAGGAAGAGCTCGCGGGCAAGATCGGAAAATTGAAAGAGAAGGCGAAGACCGTTTCGGAAAAAGCGGGCGGCAAGAAGTCCGATCCTGCTGTACGCAAGGCAAAGAAGGACGTAAAGCGCGCTCAGCGGAAGCTCCGTGCCGCAAAGGCCTATAAGACCAGCGGCAAGAAGAAGACCGAAACAGCATCAGCATAGCAGGCAGAGGAGGTCCCCGAAGGTCCATGAAAGGGCGAGCGGCATTGTACCTGGCAGCGGCTGCAGCGGCGGCGATAACCGCCTGTGCTGAAAAGGCGCCGGTGCTGCGCGAGACGCTCCTTGCCGATGACCGGCCGTCGCTGCAAACAGCAGCTTCGGGCACTGTTCCCGGCGCACAGCTGTACCGGGAGACCGGCACGGCTTCGTGGTATGGACGGGAAATGCAGGGGAAACCGACGGCGAGCGGCGAGCGTTTCGACATGAACGGGCTCACGGCGGCCCATCGCACGATCCCGCTGGGGACGGTCGTTCGCGTCACGAACCTCGAGAATTTCAAGAGCGTCAATGTCAAGGTGAACGACCGGGGACCCTTTGTGCGGAGCCGCGTCATGGAACTGTCCTATGGAGCTGCGAAGGAACTCGGTTTCGCTGCCCAGGGATCGGCAACCGTGCGGATCGAGAGCGTGGATCCCCTTGCGGAGGGCGCTTTCTTTACGGTCCATGCCGCCGCCTTTGCTGAAGAGGAGAACGCCCGTTTGCTGAAGGAGCGCCTGAACAGGCGGTTCGAGACGGTCGCTATCATACCCTTTGAATCGAACATCGGCCGGTTCTATCGGGTGCGGGTCGGGTCCTACGCATCAGAGGAGAAGGCTGAGCGGATCGCCGGGAAATTGATCCTGGAAGGGCTGGAACCGCTGGTCCTGCGCAAGGATTGAGCACGGCCACCATAATGCAGCACAGGAAAAGTCAGGCCGAGGCCTGGCTTTTTTCATTAAGGAAGACAATCATGAAGATCACCGTTAACACAGGAACAATAGAAAAAGTAAGAACAGGCGCACTTGCGGTCCTGCTGTTCGAAAAGGGCAAGTTCGGGACCTTTGCGTCGCGGGCGGACCGGGCGCTGGGCGGCATGATCGAGAAGCTTGTGAGCCGCGGGGATTTCACGCCCAAGGCCGGGAACGTGACCGTGCTCTACCCCGAGGGCGATCTCGCGGCAGATCGTCTGCTCCTGGTCGGCCTGGGCGCGGCAGCGGATTTTTCCGCGGACAAGCTGCGCCTGGCCTGCGCAAAGGCTGCGTCCGCGGCACGAGGGGCCGGGGCAAAGGACCTCGTGATCGCCATGGACAGTACGGCACTGACCGGAGAGGAAGCCGGCGAGGCCCTTGCGGAGGGCGCGCTGCTCGGCCTGTACCGGTTCCTGAGATACAAGACGACCAGGGAGAACAACGGCGCGAAGGAGCTTGAACGGCTCACGGTGCTGACAGAACGTTCGACGCAGGTGAAAGCGCTCTCAAAAGGCCTGTCAGCAGGCGAGATCATCGCGGCATCGGCGATCATGGCCCGTGACATGGTGAGCTCGCCTTCGGCGGACATGACGCCCACGACGATCGCCGGCATTGCCCGCGGCCTGGGGAGGAAGTTCCGTCTGCGCGTGAAGGTCCTCGACCGTCCCCAGATGCGCAGGCTCGGCATGGGCGCGCTTCTGGGAGTGGCGGCGGGCAGCGTCCAGCAGCCCAAGTTCATCATCGTCGAGTACCGGGGAGGAGGCAGGAAACCCTGGATCGCGCTGGTGGGCAAAACGATCACCTTTGATTCCGGCGGCATCTCGATCAAGCCGTCGGAGAACATGGATAAGATGAAGGATGACATGGGAGGCGGCGCAGCGGTGCTCGGCGCGATCAGGAGCGCCGCGGCCCTGAAGCTCCCGCTGAACATCGTGGCGCTGCTGCCCGCGACCGAGAACATGCCGAGCGGCAGCGCGCTGAAGCCCGGCGATGTGCTTACCACGATGTCCGGCAAGACCATCGAGATCATCAACACCGACGCCGAGGGGCGGCTGATCCTGGCCGATGCCCTGGCGTACGCATGCAGGTACAAGCCTTCCCTGATCGTGGACATCGCCACGCTGACCGGAGCGTGCAGGATAGCCCTGGGCACCGAGGCCAGCGGCATGATCGGCACTGACGAAGGGCTGAAGCAGGCATTGCGCGACGCGGGCGAGAAGACCGGGGAGCGGGTCTGGGAGCTGCCCCTCTGGGAGGGGTATTGCGACCTGATCAAGAGCGACATCGCGGACATGAAGAACGCCGGCGGCAGGGACGGCGGCGTGATCACCGCGGCCTGCCTGCTGTCGAAATTCGTGGAAAAGCATCCCTGGGCCCACCTGGACATCGCGGCAACAGCATGGACCGACAGGGAACGGCCCTACACCCCGAAAGGCGCCACGGGCATCGGCGCCCGGCTGCTGACGCAGTTCCTGAGGGAACAGGCGGAGAAGACAAAAAAGGGCTAAAGGGGTAGAGGGCTAGAAGTAAGAGCCCTAAGCAGTAAAGAGTTTACTTACAACTATAGCCCTTGTTTAGATTGTACTTCGATCACTATCCCTATGGATCTTCACAAGATAGAGATATTCTGCACCCTTGTCCGGCTGCGAAGCTTTTCGCGTACAGCGGAGCAGCTGCGCCTTTCCCAGCCCACGGTCAGCGGCCATATCAAACAACTGGAGCAGGAGCTGGGCGTTCGTCTGCTGGACCGGCTCGGCAGGCGGATCGTCCCGACCGATGCGGGCGAGGTGCTGTACCGGCACGGTGTAAGACTGCTGGAGGAGCGCGACCGGGCGCGTCAGGAGATCGAAGGTCTCTCGGGAAAGGTGAGCGGCCTGCTGGCCATAGGCGGCAGCACGATTCCCGGCGCCTATATCCTTCCCCGCTTGATCGGCAGGTTCAAAAAACTCTATCCCGAAATATCCATCCGCCTGAGCATCGATGACACCGCGAAGATCACCGAGGCGGTCATGAACGGCGAGCTTTGCATAGGCGTTGTGGGCGCCCGTGTCAGCGATCCCTATCTGGCGACGCACGCTTTTTTGCACGACGAACTGGTGATCGCAGTCCCTGCCGGCCATGCCTGGGCCAACAAGAGGACCGTTGAGGTCGAAGCGCTGAAGGCAGAGCCCTTTATCCTGCGGGAGCAGGGCTCGGGCACGCTCCGGATCATGGCGCAGCACCTTGGTGCCGCGGGCCTGTCCATCGATGAATTGAATGTTGTTGCTGTTGTCGGGAGCAGCGACGCGGTGCGCCAGGCGGTCAAGGCCGGCCTTGGCATATCGATCCTGTCCAGCCGCCCGCTTGATGATGATGTTCGGGCAGGCAGGCTCGCAACGGTCAGGCTCAAAGGCGTCAGGATGGAGCGGCAATTCTCGGTCGTTCTCCTGAAAGCGAGAAGCCGATCTCCTTTGTGCAAGGCTTTTCTCGACTTCATGCTGAAAGAAAAATGAAGCAGGATAAGGAGAAGCAGGATTAGGAGAAGCAGGATAAGGAGAAGCAGGATTAGGAGAAGCAGGATTAGGAATAACAGGATTATAGAGAAACGGGATTATGAGGATTAAAGGATCAGGGGGCACCGCATCCTTTGATCCTTTTTTTGTTAATCCTTTTGTTTGGTAATCCTGTAATCCTTCTTCATCTCTAATCCTCAGATCCTGAAATAGTTTCCTTCTCATGCAACCTTTCCCTGTATCCCGGGTCAGATAGACAATTACAGAATAACCCCGCATGCTCCAGGGGAGGGGATACCCATGCGGAGGGTCAAGGAGGATGTGTCAATGAAGAGGATTTTGGGAGTCGGAATTGTCGTGCTGGGATTAGTGATCGCCACAGCGGCATTTGCACAGCCCTGGCAGGGATGGAAGAACTGCGGCGGCTGGTGCAAAGAGGACGGCAGCGGCCCCGGAGCAGGCGGTCCGGGCGGAATGTACGATCCTGCCAAGGCAGAGACCGTGAAGGGGCAGGTAGAGGCTGTGGAGCAGATCTCGGGCAAGGGGAGAATGGGACAGGGCATCGGGCTCAAGCTCAAGACCGACAGCGGGACGCTTTCGGTACATCTCGGTCCGAAGTGGTACATCGAGCAGCAGGGAGAGGTGAAGATCGCTGCCGGTGACACGCTGGAGATCAAGGGCGTGAAAACCCAGCGCTGGGGACAGGACGTGTTCATTGCCGGCGAGATCAAGCGGGGCGATGATGTTCTGAAACTGCGGGATGAGAACGGGGTGCCGCTCTGGGCGGGATGGAGAAAAGGCTGCGGGAACTGCCCGGGGCCTCGCAAGGACAACTGAAGGGAGCCGCAGGGACAGCTCCTGGTGCCGCGCATCTGAAAAGGTGCGCGGCTTTTTTTATGGTGCGCCCAGCATGGGCGCACTCCTATGGGTGCAAGTCCCATCGTAAGTTGATCACGACGAACGAAGCGAAGCGCAACTGCATGAGGGCGACCGAGTGTGGGAAGGAAGCGCAGAGCGAAGTTGC
>JAOUEV010000068.1 GCA_029858565.1 Nitrospirota bacterium | reverse complement strand
TTACCCACTAGCTCGGTCTCTTTCCCATGGCATTCGGCTACGCAACAGGCGGCGAGAAATGGTTATATGCGCTGCTTCCGATCATCGTGCTCGGCATCGGCAACGGCACGATCAGCGAGGTGATCCGATCGCTCCGCGAGGAGATGGGCCGGGTCATGGAAGAGGACTACATCCGCACTGCCCGGGCCAAAGGCGCATCGGTCTGGCAGCATGCGTTCAAGGAAGGGTTCCTGATCCCGGTGACCGAGATCGTGGCGGCCAAGATCCCCTTTATCCTCGGCGGCGCGGTGATCGTGGAGCAGGTGTTCAACTGGCCGGGCATGGGCAGGATGGCCTGGCAGGCTGCCCAGGACCGCGACTATCCGGTCATCATGGGCATCGCGATCGTAGCCGCCATGCTGGTGCGCATGGGCAGTTTGTTCCAGAGCGTGGTGTATGTGATGGTGAATCCGAGAGCGTCGAAAGAATGAAATCCTACACCCAAATATCCGGCGAGATCGGCGAATTCTCGGACCTGCCGTTCTGGAAAAAGGCGGACCGCATCGACCTGGCCTACGTGAGCTACGGTCTGCTGGTCGTGACACTCGTGGTACTGTCCTATCTCCTCGGCGCGTTCAATCTGCTGCCGTTCGATCCCCAGGACCTTGACCTTGAGCTCATGATGGCCGGGCCTTTCACGGGCAAGCATTTGCTCGGCACGGATTTCATGGGAAGGGACATGCTCTCGCGGCTGATCGTGGGGATCCAGGCCTACTTCCTGCCGGGACTGCTCGCCATATTCATAGCGCTCCTGTTCGGGACCATCCTCGGCGTGCTTGCGGGGTATCGGGGGGGCAGGTTCGAGACAGGCATCACCTATTTCACGAACCTCGTGGATTCCTTTCCGCGGCTTGTCCTGATCCTGCTCGTGATCGCCGCGTTCAAGCCTGATATCTGGTACATCATGCTGGTCGTGGGCATCACGAATATTCCGGCGGTCGCGTCGCTGGTCAAGGGCAAGATCCTGTTCCTGAAGCAGAAGAACTTCATCGAAGCGGACATCGCTCTCGGCGTGCCCACGCGCATTATTATTCTCAAGCACATCCTTTGGCATAACTGCCGGTCCATCCTGATCATCCAGGCCACGCTCGGCATGGCAGAGGCGATCCTGATGGAGACCTCGCTTTCCTACCTGGGCTTCGGAGTGCAGGAGCCCACGCCGTCGTGGGGCAACATGGTGCAGGCGGGGTCCAATTATTTCATGAAGGGCCAGTTCTGGCCGTCCACCGCGCCGGCCCTGGCGATCCTGTTCACCATCCTGGGGTTCCATCTGCTCGGCGACGGCCTGAACAACATTCTGGAAGGCAAGAGGAACAAGTGATGACAGCTCCTCTGCTCAAGATCGAGGACCTCCGGACCTACTTCTATTCCAAGAGCAAGCAGGCCTTTATCCGGTCCGTGGACGGCGTGAGCCTGGAGGTCGGGAAGGGCGAGACCCTCGGCATCGTCGGCGAGAGCGGCAGCGGCAAGAGCATTACCGCCATGTCGGTCATGGGCCTGGTCTCCTCCGGGCCGGGGGTGATCACCGGAAAGATCGGTTTTAAGTCGGAAACGGTGCAGAAGAACCTGCTCCAGGACCTGGAGGATTACGTCACGCTCACGCGCACCGACGGCCGCATCATGGCCGTGCAAAAGGACCAGGACGGGTGGCGGGAAGTGTCGGAACGGCGGATGGCGAAGATCCGGGGCAAGGAGATCTCCATGATCTTCCAGAACCCCAAGCAATCCATGAATCCCTTCGAGACCGTGGGAAGCCAGATCGCCGAAGCGGTGCGCCTGCATACGGACCATAAGGAAGAAAAAGCTGCCAAGGAAAAAGCTATTGAATGGCTAGACCGGGTGAAGATAGATTCCCCCCGGCTCCGGTACGACAACTATCCCTACGGCCTGTCAGGCGGCATGTGCCAGCGGGCCATGATCGCCATGGCCCTGTCCTGCGAACCGCAGCTTCTGATCGCAGACGAGCCGACAACCGGCCTGGACGCGACCATCCAGTCCAAGATAGCTGACCTGCTTGCGGAGTTGAAGTCCGAACTCGGCATCACGACCGTGCTGATCAGTCACGACATCAGTATCATCTCGCGTTTGTCCGACACGGTCGCGGTGATGTACGGCGGCACGGTGGTGGAGACCGGTCCTGTGAAGGACATCCTGTCCCGCACCGCCGAGCGCAAGCATCCGTACACGTCCGCACTGCTCACGTCGATCCCGAGCGCCGAGAACGTGAAGGAGAAGGGGCATCTTCAGGCCATCGAAGGGGATGTGCTGGATACGATCAATATCCCCGCAGGCTGCCGGTTCTACGGCCGGTGCAGCCAGGTGACCGATAAGGTCCGGGAGCGGTGCGAGCAACAGGAGCCGGAGCTGCGCGAGATCAGCAGCGGGCACAAGGCGCGGTGCTGGTTGTATTTTGATTGAATCGTTTGCTTGGACACTGAGGACACTGGAAATACTTTTGACACGGAAGAGGCGGATGAAAAGCGGAAGAAGCAAAGCTTTATCCTGGTTCTTCATAGCCTTTTTCAGCGTCTTCGGTGTCAAAAAACAGATTTAGGATTGTCTCTGTTCCGCTGCGGAAAAATTCAATTATTATGGCAAAGACCATTCTTGAAGTTCAGGACCTGAAAAAACACTTCACCCACCGCAAAGGGCTCTTCTCCGCGGTGAAGGCTGAGCAGCAGTCCATCCCCGCGGTGGACGGCGTGAGCTTCTACCTCAAGGAGAACGAGACCGTCGGTCTTGTGGGCGAATCTGGCTGCGGCAAAACGACCATCGGAAGGACCATCCTCCGCCTGGAGAAGCCGACATCGGGAAAGATCATCTTTGACGGGAAGGATATCACCACGCTCTCGACCGACGAGCTGCGGGGCCTGCGCGGAAAGATGCAGATGATCTTCCAGGACCTGGACGCGGCTTTGAACCCCAAGATGCGCATCCGCGAGATCCTGACCGAGGCCATCGAGGTCCATCACCGGATCGCCGAGGGGTCGACCGAAAAGCGGATCGCTGAACTGCTGGAAATGGTGAACCTCAAGAAGAGCAAACTTTCGAACTTTCCTCATGAACTGTCGGGCGGCGAAAAACGGCGCGTAGGGATCGCCCGGGTCCTGTCGGTGGGCGCCCAGTTCATTGTGGCGGACGAGCCCACAAGCGCGCTCGATGTTTCGATCCAGGCCCAGGTCGTGAACCTGCTGCGGGACCTCCAGCAGCAGCTCAAGCTTTCCTTTCTGTTCATCTCCCACGATCTACGGGTGGTGGAGCTCATGAGCCACAAGGTGGCGGTGATGTATCTCGGCAAAGTGGTGGAGATGGGCATGGCCGAGAGGATCGCGCGGGCGGCGCACCATCCCTATACGCATATCCTCTGGTCGTCGCTCACGGAAAAGCAGAGCAAAGAGGTCTCGCGAAAGGCCGTGAGCGTGCAGGCAGGGCGCTGGGGCGTGTTCGATTTTGAGCGCCCGGTGTCAGGCTGTCGTTTCGCACCGCGCTGTCCGGTGTACGAGGCCAGGGGCCGGCCGGAGGTCTGCACGGACCCGGCGAATGAGCCGGAGCTGCGCGAGGTCGGGGACGGTCATCGCGTGGCGTGCCATTTCCCGTTGTAGGAATGGCTGAGCGTGCGATTCTTGCCGGCATTTCGTCGTCCCCTGAAAGCGAA
This sequence comes from Nitrospirota bacterium, assembly GCA_029858565.1. GTDB lineage: Bacteria > Nitrospirota > UBA9217 > UBA9217 > UBA9217 > JAKAHZ01. The sequence continues at coordinate 12,360 of JAOUEV010000068.1, read as the reverse complement.
GATACGGAGTTATTCCTAAAGTCCCAGGATTTCCGGCGAAGCCGAGACTGACGGTGTCGGCAGAAAAGCATTGATAACAGAGTTTGGAATAAAAAAGGCCCCGGAGTCTTTTGATCCCGGGGCCCACTGATTCATAAGGATCCCATCCTACGGTTCGATCACGTAGTTTCCCTTGTCATCGAACGAAACCTTCGCGTTCAGGAATGCCACGTTGTAGCCCTTCTCCTTCAGCTTGTGGTAGGTCATCTCCGCCTGCACGCCCGTATTGCAGTAGGTGATGATCCTCTTGTCCCTGGAGAGTTCGGCAAGACGGTCCAGGATCTCCGCATCCGGGATGACCCTGGCGCCCTTGATCATGCCCTCATTTGCCTCAGCCTGGCTTCGTACATCGACAAGGATCGTATCAGGGGGGATGCTGGCGGCGAGCTTCTTGAACTCGTCGATCGCGATCGTCCCGGGCCGGGGCTTGGGAACGTAGGCCATGGTCGTGGCGAGCTTGCCGGCCTCGGTCGGGAATCCCGCGGCCTGCCAGGCATCGAATCCGCCGGTGATCACATTGACCATCGGGTATCCGGCCGTGACCAGCGCTTTCGCAGCAGCCTTGGCGTCATCGCCGCTTTTCTGGTCATAGATCATGATCGGCGGTTTCTTCTCCTTGGGCGGGAACCGGTCGATGTTCTTTGCCACGTCGGCTGCGGGAATCGTTACTGCGCCCTTGATGAAGCCTTTCTCTGCCTCCGATGCAGGCCGCACGTCGACCAGTACGTGGGGCATGTCCTTCTCGATCCAGCCTTCCTTCAACTGCTTTATGTTCAGTACGGTAAAATTCTTCTTTGTCCAGACAGGGATCCCGTCATGGTAGACCTTGACATTGGTGTAACCGAGCTTCTCCGCCCGACTGGCGGAGTTTGGGCTCATTGCTCAGGTAACGCCCTGACAGAAGTAGACGATTAGCGCATCCTTTGCCTGCGGAAGCTTGTCCACCATCTTGTCAAACGCCACAAAGGGGATGTTGATGGCCGTGGGGATGGTGCCCTCCAGCGCCTTGAGAGGAGGCCGTGCGTCGATCAGGGTGTACTTGCCTTTCTCGGGGCCCAGGCCAACAAGCTTCTCCACGTCCTCGGTGCTCATGATCTTGTCCGCGGCGACCTTGATGGGCGGTTTTGCCACGACAAGCGTGGCGAACTTCTTGCCATCTTTCTCGGTATACTCGACGCGCACTTCCTTGCCCTTGGAGATGTCGCGCAGGGGTTCTTCGGTATTCTCCCCCTTCACATTCTCGATCTTGAGGGTCGCCTTGTCGAAGCGGATGACCTCGGAGATGTCGTCGATCTTTACCTGGATCGACTGGGTCTTGTATGCGACACCTTCAAAGTTGCCTCGCAGGCTCCCGGCCTGGGGGGTGTGGCAGTTGCCGCAGATCTTGGCCATGGTCGGCCTGGTCGGGGCTGCCGGTGCTGCCGTGGCCGGTTTGGCTGCCGGCGTGGTCTGGCAGCCGATAACTGCCATGGCCAGGCTGGCGGCCAGCGTGAACGCCGGAACTAGACTGATATTTTTACTTCCAAGCATCATGATCCTCCGTTTCCGCCCTTTCTTTGTGACAGGGGCTGATATGCTCCGATTTCTGCTGATGCGGACCGGTTGTCCCGTGCTCCTCCTTTCTTCAACTAGTCGAGAAAGCGATGGTTTTTAGCGATGCAATATGCAACTTTAGTTGTTATTATAATTGTAGTTATATCCAAGGTCAACAGGAATATAAACTTCGAAACCCTCTTTCGGCTTGCCAAAAGGTCCGTTGTCAGGAGAGAAAAGCCTTGACAGAAGAGGACTTATCTTTTAATATTCTAGTTCTTTGCCGAGCCATGTACTCCCATGTTTGATGCACTGACGGGAAAATTAGAAACGGTCTTCAAGAAACTTCGCGGTAGAGGCGTTCTGAAGGAAGAGGACGTCAAGGAGGCGCTGCGCGAGGTGCGCCTTGTTCTCCTTGAGGCTGACGTCAACTTCAAGGTCGTCAAGGAGTTCATCGCAAAGGTCCAGGAGCGGTCGGTCGGCAAGGAGATCCTGACCAGCCTCACGCCCGGCCAGCAGGTCATCAAGATCGTCCATGAGGAGCTTATGAGCCTCCTGGGCGGTACGCAGTCAAAGCTGCATCTTTCTCCGAACCCGCCGACGATCATCATGATGGTCGGTCTTCAGGGTTCAGGCAAGACCACGACCTCGGGCAAGCTGGCAAGGAACTTCAAGAAGGACGGCCGAAAGGTCCTTCTGGTCCCGGCTGACACCCGTCGGCCGGCCGCGATCGAGCAGCTCAAGACCCTGGCAAAACAGGTCGGGGTCGACGCATTCGTTTCGGAATCATCGGACCCCGTGGCGATCTGCAGGGACGCGAAAGCGCATGCGGAACGCTCGCTGTTCGATGTGGTGATCCTTGATACCGCGGGGCGGCTCCAGATCGACGAGCCGCTCATGGATGAGCTTCGGCAGATCAAGGCCTCGGTAAAACCGTCGGAGGTCCTGTTCGTTGCCGACGCGATGACCGGCCAGGAAGCCGTCAACATCGCCGAGAAGTTCAACGCCGACATCGGGTTCGACGGCGTGGTGCTGACGAAGATGGACGGCGACGCCCGGGGCGGCGCCGCGCTGTCCGTCAAGGCGGTGACGGGCAAGCCGGTCAAGCTCGTGGGCATGGGCGAGAAGCTCGACGCCCTGGAGCCGTTCTTCCCGGACCGCATGGCGTCGCGCATCCTCGGCATGGGCGACGTGCTGACGCTCATCGAGAAGGCGCAGGAAACGGTCTCCCGCGAGGAGGCCGAGAAGCTCGCCAAAAAACTCCGGAAGAACGATTTCAATCTCGAGGATTTCCGGGACCAGCTCCGGCAGGTCAAGAAGATGGGTTCCCTCGAGTCGATCATCGGCATGATCCCCGGCTTGAACAAGCAGAAGATGGCCGACGTGGACATGCAGCAGGGCGAGAAGGAACTGAAGCGCGTCGAGGCGATCATCAACTCCATGACGGCGCGGGAACGGGCGAATCACACCCTGATCAACGGCAGCCGCAGGGCGCGGATCGCCAGGGGCAGCGGCACCCAGGTGCAGGATGTGAACCGGCTCTTGAAGCAGTTCGTGGAAATGCAGAAGATGATGAAGATGATGAAGGGCGGCAAGATGAAGAACCTCGGCCGCATGATGGGCGGCCGGATGCCGTTTTAAAAAACAAGGCGGTCTCGCGCAGAGACCGCAGAGGAAAGCAGGAAGATTCAATCAGACGAAAGAGGTGACACAATGTCAGTAAAGATTCGACTCAAGAGGATCGGAACCCACAAGAAGCCCTATTACCGGGTCGTGATCGCGGACGAGCGTTGCCCGCGCGACGGCCGGTTCATCGAGATGATCGGGACCTACGATCCGCTCAAGCAGGAAGGCGGCACGAAGGTCGACCAGGAAAAGGCTCTCGGCTGGCTCAAGAAGGGCGCGGTCCCGACCGATACCGTGCGGGCCCTGCTTTCCAAGGCCGGCATCATGAAACAGCACGCAGCGGCAAAATAAGTGCGAAGTGCGGAGTGCGAAGTGCGGAATGAGATGCGAAATCCGCATGAGCGATTGCTCCCGCTGAACACATGCTCATAACCATCGGCAAGGTCCTGAAGCCCCACGGGGTGAAGGGCGAGATCAAGATCGAGCCCCTTACCGACCATCCGGACCGGTTCCTGAAGCTCCGGAGGGTGTTCCTGGTGTCGTCCCGAGGGGAGCAGAAGGAGTGCCGGGTCAAGGCCGTGCGGTACATGAACGGCGATCCGCTGCTGCTGCTGGAAGGCTACAGCGCGCCGGAGACCGCCAAGGCGTTCAATGGATGGCTGGTGCAGGTCCCCGAAGAGGAAGCGGTCCCGCTTCCCGAGGGTCACTACTACTGGTTCGAACTGATCGGGATGGAAGTGGTGAACGAGGCGGGCGAAAAGCTCGGCACGATCACCGATATCTTCGAGACCGGCAGCAACGACGTCTATGTCATGAAGGCGGGCACGAGGGAGATCTATCTGCCCGCGACAAAGGAAGTGGTCCGGCAGGTGGACCGGAAGGCCAGGCGCATGGTCATCCATGTGCTGGAAGGTCTTCTGGACTGAAGTTTGATTAACCACTGGCGCCTGCGTCGCACACGGTTGCGACCCAGAGTCTGACCGAATGTAATTCTGAATACTGAGCTTTTATCTGTGTGTTCCGACGCAGTCGGAACCCGTGGTTTACAAAGTAGTTCGGATGAGTGACGGCGGGTCGGGCAATGACGAAGCTACGGTTTGATGTGCTCACCCTGTTCCCCGGCATCCTCGCCGGCCCGCTCTCGGAAAGCATCCTGAAGCGCGCCCGGGAAAAGGATCTTCTGGACGTCCGGCTGTGGAACATCCGGGACTTCACCGCGGACAAGCATCGGACTGCTGACGACAGCCCCTACGGCGGCGAGGCCGGCATGGTGATGAAGCCCGAGCCGGTCTTCGCTGCAGTGGACGCGGTCAAGGCGGAGCATCCCGGCGAAGGATTTCTGACCATTCTGCTCTCTCCTCAGGGCAGGGTGTTCGATCACCCGGCGGCGGAGCGGCTCTCGCGGGAGCGGCGCAGGATCATCCTGCTCTGCGGGCATTACGAAGCCATTGATGAGCGGGTGAAGGAAACGCTGGTGGACGAGGAGCTTTCCATCGGCGATTATGTGTTGACCGGCGGCGAGCTCGCGGCGCTGGTAGTGATCGACGCGGCTGCCCGGCTGGTGTCCGGCGTGCTCGGCGACGAGGAATCGGCGTACCGAGATTCCTTCGGCGACGGCCTTCTCGACCATCCGCACTACACGCGGCCGGCTGAGTTCCGGGGCAGGAAGGTACCCGAGGTGCTGCTCTCGGGGAACCATGACGCGATCATGCGGTGGCGGCGGAAGGAATCGCTCCGGGCGACGCTGCTGAAGCGGCCTGACCTGCTGAGGACCGCCGAGCTGACCAAGGAAGATTTGAGAGTTCTCGACGAACTCAAGAAGGAACATAATTTACATTAATTTTGGCGTGTTGGATGCGATGTGCGGATGTGATATCCGCATGCCGCTCTCCGCATTCCGCATTTGAACCAGGAGGATTACCATGAACAACACTATTTTGAACGCGATCGAGAAGCCCCAGATGAAATCGGGCATCACGAACTTCCGCGTCGGCGACACCATCAAGGTGCATGCGAAGGTAGTCGAAGGCGACAAGGAACGCATCCAGATCTTCGAGGGTCTCGTGATCGGCCGGCAGGGTTCGGGCATGCGCGAGTCCGTGCGCGTGCGCAAGCTTTCCTACGGCGTGGGCGTGGAGAGGCTCTTCCCGCTCCATTCCCCCATGGTCGACAAGATCGAGCTTGCCAAGGAAGGCAAGATCCGCCGGGCGAAGCTTTACTATCTCCGCGATCTTCGCGGCCGCGCGGCCCGCATCAAGGAGAAGGGCCGCGTGTTCGCGGACGCTCCTGCAGCAGCCAAAGCGGAGTAGGCGAGAAAACCGCCTGTTCCCGGTCATGATCTGACCGTTGGTCCGGCAGCGGGCGCGGTCCCCGCGGTTCGCCGCCGGAAGCTTCAAATCTGAACCATTCGCCGAGGTCTTTATGCCCCGAGATTCGGTTCGCCCGTCGGCCCACCAGGCGGGAGCGGAAAGCCCGTTCGATCTGAACTGCGACCCGCTTTCGTTTGAGCGGGCCGTACGCGCTTCCGGGGCGCTCCGCATCGCCGGTCTTGATGAGGCCGGGCGCGGACCGCTTGCAGGACCGGTGGTAGCCGCCGCGGTCGTCCTTCCCGAGGGCTGCCTGATCGACGGGGTGAATGATTCGAAAAAATTGACCGAGCGCCAGCGGGAGCGGCTCTACGATGTTATCCGCGCGAAGGCTGTTGCGCACGGGATCGGGCTCGTTGACGAGCGCACCATCGATGAGATCAATATCCTCCAGGCAGCACTCCTCGCAATGGAACGCGCGGTGGCGGCCATCGTTCCTCCGCCCGATTACCTGCTCATTGACGGAAATTGCGTCCTTAAGCGCCTGACGATCCCGCAAAAGGCCATTATTAAAGGCGACAGCCTGAGCCATTCCATCGCGGCCGCATCGATCCTGGCGAAGGTAACGCGGGACCGGATGATGAACGAGCTCCATGAGCGGTTCCCGGCGTACAATTTCCGGAAGCACAAGGGATACGGCACGGCGGAGCATCTTGCCAGCATCCGTGAGCACGGCCCCTGCGAAGCGCACCGGCGTTCCTTCCGGCCGATATCCTCGATGCTCCTGGTGAAGCATGAGCCTTCTAAGCAAACTGCTGGGTAGAAGCGGCGAGGACAGCGCATCGCGGTTCCTTGCCGGCCAGGGATATCGGATCCTGGAACGGAACTTCCGCATCGCCGCGGGCGAGATCGACCTCATCGCCATGGACCGTGACACGATCGTGTTCGTGGAGGTCAAAACGCGCACCAGCGATGCCTACGGCGCGCCGGAGCTGGCCGTGGATACGCGCAAGCAGGCGAGGATGACCAAGGCCGCCCTGGCCTATCTCGCCGCCAGGAAGCTGCACCAGATGCCCTGCCGGTTCGATATTGTTGCGATCACGCGCATGCCCGAAGAGCGCATTGAACTTATCCGGAACGCCTTTGAAACGCGCAGCGGTTTCCGGTGACAAAGGAGCAATGATGATCATCCTGCTCAAGAAGATCAACCTCTTTGAGAATTTTACCGATTCGGAGCTTGAGAAGATCCGGCAGGTCTGCGACGGCATCTATTTCAAGACCGGCGAGGTCATCTTCAAGGAAGGCGATGTCGGCGACAAATGCTACATGATCCTGAAGGGCGAGGTCCGCATCAGCAAGCATGTTCCGAACATCGGCGAGGAAGCCCTGACCGTCATGAAGGAAGGCGAGTATTTCGGCGAGATGGCCCTGATCGACAACTATCCCCGCTCGGCCCACGCGATCGCGAACACCGATGCGTCCCTCATCACCCTCAAGAAGGAAGACCTTCAGAACATCTTCATCACCGACCGGGAGCTGGGCTTCAAGTTCCTCTGGGCCTTCACCAAGACGCTGTCCCGGCGGCTGCGCGACATGAACGACAAAATGACCACGTTCCTTGCCATGGCCGGCGGATTCTAGCAAAACACGGAGAGCACCGATTTAATATTCACCACGGAGGCGCAGAGGCACAGAGAAAAGCATATTGCATAGCAGGTCTTTCTCCGTGGCCTCCGCGCCTCTGCGGTAAACTCAGCTTGTTCATATTTCATCCTTTCCCGGAAAACCTCGTCTTGCGCGAAATATCATGAGTACAAAGAGACCGATAAAGCCGATCCGCATCGGCATGATCAGCCTGGGCTGTCCCAAGAACCAGGTGGACGCCGAGCAGATGCTGGGTGTGCTCGCATCACAGGGCTTCGAGATCACCCCGGACCAGGCGGAGGCCGAGGTGATCGTGGTGAATACCTGCGGGTTCATCGAATCGGCCAAGGAAGAGTCCATTGAGGCGATCCTGGACGCGGCGAAAATGAAAAAGCAGGGCAAGTGCCGGGCCTTGATCGTCGCGGGCTGTCTTGCCCAGCGGTACAAGGACGATCTGGCTAAGGAACTGCCCGAGGCGGACGCAATCATCGGGACCGCCGAGATACCGAAGATCGCCGAGATCGCGGGCCGCGTGCTGGGCAGGCACGAGCATATCGTCACGACCTCGGCGCCGACCCTGGTCTTCGGCCTGCCGCGCGTCAGCACCACTCCCCGCCATTACCGGTATCTCAAGATCGCCGAAGGATGCAGCAACCGCTGTTCCTACTGCGCCATCCCGCTTATCCGGGGCAACTTCACCAGCAGGCCGGCTGACTCGATCCTTGACGAGGCAAAGCGGCTGGCTGATGAGGGGACGAAGGAGCTGGTCCTTCTGGCCCAGGATTCGACGCAGTACCGCGATCTTTCTATCGACCTCCCCAAGCTGCTCAGGAAGCTGGCGAAGATAAAAAGCCTCGAATGGGTCCGGCTGATGTATGTCTATCCCGGCAAGGTGACCGATGAGCTCATGGCGGTCCTTGCGGATGAAGAAAAGCTGTGCAGATACCTGGACATCCCGGTGCAGCATATTGACGACAAGATACTTCAGGCCATGAACCGCCGGGGCACGTCCGATGACATCAAGCGCACCATCGACCGGCTCAGGAAAAAAGTGCCGGGCATAGCTCTCCGCACATCGCTGATCACGGGTTTTCCCGGAGAGACCGACGCCGCGTTCAAGCGGCTGCTGGCGTTCGCAAAAGAATATGCCTTTGACCACCTGGGCGTTTTCACCTATTCTCCCGAGGAAGGGACGCCGGCCAGGGACCTGCCGGGCCAGGTGGCAGCGCAGGTCGCGGAAGAGCGGCTCGACGCGGTGATGCGGCTGCAGAAGAAGATATCGCTCAAGAAGAACCAGGCGCTCGTCGGGACCCGGCAGCGCGTGATCGTGGACGCTATCGAGGACATGGCGCTCATCGGCCGCATGCAGACCCAGGCCCCGGAGATCGACGGGGTGGTCTATCTTTCGGAGACCGAGGTCGAACCCGGCGAGTTCGTTGATGTAACGATCACCGAGGCGCGGGACTACGACGTCCTGGGGAAAGCGGAAACGCGAAATGACTGAACAAAGCCGTGCTGCGGCCTTTTCAGCTCATCAGCTGCATCAGGCTTCCATCGAGAGCCATAATGCACATTACAAACTTTCATAGGAGGTACAGGGCATGACGAGGATCATCGCATTGTTCACCCTGGTCTTGTTTCTGGGAGTGTTTGCGGGGTGTCACCACCGCGGCCATATTCCGCCGGGACAGATCAAGAAACAGTCCGCGCCGGGGCAGATGAAGAAACGCTAACCTGGCAAGTACCGGGCCGTCGGATTATCTCCCACGGCCCGGTTTGTTGTCGGGACAAGGACCGCATGAAGAACTCGTTGATCACCTGCTCCGTTCTTTCCTCTTGCCTCCTGTTCAGCCTCCTCATCAGCGCGGCCTGCTCGCCGGCCGTGCAGGCTGAAAAAGAACTATTCGCCGACCCGCGTTGAAGACCTGCCGGCCATCGATGCAGTGGTGATCTCCCATGATCATTACGATCACCTGGAAAAGGACACGATCAGGGCCTTGTCAGGAAAAGGGACGATATTCCTCGTGACCACCGGCGTCGGCCCCTGTTTGAAGGATTGGGGCGTACCCGCAGGCCAGATCAGGGAGCTGTCATGGTGGGAAGAGGTGACGATCGAAGACTTGACCTTCATCTGCGTTCCTGCGCGTCATTTTTCAGGCAGGGGGTTGTTCGACAGGAACGAAACGCTCTGGGCAGGCTGGATCGTGCGGAGCGACAGCAGGAGCGTATACTACAGCGGGGACACGGGATATGCTGATCATTTTGCAGAGATCGGCGGGCGTTATGGGCCTTTTGACCTGACCTTGATCAAGATCGGAGCCTACGGCGAAGACTGGCCGCATATGCAGGGTATAAAGGGCGCCTCCTGTCACCTCCCGACTCGTACAACAACGGTGCTTCGTAAAAACCGGTTGTTGCGTACTCATTGCCGCATCACAATGTCCACACCTGATTGCGTCCATGGGTCTTGGCTTGATAGAGCGACTGGTCTGCTTTGTTCACCAGCCCCTCAAAGGAAATGGAGTCCTCCCCGAAACAGGCGACGCCGAAGCTTGCGGTGATGCAATTGCCGCCAATGTCGGTCATGGCGTTTGCCGCCAGTTTCCCGCGCAGTTGTTCCGCAAGGCGGCAGGAGGTCCTTATCGGAATTGAGCAGCAACAGCGCGAATTCCTCACCGCCGTACCGGCACGCCATGTCATTGCTGCGGATGTTATTCTGGAGCAAGGACGCCACCTGGACGAGCACCCGGTCTCCGATCGGATGGCCATAGGTGTCGTTGATCCGCTTGAAGTGGTCAATGTCGCAGATAAGGATGCTGAAGGATCCGCCATACCGTCGCGTCCGTTCCACTTCATCCAACAGCCGTTCGTTGAAAAACCGCCTGTTATACAGCCCGGTGAGTTCGTCGTGGATCGACTCCCGCAAGGTCCGGGAATAGAGCTTGGCATGGTTGATCGCCCCTCCGACCGCATGGGCAACAATGGAGAGCAGCGCCACCTCTTCCGGAGGTATCGGCCGGTTCGAAATCGAGTTGTCTACGATCATCACCCCTTCCACGGCATTGGCCTCCAACTGGGCATAGACCTCGCACTCACGGCACAGTTGCTCTTTTTGCTCAATATCATCAAGGGGAATATCGCCGCACTTGGTCCCCGGCACCATCCAGCAGCGCAGCCATCTCTTGCCGAACGCCGGGCAGTCATCTTTATAGCACTTTCTGATCTGCCAGCAGGAAAGCCTTTTCTTGCTCACGATGGGAATAAGAGCGAAATTCTTCAGGCCTAATTTCACGATGTCGTCATCATGTGGCACGGCCTTGCTAAAAACGGGAAGCCCCGTGACCAGCGGTCTGGTAAGCAGGTTCTCGGTCGAAACCGGTATTTCCAGGGAACTGATCGTCCCGGGCACAAAGCCCTTGCACAACTTACCCTGCAGCATGCCTTTGCGGTGTTTCACGAAAAACAGGGCTACCCGGTCAAATCCGAAAATATCGGCGGTCAGGTCGACAAATCGCTCCTCAATGACATTAATGTCCATCTCCTCGTAAACAAGGGAGAGCATCTCAAGCAGGGCTGTTTCTTTTGGCGGTTGCGCGCTGTTGGACTGGGTCATAGTGTCTCTCCATGAAGTCATTAGGGTCTATCTGTGTTCCTGTGATTGTTGTAGTGTTCTCGTCTTGAAACAGATGGCTGAATCCCGAGGCATTCGCTAGTTAAAATATAGCAGAAAATAGACAGTAAGTATCATCGGCGGACGTCCTGTACCGAGATCAGGTTGTTGTTCGAGTTATGGCCGTAGCCTGTCGTCGCACCTACCCAAGCGGATTGGTAGTAGGCGGTAATTGGATCCGTTAGTGCGGGAGTTAAAAATTACACGGTTGCGCTGCGGAGGGATTGGGATCGGAAAATGTCAAAGGGGTTTCAGTACCTACTGCAACCAATTGATTTATTAGGCATCGGGGCAGGTTGTGAACTGGCAATATACGAGGGAAGCACCTTGCGGTCAGAAGGAATAAAGTGGATATCACCTACTACTAAACAGATTTCGTAGAAGTGAAACTGTGACAATTTCTGATTGAAAGTTACATATGTCGAGAATCGAGAAGCGACCGTCAAAGTCCTAGGTTCTTATTTCTCGCAGGAAACCGCAGTTCAGCTATCCCTGCTTTGAAAAGCTGACAGTTCCAATGCCTTCCAAGTCCGGGACTTCTGGATCTTGAATAGGGTTCCACTTTTGTGAATAAACAAGTACGCCATTCATGAAGCCGACGCCAGTACCCTCTCCAATCTTCGGAATTTCGCCATCGTGATCTAACCAATCAGATAAATCTGTCCTAATTGCACTCCCTACTATTGTTCCACTTGGTGCAATTGTAAATTTTTTAGATTGCCAATCATAAAAAGCGTCACCTGACCAAACCATCCACTTCTTTTTTTTTTCGAATAATCCTATCGGCAGAGCATGCTACTCCTAGGACAGAGAAAATTTGACCTTCAATTTCTATTTTTTGCTCTTCATGGAAGCTAACCACGAGCATATACTTGCCTTCTACCTGCACCTCATTATATGCTGTAAACAGCTTTTTCATAAACCATAAGCCAATTAGTTGTTGATTAATTTTTAAGGTATCGGGCCTAAAGGTATTGATTGGCTCAACAGAAGTTGCGAATTTGACAGTTAAACGAATACTATCCCAAATTTGAACTACACCATACCACGTATCACCAATACTAAATCCTGCTTGCATTGGGTCTTCTGGCAGTAAAGATAGACATCCGATATTTTCATGCTTAGCGATATTTAAAGCACTCTTAGTAAATCCCTTTTTAGAAACTAGAATCCGAACATTAGCTCCGATATTTTCGGCCTTTTTGGAGAAGGCTTCAACCACATCTGGGCCGACTTTTTTGTTTAGGTCTTTGCATTCCATAATGCCGAGAATAGGCCGACCCGCAAACGACCCCCTTATTACCACGTCACATTGCCTATCATTTCCGACTCTATCGTGTAAAATCTCATTATGAGTTACTATAGAATTTGGATCCATTTTTTGTTGAATATGGGCAACTACTTTTTCGAAAGTAATACCAAGCTGTTCTTTTTTAATTTTGTTTTTAGTCAAATTCTAGGGTTTAGAGTTTCGTGTTCTTTGTCATGAAGAAAAAACGCTTCGTTTTGACGAAAATGCTTGACAGGACGAGGTGGTTCGGG
>JAOUEV010000132.1 GCA_029858565.1 Nitrospirota bacterium | reverse complement strand
ATCTCGTGAAGTACAAGGTGCGGGAAATCGGTGTTTTCGGATCTGTTGTTCGGGGCGAGCAGAGCGAGGAAAGCGATATTGATGTTCTTGTCGATTTTCAGGATGACGCCGACTTGCTGGATCTGGTAGGTCTCGGTCTGTTCCTTGAGGAAAAACTCGGGAGAAAGGTCGATGTTGTGCCGCGAAAGGCGTTGCGAAAAGAGCTGCGAGATGCGGTGCTTCATGAGGTCGTGCCTGCATGAGAGAGCACAAGCTCTATCTTGCCGACATGCTGGCCTCGATGGAAAGCATCGAGCGGTTATTGTCCGAACAATGAGCTTCGAGGAGTACGTACACATTGGAGTGAATTACGGGAAAACGTTGTTTGTCATATGTGATTAATGTTGTTGTGCCTGCGAATTATTAGGTTCAAGCATTTGCGACGGTAGGCGGTATGCGACAACGAACCAAAATATATCTGGATACCAGTGTATACAATCGGCCTTTTGACGACCAGAGGCAGGCTCGGATTCGGCTTGAGGCGGAGGCGTTTCTCTCTATTTTGGAGAAGACGATGGCAGGTGCGGTCAGCATCATTAGTTCATCAGTAGTAGCTTACGAGAACAGCTTATCACCGTTTCCAGCACGGAAGGAACGGGTTTCCGATTATATTGCCTTGTCATCGCGGACTGTCAAAATGAGCCAAGCGATAAGAAAAAGAGCAACCATACTCGAAACCGCAGGTTTCGATTCTCTTGATGCAATGCATCTTGCCTGCGCTGAAGCCGGCGACGTGGAATATTTTATCACCTGTGATGATAATATCACCAAGAAGGCCAAGAGGAATCCTGCCGTAGTTTCTTTGATCGTATGCAGTCCCCTGCAGTTCCTTATTGAGGAGGTATTTTAGATGCTTAAAACCAAAACGAAATCTTTGAGCGGCCATGCGCTGAGAGATGCAGGTTGGGCCGCGCTGGTAAGCAGTCTTGGTCTGGTTAATGCAACTCGCTATATCATGCAATCTGAAACCGGATACGGTGATTATACGAAAATCAGAAAGAATGCTGTAAAGGGGAAGCGCGTCGCCGATCTGTATAAAGAAACGGCGCTTTTCGAGAAGAAACATTAGGGGCGGACTGTTTCAGGATGCATCTGGTGTCCGTCGAAAGACAATCCACGATATCCCCCTCATCCGCGCAAGATATTCTTGCCGCATCCTGATTCGGAGAATCAATGCCTGACAAGAGGGAACTTCTCCAGGCAATTGCACACGTAGAAGCCTTGCTTTCCAGGCTTGACAGCGAACGACAAGAAGCGCTTTCCAGGCTCGATTCCCTCAAGAAGCAGCTTGCCGGATTGGAAACCACCTGTGCCGAACCACCCCTAGCATACCCTGTCAGAAGCCCCCAGGAAAAAGTAGCATTATTCCGCTCTCTGTTTCGCGGCAGAGAAGACCTCTTCCCGAAACTCTGGACGAGCCGCGCCGGAAAGAAAGGCTACTCACCTGCATGTACGAATGATTGGGCCTCCGGCATCTGCGGAAAGACGCGCAAGCCTCCGGTCAAATGCAGCGAGTGCGACAATCGCAAGTTCCTGCCAATAACCGATCAGGTGATCATGGACCACCTTCAGGGTCGTCATGTGATCGGTGTCTATCCCATGTTGCCCGATGATACCTGCAGGTTTCTGGCAGCTGATTTCGATAAAGAGACATGGAAGGACGACGTCGCGGCACTCAGGGAAACCTGTAAGAGCATGGATATCCCGGTCGCAATAGAACGATCGCGCTCGGGATGCGGCGCTCACGCCTGGCTCTTCTTTGCCGAACCTGTAGCCGCAGCTATAGCGCGGACCGTGGGTTGCTACCTGATCACCGAAACCATGAGCAGTCGGCACCAGCTTAGCATGGAATCCTATGACCGCCTGTTTCCCAGCCAGGATACTTTGACAAAGGGAGGATTCGGGAACCTGATTGCGCTCCCCTTTCAGCATGAGCCGCGACAGAAGGGCAATACCGTGTTTCTCGATGAGGACTTTACTCCCTATGCAGATCAATGGGGATATCTGGCGTCGATCAAGAAGCTTCAGTCGGAGGTGATCCAGCGTATTGCCAATGAGGCGATACGGCAGGACAGTGTGTTCGGCGTGCCGAGAGATACTGATGAAGATGACGAAGCGCAAACTCCTTGGAGTAGAACCCCTTCACGGAAATCGTCGAAAAAGAAAGTCACTGGTAAGTTCCCTTCTGTGACGCACGGTGTGATTGCGCAACGGCTGTATATCGAGAAAATGGATTTACCGTCGCCATTCATTACTCGCATGAAGCTGCTGGCTGCATTTCAGAATCCCATGTTCTATGAGAAGCAAAGCCTGTGCTTATCCACGGCGAGAATCCCTCGTATTATCTCCTGCTTTGAAGAGCTTCCCGAACAGATAGCCATCCCGAGAGGGTGCCTCGATAGTCTGGAAGAGTTGTTTAGCGAGCATAGCGTTAAGCTGGTCCTCGATGACAAACGAATCGCGCCTGCAGGTCCATCATATTCTTTTCATGGCACTCTGAGAGACGCTCAGAAGGAGGCCATTGACGAGATATTGAAACACGATCTTGGTGTCCTTTCCGCACCTCCGGGATTTGGCAAGACCGTGATCGGCGCTCATCTCATAGCGAAGCGCGGTTGCAGCACGCTTGTGCTTGTTCACCGGAAAGAGCTGCTGGATCAATGGATCGCGAGGCTTTCCTTGTTTCTTGGCATTGAGCCAAAGGAGATTGGCAGGATCGGAGCAGGGAAGAGCAAACCGAACGGAATATTGGATGTTGCTATGATCCAGAGCCTGGTTCGGAAGGATGAAGTCGACGATTTGGTCGCGGGTTACGGCCAGGTTATTGTGGATGAATGTCATCATCTGCCGGCCGTATCCTTCGAGAGGGTCCTGAACGAGGTCAAAGCGCGATATGTCGTCGGTCTTACAGCAACGCCTTACAGACGCGACGGACATCAACCAATCATTCATATGCAGTGTGGACCTGTCAGGCATAAGGTACACCCGAAAAGTCAGGAAGCTGGAGCGCAATTCAAGCATCAACTGATCTGCAGAACCACGGATTTCGTCATAGACCATCCGGACTTATCGATACAGGCGATCTATGCCGCGCTTGTTATCGATGAGAAACGGAACAGTTCATTCTTGATGATGTCAGGCAGGCTATCCAGGAGGGGCGCTCCCCGGTGCTGCTTACAGAACGGAAGGAACACCTGGACATTTTGGCTGAAAGACTGCAAGGCGATGTGAAGCATTTGATAGTTCTGAGCGGCAGGCTATCCGCGAAAGAGCGGCGCGAGACCATGGAAAGGCTGGCCGCAATACCTGAAAAAGAGGTGAGGCTCATTGCAGCAACGGGGCGCTATCTTGGCGAGGGCTTCGACGATCCCCGGCTCGATACGCTGATCCCGGCTATGCCATTTTCGTGGAAAGGAACGATCGTGCAGTATGCGGGAAGGCTCCATCGGGAGCATCCTGGAAAGCAGGAAGTACGGGTATACGATTATGTCGATGCTAATGTGTCCAAGCTTCTGCGGATGCACAGAAAACGCCTGCGCGGTTTTCGGGATATTGGATATCACGAGGAATGAGTTCTGTAATCGCTATATCCGCTGTTCAAGGTTCTTCGTGTCCAATACAGTCCAGTGACATCAATCATTTTTGGGGTATCAACATGGGGTATGTTACTGAAATTCTGGAAGCGGCCCTTGAAATATCAAGCTCTTGGACAAACTATTTGATTCCCGCCGCCTCCACCAATTAAGTGCTTGAATTTGCAGTGATAATTGAGAAGCTGGATTTGTAACCCATTGAAACTATGTCGTGCCGTTTTTCGAGCTGATTCCCGAGGGAATC
>JAOUEV010000019.1 GCA_029858565.1 Nitrospirota bacterium | reverse complement strand
GCGTCTCTCATAGCCTCAACTTCTTGAACCGCCCGGTGCGGACCCGCATGCCGGGTGGTGTGGCAGGGGCGCGGCCTTTATGGCCGCCCCCTATGCCGATTTCTCTTTTCCTTCTGGACAATGGGGAAGGGATAGTTTAATATCACCCGTAACGAGCTAACCATGCAGACTATCTCATCATTAAAAGAAGGTGATTGGGTCGACGAGACCTATCTGGTCACTTCAAAGCAGATCTCCATCGCCAAGAACGGCGTTACCTACCTCTCGCTCAAGCTTGCGGATAAGACCGGCGAGGTGGATGGCAAGATGTGGGACAACGCCGAAGCCGCAGCCGGAACATTCGAGCGCGAGGATTTTATCCGGGTCAAAGGCGTTGCAGCGAACTATCAGGGCCAGATGCAGGTGAAGATGAAGGGGCTCGAAAAGGTCGATGATGCAAAGGTCGACCTTTCGCAATTTCTTGAGACCTCTCCCCGGAATATCGATGAGATGGTCGGCGAGCTTGAGGCGGTTGCCGCGGGTCTGACGAACGGTTATCTTCGCCAGCTCATGAGGTCCTTTCTCGCTGACAAGGCATTTATGGCAACATTCCGGAGGACGCCAGCGGCTAAGACACTGCATCATAATTACATCGGCGGTCTGCTGGAGCATGTGACCGAATTGATCGCGATCTGCCGCGATGTGGGAAAGCATTTCCCCGGCATTGACATGGATCTCCTGACGGTCGGCGCATTCATTCATGATATCGGTAAAGTGCGCGAACTGGCAGTGCGGAAATCGATCGAATATACGACCGAAGGAAAGCTCCTTGGCCATATATCGCTGGGTTATGAAATGGTCGCGGAAAAGAGCGCTTCTATTCCGGCATTTCCGAGGGAACTTGAGATGTTGTTGAAACACATCATGCTGTCCCATCACGGGGAATACGAGTTCGGCTCACCCAAACGCCCGAAGATCCAGGAAGCGATCATTGTTAATTATCTTGACGACCTCGCGGCGAAGATCAGCAATTTCCGGTCCACGCTGAAAAAAGAAAACGTCGGAGCCGGGGACTGGACGGGGTACAGCAAGATGCACGAGCGTTATCTCTATCGGCAAGCGTCCTATCCCGACGCAGACCAGAATGTTTCTGCGGGAAAAACAGGAGAGGGGTCACGGCGGGACAAGAAAAATGCCGAAGATCCCGAAGGAACAGGCAGCCTTCCACTGGATATCTAGAGATCCTGAACTAGTCATTCTCCCTGGAAAAAATCACTACAGGATAAACGAGCCGCTTTCATGCTTAATGTTATTCGTTCGATCCGCGATGGCCTGGCAAAGACCAGAAAAAACATTGCCGACAAGATCGGAAGTCTCGTCCTTGGCGAGAAGATAGATGAGACGTTCCTTGACGAACTTGAGGTTGCGCTCATTTCGTCCGATGTGGGTGCTCAGACGACATCGCTGGTCCTTGCCGATCTCAAAGAACGGTTCAAACGGGATGAGTTGGGATCGCCAGATCAGGTGCGCGCACGGTTGAAGACCTTGCTCGCCGAGATACTTGCTTCGAAGACCGAAGGGCTGAAGGTAACAACGACTCCCTTTGTCATCCTGATGGTGGGTGTGAATGGAACCGGTAAAACCACAACGATCGGCAAACTGGCGAACCGGCTCAATAAGGACGGGAAAAAAGTGATGCTTGCGGCCGCAGACACCTTTCGGGCAGCGGCATCCGAGCAATTGTCCATCTGGGGTGATCGTAATGATGTCCCGGTGATCAAACATCAGGAGGGTGCGGATCCGGGCGCGGTGGTGTTCGATGCCATCTCTGCGGCCAAGGCACGGAACGTTGACGTCCTGATCGTTGATACCGCGGGCAGGCTGCATACCAAGTCGAACTTGATGGATGAATTAAAAAAAGTTCGTCGCATCATTGCGAGGGAACTGCCCGGCGCGCCGCAGGAAACGCTGCTGGTTCTCGATGCGACCACGGGTCAGAACGCGCTCAGCCAGGCCAGAACATTTAATGAATCGATCGGTATTACCGGTATCGTTCTGACCAAGCTGGATGGGACCCCGAAAGGGGGCATGGTATTCGCCATTACGCGTGAACTGGCCATCCCGGTCAAGTTTATTGGCATCGGAGAGGGAATCGATGATCTTCGAGAATTTCAGGCGCAGGAGTTCATAGACGCGTTGCTCTAATGGTGCCGGTTTATGGGAGTTTCTATGGATAAGGTCCAGGTTGAAATATTCGGTCAGACCTATCTCTTGAAGGGAAGCCCTGACAGCAGCTACGTCCGTGATCTTGCACAGTTCATTGATGCTAAAATGAAGGATATCCAGAAAGGTACCGGGACCTCTGACGGGTATCGGCTGGCGATACTGACGGCCCTGAACATCGCTGACGAACTCTATCGCACACGGACAGATCATGCAAGTACGCAGGCATCTGTTGGTGATGCCATCGAGCGCATACTTGAACTAACCGATGGCCGGTCTTCTGAACACAACGGCATCTCTTGAAATTGGGGAATTCTCAACCTGCTGATATTTAAAGTGAAAATGATGAAATCGGTCGTGGGAAAACTACTTTGTCCTTGCCATTTGGATGTCTTTTTGGTATAAATATCTTAAGAACAAGATGAGCAGTCCCCTGCCCTGCGCGTGACTGATGTAACTTGTACCTCGTAATGATTTCAATAGGGAGCTGTCCCGGGAAAGGGTGTGCATGCCCAGATAAGACTGGGTAGCCTAACTTTCCTTCATGGCGCCCACCTGGTTAACTCCAGGTCCAAGTTATCAGCACGGCAAGAGCGGGGGTTTTCAGTTCAGACACTTTGGATAGCTCATAGCTTCCGTGGAGCATTGAAATCAGAAACAGCGCAAAAAGGAGCGTCAAGTAAGGAAGGCGTTCTGCGCTTTGATAGTGTAATGAAACAGCGGAACCTCGTTGTGCAGCATATCCAACGAGATACGTACTGAATCGGAACAGGTGAACCTCAGAAATGACAGACGGGAAATCAGGGAACGTCGTAAAGAACATCGGACCAATAAAGCAAAAGGAGTATTTACGGTATCTCCTTGCTTTTGCGTCCTTTTTTCAAGGGAGTGTAATTCTATCGATAGGAAAAATCCCTTATCCCGTCATATCCCGGATGTAGCACGAAATAGCATCGTTCTGAGCAGCCTGTCCAGATCCTCGCAGTTCTCACACTAGCAAGCGTATTTTCCAGCCTTCCTGAAGTGTCTCTTGGCCACAAAAAAGCACGATAAAACTACGTCTGTATCTGTCGCACCTCACCATCAGCCGCTTGCGTGGAGAATGAGGCCGCGTACGCTCGATGAGTTTGTCGGGCAGGAACATATCGTAGGACCCGGAAAATTGCTTCGACGGGCCATAGAGGCGGATCGCTTTATGTCGCTGATCCTCTACGGCCCGCCGGGGGCGGGAAAGACCGCGCTTGCACACCTGATCGCAGAAAAGAGCGAAGCCCACTTTGTATCGTTGAACGCTGTTACCGCCGGCATTGCCGATATTCGCAAGGTCGTGCAGGAAGCGGCTGACAAACAAGCCGAAGGCGGGCGTCGAACGATCCTGTTCGTCGATGAGATCCACAGGTTCACGCGTGTACAGCAGGATGCCCTGCTGCCGGATGTCGAACAGGGGACAGTTACCCTTATTGGTGCGTCAACACAAAATCCTTTCTTTGCCATTATTCCCGCCCTGTCTTCGCGCTCCCAGATTTTCGAGTTCAAGCCGCTTCAAGTCGATCATCTTCAGGCCATCCTCACCCGTGCGCTCAATGATGTGGAGCGGGGATTAGGCGCCGTCGCCGTCACCGTGACCGAAGAGGCTCGTGACCTAATTATTGCCCGTTCGAACGGAGACGCGCGAAAGGCCTTGAACGCCCTGGAATTGGGTGTCCTGTCGACACCGCCGGCGCTGGACGGACGCATTACCTATGATCTCGCCGTTGCCGAGGAGTCCATTCAGCAGCGGGCACTGGCGTACGATGAGGACGAACATTACGACACAATCTCAGCGTTCATCAAGAGCATGCGCGGAAGCGATCCCGACGCGACGCTTTACTGGATGGCCAAGATGCTCCGGGCAGGCGAGGATCCCTTGTTCATTGCCCGTCGGATAGTTATTGCCGCGAGCGAGGATGTGGGGAACGCGGATCCCCGGGCATTGTTCGTCGCAATTTCGGCCTATCAGGCCGTGGAACGGATAGGCATGCCTGAGGGAGGCATTCCCCTTGGGCAGGCTGCGATCTATGTTGCCTCGGCGCCGAAAAGCAATGCCAGCTATCAGGGGATCAAGGCCGCTTTGCAAGATGTCGATTCCGGAGAGATCCTGCGGGTACCTGACCACCTTCGGGACGCCCATTATCAAGGCGCGGCGCGCCTGGGGCGCGGGAAAGGCTATCGCTACCCGCATGATTATCCGGGACACTACGTACAGCAGGATTATTTGCCGCGCAAGCGGACATACTACCAGCCCACGGAACAAGGCGAGGAAAAAAGGATCAAGGACCGTCTTGCCGGGCTGAGGAAATATCAAGGGGAGGAACGGAACCATGGTTGAGTATATTGTTATCCTGATCATCGGCGCGGCCATTGGCGGCGGTATCGCGCTGGTGCTCAAGGGCAAGATATCCGCAGGAAAGGTGCGGGATGCCGAGGCTGAGGCGGCCAAGATCATCGCAAATGCAGAACGGGAAGCCGAAACAAAGCGGAAAGAAGCGGTTCTTGAGGCCAAGGACAAGCTCTATCAGTCCCGGACGGATTTTGAAAAGGAAGTTCGCGACAAACGTCAGGAACTGCAGAACCAGGAGCGGCGACTGACCCAGAAAGAGGAAAACCTCGAAAAGAAGGTCGATGTCGTTGACAAGCGCGAATCTGATGTGATCAAGCGGGAAAAAGAACTGACGGCGCGCGAAAAGGTAGCCCAGGAAAAGGAAGAGCGGTTCGAACGCGGCCTCAAGGAGCAGCGTCAGCTTATGGAGAAGATCGCGAGCATGACCGCTGAAGAAGCTAAGCGACAGCTCATGATGTCCATGGAAGACGAGGCGAAGTTCGAGGCTGCAAAGACGATCAAGCGGATCGAGGATGAAGCAAAGGAAGAGGCCGACAAAAAATCCAAGAATATCATCAGCCTTGCGATCCAGCGGTACGCAAGCGACTATGTGGCCGAGGCAACGGTATCGGTGCTGAATCTGCCGAACGATGAGATGAAAGGCCGGATCATTGGTCGTGAGGGACGGAACATCCGCGCCATCGAGGCAGCCACGGGGATCGACCTCATTATCGACGATACGCCGGAAGCGGTCATCCTCTCGTGCTATGATCCATTCCGGCGCGAGATCGCGCGGCTCACGATCGAACGGCTGATCCAGGACGGCCGTATTCATCCCGCCCGCATCGAGGAAATCGCGGAAAAGGTGAAGAAGGATCTCGAGGGGACCCTGAAGGAAGAAGGCGAAAAAGCCTGTTTTGACCTGGGGATCCACAATATGCATCCCGATATCGTCAAGCTGATCGGCCGGCTTAAATATCGTACCAGCTACGGCCAGAACGTCCTGATGCACGCGCGTGAGGTCGCATACTTTGCGGGCGTCATGGCTGCGGAGCTTGGCTGCGACCAGAAACTTGCGCGGCGTGCCGGCCTGTTGCATGATATCGGAAAGGCTGTTGATCACGAAATGGAAGGCACGCACCCGGGTATCGGGGGAGACCTCGCGAAGAAGTTCGGTGAGTCAGCCAAGGTGATCAATGCGATCATGACGCACCATGGCGACGGAGAACCGAATTGCGTCGAATCCGTGCTTGTGGCGGCGGCCGACGCACTTTCCGCGGGCAGGCCGGGCGTGCGGCGTGAGACCCTGGAGAGCTATATCAAGCGACTCGAGGCGCTTGAACAGACCGCAAGCACCTTCAAAGGCGTGGAAAAATCCTACGCCATTCAGGCGGGACGAGAGATCAGGATCATCGTGAAACCCGAAGAGCTGTCAGATGTGCACTCGGCCCAGTTGTCTCGGGATATCGCGAAGAAGATCGAGCAGGAGTTGTCCTATCCCGGCCAGATCAAGGTCACGGTGGTGCGTGAAAGCAGATATGTGGAGTTTGCGAAGTAGATCCGGAAGGCGTCAGGGAAGATGATTTAATGGTCTCTGGCAAAGGGGTGATCGCATTCTCGTTGACTGGCACCTGACGAGAACAGTGATCACCCCCGTTGAACACGAGCAGTAATGACCATGAGGTGAATGGTGAAAGTCCTTTTTATCGGAGATATCATTGGCGAGCCAGGACGGAAGACCCTCCGGCAGTATCTGAAGGGGCTGCTGGAGCAACATCGTCCGGACCTGGTGATCGCGAATGGAGAAAATGCCGCCGGTGGATTCGGAATAACCTCGGACATCGCAGACGAGCTTCTCTTCATGGGTATCCACGTTCTGACCTCAGGCAACCATGTATGGGACAAGAAGGAGATCGAACCGTATCTGTCCAAACAGAACCAGTTGATCAGGCCGGCAAATTATGCCGAAGGCAGCCCCGGTTTTGGCAGCGCGGTCATTGAAACGGATAGAGCCGGCAAAGCCGCTGTCCTGAACCTGGAAGGAAGGGTGTTCATGTCCAACCTGGACGATCCCTTTCGTTGCGCGGTCAGGGAACTGGAGAGATTGAAAAAAGAGACCCCTGTGGTGATCATCGACTTCCATGCTGAGGCCACTTCTGAAAAGGCGGCACTCGCATGGTATCTCGATGGCAAAGCGAGCGCCGTTCTGGGGACCCATACCCATGTTCAGACCGCTGACGAACGGATTCTGCCGGGAGGGACCGCTTTCATCACCGATGTGGGGATGACCGGACCGGCAGAATCGGTCATCGGCGTCCGGAAAGAGGACGCAATAAACCGCTTTCTCACGCAGCGGCCTCACAAGTTCGAGATTCCCAAGGGGCCGACCATGCTCAACGCTGTGCTGATCGATATTGATGGTTCCAGCGGCCGCGCCCGTTCCGTGGAGCGCATCAATCTGAGGTCTCCGAGCTAGTATCGCCGAATGGAGATGCGCGAGCAGGGAGTTGCTTGAGATCCGGACGTCGCCAGCTTGATCCCATATCATGCAGAGCCATATTCTCACAGTCACCAAGCTTAGCCACCAGATCAAAGACCTGATGGAAGGGGCATTCCCGGATATCTGGGTGGAAGGTGAGATCTCCAACCTTACGGTCCCTCAATCTGGCCATGCCTATTTCACCCTGAAGGACGAGCACAGCCAAGTTCGGGCAGTTCTGTTCCGATCATCCCAGCGACATCTCAAGTTCACGCTTCAGCATGGAATGCTGGTGGTCTGTCGCGGCAGGGTCGGAGTATATGAACCTCGCGGAGAATATCAGCTCATACTCGAGTATGTAGAACCTAAAGGCATCGGTGCGCTCCAGCGGGCCTTTGAAGAACTGAAATCGCGCCTGGAGAAGGAGGGCCTGTTCGCCCTCGGACGAAAACGGGCCCTTCCGGTGCTTCCCCGGCGCGTGGGGGTGATAACCTCTCCTACCGGGGCTGCCATCCGGGATATCCTTCGCGTGATCCGGCGAAGGCATCCGCGCATGGAGATCGTCATCTATCCGGTGCCGGTACAAGGAAGCGAAGCGCCTCCCGAGATCATTCAGGCAATCGAGCACTTCAACCGGACCCAGGCTGTTGATGTCCTTATTATCGGCAGGGGCGGCGGTTCGCTTGAGGACCTCTGGGCGTTCAATGAAGAAGCTGTTGCCCGTGCTATCATGTCATCGCGCATCCCGGTTATCTCTGCGGTGGGTCATGAAACGGACTATACGATCGCTGATTTTGTCGCTGATGTCCGGGCTCCCACGCCGTCAGCTGCAGCGGAGATGGTCGTTGAAAGCGAGGAAAACCTGCGGGCGACCTTGGGTTCCTTGCAAAGCCGGCTGTATGTTTCCATGAGAGCGGAGCTTGACCGTCTGCGTTCCGCACTTTCGTCCTCGGTCCGACTTCTGGGAGACCCCCGCAGGCAGGTCCAGCAGTTGTTGCTCAGGACTGATGAACTCAGGCAGCGCCTTGCTCTCGCGTTCAGGACACTGGTCATTCGCGACAGAGGCCGGCTTGCCGGGCTGAGCAGAGCACTGGATCAGCTTAATCCCCTTGGCATTCTCGGTCGTGGTTACAGCATCACCCGTGTCATGCCCGCGGGAATGATCGTCAAGAACGCTGCGGAGCTTAAACAGGGAGACGTCATCCGTACCAGGCTCCTTTCGGGGGAAGTGGACTCACGGGTCGAAAAGACCCTTTTACCTTGATTTAACCAGTAGTTGTTGTTTATAATAAAATCCAGACCTGATGATGCCCGTTGCCCGATCGTTCCGAAAAGCAGGTCTGTTGAGAACAGCAGATATGGTCCAAATAACGATCTTGATGCGATCCCGGTGCCCGACATGGCCAACAGCGGGCTTTTGAAATATCACTATGGCAGAAAAAAAGTTCGAAACTGCTCTTGCCCGCCTTGAGGAGATCGTCACGGATCTCGAAAAAGGCGATCTTTCCCTGGAACAGTCGCTGAAACTGTTCGAGGAGGGGGTCAAACTGGCGAGACTCTGCAATACACGTCTTGAAGAAGCCGAGGGCAAGGTCGAGATCCTGATCAAGGACAGATCGGGTAATGTGACGCCGCGAACATTTGATGACGAAGAAGAATCCTGACCAGTTTTGATCCATACAAGGAAAGTTCGATCTCTGCTCCAGTATGTCTGCCATGGAAATAAAAACCTATTTGCATAAGAAAAAAGATCTCGTGGACAAGGCGCTTGAAAGCATTGTTCCTCCTGCGAATACCTTTCCGCCGTCGGTGTTCGAAGCAATGCGATACAGTCTTTTCGCCGGGGGGAAACGGGTCCGTCCGATCCTTGCCATCGCAACTGCAGAGTCTCTTGGCGCCCGGCCCAAGGGCTTACTGCCAATCGCAGGTGCGCTTGAACTTATCCATACCTATTCCCTGGTCCATGATGATCTGCCCGCCATGGACAACGATGATTTCCGGCGCGGCCGCCCCACCTGCCATAAGGTCTATGGTGAGGCAATGGCGATCCTTGCCGGAGACGGGCTTCTCAACAGAGCGTTCGAGATTTTGTCTGATCAGAAGCGCCTGAAAGATGTACCGGCCAAGCGCATGATGGCCATTACGCGGGAAATTGCAGTGGCATCCGGTGTGTTCGGCATGGTTGGCGGCCAGGTTGTGGACATGGAGTCTGAGGGCAAGGATGTCGATTTTCCAACCCT
This sequence comes from Nitrospirota bacterium, assembly GCA_029858565.1. Taxonomy (GTDB): domain Bacteria; phylum Nitrospirota; class UBA9217; order UBA9217; family UBA9217; genus JAKAHZ01. Next base: position 44,546 of record JAOUEV010000019.1, on the reverse strand, counting down.
GGAATACATCCACACGCACAAAACAGGCGCTCTTATCCGCGCGTCAGTCCGTGTCGGGGCATTGTATGCCGGTGTAAATGAAAAAAAGCTGAAAGCGCTGACCCGTTATGGCGAGTTCATCGGGCTTGCCTTTCAGATTGCAGATGACATACTGGATATTGTCGGAAAGCAGGAAGATATCGGCAAGGACGTCGGCAGCGACCTGAAAAAGGGGAAAAAGACATTTCCGAGCTTTTACGGTCTCGCGGAATCAAGAAATAGGGCGCATGAGGTCGTTGATAAGGCGCTTCTGTCGCTGAAGGATTTTGACGCAAAAGCCGATGTCCTGCGTGAATTGGCGAAGTATATTATTTACCGGGTGAACTAAATCGTTCCCTGATCCTGCACCTACGGCCGGCAAACAGCCTCGTGCCTGTCCTGTGCAGGATCCCGGATCCAATGAGGTACAGACATGCTTCTTGAGAACATCAACAGTCCATCGGACCTGAAGAACCTGCCGCCCGAGGGACTTCCGGACCTGGCAGGGGAACTGCGGGAAACGATCGTTCAAACGGTTGCCAGAACAGGCGGGCATCTTGCTCCCAGCCTCGGCGTTGTTGACCTGACGATCGCACTCCACTACATATTCGACGCCCCAAAGGACAAGATCATCTGGGACGTGGGACATCAAGCGTATGCCCACAAGCTGTTGACCGGACGCCGCGAACGCTTTGCCACCTTGCGTCAGTACGGGGGGATCAGCGGCTTCCCCAAGCGCGAAGAAAGTCCCTATGACCATTTTGATGTGGGCCATGCAAGCACGTCCATTTCCGCAGCGCTCGGCATGGTCGCAGCCCGGGAAATAAAGAAGGAGAATTTCCAGGTGATCGCGGTGATCGGAGACGGCTCCATTTCCGCCGGACTGGCATTCGAGGGGCTGAACCAGGCGGGTCATCTCAAGAAACAGATGATCGTTGTCTTGAACGACAATGAAATGTCCATCTCCCCGAACGTCGGGGCCCTGTCCGCATACTTGACCAAGCTTATGACCGGGAACTTCTATACCCGTCTGCGGCAGGAAACGAAACACTTTTTGCAGGGAATTCCCCGGGTGGGAGATTCGATGCTCCACCTGGCGAAGAAGGCCGAGGAATCTGTCAAGATGTTCGTCGCTCCGGGGATCATCTTTGAGGAACTTGGGTTCCAGTACATCGGGCCCATCGACGGTCATAACATCGATCTGCTGCTCGAGACGTTCCGGAACATCAAGGACTATACCTGGCCGGTCCTGGTGCACGTGGTCACAAAAAAGGGAAAAGGCTGCGCCTTCGCCGAGTGCAGCCCGTCACAGTACCATGGTACGCCGCCATTCGATCCGGAAACCGGAAAGACGGGTGGGAAGAAGCAGAAGGTCATGAGTTACACCGAGGTCTTCGGTCAGACCATGACCAAGCTCGCCGAGGAAGATGAACGGATCGTGGCGATCTCAGCTGCCATGTCCGACGGCACGGGACTGGACAAGTTCGCTTCTCTGTATCCTGAACGCTTTTTCGATGTCGGCATCGCCGAACCCCATGGCATTACCTTTGCCTGCGGTCTGGCGACCCAGGGGATGCGGCCGGTCACAGCGATCTATTCGACATTCATGCAGCGTGCGTACGATCAGGTCATGCATGACCTTTGTCTCCAGAACCTTCCTGTCACCATAGCCATGGACCGTGCCGGGATCGTTGGTGAGGACGGCCCGACTCACCACGGAGTTTTCGATCTCGCGTTCATGCGGCATCTTCCCAATATGGTCGTTATGGCGCCGAAGGACGAGAACGAACTGCAGCATATGATCAAGACATCGGTGGAACGCAACGGACCGTCGGCTATCCGGTATCCCCGAGGCACTGGACTGGGCGTTCCCATGGACCAGGAGATCACGACACTGCCGGTCGGCAAAGGCGAGGTGCTGCGGGAAGGGACCGATCTCGCGATCATTGCCATCGGTTCGACCGTCAAGGCGGCCCAGGATGCAGCCGAGCGGCTGGCTGTTGATGGGATTTCCGCTACTGTTGTTAATGCCCGGTTCGTGAAACCCCTGGACGAAGACCTGGTCCTCTCCCTTGCCAGGAAGACCGGAAGGATCGTCACTGTCGAGGAACACGCCCTTCAAGGCGGATTCGGCAGCGCCGTGCTCGAGTGCCTGGAAAGCGCACGGCTTTCGGGCATCAAAACGCTCCGGATAGGCCTGCCGGATAAATTCATAGAGCACGGGCCCCAGGCGGTCTTGCGTCAGAAGTACGGGATCGATGCTGATGGTGTTTTCAACTCGGTCAGGGATTTCATGGAGAAGACCAGTCTGAAGGCTGTGGCTTCGGTGACCAATATAAAAACGAGCTGATCGCGGACCATGAACGCTTAAAAAGGGCAAGGAAAGGCACTAAGATAGTTCTTAGTGCCTTTTTCATTCAATGACTGACGGGAAAGAGACGCGTAAACCATCCAAGGTCCGGCTGGACCGATTGCTTTCTGACAGGGGATTCGTGGAAAGCCGGGAAAAGGGCCGGGCCCTTATTCTGGCCGGTCAGATCCTGGTGAACGGACAGAAGGTCGACAAGGCCGGCGCTCTTGTACCACCGGACGCTGATATCCGCATCCTGGGACAGCGAATGGCGTTTGTGAGCCGCGGCGGGCTGAAACTGGATGCGGCGCTGCGAGAGTTTGGAATAGACGTCAGCGGCAAGACCGCGTTGGATGTCGGCGCTTCGACCGGAGGTTTTACCGACTGTCTGCTCCAGCGCGGTTCTGTAAAGGTCTACGCAGTCGACGTCGGCTACGGACAGATGGCCTGGAAACTTCAGCAAGACCCGCGCGTGGCGCTGATCGACCGATCGAACATCCGCGAGATGGATCCCGGGCGGATTCCCGAACTGGTCGACATCGTTGTTATCGATGTTTCCTTCATCTCTTTGAATAAGGTGGTACCCGCGATCCTGCGATTTCTGAAGAAGGATGCTGAGCTGATTGCGCTCGTCAAGCCGCAATTCGAGGTTGGCAAAGAGCTCGTAGGGAAAGGCGGCATCGTGAAGGATGAAGGCCTCCGGACCGGTGCGGTGGAGAATGTCAGGGCCATGCTTCGTGAGAACGGGTTTGAGGAAAAGGGAATGATGCGGTCCCCGATCACAGGTCAGGACGGGAATGTGGAATTTCTTCTGTATGCTCTCTGGCGCACGTGACCTGGAACAGCAGGGCTACTGCGTTGTCAACCTTCCCGCGAACTCTTCCCCCAGCACAACGATGGATTCTATGTCCAGGAACCGGTCCACGTGCTTGTCAAGCAGCAGCTTGCACTGTGCAGGGAAATCCTCGTCAGGAACCGCGTCATAGAACAGCAGCAGGACCGGATAGTGCGGAAAAAAACGAAACTCGTAGGCAGCGTCGTGACTGCCTTTGATCGAGGCGGGTGTTCCTCCCAATCGCTCACAGGCCTTTTTGAGGCCGTTCACATTTCCGGAAAAATGGGAAGCGATCTCCTGCTCAACATGTCCTGCCCAGGCCTTGTCCTTTGCATGGGATGCGGGAACGGAACTGAAGGTGATCCATTCGCCGGCTGGGCGCGGAGGATCAGGCATGGTGAGGTGGTTGTAGATCAGGATCGAGATAAAGGGCCTGGGTTCCTTGCCCTGTTGATCCGCGATACGCTCCTTTGTCACGGTAAACCGGTCGTTCAGAAAAAGAAGCTCAAGGGTATCAGGCGCGGAACTGACCGCCCCGCTCTGCTGCGCGAGCTTTTGAAAATCAAGAGACGCCAGTCTTGGCCTGAGTATCTCAAGTGCCTGCTCGTAAACAGTGCCAGGTGAATTTTTCCGGTTTCCTTCTCCGGCCATGAGTTCCTCGCGCGCCTGGTCGTTCAGGTTTGCGCAGGAGGTGATCGAGGCCAGGCCAGACGCAACTTTTGCGGCGAATCCAAAGCAGGTCGCGGTGCCGCAGGTCCCGCAGTTGGTCTTGGGCAGAAGCTTGTATATCTCTACAGCCGTTTTCATCACTGAACATTACCTTTTTCATAATGAACTGTCAAATGCCGGTAATTGTGTAACAAATTACATAGTAGGATGATATGTTCTATCAGGAAAATGGTTTATTTGCCGTAACTACTTGTAAAGTAAAGGACATGATAAGGCATTCATATTGCATTATTATATTGTAACTTATGAAAAAGTATATCTTAATATGTCCGAACTGCGGCGGTATCACGGTCACGCCAAACCCTGATGCTATGGTCTGGGAATCATGTTCATCCTGTTATCGGTATACTTGGGATGAGTTTGACGCTAATATGGCTGAACCAATCAAGAACCATACCTCCGCTTCCTGTGGGAACCAGGCTCGAATGGGTGAGGCGGCGACCAACTGATGTTTTCCGTGGATTTCTTCATGAAAATCTGCGGGTTGTGGTATATATAAAGGCATTCAACAGGAGCGGAAAGAATGCGCGGAGGAATCAGGGCTATGAAACTAATCTCATTGATGATGCGGATCTGGTGTTTTGCGGGCGCGTCAACCATCTTCATGCTGAGCGGGACAACGAGCGTTCATGCTGCGGCATTCATGTCTGATTACTGCATCAAACCGCCGCTCATTGGTGCAGCAATCAAGCCCAATCTGCTCATGCTCATCGATAATTCTGCCAGTATGTACGATCTTAATTATACTGACCTGGGGACATTCGGAACCTGCGCAACGAGCAAAAAATACTGCAAGGATAATACAGAGTGTGATACTGAAACCGGAGAAGTCTGTCAGAACATCGTTACGCGGACAACCAACTATTGCTATGACCAGACATTCAGCAGCAAGAATACCTATTTCGGGTATTTTGATGAGACCAAATTCTATGAGTATTATACCGATGTCGAACCCGTAAAGGATTATTTCTATGAAATAGCGTCGCTTCCCGCAGCAGGCTGCACGTACGGTATCCCGAACCAACTCTGCATCATGTATGATCCTGCAACAAAATTCTTTAGTCATTTTTCCGCATCGGGCAATTACCTGAACTGGCTCTCTGCATCGAAGTTCGACGGGCAGAAGAAGGTCCTTACGGGGGGCAAATACAATCCTACGGATCAGTGGCTTCTTGCCGAGTCTCGCGGTTGTGTAGGAAGGAAGTTCGTAAAGGAGGCCTTGACCGCTGACTATAGCAATAACCTGACCGCGGTGAACACCTCGCTCGGCATCACCTTCGGCATCAACGGCCCCGTTGATAAGAACAATCCTACTGCGCCATCTTCCGGCGGTCTGACGTCCATTGATATTTTCCTGGGAAATTACAACGAGAGCGTTTGCCAGTCGGTCGTTGATGCATACAGCAGCAACAACCTCGGAGACATCAAGAACGCACTGAAGGCCTGCCTCGGCACGGTCACCACAACCACCGGCCACTGCTCCAGTAAACCCGATATGATATGCACGACTGATGCTGATTGCACGGTCAATCTGGGTACCTGCGTGACCAGCGGCAGTGGCAAGACGGCGGTGAAACAATGTTCCTCGCCCCTTACGTACTACACCTGTTCCTTGAATATCACGAAAGCCTGCTCCCTTGCTGAACCCTGCGGTGCGACCGAGGGCACCTGCACTTACCTCATCTCCGCTCCCCAGTCCTGCACGAATGATAACGCCTGCGCTTCGTACAATGTGGGACCCTGCGCGGTGACGATGGATCCAAGCGTGGAATCCAAGCAGAAGGCGATCTTCAACCAGTCGATCCAGGCCTGCTGGGCCTATACGTCTGGAACAAAGATCAGCCAGGACGATGTAATTGCGGTCAAAAACTTCTGCACGGACATCTATGCCGGCATGCCTACCAAGGTGTGCACGAGCGGCGCCAAAGTAGGACAGGATTGCCTGGTAAATGTAGACTGCGGAACGAGCGGTGAATTGTGTGAAAAAGGACCGAGCGCGATTCTGCCGGGGAATCCGGCCTATCTCTGCAACACTAACTATGCAGGCCTGTGCGCCAAGACAACGACAGGCTGGGAGACTACCATCTGGTGGGACGCCCTTGGCGTCGGTGCTGATAATACGGTCAACCCGAACCTGAGCGCTGATGAAAATTGCATACAAGACCAGCATGTCAAATTCTGCGAGGAAACAACGGCGCCGCCGGTCGTGGACCCCAGCAACAGCACCTCCGATACAACTCAGTTCGGCAATCTCCCCGCGATCGTGGGCGACATCAGCGTGCAGGTTCAGCTCGGGAAACCGATCAAGACCATGAAGGTGCAGGTCAAGACCGCGGAAGAACCAAAGGGTCTCATCCAGAGCTATGATGACATCATCCGCATGGGAGCAATGACGTTCAGCGTGAACGGGTCGCCTACCGAATGTACAACCACCGTTCCGACACCGTCCGGACAGATACCCTGTCCCAGAAAGTGTTCCACGTCGCCGGATCCCGCGAAGCCCATATATTGCTCCACCAAGTACGATTGTCCTCTCACGGCGTCCGGAGGTTACGGGACCTGTGATCTCCTGGCCAGCGGGACCGAGAACCGCGACGGAGCAAAGGTCATCCATTATGTCGGCTACGGGACCTGCAACGTCAAGACCACGACAATATGCGATTCCGATGCGGAATGTACAGCAGCAGGGCATGCAAAATGCTACAACAACGTGTGCGTCAATCCGAATACCACGAAGTGCGCCACTTCCTACCACTGTTTAGCCAACGAGGTCTGCATCACCGACGGGGCGGGCGATCACAGCGCAGGATTGATCAAGAGTATTGATGATGTGAATGCGACCTCCTGGACGCCTTTTGCCGAGGCGTTCTACAACGCGATCGGTTATTTTGCAAAGGCCAACCCCGATCCGGTGACCGGCGCAGGCGCCAACAGCAGGACCGATCTGCGTCTGAACATAGATGACTTCCGAGGGGACCTGAATCCGTCGGAATATCCCTGCCAGCGGAACGCGTTACTGCTCCTGACGGACGGTATGTCGACTGCGGACATGAACTCTTCGGTGAATGGACTGGTGAATACCTATTTTTCGCCATCAGCGACCATCGGTGTGTGCGCTGACACTGCAACGGAGCAGTTCTATTCAGGAAGCCAGAACCTCGACGACCTGTCGTATCTGGCGAACAAATACGACATCACGTCGTTCGCCCTGGGCTCGAAGTCGTCGCCGGCGCCCACGGGTATCTCACGGTACAAGAAGATCAACACCTTCGTCGCGTTCACCGGATCATCGAACAACGGGACCGGCGATTGCAATTCCGAGACGCTTCTGAGCAAAACAGCAACGAACGGCGGATCAACGATGGCGAAAGCGACCAACCCTGTAAAGCTGCAGCAGGAGCTGCAGGTATTCTTTGATTCGATCTCTGCGGACACGGTTTCTGGTACCGCCGCGTCGGTGCTGGCGTCGGGCGAAGGCAGCGGCGCGAACCTGGTGCAGGCGGTGTTCTATCCGGTCAAGGAATTCGAGAATCCTTCCAAACCGACCAATCCCTACCGGGTCTCCTGGATGGGCAGGCTTTCGAACATGTGGTACTATGTGGACCCGCTGTTCTCGAACAGCAATATTCGTGAAGATGAAAGTGATAAAGTCCTATATCTCAAAACGGACGGCTCCCATCACGACTATATTACGCAGTTCTTTTTTGATGAGGCCAAGCAGGCCGCCATGCTGCGGCGTTACAATGACAGCAACGGCGACGGAAGCATTGTCAACGAAGGACAGCCCACTCCGGCTACGGACAAAGTGGAAAAGGTTATGAACCTCTGGGAGGCAGGAACCCGTCTTCTCAGCCAGACAACACGGACCGTATGGACGACTACAAACGGGACTTCGCTCACGCCATTCAATACCGGAGCGAAAACCTCATTGAGGAAATATCTGCAGACAACAACGGACAACTATTCCTACGCAATCATCGACTGGACACTGGGCAATGACAAGCCTACGGTCACTCTTTCCAACGGCCAACCCTATACCTACACTTCCTTTCGGCGGCGGACGGCAAGTGTACTGGACGGCGGCGTGCTCCAGACGGGCACCTGGAAGCTCGGCGACGTGCTGAATTCCACGCCGAGGATAGCGTCCTGGCAGCCCTTGAACGATTATCATCTGGTGTACAACGGCAGCCCGCCCGGATACATCGAGAACACCTATGGTCCTCCGGGACTGCGTCCCTTACAGTCCGAGCCGGTGAGTAGCAAGTACTATGTGACAAAGTACAACTACAAGGGCAGGGGGATGGTCTATGTGGGCTCGAACGATGGCATGCTCCATGCCTTCCGGCTCGGCCTGCTGCAGCTGAAATGGCCGCTACAGGATACCAAGTACGAGATGGCAAAGCTTACGAACAGTGTTTGCTCGGGCAACTACAGCTATGTTCTGTGTAGTGATGATGCTCACTGCCCCGGCGGGGAGACCTGTAAGAAGACGGTGAAACTGGGCGAGGAAGCCTGGGCATTCATTCCCAAGAACATGCTGCCTTATCTCAGGTACATGATGGATCCCAACTACTGCCATGTGTACGGCGTTGATCTGACCCCGGTGATCTTTGACGCGAGCACAGTTGGTTGTGCTGCATCGAGCGATTATTCGTTCTGTTTCAAGAACTCGAACTCCTGGAAGACTTTCCTGATCGGCGGCATGAGGCTGGGAGGAGCATGCAGGGCGCCTTCTGACACCTGTTCCAATTGCGTAAAGACACCGATGGTCGATCCCGACGATGCGACAGCGACAAAAGGTCTTGGATACTCGTCCTATTTTGCTCTTGATATCACGAACCAGGACGTGCCAGTCTTGAAATGGGAATTCGACGGGACCGACCCGGCGGCAGCCAATATGAACAAGCTCGGATTCTCTACAAGCGGGCCTGCAGTGGTGCGCATCAGCACCAAAACCGCCGGGGGCACGCAGACTCCGCTCCTGAACGGGAAGTGGTTTGTTGTCTTCGGCTCCGGACCCACCGGTCCGATCGACAAGGGGAGCGCGCAGTATCTCGCCAAGTCTGACCAGCAGCTGCGCCTCGCCATTTTCGATCTGGAACTGGGGCCATCCTCAGGCATCACATGGAAAGGCGAGAGCTCCGCCACAGGCGATCTTCTGATACCGAACGCTTTCGTTGGCTCCCTGCTGAACGGTACGCATGATGTGGACCTGGACTACTCAGATGATGTGGTCTATGTGCCCTATGTGTACAAACAGTTCAGTACAGGTGAATACAATATTGGCGGACTGGTCAGGCTCGTGACCCATGAGAATACGAATCCGAGTAACTGGGATTTGTCCTATGTGATGCGAGGTACGGGGCCTCTTACCTCAGCGATTGCCAAGTTGACTGACAAGAATAATAACCTGTGGCTCTATTTCGGTTCGGGCAGGTACTTCTTTGACAAGGGCGGCGAGGCTGATGATGCCGACCCGCCCAATGGCCGCCAGCTCTTTGCCTTGAAGGAGAGATGCCTGATTGCGGATAAAAGCGGATTCAAAACAACCTGCGGAACAAATGATTCCACGCTCTTTTGCGGGGATCCGATCGGCACTACAGCCTGCGGTACACCATCGGGGCTCATTAACGTAACAACCGATGTGAACGCGGCAGAGGACCTGAAGAATGCAACTCCTCCCACGGACTACCCTGGATGGTATATCAATATGGACAAGGCGGGTTCATACACCGATTCTACGACCGGAGAGACCAAGGAATATCGCGGAGAACGGTCGATCACCGACCCCTTTGCCAGTTCGACCGGCATTGTCTATTTCACGAGCTTCCGGCCTTACAACGATGCCTGCCAGATGGGTGGTAAGACCCATCTCTGGGCGATGAAGTACGATACCGGCGCGTCACCCATCGGATTGCTCAAAGGCAAGGCAATAATCCAGGTTTCCACAGGAAGCATCGAACAGATCGATCTTTCTGCGGCATTTGTCGAGAGCGGCGGCAGAAAATCGGCGGGCATCACCGGCGTTCCGCCGTCGGCGCAGGGATTGTCGATCATGGCATCACCCCGGGCAGCGCGTAAAGTTGTCCATATCAAGGAACGATAGGTAATCCTGATGACGACGAAATATGACCATGGACGGATAATTGCGAACGGATTTACGCTGGCAGAGCTCCTCGTCGTGATCGCGATCATCGGCACCCTGCTGGCCATTGCCGCGCTCCAGACGCGGACGATGATGGACCGGTACACGGTGGAAGGAGAGATCAAGAGCCTTCATTCCGACCTCCTGCAGGCGAGGGCCCGGGCAACGCAGAGGAACAGGATTCACTTCATCCAGTTCGCTGCGACATCCTATACCATTACAGAGGATACGAGTACGGGACCTGACGGTGACGGGAGCCTGGGGGCAGCCGATACCCAGTTCCTGCAGCGCCAGCTTGACCCGAGATTTCCCCTTGTGTGGTCGGGTGCGGTAAATACGATACAAATAAGCGCAAAGGGGCTGATCACAGCGGACCAGACAGGAACAGTGCGTTTGACCATCCCGATCAAGGACAGCGGGGAGTATGACTGTGTGCAGATATCGGAAATCAGAGTTGTCACGGGGAAATGGAATGGGACAGACTGTATTGCGAAATAGCAAGGGCGTCTCGCTCATCGAGGTGCTGATCGCGATCCTCCTGCTTGCGATCGTGTCGCTGGCCATCCTCCAGTCATCGCTCATTGCCTATCGGCAGACAACGACCAATCAACTGCGCGAGGAGGCTCTGCGTGTCGCCGAGGAGACTGTAAACGCCATGCGCGCCCTCGCCTTTACTCAGAGTCTGATGGCATCGGAACTGACCGCCGGCGTTAAAGCGCCTACTACGGTTCTTCGTTCCTTGCGGGGATACCAGGTGTCCTATACGGTCCAGCGAACGGTCACCGACCTGGGAACGGCTCCCGATTTAACCGCCAAGCAAATTGAGGTGACCGTATCCTGGCAGTACCGGGGGCAGACCTACACCCATGCGGTGACCAGTATACTGGGGAGATCGTAGCTATGGCTTCGCTCAAAAAAAACACGGGATTCAGCATGATCGAACTGCTGGTGGTCATGGCCATCTTCGGCTTTGTGATCGTCGGCGCTTCGCAGATGTTCGTGCAAGTGCTGAGGGATTATAAACAGCAGAGCGAGATCACCATGAGCAACATCGAGGGCATCGTTGGCCTGGAGCTGATGCGCCGGGACGTCGAGAACGCGGGATACGGCCTGTTCTGGGACTGGCGGGAAGGCACAGCCATCGCGTATAATGAAGTGGATCCGGCCGACACGGTGGCGGGACCATTGAGCGACGTTACCGGGACCACCTTTAATCCTCCGCGAGCCCTCGTTATCGGCGACAACACGGCATGGAAGGGATCGGACCGGCTCGCGGTCAAGGCAGTTAATGTCACCATGAGCGAGCGAACGGATAAATGGACCTATTTTAAATCCGACAACCAGCCATATCTCTGGAATCCGCCTACTGAGAATCTTTTGGATACTGATCTGGTAGTGGTCATCTCTCCGGAAATGGTTAAGGATAAACTTGGGAGCAGAGATGCGAGGATTTTGGTGCCGCTCACTAACGGTCAGTTCTCTGCGACTGTCGCAAACAGATCACAATTTAATGCGAGAAGGCAGGAATTCAGCTTCATGTTCGTGGTTGATCCTAATGTAAATAACAAACCTGCTCTGAAAATGCCTTTTAACCGGGCTGATTTTTATATCAACTCTTCCCCATCGCTGCCTGCGAACTGTGCGCAGGGTACAGGGATCTTGTATAAAGCTGTAGTGAGCCAGGAAGGGCCAGGTTTCAATGCGCCACTGCCCTTGCTCGACTGCGTCGCTGACATGCAGGTGGCGGTTGTGAGTGATGATAACAGCGATGGCACCGCCGAGACTATCCACCAGGGGGCGGCCCCTGACGCCATGGCCGCGTGGGATGCGAAGGCGACCAGGAATATTCGGGAAGTTCAGATTTACATCCTGGCGCAGGAAGGCATGCGTGATTCGACATATGACCATCCCCGGCCTATCGAGCGGGTCGGTGCTCCCCCTCCTCCCGCAGCGCTTACCGTGGGTCGTGACTTCGACTTTGCTGCCAACGGCATTCCAGATTGGAGACGCTATCGATGGAAGCTGTATACGCTGGTGCTGAAGCCCATGAACCTTAAATAACCGGGATAAGTTCTTTAAGTGCAGGTGAATGCCATGAAGAAAGTCAAAATCAGGAAGTTCTGGAAACGGTACGGGAACGGGGCCGGTTCCGAACGGGGAGCGGTGTTGATCGTCGTGGTCGTTCTCTCGGCCGTTGTTCTGGCGATCATGACGACCATGCTGTACCTGGTAACCGTCAGCACTCAAATGAGCGGTTTGCAGAAGCGTTACCGTACTGCCAAGGACGCGGCACTCGGCGGATGGGAAGCCGTTCGGCAGGTCGTCGAACTGCAGAATGATTCGATAAAATTGAATGCGTTTCAGGCGAATCTGAATGCAGTCGGTATGAATTTTGTTATTGGAACAAGCGTTACTTGCCAAAGTGTGCCTGACTCGGGCACAGCTTACAGTGGCTTCGGAACAAAGATCATGCTGGGAAGCGCGAACTGGACCGGATGTGATACGAGCCTGACGATAAAACCTGATGATGCTGGGACCTATGATATACGGATGGAACTGGGCAGCGGACAGAAATATGTAGTGTACAGCAAGATTGTCCATACGGTCCAGGGCAATACTAGCGCAGGCGTCGGCGAAGGTGTGAGAATCAAGAGCGGAGTCGTATCGAATTCCGGCGAACTGGAGATGCAGGAAATATCATCATTATATGCTCTGGAAATTCTGTCGTCGAGCGCAACCAATACGAATGAACGCGCAAAGTTCTCGGTCCTGTACCAGTATTGAGCACCGGCGCCTGCAGCCTGCGATAGCGCTCTTCGCGCTGTGGCTGCTGTTTTCCGCCTGTACGCGCGAGCAGGGGCCACCAGGTTCCGGTGCTGCCGCGCCGGCGCAACCAGCTGTTGCGCCGGCTCCCCCTGCCTCAGCCAGCTCTGCCGCTATCGAGATCTATCCAGCAGAAGCAAACCGTGCATCTACTCTTCAGATGACGATGCTCGGCCTTGACTCGCCGACGGAGCAGATTCAGTGGATTGTTGATGGTCAGCCTGTGCCAGGCCAGTCCGGGGCCTCACTGGCCTGCGCAGATATTACGCGCGGATCGGAAGTTTATGCCATCGCTCATGTAGGCGGAAAAGGAATCGCATCCAACAAGGTGACGATCAAGAACACGCCTCCTTCACTGACCGAGGTAGCGCTGCTTCCTGTTGAGTTCAAGCCCGGTGATAATCTTCTGGTCCAGGCAGGGGCAAACGATGTTGATGGTGATGCGGTTTCGATCCAGTACCTCTGGACCAGGAATGGCCAGCCTGCCGGCAACACGTACAAGCTCGCCATACCGGTCAAGCGAGGGGACTCCATATCGATTCGCATCACTCCATTTGACGGACAGGATGCCGGAGAACCGATCATCCTTACCAGAGAGATTCGCAATTTTCCTCCATCCTTTGTTGAACATAAGAATGTCACGATCCAGGACAATGTCCTGATCTATCAGGCGCAGGCGATTGATCCTGACGGCGATCCAGTCACCTTTTCGCTTGAATCGGCCGGCGAGGGGCTGTCCATCCAGTCCGCTACCGGAACGCTCGCTTGGAAAGTTCCGCCGGATTTCAAGGGTGAACGGCAGGTCACGATCATTGCAGAGGACGGGCACGGCGGCAGGGTTCGCTATCCCGTGACGCTGACCATCAAGTGATGAACGGACGATCATAAAAGGATTGCATGGCAAAAACACGTACCGGTCCGGCTAAAAGGAAAAGGATTTATGTTGCCCGCAAAGAGGCTGGCGGAGATATCCAGATCAGCGGCGGTGTCGCAAAGATCCGGCTTACGCCCAAGGTAATCTCGCTTTTCGTTCTCTTGATCGCACTCGCCGTCACCATCGTGGTCGTTGCCGCTCGGCAAGGGAGGGAGGCCGGAATGGAAACGGGCCGGCCCTCGCCGCAACCGCAGACCCGTCAGGAACCCCTCCCCGCGCGACAGACCGAAAATAAACCGCCGGCAGTGACCATGGCGGAGATTGCGCCTGCCGAGCCGACAGCGGAAACCGCCCTGAACCTGAAATACAGCGCTATTGATCCGGAAGGAGATCCCATCTCCTATGTGTTCCGCTGGTATGTGAACGAGGGATACGCGCAGGAGGGGCCGGACAGCACGCTGCCGACAGGGAAGTTCAGAAAAGGTGATGTGGTTCGCGTGGAAATAACGCCTTCCGATGACGGCGGGAACGGTGAAACATATGCAACGCAGCCGCTGACCGTCGGCAATCTACCGCCGATCGTCTCGTCGGTCACGATCGAACCGCAGAACGCCGTCCTGGGATCGCCGCTGTCTGCGGCTTCAGCAGCCAGTGATCCGGACGGCGACGCATTGTCCTGTGAGTACCAATGGAGCGTAAACGGACGTGTATCCGGGCCCGCATCGCCGAACGCCTCGCTTCAGACAACGGGGCTCCGGAAACAGGATATCGTCACCGTAGCAGTGGTCTGTTTCGACGGAACCGCGGCAGCAGGCCCGGTCGTTTCAAAACCGGCAGGTTTCGGCAACTCTGTTCCAGTCATTGAGTCGTCTGCGCCTGATTCGGTTGTGAACGGTGTGCATACCTACCAGGTTGCCGCCCGGGATCCCGATGGAGATCACTTGGAGTTCCGGCTGGAACGGGGACCGTCAGGCATGACGATCGATCCATCAACAGGCCTCATTCAATGGACCGTTCCCAAGGGGGTCATGTACACGGGAAGAAATGAGATTACGGTAAAGCTCTCGGTCAGTGATGGGAACGGAGGCGAAGCCTCACAGGAATATATGATCGTTCTCGTTGATTATGTAGCATATTGAATGAGGGAATCCCCCATCGTTGTAAATAAGTCGTAAAGCACGGCCCCAGGTGTTGACAGCGGCTCCCTGATAGGTGTACATAGTGCCAGCAGGACGATGACTTTGTCGCAACGACCTGAATATGTAATATGCGAGGTGATATGATGGGTGGTTTGGGTATGGCGGAGATGGTGGTAATTCTGGTGATCGTCCTGATCCTTTTCGGCCCGAGCAAACTTCCTGCCCTGGGAGAAGGGCTCGGGAAGGCGATCGGAGGATTCAAAAAGGGCTTGCGGGACGAACACGAAGGGACGAAGGAAGCAAAGAAAGTATCTGCTTAAAGGTTCTTTTACCTCCGTGATGGCCACAAGGCTGAAGGCTTACCTTCAGCCTTTTTCTTTCCTCCAAGCCGGGTCGATGATTCGGCCGGATATGGGATTTAGCTGGAAATCGAAGAGGAGATGGCATGAAGCTCGAGACGATTCATCAGGCGATCCTGAACAGCATGAGCGAAACAGTTTATGTGATCGATCGGGATATGAAGATCAAATACGCAAATCCGGCTGCTGAGTCGCTTACCGGGTTCAACAGCGGCGATGCCCTGGGGAAATATTGCCACGATGTCTTCTGCGAGAGATCGGATTATTGCCTTGATAAATGTCCTCCCAAACGAGCGATGATACAGGGAGTGCCGATCCTGCATCGGGAGGCGGAAACGCGCAACAGGAGCGGCGAACTCCGTCAGACACAGATATCCATCTCTCCTCTGTACGAGGAGCAGATATGCGTCGGCGCCGTGATCGTGATCAAGGATATCTCCGACTTGAAGGAAGCGGAAGAAAAGATCAAGCATCAGAATCAATTCCTGTCATCGGTGATCGATGCCCTGCCCCATCCCTTTTATGTCATAGATGCTGCGACCTATCAGGTCAAGTTGGCGAACTATGCTGCATACAGAGGCGATCTGCCGGCGGGAACAACATGTTTCTCCCTGTCCCATAAACGGTCTGACCCTTGCCGGGGAGATGACCACCCGTGCCCGTTCACCAAGGTCATAGATACAGGATTGCCGGTCACCATGGAGCACCGCCATCATGATGGGAACGGCGTGATCTCGGACGTGGAAGTGCACGGATTCCCGATCTTTGATGACAAAGGAAGGGTCGTGCAGGTTATAGAGTATTGTATAGATATCTCGGACCGGAAACGCGCCGTGGAAGAGCGTGAACAGCTTATTAAAGAGCTGCAGTCGGCATTGCGCGAGGTGCGGATGCTGAGCGGCCTGCTGCCGATCTGTTCTTCCTGCAAGCGGATCAAGAACGAACAAGGGGCGTGGAGCAATCTTGAAATGTATATTTCCGATCATTCCGGGGCGCAATTCACCCATGGGATATGCCCTGACTGCGCTCAGAGGTTGTATCCCGATTATTATAAGAAAGGGAGCAATGAATGACCAGGAGAGGCAAAAACCACTTGACAGGATGGGACAGGCTGATGTATTGTTAAGCCGCAATTGATCACCTCTTTAAGTCTGGTCCTGTGAGGCCAGGAAGGGTAACGAATGAGCGGGCACAGCACCGTCATAACTAAGTCACGCACGCGCAAAGACCTTCTTCCCGATTTTCGGGAGAGAAGGTTTTTTTGTGCCTAAACAAGGGGTTAGCTTGGAAAAACTCAAGGAAAAGGCGCTTATTCTCGATCAGCCGGGCATTGACCGGGCCCTTACCAGGATCGCTCATGAGATCGTTGAGAAGAACAAGGGAGCCAAGGCTCTCGGTTTGATAGGGATACAGCGGGGTGGTGTGTATCTGGCCCATCGTCTCGCAGGCAAGATCAAGGGGATCGAGGGCATTGAGGTCCCGGTGGGAAGCCTGGATATCACCATGTATCGTGACGATCTTGCCACGAGAAAATCCCAGCCGATCCCCCAAACCACTGACATTGCCTTTGATATCAAGGAAAAGGCCATCGTGCTTGTCGATGACGTGATCTATACCGGTCGTACCATACGTGCCGCCCTGAACAGTATCATGGACTACGGAAGGCCCATGCGAATCCAACTCGCCGTATTGGTCGATCGGGGTCACCGGGAATTGCCGATCCGCGCCGATTTCGTGGGCAAGAACCTTCCGACCTCGTCCAAGGAGAAGGTCGAGGTCATGCTGGCGGAAGAGGGCGGGGATGAGAAAGTGGTGATTCTGGGGGAATGAAGGCGACAATGGCCCTTACTTCAAAAGACCTGCTCGGGATCAAAGGGATGTCCGTAGGTGAGATAAATCTCATTCTGGACACGGCCGCTACGTTCAAGGATGTATCGGAGCGGGATATCAAAAAGGTTCCCGCGCTGCGCGGCAAGACGGTCATCAACCTCTTCTACGAGGCAAGCACCCGGACCCGCACATCCTTTGAGCTGGCAGGCAAACGGTTATCGGCCGACACGATCAACATATCCACGTCCACATCGAGCGCGAGCAAGGGTGAGACGCTGCTCGACACGGCGCGGAACATCGAAGCAATGAAGACGGATATTATCATCGTCCGCCATTCCTGCTCCGGAGCGCCGGCGTTCCTGGCCGAGCGGCTCACCAGCTCGGTGATCAACGCGGGAGACGGTTTCCACGAGCATCCGACCCAAGCGCTCCTCGACATGTTCACTATCCGGGAAAAGCTCGGAAGGCTTGAAGGGATCACCGTTGCCATCGTGGGTGATATCCTGCACAGCAGGGTGGCTCGTTCGAACATCTACGGTTTGCTGTCCATGGGCGCCAGGGTACGGCTGTGCGGTCCGGCAACCATGATACCGCGGGAAATAGAAAGGACCGGCGCACAGGTCTATCTGGACATGGATAAGGCGGTCGAGGGCGCAGATGTCGTAATGATGCTCAGGCTGCAGCTGGAGCGTCAGGCTGCAGGACTTTTCCCGGGTGTTCGCGAGTACGCCCGTTTGTACGGCCTGAACCGCTCCCGGCTGGAGCGGGCCGGAAAAAGCGCGATTGTGATGCATCCCGGTCCCATGAACCGGGGTGTGGAAATATCCTCTGATGTGGCCGACCACTCTTCGGTCATTCTTGAGCAGGTGACGAACGGAGTAGCTGTCAGGATGGCGATCATGTTTCTGTTGTCGGGCGGCGGAAAAGCAGAAACGGAACCTGCCAAACGTGAAGGGTGAGGGTAAGAAACGAGCGATAAGTTCTAAAGTTGTAAGCGGTAAGCAAGAAAGGTCATATCCATGAAAGGGGATACTGGATTTTCCTCTGTGTCCTCTTTGGTGAAAAGGTTCGATTATGAATATTCTCATTAAAAACGGCCATATCATCGACCCGGCGAACAAGATCGACGAGAAGCTTGACCTGCTCGTGTCCGACGGCAAGGTAGCTAAATTCGGCAAGCATGGATCTGTCTCCGCCGATGGTGCCGAGGTCATCGATGCCTTGAACATGCTGGTGGTGCCGGGATTGATCGATCTGCATGTACATCTGCGCGAGCCGGGGTTTGAATACAAGGAAACGATCGCCACGGGCACCGCAGCTGCTAAGGCAGGCGGATTTACTGCGGTCTGCTGCATGCCGAACACTAACCCGGTGAACGACAGTCGCTCAGTGACGGAATTTATCCTGTCCCAGGCAGCGAAGGATTCCTGGTGCCGTGTCCTTCCCATCGGCGCTATCACCAAGGGTTCGAAAGGTGAGGAGCTGGCGGAGATCGGCGAACTTCATGCCGCAGGCTGTGTCGGCGTCTCAGATGATGGAAAGCCGGTGATGAACGCCGCGATCATGCGTCGGGCAATGGAATATTCCCGGACCTTCGGCATCCCCGTGATCTCCCATTGCGAGGACGCTCATCT
Organism: Nitrospirota bacterium; assembly: GCA_029858565.1. Taxonomy (GTDB): domain Bacteria; phylum Nitrospirota; class UBA9217; order UBA9217; family UBA9217; genus JAKAHZ01. The sequence goes on along the minus strand of JAOUEV010000019.1, from coordinate 25,810 downwards.
CGCGGCAAAGGGCGTGATGAACGAAGGGTTTGCCGCGACGGAGCTCGGTCTCCGGGGCATTCCTCATGCAGCCGAGGACATAATGGTCGCGCGGGATATTGCACTCGCAGAACTGACCGGAGGTCGGGTGCATATCTGCCACGTGAGCACCGCGGGAGCGGTGCGAATGGTCCGTGAAGCGAAACAGCGGGGGATCATGGTGACCGCCGAGACCTGCCCGCATTATTTCAGCCTGACCGACGAGGCTGTCCGCGGCTACAATACCATGGCGAAGATGAATCCGCCGCTCCGCACCGCTCAGGATGTTGCCGCGATCAAGCAGGGCCTCAGGGACGGGACGCTTGACGTTATCGCCACAGACCATGCTCCCCATGGAATGGACGAAAAATCCGTCGAGTTCGATGCAGCTCCTTTCGGCATCGTTGGAATGGAAACCGCATTGGGGCTGTCGCTCAAGCTTGTTTCCGAGGGCGTCTTGTCAATGGTCGATCTTGTATCGCGCATGAGCACGACGCCGGCAAAAATAATCAACTCAGGCGGCGGAGCGCTGTCTGTCGGCGCAGCCGCGGACATTACGATCATCGACCCCAAGGTGGAATGGACGGTCAATGCCGCGGAGTTCAGGTCAAAATCAAGAAATACCCCCTTTGGCGGATGGGACCTGAAAGGCAAAGCAGTGAGAACGATCGTGGGAGGAAATATCTAATTGCGGATTGCGGATTGCGGATTGCGGATTGGTCATAGCTCACTTGTTCTGCTATTGGCATTATTTTTTGTCACACCTGTTCATGCTGCTCAAGAGCAGGGAATTGAGCGTAAGCTAGCCGTTCTTGAGAAACTTCCTGCGAAGTTCAGCTTTGTCGTTCTGGGAGATAACCGGGCAGGCGATCCGGCATGTGACGCTATATACCAAAAACTGATCGCGGCGGCACTGGAGCGAAAGCCGGACTTCATCGTGAATACCGGCGACCAGATAGATAAACCGGGTAATATTGAACACTGGAAACGGTTCTGGGAACTGTCGAACAAAGTTGCGGTGCCTTATTTAACAACCGTGGGCAACCATGATGCGCACATCGATGTTCCTGGAAGCGAAGAGACCTACAGGAGCCAGGTGGATCTGCCGGGCAAGGAACTCTATTATTCCTTTATCGCGGGAAACGCGCTTTTTGTCGTTCTTGATTCCTATATCAAAGGTGAGGATAAGCGTATCACCGGCGAACAGTACGCGTGGTTGGAGGATGTGCTGGAAAAGACGAAGCAGAAGCATAAGTTCGTTTTTGTTCACCACCCTCTTTACCCTGAAAAAGGCAAAGGGAAGCACTATGGCAACAGCCTGGACCGCTATTCTGTAGAGCGGGACCGGCTGCAGGCGCTGTTCAAGAAGCAGGGCATCACGACGATATTTACCGGCCACGAGCACTATTATAACAGGAAGACCGTTGACGGCTTGGTCCAGGTGATCACCGGCGGCGGGGGTGCTCCGCTGTATGCAGATGATGCGGACGGCGGGTTCCACCATTTCGTGGTGATGACCGTTGATGGCGATCGGGTGCGCGGTGAAGTGGTTGACATGCATGGAAGGACAAGAGATAGTTTCTAATCTGGAATGTGGAGTGAGGGAAGTGGAATGAAAAAAGCTATTCTTGCATTGGCTGACGGTCTGGTGTTCGAAGGCGTCTCGTTCGGTTCCGAAGGAGAGTGCGCTGGAGAGGTGGTCTTCAACACCAGTATGACCGGGTACCAGGAGATCCTGACCGATCCTTCGTACAAGGGGCAGATCGTCACCATGACCTATACGCAGATAGGGAACTACGGGGTGAATGACGAAGATGTTGAATCAGCCCGCCCCTATGCGGAAGGGTTCATCGTCAAGGAGTACCTGGACTTCCCGAGCAACTGGCGTATGAAACAGTCGCTTCATGAATATCTGAAAAAGCATGCCATTGTCGGCATCCAGGGAATTGACACCAGGGCACTCACAAGGCATCTTCGGGATTTCGGCGCCCAGCCGGGCATTATTTCGACCACGGACCTGGACGGGGAACGCCTTGTTGCCAAAGCAAAGAAGCTGCCGAAAATGAGCGGTCTTGACCTGGCAAAGGTCGTTACCTGCAAGGAGCCCTACGTCTGGTCTGAGGCGGATTGGGAACTGAAATCGGGATATGGGAAGAAAGGCTATTCTCAGTACAAGGTTGTCGCCTATGACTACGGGATCAAGCGTAACATCCTGAGGTTGTTGACCCAGGCGGGATGTGACGTTACTGTTGTCCCGGCAACCATGCCTGCAGAAGAGGTCCTGAAAATGGATCCTGACGGTGTGTTCCTTTCTAACGGCCCGGGCGATCCCGAGCCGGTGACCTATGCTATTGAGAATATAAGAAAGATCCTTGGAAAGAAACCGGTCTTCGGTATCTGTCTTGGACAGCAGCTCCTGGGACTTGCTCTTGGCGGCAGGACCTATAAACTGAAGTTCGGACATCATGGCGGGAACCAGCCGATCATGGATTTGACGACAAGAAAGGTTGAGATCGCAGCTGAGAACCATGGATTCGCTGTTGACATGGAGACCGTGAAGGACAAGGTTGAAATGACCCATAAGAACCTGAATGACAATACCTGCGAAGGATTCCGGCATAAGACTCTGCCGGCCTTCTCGGTCCAGTATCATCCCGAGGCATCACCAGGGCCCCATGACAGCAGGTACCTGTTCCAGCGGTTCGTGGAAATGATGGAAAAGAACAAGGGCAAAAGCTAGCTTTTTACCACGGAGGCACGGAGGAAAGCACAAGAAGATATATATCGTATATTATGAGATCCTGATCAAGATTCAATCAGCTAAAGCACATAACTAAAGGTTGGAATTAGTACTTCTCCGTACCTCCGTGTCTCTGTGGTAAAAAGGTCTCCGTATTATGGTTTCGCAGGTTGAATTACAGCAGCGCATTGAGGCTGCATACAAACTCCTTGAATCCTGCCGCGTCTGTCCCCGGGAGTGTGGCGTGAACAGGCTGCAGGACAGCAAGCTGGGCTTCTGCAGGTCAGGCTTGAATCCGGTAATTTCGAGCGTCAGTCCGCACCACGGCGAGGAGCCGCCGCTGTCGGGGACAAAAGGTTCAGGCACGATCTTTTTCACGAATTGCAACCTCCGGTGTGTTTACTGCCAGAACTATCCCATCAGCCAGATGGGGAACGGAGCTGAGCGCTCTTCTGGTGAACTGGCATGTCAGATGCTCTGGCTGCAGGACCAGGGATGCCACAACGTGAACCTGGTAACCCCGACGCATTTCGTGCCTCAGATCCTGCAGGCGCTGGGGATGGCCCGGGAACGCGGTTTCAATCTGCCGCTTGTGTATAACACCAGCGGATACGAATCCCTGGAAACGCTCGGGTTGCTGGACGGGATCATTGACATCTACCTGCCGGACATGCGGTACGGGGACAATAAGGCTGCAATGCACTATTCAGTCGCGCCACATTATGTCGAGGCAAACCAGGCTGCGATCAGGGAAATGTATCGCCAGGTGGGGAACCTGGTCATGGATGAACAGGGGATAGCAACCCGGGGATTGATCATCAGGCACCTTGTTCTTCCCGGCGGACTTTCAGGGACGGAAAAGATCATGAAATTCCTTGCTGATGAAATATCCCGGGATGTCTACATCAGTCTCATGTCGCAATATTTCCCTGCGTACAAGACGGCTGAATTCGCCGAGATCAATCGTCGGATCAATGAGCAGGAATACGATGAAGCCTATGATATCAAGATGAAGTACGGACTCAAGAACGGATGGGTGCAGGAGTTTGAATAGATCCACTATAGAGACGCAGAGAAATTCTTTGAATCCTTGACCGAAATGTTGCTTTTCTCCCTGTCCGCTGCGCCTCCGTGGTTGATAAAGGATTAGATTTTAGGTTTACGAAAGAGGGTATTCATGCCGAAAAGAACAGACATCAAAAAGATCCTGATCATCGGAGCCGGGCCGATCGTGATCGGACAGGCTTGCGAGTTCGACTACTCCGGCGTGCAGGCCTGCAAGGCGCTGAAGGAAGAGGGCTACACGATCGTACTGGTGAACTCCAACCCCGCCACGATCATGACCGATCCCGGGATGGCCCACCGTACCTACATCGAGCCGATCACGCCTGCGGTTGTCGCGAAGATCATCGAGCGCGAACGGCCCGATGCACTGCTCCCCACCATGGGCGGCCAGACGGCGCTCAATACTGCGGTCGCGCTTGCCGAGACCGGGGTGCTTGAGAAGTTCCAGGTGGAACTGATAGGCGCCAAGCTTCCGGCGATCAAAAAGGCCGAGGACCGCGAATTGTTCAAAAAGGCCATGGAGAAGATCGGCCTGGAGGTCCCGAAAAGCGGATTCGCCACGACCATGGAGAACGCCTATGAGATTCTGGAATATGTCGGATTTCCGGCGATCCTCCGGCCCGCGTTCACGCTTGGCGGCACGGGCGGCGGCATCGCCTATAACCGTGAGGAGTTCACGGAACTGATCATGCGGGGCCTCGATGCGAGCCCGGTGCGACAGGTGCTGATCGAAGAGTCCGCCGTGGGCTGGAAGGAATATGAGCTCGAAGTGATGCGCGACGCCCATGACAATGTGGTGATCGTCTGCTCCATCGAGAATCTCGATCCCATGGGCATCCATACAGGGGACAGCATCACCGTGGCCCCGGCCCAGACGCTCACGGACAAGGAATATCAGATCATGCGGGATGCATCGCTCAAGATCATCCGCGAGATCGGCGTCGATACCGGAGGATCGAACATACAGTTCGCCGTGGATCCGAAGAACGGCAGGATGATCGTGATCGAGATGAACCCGCGCGTTTCCCGCAGCTCGGCGCTTGCGTCAAAGGCAACCGGCTTCCCGATCGCCAAATTCGCGGCCAAGCTGGCCGTCGGATACACGCTCGACGAGATCCAGAACGATATTACCAAGGCGACACCCGCATCTTTTGAGCCTACGATAGATTATGTGGTGACCAAATACCCGCGCTTTGCCTTTGAGAAGTTCCCGCAGGCAGACGCAACGCTCACCACGCAGATGAAGTCCGTGGGCGAGGCCATGGCCATCGGCAGGACCTTCAAGGAGTCGCTCCAGAAGGCGCTTCGATCGCTCGAGATCGACCGCTACGGGTTCGAGAGTCTGCGTGACCGGGCCGGTGACCCCGAGGATGTTCGTGAGAAGATCAGCGTGCCGAACTGGGAGCGGCTCTGGTATGTAGCCGACGGCTTTCGGATCGGGATGAGCGTTGAAGAGATATTCAACCTGTCCAAGATCGATCCCTGGTTCCTGCACCAGATCAAACAGATCGTGGATATGGAAAAAGATCTCAACGCGAAAGGATCTGCCCTGCTGGAAGACCGGAGCAGGTCCTTCGACCATGCGCTCAGGACTGCCAAGGAGTACGGTTTTTCCGACCGCCGGCTTGCCAAACTGCTGACCACGACCGAAGATGCTGTGCGGAAAGCGCGGCAGGAACTGGGTATCCTGCCCGTGTTCAAGACCGTTGACACCTGCGCGGCCGAGTTCGTTGCCAAAACGCCGTATCTCTATTCGACCTATGAAAAACCTTTTTACAGGATTAAAGGATCAGAGGATTCAAGGGGCAAGAACTCTAGCCCTCTAGACCTATACTCCTCTGATCCTACTTCTTTCTGCGAGGCGAATCCCACTGATCGCAGAAAGGTCGTTATTCTGGGCGGCGGACCGAACCGCATCGGCCAGGGCATCGAATTCGATTATTGCTGCGTTCACGCATCGTTCGCTCTCAAGGAGGACGACTACGAAACGATCATGGTGAATTGCAATCCAGAGACGGTCAGCACCGACTATGACACCTCGGACCGGCTCTATTTCGAACCCTTGACTCTCGAAGACGTCCTCCATATTATAGACAAGGAAAAACCGATGGGCGTTATCGTCCAGTTCGGCGGCCAGACGCCGCTGAAGCTCGCTGTTCCTCTTGAGAAAGCGGGAGTGCGAATTCTCGGGACGACACCGGACAGCATTGACCGGGCGGAGGACCGGAAAAGGTTCAAGGAACTGCTGGACAAGCTCGGTTTGCTGCAGGCGGACAGCGGCACGGCCGTTTCCTGCGATGAGGCAGTTGATGCGGCTAATCGCATCGGTTATCCTGTCATGGTGAGGCCGTCCTATGTTCTCGGCGGCCGCGCCATGGAGATCGTGTACGACGAAGAGAGCGTGCGGAACTACATGACCCGGGCCGTAAAAGCCTCTCCGGAACGGCCGGTGCTTGTGGACCGCTATCTCGAGGACGCGATCGAGATCGACGTGGATGCGATTTCCGACGGCAAGACCGTTGTCGTCGCGGGGATCATGGAACATATCGAGGAAGCCGGCGTCCATTCAGGAGACTCCGCCTGTTCGCTTCCTCCGTTCTCGCTTTCCCCGGACATTATCCACGAGATCGAACGTCAGACCCGGGCGTTGTCCCTGGAGCTGGGCGTCATTGGCCTCATGAACGTGCAGTTCGCTGTCAAGGACCGGCAGATCTATGTGCTGGAGGTGAACCCGCGGGCCTCAAGGACAGTTCCTTTCGTGAGCAAAGCCATCGGCGTACCGCTGGCAAAGCTTGCCGCCCGCGTCATGGCAGGAAAAACCCTTCAGGAGCTTGGATTCACAAAGGAAGTGGTTATCAATCATGTTGCGGTGAAAGAAGCGGTCTTTCCCTTTGCCAAGTTTCCCGGAGTGGATACCCTCCTGGGGCCGGAGATGAAATCCACGGGTGAGGTCATGGGAATTGATATGGATTTTGGAATGTCATTCGCCAAGTCCCAGATCGCAGCGGGAAACCCGATGCCGCTGACAGGAAAAGTGTTCATAAGCGTGAAGGACAAGGATAAACCGACCGCCTATGAAGTTGCGGTCGGTCTCGTAAAGGCCGGCTTCTCGATCATCGCGACACGGGGGACCGCCGACTATCTGAGGAGCCGCGGAGTGGCCGTTGAAACGGTGAATAAGGTTTACGAGGGCAGGCCGCACATCGTGGACAGCATCAAGGACCGTCAGGTAGATCTGGTGATCAACACGGTCTCCGGCGCTGAATCGCAGAGGGATTCCTATTCGATCCGAAGGACCACGCTTACCCAGGGGGTCCCGTATTTTACGACCATGTCCGCGGCCAAGGCCGCGGTGCGGGGAATCGAAGCATTGAACGCCAAGCCGCTTCAGGTGAAATCCATACAGGAGTATCAGCAACGATGACGAAAAAGTATCCAATGACCAAAGAGGGCTATGAAAAACTCAAAAAAGAGCTCGACCACCTGATGAAGGTCGAGCGGCCCAAGAACATCAAGGATATCGAGGAAGCGCGCGGACACGGAGACCTTTCGGAGAACGCAGAATATCACGCTGCCAAGGAACGCCAGGGCCACATTGACGCGAAGAAGCGCGAGCTGGAGAACAAACTTGCCCATGCTCAGATCATCGACGTCTCGAAGATCTCCAATGAGAAGGTCGTATTCGGTACAACCGTCACGCTGGGCGATACGGAAACCGGCGATATAAGGAAATACACGCTGGTGGGGCAGGAAGAGGCGGATATCAAAAAAGGCAAGATATCAATCCAGTCGCCGGTCGGCAAGGCGCTTATCAGCCACAAGGTCGGCGACGTCGTGGTGATCAAGACCCCGGCGAAGACCGTGGAATACGAGATCCAGGAGATAGAGATTGCCGCCGACTAAGCTGCATCAAGCCACAGTTGTTCTGCACCAGGAAGCAGGACGGGGATACTTTCGCATCGTGCTGAAAGCGCCCGGCCTGGCAAAACAGGCAAGGCCCGGTCAGTTCGTCATGCTGCGGGTATCGGAGAATCAGGACCCCATTCTCGCACGTCCGTTCGGAATCGCAGCGGTCAAATCAAAACAGTACATCGAGCTTTTCTACCGTGTTGTCGGACGTGGAACAGCGCTCCTTGCAACAGTTGAGCGCGATGCTGTCCTCCAGGTCCAGGGACCGCTCGGCAACGGGTTCCCTGCGCCGGAAAAGGGGACCACTCCGCTTCTTGTTGCAGGAGGCAGCGGATTTCCTCCGCTTCTATACTTTGCCCTGTCAATGCGGCATCCCCTTTACATGTTCCTCGGCGCCCGTGACAAGGAATGCCTTCCTCCTCTTCGCGCCATAAAGAGCTGCAGAGAGCAGGCGGAAAAGGTGTATATTGCCACTGATGACGGAAGCGCAGGGACAAGAGGATTCGTGACTGACGGCCTTGCGGCTTTCCTTGATTCGCGGAACGACCGGGAATCCTTTGTAATATATGCATGCGGTCCCCGCTCCATGATGGCGGCGGTGAGCAAGTTGGCAGCTGAGCGGGGGATATCCTGTTTTGTCTCAATGGAAGAGCGGATGGCCTGCGGTCTTGGAGTGTGCATGGGTTGTTCCGTCGCGGTACGGACCGGCGGTTATAAACGGGTATGCAAAGAAGGACCGGTGTTCAAGTCGTCCGACATAGACTGGAGCGAGCAGGTGGTCTTGCCGGCGCTCCATCGGAAATAATCCTGAAGTAAACGGAGCGCGATGTGCGGAGTGCTGAGTTGAAGAAAGGTATACCGGCAAAAGCGTCGAAATGCGTAACTTCGCCCGACCTGTCAGTGAACGTCGCCGGAATAAAGATGAAGAATCCCGTGATGACCGCTTCCGGGACCTTCGGATACGGCGAGGAATTCAAGGATATCATCGATCTGAACAGGCTCGGCGGCATCATTGTGAAGGGTGTGTCAGCAAGGCCGATCAAAGGAAATCCTCCCCCCCGCATCTGGGAAACACCTGCAGGCATGTTGAATGCCATCGGGCTCGAAAATCCGGGAGTCGACGTTTTCATCAATGAAAAACTTCCCATCCTCAGGAGCTACGATACTGCGGTCATCGTGAATATCTTCGGCTACAGCCTCGAGGAATACGTGGCGGTGACCGAGCGGTTGGATGGCATCCCGGGAATCGCCGGTCTTGAAGTGAACATCTCCTGCCCGAACGTTAAAGCCGGCGGCATTGTGTTCGGGACGAACGTGAAAGCAGCATCGGAGCTTTTAACGGCGCTGCGAAAAGCGACAAAATTGCCATTGATCGCGAAATTGTCGCCGAACGTGACCGACATAACCGAGTTCGCCCGTGCTGCCGAAGGCTCGGGATGCGACGGACTCTCACTGATCAATACGCTGCTGGGCATGGCGATCGATGTTCGTTGCAGGAAGCCCCGGCTGGCCAATGTCACCGGAGGTCTTTCGGGTCCCGCGATCAAGCCGGTTGCCGTGCGCATGGTCTGGCAAGTCGCCCGGGCGGTTAAACTGCCGATCATCGGCATGGGCGGGATCATGACCCCGGAGGATGCGCTGGAGTTCATCCTTGCGGGGGCGACCGCGATAGCGGTGGGGACGGGCAATTTTATCAATCCCCGCGCTACCCTTGATATTGCCGACGGACTTGCTTCCCATCTGAAACGGGAGGGCATCCCTTCGGTGCGCGATCTCATCGGACAGGTGATCGTGGCGTGATCCTCATTTCAAGCCTCAGAAGCAAGATCATTCTTTCCGTTTCCGCGATCCTTGCGGTGATCATCGGCATTGGTACGTGGATCAATATCCGTTATCAGCAGGGACAGATGGAGTCGGCGCTCGAGGACAATGTCCTCATTATTTCCAATACGATCGAGAAAAGCCTCTCAAATGCCATGGTCGCAGGCAAGAGCCGAGAGGTCCAGCATATCCTGGAGGCTGTGGGCGGCTATCATAATATCCGCGGCCTGAGGATATTCAGCCCCAATGGGGTGATCTTGAAGGCCTCCAAGCGCGGACAGATCGGCAGACGCATTGACGGGGCGACCCAGAAGTGGTTCCTCGAAGGGAAGTTCAAACGACCGATCAAGCGCCGCGAGGAAGGGATCTTCTCGGTCTTGTTCCCGATCGAGAATTCCGAGCAGTGTTATTCATGCCACGGCAGTACGGTGAAATTGAACGGCGTTCTTGCGGTGGACGTGTCCATGACCCAGACGCAGGAAAAGGTCGGGGAGCTCAGCAAGACCATGATCCTGTGGGCGTTCGGCATCACGGCTACCCTGGCAATATCTTTGTCGCTTTTTCTGACGCGCTATGTGACCACGCCCATCCAGGAGCTCATTGATACAATGGAGCGGGCCGAGCGCGGGCTTGAAGCCCGAGCGCAGGTAAAGAGCAAGGATGACATCGGCAGGCTTGCGGAGGCTTTTAATTCCCTGCTGACAAAGCTCGAACGGGCACGCCGCCGCGTGGAACGGTATCACTATGAGCAGATGAAACGGGCGGACCGACTGGCCTCTATCGGTGAAATGGCGGCAGGAATTGCCCATGAGATCAAGAATCCCCTTGCGGGTATTGCCGGGGTGATCCAGGTCCTGAAGGGTGATATCCCCATCGGTGATCCCAAACGGGCGGTACTGGATGAAGTGCTTTCCCAGGTCGAGCGCATGGATAAGGCTGTAAGGAACCTGCTTTCGTTCGCGCGGCCTCCTGAGCCAAAAATGACCCTCGTGGATGTGAACGAACTGCTGAGCCGACTGCTCGACTTTCTGGCGCCCCAGTTCGCCAAGCATGGTATAACGTCTGAGAGAAAAATGACCGCTGGGCTGCCCTGGCTGGTCCTGGACCCTGATCTGATGCAACAGGCACTGCTCAACATCGCCTTGAACGCGATCAAGGCAATGCCCCAGGGCGGACGGTTTATTGTTGAAACGAATGTGGATGTGACCAAGGATGGCGGCGGCGCGATCCGGATCGGCCTCTCCGATTCCGGTGAAGGCATCAATCAGGAAAACCTGGGAAGGATCTTCAGCCCCTTCTTCACGACGCGGCAGCAGGGCACCGGACTGGGGCTGTCGATCACCCAGCGTATTGTTGAACAGCATAATGGTGAGATCAGCGTGCAGAGTGCACCGGGAAAAGGTTCCGTGTTCACGATCGTGCTTCCTTCCCCAAATAAACAGGAATCTGTGACAGGGAGTATTTAAGCATGGCATATAAGATCCTTGTTATTGATGATGAAAAGCTAATTCGGTGGACACTCGAGCAGCATCTTGTGCGGGAGGGGTACGAAGTAGTGACCGCTGACTCGGCGGAAAAAGGGCTCCAGCTTATCAATGAGGAAGCTCCTGATCTGCTCCTCCTGGATAACAGGCTGCCTGAAATGACCGGTCTCGAACTGCTGGAAAAATTGAATGTGCCTGAGCGGGGCATCATGGTCATTATGATCACGGCCTATGGCCTGGTGGAGACCGCTGTGAAGGCGATGAAGCTTGGCGCCTATGACTATATCAGCAAGCCCTTTAATCTGGAGGAGATAACCTTCGTTATCCGAAAGGCCCTCGAAGCGGGTTCCCTCAGGTCCCAGGTCAAGCAGCTCAGGGGGAAAGTCGACGCCATCATCGGAGAGACGGACATGATGCTCCGGGTGAAGGACCTTATCGCGAAGATCGCGAAGAGTGACGCAACGACCGTGCTTATCCAGGGAGAAAGTGGAACAGGCAAGGAGTTGGTCGCAAAAGCGGTCCATTCGGGAAGTCTGCGCGCAGAAAGACCTTTTATGGCTATCAACTGCGCTGCACTGCCGTTGACGCTGCTGGAAAGCGAGTTGATGGGTCATGAAAAGGGTGCATTCACCGATGCAAAAGCTGCAAAGAAGGGACTTTTCGAACTGGCCGATGGCGGGACCGTGTTCCTGGATGAGATCGGCGATATGGATATCAGCATGCAGGCAAAGCTGCTGCGGATACTTGAAGAAAAATCCTTTCGACGTATCGGCGGTGTCAAGGATATCAAAGTGGATGTTCGTGTGATATCTGCCACGAACCAGGATCTTTCCCGCGCCATGAACGAAGGGCGTTTTCGCAAGGACCTATATTATCGGCTGCAGGTCGTCCCGATCATGCTTCCTCCGCTTCGTGACCGTGGACGTGACATACTTTTGCTGGCCCGACATTTTACAGATCACTTCAACAGAGAATGCCATAAAAGCGTTCAGGGCATATCCAAAGAGGCCGAACAGGTATTTCTGTCCTATCCGTGGCCCGGCAATGTCCGTGAACTTAAGAATGTGATCGAGCGAGCCATGATCTTTGAGATCGATAAAGAGATCATGCCGGAGCATCTGTCACCGGAAATTCTTGAACAGCATGCCGCGCCCATGGATAGTTCGCTAACACCCGTTTCGCTGGATTGCCTGACGATACCGGAAAGCGGCATATCTATAGAGGAAGTGGAGAATGCCCTGGTCAAGAAAGCGCTCGAAATGGCAGGCGGGAACCAGACCAGGGCATCACAGCTGCTAAAAATGCCCCGGGACGCATTCCGCCGCAGGATGAAACGATTCGGATTGATCTGATCCTCATCGAGCGTGGCCTTCCATCGGGAAGTACCGTCCTTATTCATTTTACCCTGCCGGTATGCCGGCCACATATCCCCCTCTTGCTGTCCCGGTACTTGCCGGCCCCGCGATACTACCATCAGAGATAATTTCCGTGCAGCTTGCAGGGCGCCTTCAGCGAGACTTTGCTGTTGGCCCTTGCGGATGAATAATCTCAGCTGACAGAATTATAGCGCGAGGCAGGAGAGGATGTCAGTCAAGGTCAGGATGGCAGCGTTTGCAGTCCTGGAGGGGGAATGCCACAGTGAGATGGCAGGCGCCGCAGAACTTTCCTTCGAGCATATATTCCATGCGAAAGTGCCGGGTGCCCTTTTTTTGGATGTTAAAGATGTCGGGATGACAGTCAGCGCAGTCGAGCCACTCCGTATGCTTGGCATGGGGAAAGATCGCTTTTGTCTTGATCAGACCCCACTCAGGCTCGAGCCGCAGGTTCTTGTCAAAGGGGATGGATTCATACTTACTGTCGAGGATACTGGCCTTTGGCTGGATAAAGTTCTTTCTGAGTGCCTTGACCCAGTTGAGACCGTCCCCATACCGTGATTTCGGAAGGTCTTTCAGTTCTGAAAAACGTCCATCCGAGGAACTGACCTTTCCGGTATGGCACATGGTACAGGTGCCTTCGCTCACGCCAAAGGCGACCCGATCATTGTGACAGGCCCCGCAATACTCGCCTTTGCGGATCTTTGCTTCCGTGATCTCGGTGGTATTTGTTTTGAGCGCGAAACCAAGCTCGAAATGGCATACCCTGCAGGTGAAATAACGCCGGTGAAGCCAATGAGAAAAAGCCACGGGCGGGTGCGTGCTCTTGGATGTAAGACGAGTGATCAGAACATTCCCGTACTGCTCCGGCGGGGGTGGAGGAGGGAATTTCCACACCCCGTCGAAGTTGCTGCCGGCCATAAGGATCGCGAGATAAAGTACCGCACTGTGCATACAGGATGTTCCATCAGGCTGATCGGATCAATACACCTCTTTCAGATGGCACAGCTGGCAGTCATAGAACGGAAACGCGACCTTGGCATGACAGGAACCGCAGTACTTCCCGGCAAAGATGTCCTGCATGGAGTACTTGGTCACACCTTTTTTGGCACCGAACACTTCGGGATGACAGAGCTCGCATCCGTTGATCTCCGCATGGATCTTGTGCGAGAAGATGATGTCCGGCATGCCGAGGATCGTTGACTTGATATCAAAGTCCTTGGGCGCTGCGATGGCCTGGCGCTTCATCGAAATTCCCTCGACCAGGTCTTTGAGCTTGATCCTGCCCGTAGCCTCGGCCTTCATCCAGTCGATCCGGTTGCCGAACCTGGCCTGGGGGAAGTCCTTGAGATATTCATTGAAATCCTTCTGGTTCTTGACCTCTTTGCCGTAGGAATGGCACCGATCGCAATTCTGGACCTCGGTGACGAGCTTTTCCCGTGCCGTGGCCGCGAAAGCTTCCTTGCCGTTATGGCAGGAGCCGCAATACAGTCCGTTCTTGTTATCCTCTTCCTTGATATCGCTGCCGCCCGCTTCCATGGCAAAACCGACGTCCACGTGACAGACCCTGCAGGTATACTTGGTCCGGTGTATCCAATGCTTGAACACCACCGGCGCGATATTGTTCTTCTCCGAGTAATTGTTGATGATCACATTGCCGAACTCCTGGGGGCGGGGCATCCGTTTCTTGGTGCCAAAGTTCGTGGCAAGGGCAATGGAAGCGAGCAGGGTGATGGCAACGACCAGCAGGACAATCAAAGCCTTGAATCTCATCTCGTGTTCTCCTTCCGGCAAACAAACTGATTTCTCATGCATTATACCTATTTCAGCCCGGGAGTCAACCTCAGATTGGCTGTTCCTGAGCAACCATCATGCCGAACTATCTGTGGCAGTGCTGACAAAGGTCCTGGGGTTTCTCCGCTTTATAGCGGAACAGGCCTTTCCATTCAGCGCTATGCGGGTTATGGCAGCTAATACACGCCATACTTTTACCCGGTCGTTTCGGATCATCCACCTTATCCAGGGGATGACCGGTGGTCGTGCCCCGTTTCTTTGATCGCAGGTCTGCAGGCAGCTGCGTATTCGGGTGGGAGCCGCGGAACACGTCCTGGTGGCATTTTCGGCACAATTCATTGCCATCCGCTTTGCTCAGGTTCTTGAAGGGGGTCGTATGGATCCCGTGACAGTCGTAGCATTTTCCGTCTGCGACCGGTTTGTGGACCACCTTGTTCTTGAAATCCTCCGTGCTGTGGCAGGTGAAACAGAGGTCAGGGGTCTTTCCGATCAGCAGTTTCGACGTGTTGCTCTGGTGGGATTTATGACAGCTGTTGCACATGCCGATCTTGAAGGGTCCGTGTTTTTCCCGTCCGCCGAGCTCCTCGGTCATATGGCATTCAAAGCAGATGCCTGGAGTCGATTTTGTAAGCAGATTCTTTGCCTTGGCGGCATGCGGACGGTGACAGGTCGTGCAACGACCGCCGGTAACGGGCTTGTGGCCGTATTTTTCGCCGGTGAACGACTTCTTCTCATGGCAGAGGAAACAGAGGTCAGGCTGCTTCGCAAGAAGCAGTTTCTCGGACCTCGATTGATGGGGGGCGTGGCAGCCAAGACAGCCGCCCTGTTCCACGGGCGTGTGGGCGATGCCGTCGGTAAAGGTCTTCTTATCGTGACAGGTATAGCAGAGTGCCGCGCCGTCTGCGGCCAGGAGGTTCTTCGCCACCTGCGAATGAGGATTGTGGCAGGCGGTACATTTCCCTGAGATGACCGGCTGGTGGACGTTCTGCATGCCGCCGATGCTGGCCTTGTCATGGCATTTATAGCATAATTCCGGCATGTTGGACGTCAACAGTTTCTCATGGCTGTCGGAGCTGTGCGCGTCATGGCAGGCCGAGCAGAGGCCGGCAGTCGAGGGGAAATGGGTCGTTTGTTTCGTGACGATCTTTTTGTCGTGGCACTTCCAGCACAGATCGGGCATTGACGTGGTGAGCAGATACATGTTGTTCGAAGAATGCGGATTGTGACAGGCCGTGCATTTTCCCGAGACCGCGGGCTTGTGCTGGTATCTCCGAAGGAACAGGTTCCGGCTGTGACAGTCGTAACAAAGGTCGGGCTGCTCGGAACGAAGCGAAAGGACCGCCTTGTCCTTGCCCGGCGTCCCGGGGTGGGATGCGGTATGACAGGCAGTGCAGCCCTTCTTGAGCGCCGGGTGCAGGACTTTGCCCCTGCTCATTGCGTCGTGGCATTTACCGCACTCCTGGTCCTGGGCGGCAAGGGCCGGGGTCGGTGCAGCGCATAATGCTGCAATGATGCAGAGAATGGTCATGTTGATCGTCGTTATAAGTATCTTCGTATTCATGATCCCGTCCGTTCAAGGTATGACAATAAAGGTTACGATCATTTTGTCTGACGCAGGAACTGCTTAAGCTCGGCATCATCGGGTGTGATCTTGAGTGCGCGCTCCCATGCATCTCTCGCTTTATCCTTCTTGCCGATCGCATAATAGCCTGAACCGAGCCGTTTCCATGCCAGCACGTTGTTCGGATGCAGTTCGATGACAATGGTGCAGGCCTGAATGGCGATGTCGTATCGTCCTTCGTAGATCCTGTTCAGGGCCGCAAAAAGGTACTGATCGATGATGTTCATATCGCCGACCGGTGCCTCCATGGTGCTCAGGATCGATGCATATTTCAGTTCGAGAAATCCCTTGACGGCGATGGTCAGCGAATTCGGGTTAAGCTGGAAAGCATACCAGGCTGCCGCCATTGAGGCCTTGCGGTTGCCGTCAACAGCTATATACAGGGCCATAGCCTTCCGCATCATGTCTCCGGCCTGGCTTTTATCATCGATCTTCAGGGCGACCTTGGCCACGTCGTCGAGGCGGGAAACGATCGTTTTCACGTCAAGGTCCGTGGGATTGTCGGCAAGGATCCTGTTGTAAAGGTCCCGTGCCGTAAGATAGTCGCCCCGCTCGTAGGCCTGCCGCGCGTCGCCATAGAGACTCCCCATCTTTTCTCTGACGGCGGTGGCGATATAGCGGGAAGCCGCCTCCTGGGTATTGTCGATTTCCAGCACTCGCTTCCATTCTTCGATCGCGCGGTCGTACTGTTTTTCCTTCATGTACGTCTCGGCCTGGTCGTAATGTTTCTTCGTGCGGGCATCGACGACATTGCTTTTCGCGTTGTTGTAAAGCGCGCGAGCCCGTGTGTCGTAGGGACGGACGGCGAGGATCTTCTCCAGCTCATTGACCGCGGCCTTGTAGTCGCCTTCATTCACGAATTTCTCTGCCCGTTCGAACATTTCGCCGGTGACCTTGTCCGAAATGAGATTCTTCGTTGTCTCGATGAGATTCGCGAAGCGCCGGTCGTCGGGATTCATTTTGAGCAGGCGGTCCCAGGTCTCAATGGCCTTGGCATAGTCCTCGTTCTGGAAAGCGTCTGCCGCATCCTTGCAATAGGTTTCCATGCTCTGCTGGCGGGCCAGAGCAAGGTAGCGGGTCGCGGTCTTGTCCAGAGGATCGATGGAAAGCACCTCATTCAGCAGCGGCACTGCCTGGTCGAACTTGCGCTCACGAAAAAGGGATACGACATCCTTTTTGAGCTGATCGACGCGCTCTACCTGCTTGGGGGTCAGCGCTTCCGCGCTGCCGGTGAGGACCAGGATGCACGACAGGATAAGTACGGCCTTTTTCACCCGGAGACTCCTCTTACAATCGTGATCTCGATCCGGCGGTTCTTCGCCCGGTCGGTTTCGGACTCGTTCGAGAACGCAGGCCGGTATTCACCGAGCCCATGCGCGACCAGGCGTTCCGGCGCGAGCCCCTTGTTGATGAAATAGTAAATGACGCTGAAGGCCCGGGCCGAAGAAAGCTCCCAGTTCGAGTTGAACTGGGCAGTGTGGATCGGCACATTGTCGGTGTGACCCTCGGCAATGACACGGTTGCTCAGCGGTTTGAGCTGCTCGTGCAAATGGTCAAGAAACATCCTGCTGTCCTGTTTCAGATCGGCGCTTCCGCTGTCGAACAGCGCGAGGCTCTCCATCTTGATCTTGATGGAGTGGGGGGTCATGATTACCTGGATCTTGCCGGCAAGATTGTTCTTCTGTATGAAGTCGCGGATATTCTGTGCAAGGGCGATCTCCTGCTTCAGCTGTTTGACACGTGGATCGTCGGGATTGGTCGAGGCAAGGTCGGACAGGGCGGTCTCGTACTCGACGGACTGGGATTGGGAAAAGGCGTAGAACATGATGAACAGGATGACCAGGGTGAGCATCAGGGTGCTGTAGGGCAGCATCCAGAGCTCGGTCTCTTCCATGTGCTCTTCGGTATACCGGACGAATCTTTGGAGCGCCGATATCACAGCATCTCTCCCGGCTGGCGGACCAGCGTGATCTCGATGCGCCTGTTCCGGGCGCGGTTCGCTTCCGTATCGTTTGCATAAGCGGGATGGAACTCGCCGTAGCCTGCGGCTACAAGCTGTTTGGGATTCAGCCCTGATGCAGTGAAGAAGTTCACGACGCCGACAGCCCGTGCGATCGAGAGTTCCCAGTTCGAGCGATAAGCGCCTCCCCGCACCGGCGTCGGGTCCGTATGACCTTCAATGATGATATCATTGGGAAAGGATTCTATGAGCGTCACCAGGTCCTCAAGCACATTGATCGTTCCGGGGTTGAGCTTGGCGCTTCCGATGGAAAAGAATGACTCCGGATTCAAGGCGATATTGACCGATTTGTCGGTGACATTGATAGCGGTTTTTCCGGCAAGCCGGCCTTCGCTGACTGCCTGCTGAAGACGCTTGATGGCCTCTTCCTCACGCTGCTTCTTTGCCTGGCGCTCCATCTCTACCTGCTTGCGGGAAGCTTCATTGATGACCGTGCTTTCCATGCCGGCCACCAGGAGTTGCTTGTCCGCAGAGGTCATGCGGGTCATGGCAAAGAGCATGAGAAAGAACAGCATGAGGTTGGTCGTGATATCCGAGAAGATGATCAACCAGATGTTGCCGCTCTCTTTATCTTTATCGCTTATTTCTGACATTACCTGTCCTGGACTTGAGCATCGGGGTATTACTTCTGCCGCATGTGCGCCATGATGAAGGCGGTCAGTTTCTTCCGTACGATCAGGGGAACATCACCTTCCTGGATCGCCATGACGCCCTCGGCGATCATTTCCTTGTTAATGATATCCCGTTCACTATGGTCCGTGAGCTTGGTTGCGATCGGGATGAACACATTCGCCGAGAAGATGCCGTAGAACGTTGCGGTCACCGCGTTGGACATGGCGGCGCCCATGCTGGTCGGATTGGACAGGTTCCTGAGCATGTCAACGATGCCCATGAGTGTGCCCAGCAGTCCGAAGATGGGAGCGACCGTGGCCATGGTCCGGAAGGCCCCGGAGACCTTCTGCTGGTTGTGACGGGTGTAGAATATCTCCCGGCTCAGATTGTCCTTGATGACGTCGTGTTCCAGGCCATCCACCAGCATCTGGACGCCGTGAACCAGGAATTTGTCGGTGATCTTCGGGATCTCGGCCTGCAGGCTTTCAATGCCGTCCCGGCGCGCCTTTTCAGCGAGGGTTGCAAGGGTGGCGATCATCTCCTCCATATCCTGTTCCGAATGCTTGCTCGGGAACAGCATGATGCGGAGCGACGGGGCGATCTCCTTGATGACCGACCAGGGGTAGGCTATCAGCGTCGCACTGAACGTTCCGCCGTATACGATGATCAGCGCCAGCGGGTTGAAGAGCATGTGCAGGATGTTCCCAACGGCAAGGACGTACAGGATCGTCAGCAGGATCGCGACGAGCCCGATAATGGTCATTTTATCTATTTGGCTGTTTGTTTTTGCCATATTAGCTGTTCTCAACCTCCACAATGCCTTCGCTGATCAGCTTCCGGACCAGGACCATCAGGTTCTGCCGCTCCCTGGCGAGTCGTGTCAAGGAGAGGGTACGGCTGAGCTGCATCTCCTCTTTGAGCCGTTCTGCGGCGCCGGTGCTGAGCGAGGAAATCACCTTTTGCTGGATGTCATCGGGTGACGACTTGAGTATCTGGGCAAAGAGCGTGGTGTCGATGTTGCGGTAAAGGGTCTGGATGCCCGGGGCCGGCATTTCGGCGAGGATCGTTTCCAGGGACTTGATCCGCTGCTTAAGACGTGATCCTGCCTGACCGTCCTTTGCCTCCATGGCCTTCACGACCTTGTCGCGCACGTCCTCATTGGTCATATCCAGGAGCATGACCAGTTTGTTCTCGCCGCCCACGACATAGGACAGCTTGCTCTTGACCAGTTCCTCGAGCGCGGTGACCTTTTCCGGATTGATCTCTTCTTTACCGAGAACGATCGCAACTTCGACCTGCTTTTCCTTGGGAAAGCGCTCGAGCAGGCGCATTGACAACGTTGGATCGAGATAATTGACGGCGATAGCAATGTCCTGCGGCGTCCGGTCCTTTAACAGGAACGCCAGGCCGGGGATGTCGCGTTCGCGGACGAACGAGAAAGGAAGCCCTTCGTCCTGCGGCGCCAGCGACTGAACCGCCTGCTGAGCGGCACCGCCGGAGATGACCTCGCGCTCAAAGGTCGTTGTTCGCTCGACCGCCGTTGCCTGGCCGGTGCCGCGAATAAGAGGCCAGTCGATATCCTTCAAGGCCGGGACCACTTTCTTGAGCGGGTCCATGAAGAACATGCCGACGGTCACGAGCATGAAACCGCCGACGATGGTAAGTATCAGCCACAGGAAGTTCGGGAAGGCGAAGAGGGTGCGGAAGAAGCCCTTGGACTCGAAATCCACTTTTTTCACGTTGATCTGGTCGCCCCGGGTCTGGCTGAAACCGATCACGTTCTTGGCGATGTCCTGGATCAGGTCGACGATCGATCCCGGAACGCTGCTGTCGATCCAGATGGAAAGGATGATCTTATTGACCGAGTATTTGCCCGAGCCGGGAAGCATCAACTCCGAGGACTGGCCGGTCCCGAATTCTTTTTTCGCCGGAACTCCCGGCAGGACAAGAGCATCGGCTTTCTTTTCGATCTTTCCCCGGTCACCGCCCTTGGATACCAGCTCGGCGTTCACGAAGATCACGACCTTGTCAGTGCCAGTGATCTCGACAATGACCTGCTTGAGCTTTCTCTCCATCTGGTTCTCCAGGGAGATCTTGAGAGCATAGTCATCGTTCACTTCAGCCGACGCGATCTGCGCCGGCCCTGCAACCAGAGCGATCATAACTGCCAGGATCCCTATTGCCGCAACAAGACCGACATTTCGTAGCATATTATTCCCCTACCTTCGGTTGTAGTTCGATTATTTGGTATTTCAGGATGAATGCGATAGGTTTTCGTTCATCCGAAGCGGATTGAATTAACAGGCACTTTTCTTGCTTGATTTATGCAATTACTATACCTTCAAAAACCAAAATAAATTGTATCGCTATTACAAAGCGTATTGATTTTTTTAGGTTATCTAGAAAACGAATGCATAAAAATAATGAGCGGATACGCTCATTTGTTGTTGATTACCGCTCAATAGTGAATATGTTCCTGATGTCCGTACGTAGAGTAGCATAACCCTGCATTGATTGTAAAGTGGAATTATTTTGAGAGACTTACTTCCCAATGAGCTCAAAATCACATTAGGCCGGCAGTCGCGTGCCAAGTAATACTTTACAAGCAAAATAGCTTTGGCTACAATAGGCCACGTATTTAATTTAAAGCAGCGTTCGATATTATAATTGAGACAACGGAAGGTTGTGGATACTATGCGAAAAGCCTTGGCTGGTTTCTTGATGATCCTGGTGGTTCTGTCGATCCAACCGGATGTTCTGGCGGCTCCTGCGAAAAAAACTTCCGTAAAGGACAAAAAGGCCGCGGCAAAGGAAACTGCCGGGTCAGATCCGTCAGCCCCGGACAGGGACTCTCCGGGCAAGGGAGACAAAGCTCCAGCGCAGATGAACGCGCGATATGGCGCTGAGAATGAAGGGGCAATCCTCGACAAGAACACTGGCCTTATATGGATCAAGGATGCCAATGTAAGCAGCTTGCCGCTGCCCTATGACGGGGCAAAGCAGTTCCTGCAGGAGATGAACAGCGGCAAGCGCCCGAATTTCGGTTTCACCGACTGGCGTCTTCCAACGATCAATGAGATAGAGACGCTGGCGGACAGGTCCAGATTCTATCCAGCACTTCCGATCGGCCATCCGTTCACGAATGTGCAGAATCATTTCTACTGGTCCTCGTCGACCGGGCGCGACATCATCGATTACATCTGGATCGTAGACATGGCCTCGGGTGAAATGATCATGGATTACATATCCTACTGCAATTACCGTTTCCTCTGGCCGGTCCGGAGCAGCTGGATGCCGACAACTGCCAAGGCCAGCATGGTCATGACCGGCGGTATGAACGAGTATGGCCAACTGGGCGACGGATCCACCGGGGGCCGGGACGCTTTCCTGCCGGTAAGCGGTCTCGAGAACGTGGTGAAGGTATCAGCAGGACTGGAGCATGCGGTCGCGCTCAAGGCGGATGGTTCCGTCTGGACCTGGGGCCGGAACAATCGTGGCCAGCTGGGGAACGGGACGACCGATGACAGCCGGGTTCCGGTAGCGGCCAAGGACCTGCTGAAGGCGACCGATGTTGCAGCCGGCATGTACCACACCGTGGCATTGCAGTCCAACGGTACGGTCTGGGCGTGGGGAAGGAACTCCTATGGACAGTTGGGCAACGGAAACTCCGAGGACAGCAACGTTCCGGTCAGGGTAAGCGGTCTATCCGACATCGTAAAGATCGCTGCGGGAATGTATCACACCGTAGCGGTGAAGTCTGATGGTACGGTCTGGGCGTGGGGAAGGAACGTCTACGGACAGCTCGGAGATGGCTCACAGAAGGACAGGAACAGCCCGGTCCGAGTCTCCTCGTTATCAGGCGTTGTCGGAGTGGCTGCCGGGCTTCATCATACCGTAGCGGTAAAGTCCGACAAAACGGTCTGGGCATGGGGGTGGAACATCAATGGCATGCTGGGCGACGGAACGCGGACCGACCGCCCGGAACCGGTCCAGGTCAAGGGTCTCTCCGACATCATGGATATTCAGTCGGGTCTTCACCACACGCTTGCGCTTAAGGCTGACGGCAGTGTGTGGGCCTGGGGAGGGAATGAGTTCAGTCAGCTCGGGAACAAGACGGCGAACGGAAGCTCAGCCTTCAGGATCGATGGACTCGCGAACATCAAGAAAGTGTCCGCGGGCATGTATCACTCTCTCGCGGTCATGGGGGACGGTACGATATGGGTGTGGGGGAAGGACCTGAAGAACCAGCCGCCTAAACCGAGTCCTGTCCGGATCTGGGATGTGGCGGGCATCAATGACGTGGCGGCAGGTAAATTCTATACTGTTGTGTTGAGCGGCGGCACGGCAGCGGCAAAATAAATTCATCACTGGGAACGCCGGGGTGGTGGCACCGGGGACGACCAAGGCTGCTTACTTCTGAGAGCTCTTTTTTGTGTCCAGCATGAACTCGTATACGCCGCGACATCTCTTGAGCCGGGTGATATAGACCTTCTTCCCGGGGTCGTTCGACGTTTGGATCTCAGGGAGGATCTTGTCGGCTTTCTTGATCATGTCCTCGATCTGCTGCTGGCTCAGGGAATCGGCGCCCTGCACCTGCGAACAAATGTCCTCAAAAGCCGTTTTCCAGTCCTCTGCCAGGACAAGCGTTGGTAGGGAAAGCATGGCGCAGACAATTGCAATTGAACAGGTGTTCGATACGGTCCGGTTCGATGCCCATTTAATCTTCATGGGTACCAATTTAATCGTAAAAAGCTGTTCCTGTCAAGAAAAAGTATTTTATTGAGTATTTGCTTGTCATATTTTAACGTTTATGTTATGGTGGCCAAACACCCATCTTGTCTTTGAGAGCGCTCGGAGACAGGCCCGGCAACACAATCCAGAAGATGTTCAGCAATCAGGTCATGCAATCGGTCCGGCCGGGAAAACAGCTGGGAAACCGGTATGTTCACGGGCTGGGTGAACGATGTCCCCGCTGGACATGCCTTGTTCGTCTTGGGCTGTTACCTTTCGTGTCGAGGAGAGGATGAACATGAGGAATCGATGGTCGCTGCTGTTGTTCTTCGCCGGAAGCGTCTTCCTGGCATGGGCTCCCGGGGCCACTCCGACACCGGCTCAGACGGAAGGATGTGTCACCGCCGTCTGTCATCCCACGATGGGAAAGGAACAGTTCGTACATAATCCGGTGAAGGAAGGCATGTGTACGACCTGCCACCAGGTCGCGGATGATCCGCAAAAGAAGACCAAGCATCCCAACAACCTCGTTATCACCCTTTCACAGCAGGGTTCGGAACTCTGCGCAATGTGCCATGAGCCCAAGAACGTGAAAAAGGTCGTACATGCCCCGATCATGGGCGGCGACTGTACGTCCTGTCATAATCCGCACCAATCACCGAACAAAGGCATGCTCAAAGCGGCAATGCCGGACATCTGTTTTCAGTGCCATCCCGACTCGATCGTGAAACACAAGGTCATGCATCCGCCGGTTGCCGGAGGAGATTGTTCCGGCTGTCACGACAATCATCAGAGCGATTTTCCGAACCGCCTCATGGCCGACGGCAACGCCTTGTGTTTCCAGTGCCATCCGGACAAGGAGGAAGGGCTCAAAACGAAAAAGGTGGGCCATTATCCGGTGAAGCAGTCCTGTGTGCAATGCCACAGTCCTCACGGTTCCGAAACTCCGGCCATGTTGAGCGCTGCTGTGCCCGACCTCTGCGCGAATTGCCATCCGAACGAGGCAATGGCACGCCAGCGGTCGCTCACGAAACATGGACCCATGATAGATCAGAAAAGCTGCAAGAACTGCCATGATCCCCACTTCTCCGATCAGTCGAAACTGCTCCTGACATCGCCTATGGCGCTGTGTCTGGCCTGTCATAACAAGGAGCTTGAGACCGGCCGGGGCAAGATCATGGACATGAAGGCTCTCTTTGACCAGAACAAGAACGCCCACGGCCCCATCAAGGGCGGTGATTGCATCTCCTGTCACAATCCTCACGGATCCAATTTCTGGAGGATACTGACCCAGTACTATCCCAGTGAATTCTATACGACATATGCCGATGGAAAATATGCATTGTGCTTCTCCTGTCATGACAAGACGGCATTTACTGAACAGAAGACAAAGGTCGCAACGGGCTTTCGCGACGGCGAGAGGAATCTTCATTTCGTTCATGTCAACAAGGTCGGGAAGGGACGTACCTGCAGGGCATGTCATGAAGTGCATGCAGACAGCGGACAGTACAAGCATGTGAAGCAAGGGGTCCTGTTCAGCGGCTGGAACATGCCCATGAACTTCGTGCCTGTGAAGAACGGGGGGGCGTGCCTTCCGGGATGCCATGGAGAGAAAAAATATTCACGGTGATCTCGTGTCGGCGATCGCCGGGATTTCGCAGAACGCGCCTCAGCCGAGTCCGCAGATTTTGGTAACGGGAGCTGAACGTTGAAACTATCACGTCGCAAGGTGGCGGTACTCGCAGGGCTAATCGTCATCGGTCTTGTTGCAGGATCATTTGCTCCGATGCCGGCCCCGGCCTCACCTGAACTTTCCATCCTTTTTCCGAAAAATCGGTCGGCTGTCGGGCGGAGGGTGAATGTCGTTCTCGATCCGACAACGGACTGGTCCGTCGTTCCTTTGTTCCAGGTCGTTGCCGGTACAACGGAGTTTCCGGTCATTGATACATCCAGCGGCCGTCATGCCTTCCAGGGCGTTGATCTCGCGCCAGGAGTCAACACGATCACGGTGCGTGTGCTCGCGCCCGCTCCCGGTGGTGAGGCGAGTCGGAAAAAGGGCGAGCCTCCGCGCCTTTCGGTCGTGCTGACCAAGTCGGTCACGGTCTTTAATCGGGAAGAAAGTTTCGGCAGCATCCCTGCCGATTTCACTCAGCAGTTGTTCCATTCCCGGGATCAGGAGGCAGATTGCTCCGGGTGCCACCGCCTTGAAGTGGAAAATCAGGACCGTAATCACAAAAAGCCTGAGGATGTGCTCTGCTACTCCTGTCACCGGGAAGTCCCCAAGGCCCGCAACGTGCATGGGCCCGCGGCAGTCTGGAACTGTCTTTCCTGCCACAATCCCGATCTCTACCCGGTCAAGTACCAGTTCACTTCCATTAATCCCTGGACCGCTGTCAAGACCAGCCAACCGGTCGAGCCGGCGGTGTTCACGCTTGCAGCCGATGATCTTTTCAAGCCCCTGAGCGCTGTGCTGGTGAGCGGCGATGTGCCGTTGGTGCCGAAGCCGAAGAATAGGGCCGACCGGGCAAAGTATCAGGAACGAAAGAATGCCCGGGACATGGAAATAAAAAAGCGTAAAGAACGTGAACAGGAACTCTTTCGAGGGTTGCAAGCGTGAACACC
>JAOUEV010000131.1 GCA_029858565.1 Nitrospirota bacterium | reverse complement strand
GGAAACAGCCGCATCGACGCGGAAACTGCCAAAAGCCGCGTAGATGCTATGTGAAAGATCAATAGGGCAATGCTGAAATCGTCGTAAAAATCGCGACGAGCGGGTCAGCTCGCTCGAAACTCTAGATAGGTATGTAAAAGTGCCGCAATTACGGTGAGTATGAATAGCCACAAATAGTATGGCCGTACCGGACGGATATCAACATCACCCTTTAATATTGATACGGTCGTTTTATCAAAGTGAGCTTTTGTTGCCTTATCTTTTATTACTTTCAGAATCGCAATGTAATCCGTGAAAATTGAAGACTCAATTGTCACACGATATTTTGGTTTGTTCGGCATATCATCAGAAACTGAAATTGAGGTTACAAAAGATCCGTCGTTGAGTCGTGTGGTGGAAATCGAGTTTACCCAAACCCACTCACACTCCATATCGGGGAGCAGAATCCGCGACATTGTCCCGGTTAAATAATTACCGTGTTGAATTCGTCTTATACCGTGTTCATCAACTTCAATTATCGGTGGCGGTACTTTCCAGAGAAGATATGCCAGAACAACGCAGATGAATGCGAACGGATAAACAAGCCAACCTACGTAATATTTGAGCAGCAAAAGGATAGAACAAAGCGCAAACAAAGCGCTAATTATTTTGAATGGAGAAGTGCCTGCAGTAAAGGTTTCTTTTGCCATGCTTTATCTCAGGGTTAACACGGCGGTCACGCGCCGCTCTTAGGCGCGTCGCTGTGGACCGCCAGGTTGGTTCTCTTGTTAGCTATTAATCTGCACTGTAGTACCCTACATCTAATCTGCCTGATTGAAATTTGATTCTGTAGGGCTTCTTAAAATCCTTCAGAGTGGCGATTTTCTTTTTCTTTATTTTGAAGGATTGATTACCATGAAGGGCGCCCCTCTTTTCACCAAGCAACAGAACATCGAAGGTGTAGGACTGTGACGCAGGGCGTTGAACCATGCCTCTCTTCATATCCGGGTATTGTTCCGGTTCTGCCATGTGAACATCTTTAAGCTTGAGATCAAAATCTGAAGCAGACCAACCGCCGTTGCAATCACCCCTGATTTCCAGAGTAACAACGCATTGCATCTCGCCTGATTTCTCGATTACTTTCCGAGAAAGTATTTCCATGCCGTACGTGTCACAATTTGCAGGTGGCACTACTTCGCTTGAAGAATTAGCAGCGCTATTACTCAAACCAAAACATAAAACAATTAATAGAACGGAAACTATTCTATTGATGCGCGATCGTATAGCGCCAGAAATTGGGCACAGTACCTTCATTATTATCTTCCTTTTCGATTCTATCGGAACTAATGTTTAGGTTTCTATCTGAGCGCCACAGACGACGATCTTGTTGTGCTGCGCTCTCGCGCAGATAGAAACTGGTTGGACTAAGCCGCTTCCGCGCCACAGCCTATGGGATTTCAAATGACTCTGCTTTTATCGTGAGAGGTCCGCGTGCGACAGCGGCAGGGGGGCGAGGCCTGTTGCGAGCGCCATTTGAATCAAACGCGATGGTTCCGGACAGTGCCGCACGCCCCATTTAGGCACGACTATACAGGAAGCAGGGCCGTTTGGCAATAGGGTATCGTTGCGAAAAAGGGGGTCCTTTTCGGCGAGAGATGTTGCGACAGTATTATCGATATTCACGGTCGTCATATCCGAGGCGGCCCGTTGCAGCGCGCGGGTTTGATCGTCTCGATCGTGCGCATTGCCCGTTCCCCGCAGGCAGGACATCTGCCGATGTCGACGCCGCAGAGCCGAAGCAGGGTTTCCTGCCATGTTTCCTTCTTCTGCTCCACGGTTTCTTCCTTGGCAGCGGCCAGAAGCTTCCTGCACCGGTCAAGCTTTGCTTTTCGACATCTGTTGCCCAAGATGCCGTAGTGCCTGATCTTGACGAACCGGTCCGGCAGCACGTGCAGCAGAAACCGCCGGATAAACTCGTTGGCGTCCACGGTCATGATCTTGGTCTTGTTGCTGTCTGCATAATCCCGCCACCGGAAAGAGACCCTGTCGTCCTGCATGCTCACAATCCGGTGGTTGCTGATCGCGATCCGGTGAGTGTACCTGCCGAGGTACTCAAGCACGCCCTTGGTCCCGTCAAAAGGCGGCTTGCAGTAGACGACCCAGTTATTCTTGTATAGGCCGGTTATCAGGGCATTGAAAGCCGCAGGCTGTTCAAGATTGCTTATTGTGCCGGGGTACACAAGCTCGCTTGCAGCGCGGCTTTGCTTCAAGTACGCCAGAAACTTCCCCCGAAAGAGCTTTGACATTACCTTGACCGGGAGGAAGAATCCCTTCTTGCAGGATTTCCACTTCCGGCCGTCAGACGACAAGCCTCCGCCGGTGACCACCGTATGGATATGAGGATGGTCCATAAGGTTCTGGCCCCAGGTGTGCAGGATGGAGATAAAGCCGATCTCTGCGCCGAGATGCTTTCGGGTCTTCGCAAGTTCAGCCAAGGTTTCCGACACGGAGCGAAAGAGGATGCCGTAGAGGGCTTCCTGATTTCGGAGGACAAGAGGATTGAGAAGATCGGGGATGGTGAAGACCACATGGAAGTACGGGATGGGCAGCAGGTCTTTTCCCCGCGCTTCGATCCAGCGCTCTTTCTTCAGAAACTGGCACTTGGGGCAGTGGCGGTTCCGGCAGGAGTTGTAGGAGATGACTTTTTCGCCGCAGTGCTCGCACTCGTCCACATGGCCGCCCAAATCCGCTGTGCGGCAGGTTTCGATCGCCCGCATGGCGCGCAGCCGCGGTTTGGGCAGAGGATGAGCGTTCCGGTAGTCGTGACCGTACCGGTGGAAGATATCCGCGACTTCAACGGTGGTTTTGTCCCGCGTATACACTACAAACGCTCGCGGGGAGGGCTATAAAAGATAGGTCGGAGAAACGGTTTGGGAATCCAGGTCCAAGGGACTCACGACTTTCGCAAGGTTCTTCTTGCTCACATGAAGATATACCGTCGTGGTCCGAATCGAGGAGTGCCCTAACAGCACTTGTATCGTATGCAGATCGACGCCGGCTTCCAGAAGATGCGTGGCGAAGCTGTGACGGAGCGTATGACAGGTTGCAGGCTTTCTGAGGTTCGCCTCCCGTTTGGCGCGCAAGAAGGCCATCGAAACGACTTCGGCGGGGACGTGCTCAAGGGGCTTGGTGTCTCTCGGGAAAAGCCACTCCTTGGGCCGGTACTGTTTCCAGTACTCCCGGAGCGTTTCGAGCGCCACCTGTGACAGCAAGGTATAGCGGTCCTTGTTTCCCTTGCTGTGCTCCACCCGGATCATCATGCGCGTGCTGTCGATATCGGTGATCTTGAGTCGCGCCGTTTCTCGTGCGCGCAGCCCCGCCGAATAGGTCACCATCAGCATCGCTTTCTGCTTGAGACTTGCCGCAGCATCTATGAGCCTTCTGATGTCGCTCTTGTCGAGTATCTGGGGAAGGGCCTTTTCGGTTTTGGGATAAGGAATCTTGTCGATCACCCAGCCTTTGCCCAGGGTAGTCTCATAAAGGAACCTGAGCGCGCTGTAGGCGATTTTGAGCGATGATTGGGAGAGCTTTCTGTCCGCAATGATGGAATGCAGGAATGCTTTGACGTCGTCCTCGTTCAATTGATCGGGCGGCTTCCTGAAATGATTTTCCAGCGCTCGGGCCGCGTTGTGATACATATACTGCGTCTTCGGGCTCAGGTTTCTGAGCGCCATGTCTCTTTGCATCTGCTCCAGGTATGTCTCCATTGCACAATCTCCTTCCGCAAATGAATTTCCAGCGGCATGACGCCGATGGTAATGCGAAAGAAGATTGTAGAACGAACAGGATGGTGTTGCAAGGCGAGGCAATGAACGTGAAAAATACATCGGGAATAGAATTGTGAAAGCTTCGGAGGGAACTTCAGTTGGATGTGTATCTCACCGCCG
>JAOUEV010000067.1 GCA_029858565.1 Nitrospirota bacterium | reverse complement strand
TCTGGAGCGCCGGCTGCTCCACGGGCGAGGAACCCTATACCATAGCGATCCTGCTGCTGGAGTCGGGCGACTGGTGGCGCGATTGGCAGATCGATATCCTGGGGAGCGATATCAATCAGCGTGTGCTGCATACCGCTCGAAAGGGCGTGTACAAGAAGGGCTCCCATCGATCAACGCCGCCGGACATGCTGAAGAAGTATTTCATCGATGAAGGCAAAGGCGATTACCGGATCGTGGATTCCGTGCGGGATCTCGTATCGTTCAGTTCCGTGAACTTGCTGGACCCCTACAAGACAAGCCTGATCCGGGACCTGGATATCATCTTTTGCCGGAACGTAATCATCTATTTTGACCGGGAGGCCAAGAAAAAGGTGATCGAGAGTTTTCATGACAAGCTGCGGGAGGGCGGGTTCCTGCTGCTCGGTCATTCGGAGTCTCTCATCAATATTTCCACGGCCTTCACGCTCCGGACCCTCCGGAACGACATGGTGTACCAGCGGCCGGAGCGGCCGGGAACGGTGAACCGTGCAGGGTAAGCGGGCGATACGGGCGATGGTGGTCGATGACTCCGCTTTCAATCGGAGCGCGATCACGACCATGCTGGAAAGCGAACGGGACATCGAGGTCGTTGGCTTTGCCACCGACGGGGTAGACGCCATTGCCAAGACGCTTCGGCTTGCGCCGGATGTGATCACGCTTGATCTCGAGATGCCCAATATGGACGGCTACACCTTTCTCCGCTGGGTCATGAAGGAGCGTCCCACTCCGGTGCTGGTGATCTCGTCGCGTTCGGACAGCCGGAGCGTGTTCCGGGCGCTCGAACTTGGTGCCGTGGAGTTCGTTGCCAAGCCGGAAGCGCGAATCTCGAAGCGCATCGAGTCGATACGCGATGAACTGCTGACCAAGGTGCGCGGCATGCTCAACCTGGAGATGCGGAAAGTGCAGTCCGCGATCAGCCTGCTCGCGCGGGACCGGCCGGCGCCGGTCGCCCGGCCTGCGGACGAGCCTGTGCGCAGGAAGGGACCGGTCGAGGTGGTGGCGATCGCGGCATCCACCGGGGGGCCTCCGGCGATCCAGGCCATCCTGACCGCATTGCCCGCGGATCTCGGAGCGAGCATCGTCATCTCCCAGCATATGCCGGCGGGGTTCACGCGCAGCTTTGCCGAGCGGATGAACAAGATGTCGTCGATAATCGTGAGCGAGGCATCGGCGGGGGAACGGCTGCGACCCGGGATGGCCCTTATCGCGCCGGGAAACCATCATCTTCTGGTGAAGCGGGGGCGTGACGGACTGGTGACGGCGCTCGAGCCGACCACCCCTGACGACAAGTACACGCCCTCGGCGGACCGTATGATGATCTCCGTGGCCGAAGCATGCGGCCCCGCAGCGCTCGGTGTAGTTCTTACCGGAATGGGAAATGACGGGGCGGCGGGCACTTTTGCCATCAAGCGAGGACAGGGCCAGTGCCTAGCCGAGGCCGAGGAAAGCGCGGTCATCTTCGGGATGCCGCAGGAAGCGATCAGGACCGGGGCCGTGGACAAGGTCGTGCCTTTGACCAGAATGGCAGATGAGATCATCCGGCGATGCAGCGAGCGGGGCGGCGAGGTCTGATCCCGGTTTCAGGGACTGCTGGCACCATCGTGCAGGCAGTTTTGCAAACCACAATGGGCTTGATAAATTACAACGTCTCGTCTATAATGGTCGTTATTCGGTGCTCGGTGGACCGAATATGCCACGTTGATGCAAGGACGCGTCCGGCTGGATTCTCGCCGGTGCGGGTACGGTCACGAACCGGCGTACAAGGAGGACAGGATGGACAAGGAAACCGGATCCCTGAACAAGAAGGTGGAGGAATTCCTCCAGGTCTTTAAAAAGGGAGAGGAATTCACCCAGGAGATTCTTCGGGAGAACGAGAAGCTTCGCTACCGGCTTGCCCAGCTCGAGGAAGTTTCCAAGTTCTCGGACCGGGAGGGGAACTTCAAGGTGCACTCCATGGAGGAGCGGATCCAGTTCCTTGAGGAAGAGAACAAGAGCCTGCTCGAACGGTATCGTCAGGTCGAGGAAGAGAACAAGGATTTTGCCAGCCGCTACGTCGAGGTCGAGTCGGAGAACAACAATCTGGCGAACCTTTACGTAGCCAGCTATCAGCTTCATTCAACCCTTGATTTCAATGAGTCCCTCAAGATCATCCTCGAGATCGTGATGAACCTCATCGGCGCCGAGGAGTTCTCCATCATGATGCTTGATGAGAAGACCAATGATCTTATTGTGGTCGCCCAGGAGGGGATGGGGCCTGAAATGCATGATCCCATCAAGATCGGCGAGGGCATTATCGGTACGGTCATCAAATCCGGTGAGGCTTTCTACCGGGAAGGCGATCCAACCGACCTGAAGGGTGTGGACTACTCCCACCCGCTGGTCTGCATTCCCCTCAAGATCAAGGAGCATGTGATCGGATCGATCGTTATCTACAAGCTCCTGGTCCAGAAAACCGCCTTCTCGAACATGGACTACGAGCTCTTTTCCATGCTCGCCGGACATGCTGCGACCGCGCTCTTCTCTTCAAAGCTCTATTCGCAATCAGAGCGCAAGTTGTCCACTATCCAGAGCTTCCTTGATCTGCTGAAAGAGAAATAGGGGGACGGAATGCCGGAGCATAATTTTCTGGTGGTTGAAGATTCTCCCACGATGCGTCAGCTCATCACGTTCGCGCTCAAACGCATTCCGGGAAGCAAGGTCGTCGAGGCAAATGACGGCATCGACGCGCTCAAGAAGCTTTCGACCCAGAAATTCGATGTGATCCTGACGGACATCAACATGCCGATCATGGATGGTCTGAAGCTTGTCTCGATGGTTCGGAACGATCCCGTGAACAAAGCCATTCCCATAATCATCATCACCACCGAAGGCGCCGATGAGGACCGCAAGCGCGGACTCTCGCTCGGGGCGAACGCATATATCGCGAAACCCATCCAGACCGCCGATCTCCTGAATGTCGTAACCCAGATCCTTGAAGGGAAGAAGTAATCCTTTTAACATCGGGACTGCAGGGCACCGGTCTTCGAGACCGGTTGTGGTGCTGCCGCTTTTCCGGAAGTTCTTTGGAATGTGCAGTGTGAAGTGGGGGGAAGGGCCGAATCAGCAAAGGTTTCCCGGGTGGACGTGCTGCTGCTGGATCTATCCGGAGATCCGCTCGCGCAACTGCCCACAGGCTGCTGATATATCCCGCCCCCGGGACTCACGGACCGGCGCGGTGTAGTGACGGTCAAGCAGGATGTTCTGAAAGCGCCGGACCGTTGAATCATCCGGCCGCTCGAAGGGGGCGCCGGGAAAGGGATTGAAGGGGATGAGGTTGATCTTGCAGCGGATGCCCTTGAGCAGCCGTGCAACGGCGACGGCATCATCCTCGGAATCGTTCACGCCCTTTAACAGCACGTATTCAAAAGTGATCCGTCGGCGAGGGTCCAGCGGATATTTTTTGCATGCCGCGAGCAGTTCTTTCAGCGGATGCCGCCGGTTCACCGGCATGATGCGGTCCCGGACGGCATCGTTTGGCGCGTTGAGCGAGATAGCAAGGTTCACCCTGTTGCCCGATGCCCCAAGCTGGACGATCTGCGGAGCAAGGCCGGCAGTCGACAGCGTGATCCTCCGGGGAGAGAGGCCGAGCCCGTCGGCAGCGGTAATGATCTTCAGCGCCGCGATGACCTCGTCATAGTTGTCCAGCGGTTCGCCCATGCCCATGAGCACGATGTTCGTGATCGTCCGGTCGCCTTCCTTTCGGAGCACACGGGCGATCTGCAGGACCTGATCGGCGATCTCCCAACCGTGGAGGTCCCGGAGGAATCCGCTGCTCCCGGTGAGGCAGAACCGGCATGCTTGTCGGCACCCGACCTGGGAGGAGATGCAGAGCGTCATCCGTTCCTCATCAGGGATCAGAACGCTCTCGACAGCATGGTCGTCCTCAAGGCGGAACAGGAACTTTCTGGTCCCATCGGTTGAACGTTCCACACGGATCGGATCGAGCGAAAGGATCGAAAAGAGCGAGGCAAGGCGGGCACGGTCCGGCTTGGCAATATTGGTCATCTCATCAAATCGCGCGGCGTGGTGCTGGTAGATCCATTGCAGGATCTGGCCGGCGCGGTAGCGAGGGAAGCCATGCTCCATCAGGAGCGGCGCCAGACCTTCGGCTCCAGGGGATTTGATGTTCGGGAGAATGCTTGCGGGACCCATCCTGGGCACATTAGCATCTTTGTTCTCCAAATGCAAGCCGGACCCCTGGCCGGATCGGATATGAGTCTGCAATGCCCTCATGCGCCTTCATTAAAAGAATGCTGGTAACGGTTTGATTTTTTGGTATAATTGAAATGTTTTCGAAAAGGTCCCTCGGGGGCATTACGCATCTTGTATGAACGATGGTTCGGGGTTAAAACGTATCCTGATCGTTGATGATGAGCCGACGATCCTGCTCACATTGTCCTACGCATTGCGTGCCACGGGCGTGGAAATATCAACGGCGGGAAGGCTCGAGACCGCGGAAGATGCCTTGAAACGACACCGCTTCGACGCGGTCATCGCCGACATACGCATGTCCGGCATGCTGGGCGTCGAGGGACTTGAGATCCTATCCTATATCAAACGGTACTGGCCGGACACCCCGGTCATCATTATGACGGCACATGGTTCTGAAGAGGTGGAGCAGGATACCTATGCACGGGGTGCTGTGGCATACTATACAAAGCCAGTTGATATCAAAGTGTTGATGCGGAAGATCCAGGAACTGGGAATCCCGGTAGAAAAATGACGGGATCGTTGTTATCTGATTTGCACGCGCAGGCAGCAGGAGGGGACCATGCTCAAGAAAGTTCTGGTTGTGGACGATTCAGCGCTGATCCACCAGATGTATAAAATGGTGCTGATGCGTTACCGGTGCAAGGTTGTTGATGCCTTGAATGGTCAGGAAGCGCTGGATAAGCTGGAACAGAACGCAGATGTGGACCTTATGCTTGTGGATATCAACATGCCGCTCATGAACGGGCTTGAGTTCATCCAGAAAGTAAAGGCTCTTGGCAAGTTCGACAAGATCCCGATCATCATTGTCAGTACCGAAGGCAAGGAGGAGGACACGGAGCGCGGTCTTGCCATCGGTGCGAACGGTTATGTGAAGAAGCCTTTTCAGCCGAGCGATCTGCACGCGCTGATAGCTAAGCTCTTTGAATCTGCTACATAGGGGACACCAGGTCCGTCGGATAGTACGGGACAGGGAATGGCAACCAAGCCATTCCCTTTTTTTTGTGCGTCGATCATTTCAGGCGGAAACCATGCCCTTGTTCCCGCATTAGAGCACTAGAAAAAATGTCACTGGAGACAAGGTTGCGCGTTACGAACCGTAACCACGATGAAAATAAACATAACAAAAAATCCTTGACTCTTTTGCTTTTCAGATGCTATGTTGCCCAACCTGAATTTAAGGAGATTTTGCCGTGAAAATCGCGATTACCGGCAAGGGAGGTGTTGGAAAAACAACACTTGCCGGCCTTCTGGCGCGTCTCTATGCTGCCGAGGGCCGCACGGTCCTGGCTGTCGACGCGGATCCTGATGCTAATCTGGCATCGTCGCTCGGAATATCGCCGGAAGAAGCGGCAAAGGCGCTGCCGCTTGCCGAACAGACCGATATGATCGAGGAGCGGACCGGTTCCCGGCCGGGCGCACCGGGCGGCATGTTCCGGATCAATCCGAAGGTCGACGATATTCCGGAAAAGTACAGCATCCGGCGGGACGGTGTCCGCCTGTTGATCATGGGAAAGTCCAAGGAAGCTGCAGCGGGCTGCTACTGCCCCGAACATGTGCTGCTGCGACGGCTGATCAGCCATCTTATTCTGCGCAGTAATGAAGTGGTGATCCTGGATATGGAAGCGGGGATCGAGCACCTGACGCGCGGTACCGCGGGCAGCGTGGATGCCTTTATCGTGGTCGTTGAGCCCGGTCAGCGGAGCCTGCAGACAGCGCACCATGTGGAGAACCTGGCGAAGGGGCTCGGCGTCAAGCAGGTATTCGTGGTCGGGAACAAGATCCAGCGGGATACGGACAAGGCATTCATCGAAAAGAACCTGGGAGACATGCAGGTCCTGGGATACATGCGGTTCTCCGCGGATACGGTACAGGCTGATCTGGATGGCAGGTCCGCCTTCGATGCCGCTCCCGCGGCGGTCGACGAGGCGAAGGTCATCAAGGCCGCGCTGGACCAGATGATACAAAAGAAGTGAAGAGCGCGATACGGAAGAAGGTGCTCGACGAGCGCTTTGCGCTGACGCCTGAGGAGCGGAGGGCGCGGAGCAGGGCGATCGAGCAGCGGCTGTTCAGCCTGCCGGAGTTCGAGGCAGCAGCGGTGGTACTGTTCTTTGCATCGTTTCAGAGCGAAGTGGAGACCCACTTCATGATCCGGCGCGCTCTTGCCGAGGGCAAGCGGGTCGTCCTGCCGAAGGTGAAGGGTAAGGAACTGGTACTGCTTGAGATCGCGAACTTCGATAAAGACATGCTGCCCGGCGCGTGGGGGATCCCCGAACCGGAGCGCGGGACACCGGTCCCGCTTGCGGACATTGGCCTGATCGTGGTGCCCGGAGCGGTGTTCGATGAACAGGGAAACCGCGTCGGATATGGAGCGGGGTACTACGACCGGCTGCTCCCGGCTTACTCCGGTCCGACCGTCGCTCTGGCATTCGAGCTCCAGGTCCTGCCGTCGGTGCCTGTTGATGATCATGACATCCCGGTCAAGAGGATCGTGACGGAAAACCGGGTCTTAGTGGTAAACAAATGAACATAGAGATCACAGGATGAAAAAAGCGGAAGCGCTTGCTCACTGCATGACGGTCATTTCCAGCGCATCCAGTGATAAAGGCTGATCATGGATATTAAGAAGATCGAAAAAGGCGTTCGCCTGATCATTGAAGGGATCGGCGAGAACGCGGAGCGTCCCGGACTCAAGAGCACGCCGCAGCGCGTGGCCGAGATGTATGGAGAGATATTCTCCGGCATTGCAGCGGACACGGAAAAACTGCTGGTCCCCATAGCGGGCGAGACGCACGATGAGATGGTGATGATCCGGGATATTGCGTTCTACTCGGTGTGCGAACACCATCTTGTCCCCTTTTTCGGCAAGGCGCACATCGCCTATATTCCCGGCGCCGGCAAGATCGTCGGCATAAGCTCCCTTGCCAAGGCGCTTGAGGTGTTTGCAAAGCGGCCCCAGGTGCAGGAGCGGCTCACGACCCAGTTCGCCGACCTGATCGTGTCGAGCCTGAAGCCCAAGGGCGCGATGGTCGTGATCGACGCGGAACACCTCTGTATGAGCATGCGCGGCGTGAAAAAGCCGGGTTCCCGGGTGGTCACGTCGGCGGTGCGCGGCATCTTCCGTACCAAGGAATCCACGCGCATGGAAATGCTCGAGCTCCTGGGCAAGAGGGAATAACGGTTGCGGTATCGCCAAAACAACGGCAGGAGCATCGCAGGCAAGTGATAGTCATGTTTTCCCGTATGACCTTAAAGACAAAAGCAGTACTGGCGACAGCCGGTGTCCTGTTCCTGGCGCTGAGCCTCAACACATTCTTCATTACCTATTCCGCTGCAGGGCGCTACCGGGAAGCGCTCATTGACCGGGTGACGACGGTCGTCGAAGGGGTCAAGAAGGACATTGATAAATCCCTGGGATTCGGGATCCCGCTGGACGGTCTGGGCGGCATTGGAGAAAAATTCCGCGCTTTGACCGAGCAAAACGAGGACCTGGCCCACGCCATGGTCATGGACTTGGGCGGCAAGGTGCTCTATTCCAGCGCGGTGTCCGATGAGAACCGGGTCCTCGGCGACGATCCTGCGAAGCGCGCGCTGTCGGCGGCCGAACCGCTGCTGCATTCCTATGCCCTTGGCAGCGGCAGTGTGTACGAAAAGGTCATTCCTCTGATGGATGCCGACAAGAAGCGCATCGGCATAATCCGCATCGCGCTCAAGTCATCAGCTGTCAACCGACAGGTGCGGAGCATGCTCCTTTGGTCACTGGCCTCGGGCAGCCTTGCGCTGCTGGTCGCGCTGGCGCTCGTGTTCCTCTTCGTGGGCAAGGGCATTTCCGATCCTGTCCGGAGGCTGTCGCATACGGCGCAGCGCATCTCCGAGGGAGATCTGACCGTTGCCATCTCCCTGGACCGGCAGGATGAGATCGGCGTGTTGGCTGCCATGCTGAACAGCATGGTCGCGAGGATGTCGGAGGTCGTCGCAAGCGTCAAAGCTGTCTCGGACACTGTTGCGCAGGGAAGCAGCGAAATATCGGGTGGCGCGGCCCAAATGTCCCAGAGCACCAGCGAGCAGGCTGCTTCGGCTGAGGAGGCATCGGCGGCCGTGGAGGAGATGAACGCCACGATCAGGCAGAACGCCGATAACGCCTACCAGACCGAGAAGATCGCGCTGCAGGGCGCCCGGGACGCCCGGGAGAGCGGCAAGGCCGTGTCCGATGCGGTCGCCGCGATGAAGGACATCACTGCGAAGATATCGATCATCGAGGAGATCGCCCGCCAGACGAACCTGCTAGCCCTGAACGCGGCGATCGAGGCGGCCCGTGCCGGCGAGCAGGGAAAGGGATTCTCTGTTGTCGC
Source organism: Nitrospirota bacterium (assembly GCA_029858565.1). Taxonomy (GTDB): domain Bacteria; phylum Nitrospirota; class UBA9217; order UBA9217; family UBA9217; genus JAKAHZ01. The sequence goes on along the minus strand of JAOUEV010000067.1, from coordinate 7,875 downwards.
GGCGGAAGTGCGCAAGCTTGCCGAACGCAGCCAGGCCGCGGCTGCGGAGATCACTGCGAGGTCGGCCGCCACCCTGCAGATCTCCGAACAGGCGGGAATCATGATCGACAGGCTGGTCCCGGATATTCAGCGGACCGCGGAGCTGGTGCAGGAGATCAGCGCCGCCTCGAAGGAGCAGTTGTCCGGGGCCGAACAGATCAACGGCGCTATTCAGCAGTTGAACCAGGCGATCCAGATGAACGCGGGGACCGCCGGGGAAACATCGACCCTTGCGGAACAGCTCGCCATGCAGGGAAAAGAACTTCAGGAGGCCGTCGCGTTTTTTAAGATCAGGACCGATGATGGCGGATCAGGGCGCGGTCTCTTGCCGAAGGATTAACACGACACTACAGACCGCATTCGGATCTGGTGTGAAATTTCATTTTGTAGTGCAGGAGTGATGCATGGCTGCTCAAGATACCTGTGATCTGACACAACCCTACCGGCCTTACGGCGCCGAGATCAAGGAAACCCGGCCCTACTCGCCGTGCCGCGCGGCATGCCCGGCGCATACTGATGTCCAGGCCTATGTGGGCCTGATCGCCCAGGGCCGGTACACCGAGGCTTTCGAGGTGATCACCGCGCCGAATCCGATCGCTTCGGTCTGTTCGATGATCTGCCACCATCCCTGCGAACGGTCCTGCCGCAGGTGCGGCATCGACGAAGCGGTCGCGGTGCGGCCGCTGAAGCGGTTCGCGATCGAGCAGGCAAAGGAATACCGCCGCAATAAGCGCAAACTTGTGGCACAGAACAAGGGCAAGAGCGTGGGCATCATCGGGTCCGGACCGTCGGGCCTGACCGCTGCGCGCGACATGGCGGACCTGGGATACAGCGTCACGCTCTACGAGCGCCATCCGGTGCTCGGCGGCATGCTTTCCACCGCCATTCCTCCCTACCGGCTGCCCCGCGAGGTGCTGAAAGAGGACATCGATGACGTGGTCAGCCGCGGCATCGAGGTCAAGACCGGGTTCGAGGTCGGGAAGGACGCCAAGCTCGACGATCTGGCGAAAAAGCACGACGCGATCCTGCTCGCCATCGGACTCTCTCTGAGCCGGTCGCTGAACATTCCGGGTGTTGACGGACCGAACGTGCTGCTCGCCATCCCCTTTCTGGAGGATGTTGCATTCGGCCGCGACCCCAAGCTCGGCAAGAAGGTGCTCGTGATCGGCGGCGGGAATGTGGCCATGGATGTTGCGCGGAGCGCCCGGAGGCTCGGCGTGGAGAAGGTCGAGATGGTCTGCCTTGAGAACGAGCAGGAGATACCGGCATGGAAGTGGGAAGTGGACGAGGCAGTGGAGGAAGCGGTCAAGATCAATTACCGCTGGGGGCCCAAGGCGGTCAAGCGGGACGGCGACAAGGTCCTGGGTCTGGAAGTGACCAAGGTCCTGTCGGTGTTCGACGGCAACAAGCGATTCGCGCCTACCTTTGACAACAACGTGACGACGCTGCTTGAGGCGGACACGATCATCATCACCATCGGCCAGATGGCGAACCTCGCTCCGCTCAAGGACAGCAGCGTCAAGGCTGATGAGCGGGGACGCGTGGAGTGGGACCAGAAGACGCAGAAGAGCAGTGCGAAGAACGTCTTTGTTGCAGGCGAGGTCGTGACCGGTCCTGGCTCGGCGATCGCGGCCGTGGCGAGCGGCCACCGCGCAGCGCTGGCAATGCATCTTTTCCTTCAGGGCGAAACCATCGAGGGCAAGCTGCCGGTCCAGGAAAAGGACAGCATCAACGAGATGCCCAAGGATGTGCTTGAGAAGATCTGCAAGATGCCGCGCCAGAAGGTGCACCATGTGGAGCCCGCGGTGCGCGTCAAGACAATGGACAATTTCGAGAAGACCTACACCGAGAAAGAGGCGCTGGCCGAGGCCTCCCGGTGCCGCGGCTGCGGCGGCGGCGCGGTGGTGGATCCGAACAAGTGCATGGCCTGCCTCACCTGCCTGCGCGTCTGCCCCTACGGAGCGCCGGTGGTGAAGGCCTGGTCCGAGATTCGGCCGGATTATTGCCAGGCCTGCGGCCTCTGCGCCCCGGAGTGTCCGGCCCAGGCAATAAGCATGGTGAGCTATGATGTGAAGGAGATCCGCGGGTCCATGACAACGACCGTGGGCTGCGTGGACTCGAAACGGACCGAGCCCCTCATTGTGGCTTTTGTCTGCACGAACCGCCTGGGCGTCCATGGCGCCGACCTGCCAAAGAATTACCGGCCCTTCCCCGTGCACTGCACCAGCCGGGTCGATGTGCTGGATATGCTGAGGGCCTTTGAAACCGGGGCGGACGGCGTCGCGGTCGTGCGGTGCGGGGACAGGAACTGCAAATACGAGAAGATCGAGCCTCGCGTGCAGGCGCGGGTGAAGCGCGGCCAGGAACTGATCAAGACCCTTGGCATGGAACCTGACCGTATCGGGATCCTGCCCGCAGCGTCATCATGCGGAGAGTTCTCGGAACTGGTGAAGAAGATGGGCTTGAGAGTAAAGTAAACACCCCTTTTGCAGACGGGGGAATGATAAAGGAGCATTGCCATGATCGTCGGATCACAAAAACCCATTGATGAAATATGGAACATGGTCAAGGACAAGGACAAGAAGAAGGTCCTCGTGTTCGGGTGCAACACCTGTGTTGCTATCTGTCATGCAGGAGGCGAAAAGGAGGCTGAGACCATCGCCTCGCTTCTTCGCATGAAGGCGTCCCAGGAAGGCAAGCAGATGGAGGTCAGCCATATGGGCGTGATGCGCCACTGCGAGCCCGAGTACTTCGACAATGTCATCGAGGACGTGAAGAAGTACGACATGGTGGTTTCGACTGCCTGCGGCGTGGGAGTGAACTTCCTGTCCGACCGCACCGGAACGGTGCCGGTGGTGCCGGGCATCAATACGTCCTTCTACGGAGCTGTCGAGGCTCCCGGCGTGTTCAAGGAGCTTTGCGCGGGGTGCGGGGACTGCATCCTGCATCTGACCGGCGGCATCTGCCCGATCGCGCGCTGCGCCAAGACGCTTATGAACGGTCCCTGCGGGGGCACGAACAAGGGCAAGTGCGAGGTCTCGAACGAGATCGACTGCGCATGGTACCTGATCGTGGAGCGCATGACCAAGCTTGGCCAGCTCGACAAACTCGGCACGGTGCTGCCGCCCCGGAACTGGGCAACCTCCCGCGACGGCGGGCCGCGCCGCATTTCGCTGGAGCATATCCGGGAGTTCGAAGAGAAAGAAGAAGCGAAAGCAGGAAAATAAATCAAAACGATTTTCGACACTGATGACTCAGAAGAGCCTATGAAAAAGAGTTCAAATAGGGGTTCCTCATAAGTCTTGTCAGTGTCCTCAGTGTCTAATTCCTGTTCTTGATAACCTTGTGGAGGTAAAGATAGATGAAAAGCGGAAGCACTCTTGAAAAAGTACTCGCCAGCGGCAAGCCCGCGGTAACTGCCGAGCTCGGCCCGCCCATGAGCGCCGATCCCCACGAAGTGGTGCACAAGGCGAAACTGCTGAAGGGATTCTGCGACGCGGCGAATATCACCGACTGCCAGACCGCGGTGGTGCGCATATCCTCGATCGCGGCTGCAGCCATCGCGTTCCAGAACGGGCTCGAGCCGGTGATGCAGATGACCTGCCGCGACCGGAACCGCATCGCCATGCAGGCCGACCTGTTGGGCGCGGCAGCCCTGGGGCTCAAGAACTGCCTCTGCCTTGCCGGCGACCACCAGAAGTTCAGCGCAGCCGGCAAGCTCAAAGGTCACCCCGGAGCCAAGAACGTCTATGATCTCGATACCTGCCAGCTTGTGGGCATGCTCAAGAAGATGCGCGATGAGAGCAAGCAGGAAGGCGGTGATCCGCTCGAAGTTGCACCCAAGTTCTTCATCGGCGCATCATGGACGCCCATGGGCGATCCCATCGATTTCCGGCCCATCAACCTCATGAAGAAGGTGAACGCCGGCGCGGATTTTATCCAGACCCAGGGCATCTACGACATGTCGCTCTTCCGCAAGCAGATGGAGAAGATCCGGAACATGGGCCTCCATGAAAAGACCGCTATTTTAGCTGGTATCATTGTGCCGAAGAGCGCCATGATGCTTAAGTACATGGATTCCTCGGTAGCGGGCGTGTCCGTGCCCAAAGAGATGATCGACCGCATGAACAAAGCCAAGTCGGCCGCGGGCGAAGACAAGAAGAAGATGCGCGAACTACAGGAGCAGGAGGGCATCAAGATCACGATCGAGCTGATCCACCAGGCGCTCGAGACGCCGGGGGTCAAAGGCGTGCACATTCAGGCCATCGAGTGGGAGAGCGCGATCGAAGGGATCGTGAAGGCAGCAGGGCTGTATCCGAGACCGGAAGTGTGATTCAATTGCGGATTTCGGATTGCGGAATGCGGATTTGAAAAATAAAAAGCATACACAAGGCGGGGGAAACCTCGCCTTTTTGTTATTGCAGAGCTTCCAACAACGAGAAAGCATCTATTAGGGCAGGCTAGCCTACTTGATTTGCTGAGAACATTACCTTGGGAGAATCATATGTATCTACACTCGTGGGATCGTTTTGCGAAAGTCTACGATTTCAACGTTGATGATGGTCAGTGTCGTGTTGTGCGGGAGAAAGATGGTGAATCTAGTACGTCGACCGGTTTCGTAAAAAGTTTTTTGTTCGGGAAAAAGGTTGCCTTTTATGTAATAAATGATGCCTGGTGGATTCAGTACAAGAAACTAAGGTTCAATATTAACGACAAAAGACTTCAGATTCAAATTAAATATAATGGCTTGATAACAATACTGAGAATTCATTTTGAAAAAGAGAAGTCAGTCTTTATTGATACTAATTTGATTCTCTTTATTAGCCGGGAACTGGATCCTACTCATGATTCTTGGGATGAAGAAGGCTTAAATTTCATAGGCCAACTGGCCGAAATGCGTAAGACTGATAACAACAAAGAGTCATAGGGGATAGCTCAGATAAGCCCGGATAAAAATAAACTTTAGGCTTGATTTCTTAACCTTTTTATTTGTTCCGGAACATCATGGGGTCAGGTTCATACTGTTGGAATTCTATTTGCGCCAATATACCTATAGGGGATCTTTCAATAATTGTCTTTACAGCCCGGTTCCTCGGGTGCTATAATTCTGACCAGACTGACCAGATAGGGAGGCCATATGAACACGTGGCAGCTTCAGGAAGCAAAGGCCCGCCTGAGCGAGGTCATCAAGAAAGCGAAGAAGGAAGGCCCGCAGAGTATCACGGTCCACGGGCAGCCGAGCGTCGTCGTCCTTTCGAGCGGGGAGTATGAGCGGCTGAAGCGCCCGAAGAAAAGCTTTGTCGAGTTCATGCGCAGTTCGCCGCTGTTCGGCGTTGACCTTAAGCTCGGGCGCGAGCAGACGCATACGCGCGAGGCTGATATCGCATGAGCTATCTGCTCGACACCAACGTTGTGTCCGAAACCATCCGACGAACGCCCAATAAGACGGCGCTCGCGTGGCTCGAACAACTCCCCGCAGAGTCAGTCTTTGTAAGCGTGCTAACGCTTGGGGAAATCCGGAAGGGCATCGAGGCGGTCGCGGACAGGAAACGCCGGGAGAAACTGAGGCTCTGGCTCGATCACGAGCTTCCGCGCTGGTTCGAGGGGCGGGTGCTTCCGGTGGACCTCGCTGTCGCGGACCGGTGGGGCAGGCTGCTTGCCGAGGCCTGCCGCCCTGTCCCCACGATCGACAGTCTTCTTGCAGCGACCGCATTGCATCATGATCTGGCGCTGGTGACAAGAAATGCCAGGGACTTTTACTATCCGGGTCTTGAGGTCATCAATCCCTTCGGATAAAAAGTGATGTCTGAATGTGCTTGCGGGACTGTTGAGGATCGAGCTTGACTTACTGATTTTTCCTGTTTCTTCCACGATTACGATCAGTTGCGAGAATGTGAAACTCGTCGACTTGAGCAGCATTCTCCCCGCTCGCTGGGACGTGGTTTTTTTATCATGGCAATGGAAATGACTGGACCACTTGGAGTATAATATGCACTCCGGGACAGGATCCCGGCATCTCCTCCCTATTCGAGATCAAACCCATGCCTAAGATCACTATTCTCGACCTCTACAAGAAAAAAACCGAGGGCAAGAAGATCTCTATGCTCACGGCCTATGATTTTCCCTTTGCCCAGCTGGTGGACCAGGCAGGCATTGACATGATCCTTGTGGGCGATTCGCTCGGCATGGTGGTGCAGGGACTGGACAGCACCATCCCGGTGACCATGGACGAGATGATCTACCATACTCGCATGGTGTCCCGGGCAGCGAAGACAAGCATGGTCGTCGGGGACATGCCCTTCCTGTCCTATCAGACGAGCTTAGAGGATGCGGTCCGGAACGCGGGCAGGTTCCTGAAAGAGGGCGGCGCCGAGTCGGTGAAGCTCGAAGGCGGCAGCCAGATGGCGGAAGTGATCCGGGCGATCGTGAACGCCGGCATTCCCGTGGTGGCCCATATTGGACTGACCCCGCAGTATCAGCACATGCTCGGCGGATTCAAAGTGCAGGGCAAGGGTGATGCGGCCCGGGAAAAGCTGCTTGCCGACGCCAAAGCGGTCCAGGATGCGGGAGCTTTCTCGGTCGTTATTGAGGGCGTGCCCGCATCGCTCGGAAAAGAGATCACTGCCATGCTCAGGATACCGACCATCGGCATCGGTGCGGGACCCTCCTGCGACGGCCAGGTGCTCGTCATCCACGACCTTCTGGGTCTTTTCGACAGGTTCACGCCAAAGTTCGTGAAGAAGTATGCGAAGCTGAGGGAGCAGGCACTTGCTGCTGTGCAGGAGTATAAGAAGGAAGTCGAATCCGGAACATTTCCCTCTGATGAGCATAGTTTCAAGTAGTTAGGTCAGAGGTCCATGCTGGAAACCATCAAGAGCCTACCTCTGCTACGAAAAGTAGCAGAGGCGTTGCTTTTATGAGCGAAACTTATATTTTCATTAAAAAAAATGACTGTTACCATATGTATTTACTCTTGACTCGAAAAACAGCTTCTCCATATAATGAGCTTCCTTATAATCGAGGACTTATATCCTGATTCTCGATAGTTAAGGGGGCCGAAAGGGGTCGATGCATGCCAGAAGCATCACTGAACGTTGTTCTCCTTCGGCACACTCCCGAGCCGGAAGAGGTCGTGGCCATGGCCGCGAAACTCTGCTACAGCCCGGCGAACGTGGAGGAATTAAAGGACAAGATCGAGGCAAAGGACCAGACCGCATTCGTGGAGAAGCTGGCCACCATGGGTCACCTGTCTCCGATCGAGCATGTGTCCTTCACCTTCGGGATCGAGGGCATCTCCCGGGCCTGTTCGCACCAGCTGGTGCGCCACCGGGTGGCATCGTACTCGCAGCAGAGCCAGCGCTACGTGAGGGAAGAATCCTTTGATTACATCATCCCTCCGACGATCAAGCAGGATCCCGAAAGCAGGAAAGCTTTCGAGCAGTTCATGGCCGATGCGCAGGCGCGGTACACGGCCATACTGAAAGGGCTCGAAGAACGGGGCATCAAGGGCGAGAACGGGAACCAGGACGCCCGGTACATCCTCCCGAACGCGGCGGAGACCAAGATCGTGGTCACCATGAACGCGCGGGAGCTCTTGCACTTCTTCCGCGTGCGCTGCTGCAACCGGGCGCAGTGGGAGATCCGGGATATGTCCGAGAAGATGCTGAACCTGGTAAAGGCCGCGGCGCCCACGATCTTCGGCAAGTCCGGACCGGGATGTCTGCACAATCCCTGTCCCGAAGGCAAGATGACCTGCGGCAAGATCGAAGAGGTCAGGAAGAAGTACGGAGTGAAAAAGAATAATTAACCACAGAGAGCACAGAGTTAACAGCTCTG
>JAOUEV010000018.1 GCA_029858565.1 Nitrospirota bacterium | reverse complement strand
GGCGATCACGATGCTCTCGGGATGGATGCGGCCGGAGAAGGCTGCGAGGAAGAGCGTGGCGAGCGTTCCCACGGTGGCGATGAACAAGAGGAGCGCCGAACTGAGACGCCGCACTACCTGGAACAGTCCGACATTCACCACAGCGAGGTAGACGAAGAGACCCATGAGGCTGCCCTGGCCGGTACTTACCAGGATGGGCGTGAGATATGCGCCGAGCGCGCCGAGCATTGAGATGGGGATGCCGCGGAGATAGACGGCCAGCACAAAGGCGGTCGCGGATACGACTGTCAGCAGGCCGAAGCCTACGGGATTGGACAGGTAATGATAGTAGAGCGTGGCCGCGAACACGACGCTGTAGAGTACGCCGATGCCGCCGGCTCCCAGGGTGTGGCGCAGCACCGTGAACCGTTCGCGATTGATGCGGCTCGAACCGATAATAAGCGCCAGGCCGATCACGGCGCTCACGGCCAGCCGGAGCGCGGGCGGTATGAGGTTACGGTCTATGGAATACTTGACAAAGAAGCCTGCGCCGATAAACAGGGCCAGCGCGCCCAGCCAGGCGAAGAGCTTGACGCCCGTGAACAGCTCCCAGTCCACGTTCGCCTTGAACTGCTCCCAGCGGTCCAACAGGCTCGGACCGGAGGGAGCCGCGGGCGCCGGCGCCGCGGGAACCGTCGCACGGACCGTGTCCGCCGCTGACGCGGGGACAGGCGTCTGCAACGGAGCGCGCGAGGGCGGCAGGGTGACCGGCTTCTGAGGTATCGTTTCCCTGGGCGGTTCGGGCGGCGCTGGAGGCATGGCCTGCGCCGGAGGAACGGGAGTCGCGGGAGGTATTGGAGATGCGGGCGGGACCGCAGGAGGCGGAGGCGCCTGGTCAACGCGCGGGACCGGTGCGACGGTCGGTCTCTTCATCGCCTCGACCCGCTCCGCCGCGCTTTCCCGCCGCGGTGCGGCAACGGCCATCCTCAGCTCCGAGATCTCCCGTTTGAGCTCCTCGACGTGACGTTCCAGATCGCGTCGTATGTTGATAGAGCGAATGAACAGGACGATGACACCGACGACCAGAAAGAATAGACACCATTCGTGATGCACAATCGCCTCCTCGGACGGTCCCTATCAAAATTGAATTGAGAAGTACGGATGATAAAGTAAGATTAACCGCCTCAACCGGCTTATCCCGAAGGATATTCTGTGAGTATGTTCAGCTATATTGTCTGCTTCTCGTAATTAAAGATGGAGTTTCTGCGCATCGGCGAGAGTACGGCACGATTATGCTTTAACCGATTATTTTTGTCAAGCAAGATATTGCAGGAATAGAACGACGGACATGGGGAGTGAGACAACAAGTACCGACAGCAATAGGGACATCAGGGCGGGGCTAGCGGCAACAGACCATCATCCTCAGAACCCCGACCTGCTGTTCAGGTAGGGATTTTCGGCCCGTTCCTCGCCGATGGTCGAGTCCGGACCATGGCCGGAAAGGACGATGGTCTCGTCCGGCAGGGTCATGAGATGCTCCCGGATCGCGGTGATGAGCGTCGTCATATCGCCGCCGAAGAGGTCTGTCCTGCCGATGGAACCGGCAAAGAGCGCATCGCCGGTGAACACCACGCCGTCGCCGGCAAGAGAGATCCCGCCGGACGAGTGGCCCGGCGTATGCAGGACCTTGAGCTTGACGCTGCCGGCTGTCAGGATGTCCCCGTGCTTCACATACCGGTCCGCCTTGGGAGACGAGTTCGCGGTCATGCCGAACATCCGCGCCTGGCCCGCCGTATTCCCCAGCAGTTTGTCGTCCTCCTGGTGGATGACCAGCTCCGCGCCGGTTGCGTCCTTGATCTCCTGGTTCGCGCCTACATGGTCGAAATGGGCATGGGTGTTGACGATGTACTTGACCTTGAGCCCCTTGTCCTTGACCGCATAAAGGATCTTCGGCCCGTCGTCGCCCGGATCGATCACTACCGCCTCCTTTGTCTTCTCGTCGAAAACGATGTAGCAGTTCACCTGCAGGGGGCCCACAACGATTCTCATTAATTGCATGGTAATCTTTCCTGTTCGTGTACAGTTTGGGATCAAAATAACAAGCGCGAAGATGCAGATCGTTCTCTTAAACATTGCACTCCCGCCCGTTAAAAAGCAAACTTTGTCTCGCGCAAAGACGCAAAGACGCAGAGTAAGCGACAGGCAATACTTTCCTGCCTGATTTTGTTTTTGACTGTTTATTATCCCATGCGAAAATCCAGGCAGACGACCGAGGACGAGGGTTAAACATTTCGGATGTCTGAGCCCGCAGGGCGAGTTTCCGAAATGTACCGAGGACGACCGAGTCTGCCGTAAAGGATTTTCGCCGGGTGCCCTTCGAGGAGGACCGTCAGCAAGAGCCGCGGGCTCCTTATAACGCGACCTCCCGGCGACTGACCTTAACCCGGCTTTGCCGGGATCATATGTCGCCAGGGATTTGGGTCACCTTTCTTGGGCACGCAAGAAAGGTGACAAACATTCAGAAGGGATATCAGCTTTTACTGAGAACTGCCAATTATTAGCCGCAATGAATAACTTTTATCCCTTCCCATTCCAGCAGCTTCTTCTTCAATTCCAATCCCCCCGCGAACCCGCCCAGCGACCCGGCTGAGCTGATGACCCGGTGTCAGGGTATGAGCAACGGCACGGGATTGGCTCCCATTGCCTGTCCAACAGCCCGCGCCGCTTTCGGTCTTTTGATGCGCTTCGCGATCCACGCATAGGACCGCGTTTCACCACAAGGTATCTCGGCAGCGGCCTTCCAAACAGCCTGCTGAAACGGCGTATGTCCATGAAGATCGAGCGGGAGATCACCGGTCATCGAACGATCCTTGAAATAACGCTCCAGCTGCTTCACGACTTTCGCGAGCAGCCTTTCAGCAACAGCACCACCAGCTTCGGGCCGGCATGTAGCGTTCTCCAGTTCACGCGCGACCGCGGCTTTGGACTTCCTCGGAAGGATGATCGCGACAACGCCTTTGTCCGACGCTGCCGCCCCGGCCCAGCCGAACGGTGTATGCATGATCTTGGTCCTTGCTCCGCACTCCGCACTTCGCACTTCGCACTCCTTTATTTCTTCCTTCGTCTCTTCACGATCCCCCACAGGAATGCCAGTTCTTCGCTCTTCAAAAGCCACATCGCACCGAGATAGAAGATCACGCTCGCTGCTATCCCGCCAACGAGCAGCTCCGTCTTCACCAGGTTGTTCCCCGGCGATTCCCACATCGGCATCCGGCTGATCCGCCAGCCGATGACGCCCATGGCAACGGAAGCCGGAACGATCTTCGCCAGGGACAGGAAAATGCGCCTGCCGTCCATGCGGCCGATCTTTTCCCGGAGCGCCACGGTCAAGAGCCCCACGTTCACCATCGCGGCGATCGACGTCGCGAGCGCCAGCCCTCCGTGCTGAAGGGGGGTCCAGAGGATGAAGACCGTGCTGAGCGCGATGTTCGTGAAGAGCGCCAGCACCGCGACCTTTACCGGCGTCCTGGTGTCCTGGAGCGAATAGAATGCCTGCGCCACGATCCTGACGCCGGCGAAGGCCCAGAGTCCCACGGCGTAATAGAGCAGCGCCGATGCGGTTCCCAGGGTGGACATGCGGTTGAACTCGCCGCGCTCCAGCAGCAGGTTCACGATCGGCACCGCCAGCGTGATGAGGCCTGCCATGGCCGGGAACATGATGAAGAACACGAGCCTGAGGCCCAGGGAAAGCGTATCCCGGAACTCCTCCATTTCCTGCTTTGCCGCATGGGTCGAAAGGGTCGGAAGAATGGCCGTTGCAACAGCAACACCGAAGATGCCGAGCGGGAAATGGATGAACCGCATGCCGTAGAAAAGGTAGGTGATGCTCCCGGTGGCGAGGAAGGACGCCAGGACCGTGCCGATGAAGATATTGATCTGGGTGACCGAGGAGCTGAGAAAGATCGGCGCCGCAAGCCTGCCGACCGTGGCCACGCCGGGATGGCTCGGAGAAAAGACCGGCCGCAGCATCATCCCTTCTTTCCGCAGGCCCGGCACCTGGATCAGGAACTGGAACAATCCTCCCAGCACCACTCCCACAGCCGCTCCCTGGATCGGCGAGGGCATGTGCGGAGCCAGGAATACCACGCCGCTGATGGTGAAGATGTTCAGCATCACCGGCGAGAGCGCGGGCATGAGAAAGGACCGGAGGGAGTTCAGCATGCCCATGGCAAGGGCGGCCAGGCCGATGAACAGCAGATAGGGGAACATCACCCGGGTCAGCAGCACCGCGCTCTGGAATGCGTCCTGATGCGCCCCGGCCTTCCAGCCCCAGGCGATCGTTCTGATGATCTGGGGCGCGAAGATGATGCCGAGCACGGTCAGCACCGCCAGGATGACCATCAGGCGGGCAAAGACCGCGTTCGCGAGCTGATGTGCTTTCTCCCTGCCGTCCCTGGTGAGGGTCTCGGTGAACACCGGGATAAAGGCCGCGGACATGGACCCCTCGGCGAGCAGTTCCCGGAGCAGGTTGGGAATGCGATAGGCGACATAGAAGGCATCTGCCGCTGCCGAGGTCCCGAAGGCCCAGGACATGACCATGTCCCGGATATACCCCATGATCCGCGAGGCCAGCGTTGCCGCGCCGACGATCCCCGCGGCTTTCGCCACTTTCACCTGTTCTGACATGCGTTCACATCTCCGGAATAACGATGACCGCTCGCTCCGAAGCGGTCTTGAGCCCGGCCGGCTGCTGCGGACCGGAGGCGGGGTTGCTCACTCTAGCAAAAAACAGCGGATCTGCAAAGGGATAAATGCGCCTCACATTGATTCTTTTCCCTTGACAGCAATGGCTGTTTCATGTTAAAAAAATGGCCTGTTTCAGAATTCGTGAAGGAGGCTCTCTGTGGCCACAGCACCTGCAAAATCAAAATCAAAGAGAAACAAATCGGGTATCAAAAGAAAGCGCCAGGCAGTTAAACTGCATGATCGCAACAAGTCCGTGAAATCCATGCTCAAGACCCTTGCCCGGAAGGTCGAGGAAGCGATCGAAGCCAAGAGCGGCGATACGGCGAAGAACGCGCTGGTCGCGGCCATGAAAGCACTGGACAAGGCTGCGTCCAAAGGCGTGATCCATAAGTCAACTGCCGCACGGAAGGTCTCCCGGCTGTCCCGCAAGGTCAGCGCCATCGGAAAAGCGGCAACCGCCTAAGCGAAGCCGAGAAGTCCGGAATCAGTACCAGGAACCTGAGCGCCTCCCCTGTATAGGGGTCGGCGCTTTTTTATTGTTCCTTCATATCCCGCAGAGCCGCAGGACCAGCCGTTCCAGCACCAGCCGTCCGTTCAAGGAACCGGATTTCAGCGCCCGGTCCGCGTCCAGCAGCGCCCCGAAAGCGCCCTGCAGCTCCTGCAGGTCATTGCGCCGCATCTGGTCCTGGAACGCCGCGGACTGGTGAAATATGATGTTCAGTTTCCTTTTGATCTCATCGTAACCGACGCCGGCGGCCTCAAGGGACTTCGCCCGCATGATACGCCGGTAGTTCCACGCGATGGATCCGAGCAGCCCCACCGGCTGTTCTCCCTCCTGGATCAGGCGTCCGAGGACCAGGAAGGCCCGCTCACGGTTCTTTCTGCCAACCGCCTCCGCGAGGTCAAATGAGGTAAAATCGCGGAAATCCCCTACCACGGACTTCACATCGTCAAGGGTGATCGATTTCCGGTCCTTCAGGGAGACCGCGGTCTTCTCAAGCTCGTTGTTGATCGCCTGCAGATCGTTGCCAAGGGTCTGCCACACATACTGCGCCGCGTCATTCTGGATCGTAAGGCCCTTTGCCTTCGCCCATCCGCTGATCCACGGGATGATCTCCCGGTCCAGGAGCGCGAAGAACCTCGTCACTGCGCCCTGGGACTCCACTGCGTTGATCACGGATTTTTTCTCAAAGCGCGGCTGGTTCACGAGCAGGATAAGACAGGTGCTGGGCGAAGGGTCCTTCAGATAGGCGACGAGCTCCTCAAGGTCCGCTGCCTTGAGCGCCTCGACCTCCTTGGCAATGACCGTCCGTCGTTCGGACATGAATGGCAGAGTTTGGGCGAGGTTCACGATCTCTGAGCCCGACGTCCCCTTGCAGTAGACCGTGTTGAAGTTGAAATCCTGCGACGCCGGGTCCACGGTCTTTGCCAGGATCAGGGAGACAGCCTCCTGGATCAGGAACTCCTCGTCCCCGAAGAAGAGATAGACCGGCAGGATCTTGCCCTGCCGCAGTCCCCGCATGAGATCGTCATATTTGGTCATGCGTCAGAATCCTTCCAGCACCCTGCTCCGAAGCGTCCACGCAACGTCCTGACTCGCTTTCTTGAGCGCTGCGTCCTTGGCGACCTTGGTCACCCGGATCTCGCCGATGGTCACGGGATAGTCGGCAATGAAGATCGCTTCGATGCCCCGCTCCTGCCAGAGGGTCTTGCCCGTTGCGCGTTCGTCCAGCCTTGCATCCACGACGAGCCTGATGTTGTACTGCTGCACATACGCATCAGGGGTATAGGACAGCGCGGTGACGCTGAAGTGGGTGACCGTACCCCGGAGGGCGAGATCGGCGGCGTCCACATCAACGACACGGAGCCTCCCGTCGGCAATGAACTCGTTGACCACGGCCTTGGTGATCTCCACATCGATGTAGGGCTCGTTCGTGTTGTTCAGAAATGACGGAATGCCGATGGTTTTCGCGCTCTCCGGCGCCAGCAGCCCCCTGCCGGACATACTGTATCCGCAGGAGATCAGGGTCATGACTAGAAGAAGCAGGAGTATTGTTCTTATTTTATTCCGCATTCCGCATTCCGCATTCCGCATTCCAAATTCCGGATTTTAAATTCCGGATTTTAGCTACACCACAATATTAACCAGCTTGCCCTGCACCACGATCACCTTTTTCGGCGTCTTCCCTGCCAGGTGCTCCGCTGTCTTGGGATCGGACAGCGCTGCGGCCTCGATATCCTTGGCAGCTGTGCCGGCAGGCAGCGTGAGCTTGCTCCGCACCTTGCCGTTGACCTGGACGACGACGATGATCTCCGATTCCTTGATGGCCTCGGGATCATGGACAGGCCATCCCGCTGAAGCGACGCTCGGCTGATGTCCGAGCCCTTCCCACAGTTCCTCGGCAAAGTGCGGCGCGAACGGCGCAAGCAATAAGGTCAGGGCCTCCAGCGAGGCCTTTATCACCGCCAGTTTATCATCCTGGACGTCCTTGGACGTGTAATCGTAGATCTCGTTCACCAGCTCCATCATTGCCGCGATCGCGGTATTGAACTGGAACTGGCGTTCGATGTCCTCGGTCACTTTCCTGATCGTCTGATGGGTCTTCCGGAACAGCCGGTCTCCCCGCGCTTCCGCGCCCGCGGCATTGAGCTTCGCGACCCGGGGACCGAAGCGATGCACCACGGTCCAGATCCGGTGAAGGAACCGGTGGGAACCTTCAACGCCCTGGTCGTTCCACTCGAGGTCCTTTTCCGGCGGCGCGGCAAAGAGTGAAAAGAGCCGCGCGGTATCGGCCCCGTACTTGTTGATGATCGAGTCCGGGTCCACCACGTTGCCCTTGGATTTGCTCATCTTGGCGCCGTCCTTGATCACCATGCCCTGGGTAAGCAGGTTCTTGAAGGGTTCATCCCCGTTGTAGAGCCCCAGGTCGCGGATGACCTTGGTGAAAAAGCGCGCATACAGCAGGTGCAGCACCGCGTGCTCGATCCCGCCGATATACTGGTCCACGTTCATCCAGTAGGAAGCCGCATCCTTGTCAAAGGGAGCGCCTGACGACCTCGGCGAACAGTAGCGAAGGAAGTACCACGACGAGTCCACGAATGTGTCCATGGTGTCCGTCTCGCGCCTCGCCTTTCCCCCGCATTTCGGGCAGGCCGTCTCGCGAAAGGACGGTGATTCGGCGAGCGGCGACGATCCCATGCCCGTGAGCTGGACATCCTCAGGCAGCAGCACCGGCAGGTCTTTCTCGGGAACCGGGACCGTGCCGCAGGCATCACAGTAGATCATCGGGATCGGCGTGCCCCAGTACCGCTGGCGTGAAACGCCCCAGTCCCGGAGCCGCCAGTTCACGGTCCGCTTGCCGATCTGTTTCTGCTCCACGAAGTCCGCGACCTTCTCCTTGCCCTGACCGCTCGGCGTTCCGTCGAAGGCGCCGGAGTTTGCCATGGCACCTTCAACGATGTATGCTTCCTTCATCGTCGCGGGATCAAGATCGTTCTTGGCGTTCTGGATCACCACGCGCACGGGAATGCCGTATTTTTTCGCGAATTCGAAATCGCGCTGATCATGAGCAGGCACGGACATGATCGCGCCGGTGCCGTACTCCATCAGCACGAAGTTCCCCACCCATACCGGCACCCGGTCGTTGTTCAGCGGATTGATCGCATACGCGCCGGTAAAGACGCCTTCCTTTTCCTGGCTTTCATCGGTCCTGGCCGCCTTGTCCAGCCGCATGACGCGCTGGCAAAAAGCCCGCACCTCATCTGCCTGCGGCCGTCCGGCGATCAGTTTTTCGACCAGCGGATGTTCCGGGGCCACACTCATGAAAGTGACGCCAAAGAGCGTGTCCGGCCGGGTGGTGAAGATCGCCAGCTTTTCACCGGAACCTTCGACCGTGAAATCCACTTCAACGCCGACGGACTTGCCGATCCAGTTCCGCTGCATGGTCAGGACCCGCTCGGGCCAGCCGGTCAGGGTGTCGCACGACGACAGGAGCTCCTCCGCGTAGGCGGTGATCTTGAAGAACCACTGCTCCAGCTCGCGGTGGCTCACCACGGAACTGCAGCGCCAGCAGAGCCCCTGCTCCACCTGCTCATTGGCAAGCACCGTCGAGCAGGAAGGACACCAGTTGACATAGGAAAGCTTCTTGTACGCAAGGCCTTTCTCATACATCTTGAGAAAGAGCCACTGGTTCCAGCGATAGTACTCGGGCAGGCAGGTGGTGACCTCCCGGTCCCAGTCGTAGGAAAGACCCATGCGCGTAAGCTGCTTGTCGCGCATGAACGCTATGTTCTCGATGGTCCATTTCGCCGGAGGGATATTGTTCTTGATGGCGGCGTTCTCCGCCGGAAGGCCGAAGGAATCCCAGCCCATGGGATGGAGAACGTTGAAGCCCCGCATCCGCTTGTACCGGGCCACCACGTCGCCTATGGAGTAATTGCGCACGTGGCCCATGTGGATCCTGCCCGAGGGATAGGGGAACATTTCGAGACAGTAGTACTTCGGCTTCGAGGGGTCCTCGGTTACCGAGAAGGTCTTGCGGCCGGCCCACTCGCGCTGCCAGCGCTGCTCGACCGCTTTTGCGTCATATCGTTCTTCCACTGCTGGTCCTCCGAAACGTTCTTGCTCTTGATCACGACTTGCTGCGCGATTTGACATACTGCTCGATCACGATCAGCGACTTCGTGTCGAGGTTCACGAACTTCACCCCGCACTGATACCTTCCCGACGACGTCGCCTCGACCCGCATGACCTTTGCGGTCACCTTGATCTCCGTGTGTCCGATAGTAAAGGCGAAGTCCATCTGGTCGCCCGGTTTGAGTTCGACGGCCGACTCCAGCAGCATCCCGGAGATGCTGATGTTCTGGGACGTGGCAAAGGAGGGGGAGCCGGCCGCGCCGCCGGAGACGGCAACGCGAAGCATCACGCGCATATCCCGGCGCGGCGGCACCGCGATCAGTTCGGAGACCTTAATGAACAGTTCGACCGGATCGACCGGCTTCTCGATCATGGCGTTTGCGCCGGCGTTGCCGCAGAGCGCCGGACTCACATGCATTTTTTCGCAGGCAAGGATGATGGAAACGTTTTTCAACGAATCGTCTCCGCGAATTTCGGCGCAGAGCCGCGCCCCGCCCATGACCGGCAGGGCAAAATCGGTGATAATGATGTCGGCTTTATGCTGTCGGTGGAGGGCCAGCAGTTCTTCCGACGTCTTCGCGGGATGCACCTCGATACCGCCCCGCCGGAACATGGAGTTGGCGCTGCCCACCACTTTCAGGATGTTCTCTGCGATGATGATCTTTTTCATGGTCTCCGGTTCGGTCCGGCCTTTTGCAGTGTTTGTCCCCGGCGGACCACGGTCAATCCCGCAGCCATCCGGGATAGGCATCAGCCTTGCGTGCCTCTTCGGGAAGTTCTACATCAAGGTCGTGCCTGAGCAAGGCGATCTTCTTCTCTATCTTGGCGCGTTTCTTGTCCCTTGCTGATCCGGCTTTTTTCCTGGCCTTGGCACTCGTTCTTTTTGCGTTTGCCTGATCTTCCCGGTCCTGACGGTTGAGCAGCTCGAGCTCGGCTTCCTGTTCCCGGATCTGCCTGCGCAGGTTCTCGGCGCGTTTTCGCCAGTATGCCTCGCCTCTGCCATTCTTGTCCCGATGCTCAGGCATCGGCGCGGTACGGGAAACCTCAGCTGCCGGCTTACCGCCGACGCTCACCCGCTCATCATGCACTTCCACGGACCGCGCCGCATGGCGATACTCGGCGGGGATCTTCTCCCGCTCATTGGTATAGAACTCCCTGCCGTCGCGGTCGGTCCATTTATAGAACTCGGCCTGAGCCGTAAAAGCGAAACCGAGAACTCCTGCCGCACAGAGCAAAAGAACAGGTACGATCCTCATTCTTCATCCGCCTCCGGTTGTTTGGAATGTCGGAAAATAACACACTGAGCAGGGCTTCGCAAGGAGATTCTTGGAACGCAGTGTTTCTGTTGAAAAACTCATGGCCCGCCTCCGGAAGGAAGCGGGCCGCTGGGAATCCGATAGGTCTGAAGAGGGAAGATGAGAATCACGGCAGCTTGGGATACCGGAACGGGACTTCCTTCCCGGACAGCGCCTCGATCATAAAGGTCACGAGAGCTTTCTTTTCGGCCGCCGAAAGCTTGAGCGGCTTGAGCACGCTGTTCCCCTTGCCCCCGCCCTGATCAAAGAAATCAATGACCTGTTCCAGCGTCTCGAAAATACCGTTGTGCATATAGGGGCCGGTTTTCGCGATCTCCCGGAGCGTAGGCGTCCGGAAGGCCTTCCAGTCCGTCCTGTCCCTGGTCACCAGAAATCTTCCCGGGTCCTCGGCAAGGTTCTGGTAGTCCTCGTAATGGGACACCTTTGCCACGAACCGCCGCGTTGCCGCAACCCTCGGGTCCTTCTCCTGTTCCGCGTTCTCAGGAACATTGAGCGCGTAGAACCTGTCATCCGCCAGGTTGACCCCGTCATGGCACTCCGAGCATTTTCCCTTGCCCATGAAGATGTCATAGCCCTTCCGCGCTTCCGCTGTCAGGGCCTTTTTCTCCCCTTGCAGAAAACGGTCGAGCGGAGAATCAACCGACACCAGCGTGCGCTGGAACGCTGAGATGGCCATGGCCATTCGCTCACGGGTCACCTCGCCGCCAAAGACCTTTCGGAAGGACTCCACATATTCCGGCACAGATCGGATCTCTTCTTCAGCAAAATCGAGGTTCTGGTTCATCTCAAAGGCCGACATCATGGGAAAGAGCGCCTGTTCCTCCAGCGTATGAGCACGGCCGTCATGGAACAGGAACTTCTGAAAACCGACGTTGACAAGTGTCGGCGAGTTCCGCCAGTTCCGGGTCGTGGGGTAACTGAGAGAGATCGCCAGGCCGTCGGAATACCCTTGCGCGGGGTCATGGCAGGTGGAACAGCTCATGGTACCGTCCCCGGAGAGCCTGCGGTCGAAGAACAGCTTCTTGCCCAGTTCGATCTTTTCGGGGGTCTGGGGATTGGCCGAAGGGACCGGCACCGGCCCGACCGGCTCCAGCTTCCCGGCAAATGCGGTGCCTGCGAAAAGAAACATGCATATCATCAATGCAATCGATCCATTCATCGCTGTATCCTCTTTTTTCCAATCCGCAATCCGAAATTATTTTTTCAGCTCTTCGTCAATGATCTTCCTGAAATACTCGAACGGCCGCTCTCCGATCACCTGCCTGCCGTTGATATAAAAGGTCGGGGTGTTGTACAGATCAAGGGACTCGGCAAGTTTGAGGTCCCGGTCGATCTCGGCCTTGAACTTCTGTCCGTCGATGGATGCCGTGAACTTTTGAACATCCAGCCCCAATTCCTTCGCGTATGCCAGGAGACTTGCTCGCTCGAGCTTGGGCGATCGTTTGATCAGCAGATCATGCATTTCCCAGTACTTTCCCTGCTCCCGGGCGGCCAGCGACGCTTCCGCCGCGCCTCGGGAATAGTCCCGGTACTTGTAGGGATAGTTCTTGATCACCAGCCGCACCTTCCCCTTATAGATTTCCATGATCTTCTTGACGGTCGGACCGGCCGCCACGCAGTGCGGTCATTGGAAATCAATGAATTCGAATATAGTGACCGGGGCATTATCAGGGCCGAGCGTAGGAGAGTTCTCAGGGGGAATATTGACGCGCTGGCCTGCATGGACAGGGATCGTGCAAAGCAGCAGAATAAGCAGAACGGGCAAGAATACAGTTCTCATGATGACCTCCCGGGTAAATCGGAACTGCTCACATGGCAAGACAGCGAGGATTTCCTGCGTGATCCCGATACCTCCGTGTTCGATCCGCGTTTTCCTGCTTGAAATAAAAAAAGGGAGACGGGTGCAATTCGCCCCGCCTCCCCGAGAAAAGAGCCGGATCAATGCATCTTTTGCTGGTCGTGGAACACCGGCAGATAGGTGACCGCCAGGCGGTACAGCAGTATCATGAGAGACACGAGACCAACCGTGATCAGCATCTCGATGATCGACGGGAAATAATGCGCGTTCGGTCCCGCTTGCGCGAAGAAATTCACGTTGAACCGGTTCAATATTGTCCCGGCAATGACGCAGGAGGAAGCGAGCAGCAGACCGCCTGCGGACCGCCGAACCGATTTTTGGACATACAATGCGATCGGGACGACCGCGCCCACAAGGACCTCAAGAAGGAAGAACAAGCTCGCCTTGCCGCTCGAAAATATGGCGGGAATATTTCCCCGGACGGCCAGGTCTCCGAATTTTGCGGCAAGGTAGACACCCAAAGCGATCATCGTTCCTCTGCCGAGCCCCTCCAGGATGTCCATCTCCGGCTCATGTTTGAAGACCCGGGCGCTCACAATGGACTCAAAAGACACCATGGCCAGTCCCAGCGCGATGGCCGACAGGAAGAACAGATAGGGCAGGTTCGGCGTGTACCAGAGCGCAGGGAGCTTGTGCGGCATGATCAGGAACAGTCCCCCCAGCGAAGACTGGTGCAGGAACGACAGCACGATCCCCGCGATGACCAGCGGGAAGGTGAAGAGCTTCAGGACCTTGAGCAAACCCGTGAGTTTGAACCGTTCGAGGAATGCCGGCGCGAATTCCAGCGCCAGCACCGTCGAGTACAAAATAATGCACCACACGATCTCGAACATGACCGAGTGGGTATTCCACATGACCAGGGGATGCCAGAAGCTGAGCGGCTTCCCGATGTCCACCGCGAGCCCCATGACGACCACGGTATACCCGATCCAGGCGGTCAGGATCGCCGGTCGGGCGATGGGCTTGTACTTCTTCATATTGAAGATATACACCGCGGCGGTAATGCTGAATCCGCCAGCGGCCAGGGCCACGCCCGAGAGCACGTCCACGGCGATCCAGAGTCCCCAGGGAACTGCGTCGCTCAGATTGGTGGATGCGCCGAGGCCGACGGCGAAACGGTAGAAGGCCGCGAGAAAACCGATCGCGACAAGCGCGATAAGCGCTTTAAAGCCGGCAGCGGGCGCCGGCATGGCTGAAGATGTTGAATGCGCTGCCATGGCTATTTCTCCTTTCCTTCCGTAGATTCGTCCGACCGTGATGATCCGCGGTTGCGGAACGCGGCGATAAGAGAGAGGCCTACCACCAGCGCTCCAACCTTTGCCGGGATCCCTCCCAGCATGTTCCAGGTGAGGTTCGGCAGCTTCACTGCCGGGATGCTGGTGTTGAATCCGAGCTGTTCAAAGGGGATTGCCGAAAGATAGACCCACGACGTCCCGCCTGCCTCCTCCTTGCCGAAGACGTGGTCCACATACTTGCCCGGGCTCTCCTTGATCCGCTTTTCCGCTTCCTTCAGGACATCATCGCGGTTGCCGAAGAACATGACGTTCGTGGGGCAAACCTTGATGCACGCCGGGACCTTGCCGTCGGCGATCCGGTCGGAACAGAAAGTGCACTTCCTGATCCAGGGACTCGTGGACTCCCATTCGTATTTGGGAATGTTGAAGGGGCATGCCACCATGCAGTACCTGCAGCCTATGCATTTCTCGAAAGTGTAGTTCACCGCGCCTTCCGGCGTTCGGGTGAAGGCGCCGACGGGACAGGCGGAGAGGCATGCCGGGTCCTGGCAATGCATGCACTGGTCCTTTACAAAACTCCAGACCGGCTGGTCGCCCTTGTCCTGCTCCACAAAAGCGATCCGTGTGAAGGTATCCGAATTGAGCTGTTTGGGGTTCGTGAACTCCCCTTCGAGCGTGGTCTTTCCGGTCTTCCGCTCGTTCCATGACTTGCAGGCCACCTGGCATCCGCGGCATCCGATGCAGCGCGTCAGGTCGACCAGCACGCCTTTTGCTTTATCGTTGTTCGTCGCCATACGCGCCTCCTATGCTTTCTCGACGTTCACCATGAACGCCTTGGATTCGGGGATCATGGTGTTCGCGTCCCCGATGGTGGGTGTCAGCAGGTTCGCGCTGTCCCCGGACTTCGCGTCGCCCGGATACTGCCATCCGAAACACCAGGGCATGCCGACCTGGTGCACGGTCTGGCCGCCGATCTTGAAGGGCTTGAACCGCGAGGTGACCACGGCAACGGCCGAGATCTCTCCGCGTCCGGACCTGATCTTCACCCGGTCGCCGCTCCTGATGCTCTTCTCCGCGGCCAGTTCCCTGCTCATTTCCACGAATTGCTGCGGCTGCATCTCCAGGAGCCAGGGAGTATGGCGGGTCATCACACCGGTCTGCCAGTGCTCGGTCACGCGGTAGGTCGTGGCGACAAAGGGATAGCGCGTGTCGCAGGAGAAGAACGCGTCATCCTTGTCGTTGAACATCTTGATCGTCGGGTTGATCCGCTGCTTGGAAAGGATGTTCTCCTCGAGAGGACACTCGAGCGCCTCGTAATGTTCCGGGAAGGGCCCGTCGTTCAGTCCCGGGCCGTAGATCGATGCAACACCGTCGTTCTTCATGATGAAAGGATATTTGCCCGCATCTCCCATGGGCGGCGCGGGACCGTCCGGCACATCCCCGACCCAGACGCCGGGCTTCTTGGTCGCAGGGTCTTCCTTGACCGGGTCCCATTTGACGACCGCGCGTTTCGGGTCCCAGGGATTGCCCTTCAGATCAACCGACGCACGGTTGTAGATAATGCGCCGGTTCACCGGCCATGCCCATGCCCAGCCGGAATAGAGACCCAGACCTGTCGGATCATCCTTGCCGCGGCGTGCCATCATATTGATGACCTTGCCTTCTTTCTGCGTGTAGCTCTGGCTGAAAAGCCAGTTGCCGGAGGATGTGGTGCCGTCTGCCTGAAGATGGACAAAGGAGGCGCAGAGTTCGCCTTTCTTACCAAGCAGCTTCGGCGGGTTCGCCTTCTTGTCGTACACATCCTCGAGGTAGTATCCGTTGATCTCCTTGGCAACGTCGTGGATATTGATCTTCTTGCCGTAGTTCCAGGTCGTGTTCAGGATCGGCGCCGGGAACTTGCCGCCTTCCTTCCGGTAGATCTCCCGCACCCTCAGGAACAGCTCGTTCATGATCTCCGCATCGGGCTTGGACTGGCCGAGCGGCTCGATGGCCTTGTACCGCCACTGGGCGAGCCGGCCCGAGTTGGTGATGCTGCCTTCCTTCTCGATCGACGAGACGCAGGGCAGCATGAACACCTCGGTCTGGATCTCCTTGGGATTCATGCCCGGTCCCTTCCAGAAGGACGCCGTCTCGTTGTCGAAAAGATTGACGTTCACCATCCACTTAAGCTTGGACATGGCTTTCCGGACCTTGTTCGCATTCGCGCCGGAACAGGCCGGGTTCTGACCCCATGCAAAGAAGCCGTCGAACTGGCCTTTGCTCATCTTGTCGAAGAGCATGAGCCAGGAGGCGTTCTGGCCTTCATCGAGCTTCGGCAGCCAGGCGTACCCGAAATCGTTCTCCTTGGTGGCGGCCTTGCCGTAGATGGCCTTCAGATAGCTCGTAATGTACTTGTTCCTGTTGGACCACCAGTTCACGCTGCGCGGGTCCTTGGTCTTTGGCGTGAACTTCTCGATGTAGGCGTTCAGGTCCGCGAGCGCCGCAGACGGCGTCGCGTTGTACCCCGGCAGGAGATGGAACAGGATCCCGTGGTCCGTGGACCCCTGAACGTTCGATTCCCCGCGCAAGGCGTTGATCCCGCCGCCGGCAATGCCGATATTGCCGAGCAGGAGCTGGATGATCGCCATGGTCCGGATGTTCTGGGTGCCGACGGTGTGCTGGGTCCATCCCATGGCGTAGAGCTCGGTGCCGGCCTTGTTCGGTCTGCCCGTGGAACCATAAAGCTTGTAAACTGCTTCAAGCTTGTCCTTGGGCGTTCCCGTGATGGACGAAACCTTGTCCAGGGTGTAGCGGGCATAGTGCTTTTTCAGAAGCTGGAACACGCAGTTCGGGCTTTTCAGCGACGGGTCCTTTTTCGGGATCCCGTCCTCGCCCATCTGGTAGCCCCAGGTCTTCTTGTCGTACTTCCGCGTCTTTTCGTCATACCCCGAGAACAGGCCGTTCAGATCGCCGGGGCCCTTGAAATCCGGGTTCACGAGGAACGCGGCATTCGTGTAGTTGACGACGTAGTCTTTGAAGTAGAGGTTGTTGTCCGTTATGTACTTGACCATCCCGCCCAGGAAGGCAATGTCCGTTCCCGAGCGCATGGGCGCGTACAGGTCCGCCTTGGAAGCGGTCTGGGTGAACCGGGGGTCCACCACGATGAGCTTCGCGCCCTTCTCCTTTGCACGCATCACCCATTTCATGGAAATGGGGTGGTTCGACGCCGGATTGGCGCCCATGACGAGGATAACGTCGGCATTCTTGAAATCGATCCAGTGATTCGTCATTGCACCGCGCCCGAACGACTCTCCCAGAGCCGCTACAGTTGCGGAGTGTCAAATGCGCGCCTGGTGTTCTATATATACCAGTCCCCAGGACCGGAGCATCTTCTGGAGCAGATAGCACTCCTCGTTGTCCAGGGCCGCACTGCCCACATGGGCAATGGCGTCGGTCCTGTTGACCGTGAATTCTTTCTCGACCTCTTTGTCCGTGCCGTCAGGCTGTTTTTCCTTGACCTTTGATTTCGAAGTGAGCTTGAAGGACTTGTCGCGGGACTCCTTCACGTTCTTCGCGATCTTGTCCAGGGCCCACTCCCACTCCACTTCCTTGAAGCTGTCCGCGCCCGGGGCCCGATACATGGGCTTCAGGACGCGGGTGTCGTTCTGCACCAGCTGCATGATCGATGCGCCCTTGGGGCAGAGCGTTCCCTCGTTGATCGGATGCTCGGGATCGCCCTCGGTGTTCACCACCTTGCCGTCCTTGGTGTGAACGATGATACCGCAGCCTACAGAACAATAGGGACAGATGGTGCGTGTTTCCGTTGCCCCCTTGGTCTTGCTCTCGGGCGTTTGCGCGTCAGCTTTCGCGGGCGCGGCAAGCGGTCCCAGGAGCAAGGTACTTCCGGAGATCTTTAGAAAATCTCTCCTTGATACCCCCATGGTACCCTCCTTATGCGACTGGATTTTATTATATGGAAGCTGGAATGTTTTGTGAAAGCAGGAGGAAAAAATCCAACGAATGAGACCAAGTATACCAGAAGATTATGAAGAGCGATGTGGACCACATTGACCTCATAATAATGGAAAGAACGGCCGGAGATGGGATGCACAGGTATATTGCAATCCCCACAAAACATTACCAAAAGTAACTATACCTAAAACGGATTGGTCTTGCAAGTTTTTTTTATGGCTTTATTAAAATTAAAAATAGGGAGAGGAAGCGGTTTTCTGCCCCCTCTCCCCGAGGAGAGAGTTCTTTAGCTTTCAGCGATCGTCTTTTTGCTTATCGCTTATTACTTACTGCTTGCTGCTTATAGCTTGCCCTTGACCAGCGAGTCCACCACTGACGGATCAGCAAGGGTCGAGGTGTCACCCAGGGCGTCGAGCTCGTTGTGGGCGATCTTCCGCAGGATGCGGCGCATGATCTTGCCGCTCCGGGTCTTCGGCAGTCCCGGCGCGAACTGGAGCTTGTCCGGGGTCGCGATCGGGCCGATCACGCTCCGCACATGGCCGGTCAGGATCTTCTTCATGTCGTCGCTCGGGGTCTGGCCCTCTTTGAGCGTGACGTACACGTAGATGCCTTCGCCCTTGATGTCATGGGGATAGCCCACGACCGCGGCTTCGGCCACTGCGGGATGGGAGACCAGGGCGGATTCGACCTCGGCAGTGCCGAGCCGGTGGCCGGAGACGTTGATCACGTCGTCCACACGACCCATGAGCCAGTAGTCCCCGTCCTCGTCGACCCGGGCGCCGTCGCCGGTGAAGTACTTGCCTGCGTAGGTGGAGAAGTAAACTTCCTTGATGCGCTTGTTCTCGGGGTCCCCGTAGGTGCCGCGCAGCATGCCGGGCCAGGGCTTCTCGATCACGAGTTTGCCGCCTTCGTTCACGCCGGCAGGGGTGCCGTCGTCCTTGAGCACTTTCGGGACAACTCCGAAGAAGGGCCTTGTTGCCGAGCCGGGCTTGGTGGTCATGGCGCCGGGCAGCGGGGTGATGAGTATCCCGCCGGTCTCGGTCTGCCACCAGGTGTCAACGATCGGGAGCTTCTCGCGGCCCACGTTCTTGTGGTACCACATCCAGGCTTCGGGGTTGATGGGCTCGCCAACAGAGCCCAGGACCTTGAGGCTTGAGAGGTCGTGGTTGGTGACCCACTTCTCCCCTTCCTTCATCAGCGCGCGGATGGCGGTCGGCGCGGTGTAGAAGATGTTCACCTTGTGCTTGTCCACAATGTCCCAGAACCGGCCCGGGTTGGGGTAGCTCGGGATGCCTTCGAACATGAGGCTCGTGGCGCCGGTGGCAAGGGGGCCGTAGACGATGTAGCTGTGGCCCGTGACCCAGCCGATGTCGGCGGTGCAAAAGTGGATGTCTTCGTCATGGTAGTCGAAGATGTACTTGAAGGTCATGCTGGTGTAGAGCATGTACCCCGCGGTGGTATGCAGCACGCCCTTGGGCTTGCCGGTCGATCCGGACGTATAGAGGATGAAGAGCGGGTCCTCGGCGTCCATCTTCTCGGGCTCGCAGAAGTTCGAGATGTCTCCTGCGTTCATTTCCTCGTCCCACCAGGTGTCGCGGCCGGGCTCCATGTTGACCTTGCCGGTCCCTGCGCGGCGGACGATAACAGCGTTCTTGATCGTGGGGCACTCGTTCAGGGCCTCGTCGGCATTGGCCTTCAAGGGCACGAACCTGCCGCCGCGCACGCCTTCGTCGGCCGTGATCAGCATCGATGCCTGGGCGTCCTGGATCCGGTCCATCAGGGCCTTGGCGCTGAATCCGCCGAACACGATGCAGTGGATCGCGCCGATCCGGGCGCAGGCAAGCATGGAAATGGCCAGCTCCGGGATCATGGGAAGGTAGATCACCACCCGATCGCCTTTTTTCACGCCTTTTTTCTTCAGCACGTTGGCGAAGCGGTTCACTTCCATGTACAGCTGCTGGTACGTGAAGGTGCGGTAGGTCCCGCCGTCGGCCTCCCAGATGATGGCTGCTTTGTTCCGGGTCGGCGTGTTCACGAACCGGTCCAGGCATTGGACCGAGGCGTTCAGCTTGCCGCCCTGGAACCACTTGATGTAGGGTTTGTGAAAATCGTAATCCAGGACCTTGTCCCACTTCTTGAACCACGTGAGGTTCTTCTCCGCCTGCTCGCCCCAGAACTTATCGGGGTTCTCCACCGACGCCTTGTACATCGATCATTTCATACAACCTCTAACCATTGAATTTTAATAGCAAATCAAGTGTCACGTGTTTTTACTATTAAATTCAATTAGTTAACCATATAATGGATAAATGCATCCCTACCAACAGTAACACTATACGGCTAAATTGCTCTTTTTATGAAAAATAGTTTCCATTATCATTAACTTTTGTGGAAAATGCGATGGCCTGAATTATAAAAAAACGTGAGAAGTAAGAGGATGTATTTGCGGAAGGGGTCTTTTGGGGAAGAAAGATGAATCTGCTCTCTGCTCAGCGTTTGTCCCAGGCATCCCTGCCGCTCTCACGGGTGAGCACTGCTCTATTGTAAGCAGCAATGACGTCACGCCGTTTGAGCATGCCGATTACCCGGAGTCCGTCAGTGTGGTCAACCACAGGGATCTCGTCAATGTCCTTGATCGAGAATTTTCCCATGGCACTATTCAGATCATCCCGGGGCGTGACCGTGATCACCGATTCGGTCGCTATGTCCCCGGCGTTCACGATCCGGACCACGCGGTCATCGAGCAGCACCGGACGCACATCCTGTATGGACACGATCCCGCTCAAGCGTCCCTGCTCATCGACCACGGGAAGATAGAACCTGTCGCGCTCGATCATGATGTCTATCAACTCCTTCAGTGTCGTGGACCTGGGTACCGACAGAGCTCCCGGGACCATGACATCAGCGACATGGAGCCTGCTCATGACCGATACCTCGCGGCCTTCATGGATATGGACGCCTTTGCGTGTCAACTCCACAGTATCGATGGAATCCTTCTGCAGGCCTTTTGCCACGACCGTTCCGATGATCGCGGTGATCATCAGCGGTACGATGATCTGGTAGTTCCCGGTCATTTCGAAGAGCAGGAAGATGCCGGTGAGAGGAGCGTGGGTCACGGCAGCCAGGAACGCTCCGATACCCACGGTCGCATAGGCGCCCGGCGTGGCGGTAAAGGACGGGAAAAGCCCGTGGACAAGCACACCGAAACTGCCGCCGGTCATGGCGCCGATGAAGAGCGACGGAGCGAACATGCCGCCGGCGCCGCCTGAACCGAGAGTGACCGACGTTGCGATGATCTTGAACAGCACAAGGGCGGCCAGCAGGAAGAAAGCGGGCCGCTCGTGAAGCGCTTCATCGATGAACTCGTACCCGTTGCCCATCACCTGGGGAAGGACGATGCCGATGCAGCCGACAATGAATGCGCCGGCCACCGGTTTGAGCAGCGGATGGAATCCCGACGCGTCGATGCGGTCCTTGATCCCGTAGAACATGCGGATCGTGAGGACCGCGGTAAGCCCGATGATGATGCCCAGCAGGAGATAGAGCGGCAGTTCAGCAACGCTCCGGAGATCGTACTGCGGCACGGTGAAGGCCGGCGTCGCGCCGTAGTACCAGCGGGACATCACCGTTGCGATGCCTGAGGAAATGACAATGGCTGCGAAGGAGGATATCTCGTAGTCGCCGAGAAGCACGATCTCGCTGGCGAACATGACCCCGGCGATTGGCGCGTTGAAGGTTGCCGCCACCCCGCCCGCGGCTCCCGCGGCGATCAGCAATTTGATCCTGCCGCCTGACACCTTGAAGGATCGCGCGATGGAGGAACCGATGGTCCCGCCTATTATCGCGATGGGGCCTTCCACGCCCGCGGACCCGCCGGAACCGATGGTGAGCGCCGGTCCGATCGTCTTGAGCATGATATTCCTGATGCGCAGATACCCGCCCTTCACATTGACGGTCTCGATGAACCGGGGAAAACCGTATCCCCCGGCCTCTCCCGGGAACCGCCGGATGAATGGAAGCAGCAGCAGCGCGCCCGCCACAGGCAGCAGCGGCATAAACAACCGGTGCCACCCCCCGTCGGCGATATGCAGAAGCTGCGAACCGCCTACGAAGATGAACCGGTGCACGAACTGCATGGTCGTGCGAAAAAGGATGTTCGCGCTACCCGCCAGAAGTCCGATCAGAACAGCGGCGAATATCAGGAACGTACTTTCGCTCTGTTGTATCCGTTTGAGTAATGAGATCATCGGTTTCGTGTCACTCGAGCGCTATTGATTGTCCCTGTCCACCGCGGTCTTGAGCATTTCCAGGATGCCCGGAATAGCGGAGGTGACACGGTTCCAATTGGGGATGAGCGGCGTTCCCATGGGGGTTTCCATATAGACCTGCGCGGCCAGTCGAATTGCCTTGGTAAAGGCCTCGACCGCGTTCGCTTCCTCATGACGGTCGAATTCGAGGCCGTTGATCGCCGCGTCCGCCTCGTACTTCATGATCGTGTCCTCGGCCATGCGGAGATAGGCCACGGAAAGCGACTTGAACAGACCGTCCGAGAAGATCACGCCCTCTGACGCGAGCGTGCGAAAGATCGACTTGCAGATATCCACGGTCATCTTCATCAATCCCTGCTCCGCATCCCCGGCTGACAGCGCTTGATGCTTGTGCTCGTAGTTCGCCGCGATGTCCACCTGGCAGACACGCCGGGGAGAATAGTTGCGGTACACTTCGGCAAGCGACCCGACCTCAAGGCCCCAGTCCCAGGGAATGCGGTTCACCCGCGCGAGATCAGTGGACATGGCGAACTCGCCTGCCAAAGGATAGCGGAAGCTGTCCAGGAACCGAAGGAAGCGGTGCTGGCCGGTCAGCATTTCCAGGGAGCGGACCAGCGGAGTGATCAGGAGCCTTGTCACCCGTCCATGCATTTTGTTCGTCACCCGGCTGTAGTACCCTTTGCAGAACACATAGTCAAGGTTAGGGTTCACCACCGGGTAGCACAGCCGCGCAAGCATTTCCCTGCTATAGGTCACGATATCGCAGTCGTGCAGCGCGATCACATCGCACTTGCCGCTCGCCAGGATGTATCCGTAGGCGAGCCATGCCGACCTGCCTTTTCCCCGCTGTCCGGCGTCGAGTTCGTTGCGTTTCAAGGTGTCATAGATCTCCTGAACGCGCTTTCCATCGTTATGGATGACGCTGACACCTGACTTGATGGGTGCAAGGAACTCACGGACCTTGCGAAACTCCCGCTCCGTTGCCTTGTCCAGCACCAGCACCACTTCGCAAAGGTACTTCACTTTCGCCAGCTCTTCCACGATACGGGGCATGGCCGGCCCTTCGAACTCCGAGTACAGCGACGGCAGCACCAGTGCGACCGGCCGTGTTTTCCCGAACTGTTCCAGTTCTCCCTCGATCCGTTCAAGGGACGGCTTCCCCAGGTTGTGCAGCGTTGTTATGATCCCGGTCTGATAGAAGTCGGACATGGAAGCTCCTTAGAGATGCTGGATTTCATCTTTCTGCTCGACTTTTTCTGAAGCGCCCTTCTCAATGACCCTGCGGGCAGCGTCGATGCCCCCCACGCCGAAAGCGATGGCAAGAGCGATGACAATGCCTCCGAAGATGATCGAGAACGCAGCGACCACGATGTTCGGCGCCACGGCAAGCTGCTCCAGGGCCATGGCGAGGATCAACACGACCAGCAGCAGCCGGACCGCCTCGGCCAGCAATTTAGCGTAGTGATATCCCCTGTTCACCAGTGAGATCAGGACCGTTCTGCTTATAAAGCCGGCTGCCACATAGCCGATGACCAGAATGAGGACTGCTGAAAAAACACGCGGCAGGTAAAGGAAGAACTGCGCCACAAGGTTGTCAACGGCCTGCACCTTGAGCGCGCTCAAACCGATCATGATGGTGAAAATGACCAGGAACCAGAACACGGAGCGGGTAACGGCTTCCGTGGGTTTCGTCCAGACATCGCTCTTGCGCATCATGACCGTAAAGCCCATTCGGTCGCTCCAGGCGTCAAAGTTCAGCGCCGTCAGCGTCTTGCGGAGCAGCAGCCGGACGACGCGTGCCGTGATCAGGCCTCCGATCAGGATCGTGAGCATCGCCAAAATGTTCGGGGCGAATCGCTTGAATCCCGCAAACACCTCGTGGAACGGTTCCAGCACCAGCATCAGAAAATCCTGCATGATCGCACCTCCTTCACTTCCAGTTGTTCTGCAGATGGACCTTGTTCTTTTCGAACTCCTCGCACAGCCGCTCGATCTCCGCTTCCGCGCCTGCCTGGTCCGCATCGCGCATCTCCAGCACGAACGAAGCGGTACGGCCCAGGTAGAGCGGGGTCAGGGACTTGATCAGGTGCTCGGCCGGCAGCTTCTTGTGATGAAAGGCGAGTGCGTAATCATAGATGATCCTGGACCAGAGGTTTCTCGGAAATCGGAACACATCGTTCCCCGCCCGTCCGAGCAATTCGATCTCCCCGAAATCTCCCTGGCCGACCACCGCGATCCATATCTCGCGAAGGTTCCTGAGGCCTTCGCGGAAGATCCCGAGCATTCGCTCCACGTTCACATTCACCTGTTCTAGGCCCACGGCATATTGAAAGCCGTAGGTCCGCACCGGTTCGGTGCTTTTCACCTGTTTCCAGACTGCCGCGTAGTCCTCCATCAGACCGAAGGTGGCGCTCACCACCTGATAGAGCATGGCCGAAAGATCCGCTCCCGGGTCCTTGGTATCGTGGATCTTGGCTCCGAGGAATGACTGGCTGACGTTGAACCCGTTGGCGACGGCGGTGGTGGTCATCCAGATATCGACGCCGAACCGCGCCACGTCGGTCTCCCATACGTCCTTCGAGAGATAGAACCGCGCGAGTTTTCCGGAAAAACCGAAATCTCCGCCGATAGGCTGGCGCACGCTCTTGCCGTAAAGCGCCCGGGTCAGGGGGTAGACGATGCTGTTCGTTATTGTACCGTCGAACTTGTGGCGATGGTACAGAGGTGCGACGAATTCCGCCTCATCCCGGATCACCGGTTTTATGAGAAGTTCCACCCACTCCGGCGTTATGCTCCGCAGGTCCGAATCGACCACCGCGCAGGCCTTTGCATCCAGCGCATCAGCGATCTGGAAGATCGTTCTGAAGGCGCTTCCTTTTCCGGGGATCCCCTCGTAGGCAGTCGCTATGACGGGTACCGAGTCGGTCCGGTGATGCACCAGGATCGCGGCCTGGTCCTCGATGCGGGTGCTCCGGACCACGTCCATGGTCCCGTCGCGGGACCCTCCGTCCGAGTTCACGAGTACGCACTTCCGGTCGGGGAAATACTTGGCCAGCCCCGCCTGGATGGCCCGGACCACATGGCCGATCGTCCGGGCGTTGTTGTAGCTCGGGATGCCGACCACGATGTCCGCGGAGCCGATCCGGCCGATGGAGTCCCGGACCTCCTGACGAGAGATGATTGAGTTCATAGGCAATGGGTTCCCTGCTTAACTATAGCGTAATTTCGCCGGTCCGTCGCGCCAAACCGTTCTTTCATCCTTCAACAAGCATGATCTGGACATCCATGACATTTGTGCCTGTCGGTCCGGTCTTGATATGCGTGCTTCCCCGGCCAAAAGAATCATAGCGCTCAAAGAATCTGTACGAGTCGTTCCGTTCAAGATACGCTCTGGCATCGATCTCCCGCGCGCTTGCCAGCGGCACGGTAGTTCCGTCGACGATGGCGCCGGTCGCGTCGGTCGGGCCGTCTGTTCCATCGGTCCCTGCGGACAGGAGCGTGACCCCTGCCGTTCCAGCGATCTCCAGAGCAAAAGCCAGGGCCAGTTCCTGATTCCTGCCGCCTTTTCCCTGCCCTGTGACCGTCACGGTGGTCTCTCCGCCCGAGAGGAGACACCGTCTTTCGCCCGGCCGGAGGGTTCTCTTCACCTGCAGGGCGCGTTGAGCGAGAAAACACGCGGCAACGCGCGCTTCGCCCCTTAGTTCCGCGGTCACGACCTCGGCGGCGCACCCAAGCCCTTCCGCACTGCTCTTTGCGGCCGCGATCGCCTGGCCGAGCCCCGCAATGACGACCGACCGTTTGTTCTCCAGGCAGGGGTCTCCGGGCTTCAGCGTCTCCGGCACAAGACCTGCTTTGCCCCGCAGCAGATGGTTCCTCACCCGGCCGGGGATAACACCGTTCAATCCGTATTTCTCCAGGACTTCCCATGCGTAGCCGTATGTGGAACCGTCAGGGACCGTCGGGCCGGAAGCGATCACATCAAGACGGTCGCCAAGCACATCGGAAACAAGGAGCGTCAGCATGGTCGATGCGCAGGCGACCTGTGCGAGTCCGCCGCCCTTGACAGCGGACAGATGCTTTCGCACCGCGTTCAGCTCACCGATATCCGCTCCGGCGCGAAGCAGTTGGTCCGTAACGACTTGTTTATCACCAAGCGTTATCCCCGCCGCCGGCGCGACAAGGAGGGCTGATCCGCCGCCCGACAGCAGACAAAGGACCAGGGTCCGGCTGTCGGCCTGACGCAGAAGTTCGAGAATCTCAGCCGTGGCTGCCTGACCCCGTGCATCAGGGACCGGATGAGCCGCTTCATGCTGAACAAGCTTCCGCAGGACCTCTGCGCCGCCATCCTTGATGATCAGGATACCATTCGTAATATGATCATCAAGCATTTCTTCAACAGCTCTGCCCATTGCTGATGATGCTTTTCCCGCTCCGATGACCATGACGCGGTCATAGGCATCGAGATCGAACTCACGCCCTCCGCAGTCGATCCGGGAACCCGTCCGCCGCAGTGATCGCCGTACAGCATCTGCGGGCTCCACTGCCTGCAGAGCTGCTCGATACGAAGCTGTCAACAAACTGCTTGTCCGGTCGCTCACAATGTCTCCATTCGGAACACTTCTTTCCTGTTCTCATGCAAAAGCACCGCGCAGGCACCATCATTTCCTGAGATAGACCGGCAGCATGCTTTTTCTTCGTTTACCCGCCTTTCGCCACCGATAGGCGGCGAACAGCGCGATGAGAAGGGAGATGCCGCCGATGAATGTAAAGAACTCGCTGTAGCTCATGGTCGGCATGCTTCGTATATCGATGCGGCGCTCCGGCAAAAGGTACCGTGAGATGACGCGGTCAAGGTCTGCGGCGGAAACTGATTCGATCTCGTTCTCGTAGAGGTGCAGACGATCCGACCGGTCACCTTTGCGCAATCCATCCCCATGGCCGGCCCGGGCGAGCATCTCGGAGTAGAGCGACGCCATGCCCGCGTTCGTCTCATAGGCCTGCGCCCACTGAAGCAGGATCTTTCTCTTGGTCCGCTCCACCTCGTCCGGGGAGATCTTCTCACGCCGGATCCTTTCGACGATGGCAAGCATGAGCTCTTGCACCCGAGCACTGTTCCGTGCGCTGACATCGGCGGTCGCATAGAGTATCCCGTAATCAGGCTGGAAGAACATCACCGCCTCGGGTGCATAGGACAGGCCGGCATTGACGCGAACCTGTTCGTAGAACTTCGCGCTCAAATAGGTGCTCAGCACGATCAGCGCTGCGGCATCGGGATGATATCGGCCTTCTGTCCGGAAAGCGATGCTCATGCTGCCGTTGCTGCCAAGGAAGGGCGAAAGGGTGCTCGAAACCTCTGCTGGATATGCCGAAGGCTGCGGCGGAGTAGCCACGCTCGGGGACGGTTTCTCCCGAAGAGCAAGGCTGCCGAAGGTCGCGTTGATCCGCTCAAGCAGCTTGCGCCTGTTGAAATTACCCACCGCTATCAGCGTCATGTTTTCCGGCACATACGCCGTATGATAGGTGTTCAGGATATCGTCTTCGGCTATGGACTCCATGTTCACGAGCCCGGCGCAGATCGCTCCGTCCCCGGGCAGAAGCCACTCGTTCGCCTTGCTCCAGGCGCCCTTGCTGACACCGAGGTCGTAGAGCAGGCGGCGGAAGCGACCTGGCCTCCCTCCTTCTTCGCGGTAAACGATGCCCTTCGACTGGCTGATCTTTTCCGGGGTGATGACAGTGTCCGTCACGATCTCATGGAGCACATCGAGCCCCTGCAATGCGTATTGGTCGAAGATATCGAGCAGATAGGTCGTGTGCTCCGTTCCCGTGACCGCGTTCCAGGAGCCCCCCAGGTCCGCGACCAGGTGCTCAAGTTCCGCCTCTGTGTGTGCCGTGGTCCCGCTGAACAGCAGGTGTTCGAGCAGATGCGGCGTCTCCCGGCGGCTGCAGTCAAAATGTCTTGTTCCCACGCCTACAACAAGACGGAACGCCATATTGCGCGTCTCGCTGCGCTTCTTCAGCAATACCTGAAACCCGTTGTCAAGCCTGATCCGCTCGACATCGTAAAGCCCGCGCGGCGCGTAGCTGCTTTGGGCAACGGTAATCGCTGGAAGAAACGCCAGGAACACCATAAGCATGGCTGCAGATCTGAAATAATGCATACCCTACCCTTGTCGCCATGACATAATCCGCCGCGAGGACGGCCAAGCATACGATGACGATCATAGCGGAATGAATCTCCCCGGAACTGCTCACTTCAATCTTCACGCGCTCATGGTCCGGCATCCGAACACCTCGACTGATGACGAAATGCGATCAGGCATCAACGACATCCCGTGCCAAGGGATCGGCCGCGACCGGAGCCTGACCCTGTCCCTGTCGAAGCGATAGTACCTGTGCAAGCCAATCCAGGAACCGGCCCACCTCCTCCTGATCGCGCAGGAAATAGTCAGCCTCCGCATTCGGTCCGATCGAGATCGATATCCCGCAGCCCCGGATCGCGCGAAAGGCGTCCTCATCGGTGGTGTCGTCGCCCACATAGATCGGCATCAATGAACGGCCTTTCAATTCCATGATGCGGCCGACCGCCTGCCCCTTGTCCCACGCAGCGCGCGGCCTGATCTCCAGCACCTTCTTGCCGGTGGTGATGCGAAATGATGATTCGTATCCCCTCGCAAGGTCCCAGAATATCCTGAGCACCTCGCCGACAAGCGACGGATCGACCAGGCGGAAATGGACGCTGGCGGTGATGCCCTTGTCCTCGATCAGCACGCCCGGGACCGTCGAGAGCGCGTCCCGCAGACCGGCCAGAAGCACCCGCAGCATGCCGGCCGAGCGGTCCACGCCTTCCGCACGAAGGACCGACCCGTCCAGCAGGACCTCGGAGCCGTGATTCCCCGCGTACACGATGCCTTCGATCCCGATCCGATGCCGGAGGTCATCGAGCGCGCGGCCGCTCACCACGGCAAGCTGCGCCGAACCCAGCACCCGTTCCAGGGAAGAACGCATGGGCGAAGAAAAAACGACCCGGTCCGGAGAGTCGGCGATCGGCGCAAGGGTGCCGTCAAAGTCAAGAAAGAGGAACAGCTCCCTGTTCCCCAGACGCATCTGCACCTCATCGGCGAACTCGAACAACGGACGGCTCTCGCGTCGTTTGATGTCATCGAGCGACCGGGCGGCGTCGAGCACGCTGGTGACCCACGCGTGGATATCGTGCTCACCCACCTGTTTACGGAGCGACTTCATCCGTGCTTCTTTCTCATCCAACGGCATGGCAAGGGCCTCGCGGATGCTGTCGGAAAAGGCTTCGATATTATAGGGATTGACCAGGAGACTGCCCTCCAGTTCCTCTGCTGCGCCGGCGAGCTCGCTCAGCAGAAGCACGCCGTTCCCGTCTGTCTGCGACGCCACATACTCCTTCGCCACGAGGTTCATTCCGTCATTCACAGAACTGATGATCGCAAGGTCGGCCAGACGGTAATAGGCCGCCAGGTCCTCATGGTCCATCTTGGTGGAAATATAAATGACCGGTTTCCACGCGCCATGTCCGTACTTCCTGTTGATCTTCCGGATCATCGCCTCCACGATCTTCTTATAGCTCAGGTAGGGTTCCTTCATCCTCGTGGGTACCGCGATCTGGATAAAGGTGAACTTGCCGCGATACCGGGCAGAGCGTTCGAAGAACAGTCCTATCGCCTCAAAACGCTTGACAAGCGCTTTGGTGTATTCCAGCCGGTCCACGCCGATCCCCACGAGAACATCCTTGAGCCCGTACCGCTCCCGGAGCGTCCGGACCATCCGGCTCGCGCGCTGCGATGATGCCATGGCATCGAACTTTCGGTAGTCGACGCTGATCGGAAAAGAGCGAATATGCGTTGTCCGCCCCTGGTAAGTAACGGTCTTGCGTCCGGGATCGATGTCAGCGTCAAGGCTCTCGCGCACGCAATCCATAAAGTTGCGGGCGAAGAGCGGGGTCTGGAACCCAACGAGATCGTTCGCCAGGAGCGATTCCAGCAGCTCCCTGGCCTGGGGACAGATGCGGAACACGCTCCAGTCCGGCCAGGGGATGTGCCAGAAGTGCGCCATGGTGACCCGCGGGTCACGCTCACGCACCATGCGGGGGGCAAGACACAAATGATAGTCCTGGAACCACACCAGGGACGAACCATCGGTCTCCTCGATCACTGCGTCGGCAAAGGCCCGGTTCACCCGACAATAGTCGTCCCAGTGCTTTTTACGGTACGAAATGCGGTCAAGCGTGATGTGGCAGAGCGGCCAGAGCACCTGATTGGAATATCCGTGGTAATAATGCTCGACCTCGTGGCTGGAAAGCCAAAGGCGCTTCAGCTGGTAGGCCGGCTGCTCCGGCGGCACCGCCACCCGGCTCCGATCGTCCACAACAGTCCGGTCAGCGCTGCCGCTGCCCCAGGCGATCCAGGTCCCGCCCGCTGCGCGCAGAACATCATCCAGGGCCGCGGTAAGCCCGCCCACGGGCCGATCTACCTTCACACTCTGGGCGATCTTGCGGTGAACATAGGGTTCCCGGTTCGAAACAACGATGATCCGCATCCTCTTTGAGCCGTCGTCCCTGGGAATCGGCCCTTCCGGTCCGCTCATAGTTCCAGCACCTTCTTCCCATT
This sequence comes from Nitrospirota bacterium, assembly GCA_029858565.1. Classification (GTDB taxonomy): domain Bacteria; phylum Nitrospirota; class UBA9217; order UBA9217; family UBA9217; genus JAKAHZ01. The sequence continues at coordinate 23,560 of JAOUEV010000018.1, read as the reverse complement.
GTGTTCCAGAGCGTACCAGATGGAAAGATAGTCCCGCGCCTGGCGCGTGATGAGGAAATTCGTGCGAACATACTCCTTGCCCCGTTCACCCATCCGCTTTGCCATCGCGGGATTCGTGAGCAGCTGCCGGATGCGGAAGGCCGCTCCCTCGGTAGCATGGACCAGAAAACCGTTCACTCCGTGCACGATCTGGAGCGGGATGCCTCCCACGGCGCCGCCGAGTACGGGCTTTTCCTTCCACATGGCTTCGGAAACGGTCAACCCGAACCCTTCCTTGAGGGACTTCTGGAGCACCACTGTGGCCATTCGCTGAAGCGCGTTGATGTCCCGGTCGCTGAAAGCCGGCAGGAGCAGGATAATGATGTCCTTGTCCCCGCTCGCATATTCCTTCACTTCGTTCAGGACCGCTTCGCCTTCGGGATCGTCGGATGCGGGACTTCCGGCAAGCACGAGAACGCAGTCGTTATACTTTTTCACCATGCGGTAGGCCTTGATCACGCCTATGGGATCCTTGAACCGGTCGAAACGGGACACCTGAAGCAGCATCGGACGGTCACGGGGGATCCCGAACCTGCTCGCCGCGTCATCTATCTCGGCGGGAGTGAGATCGCGGTTTTTGTCGCTCACCGGATCGATGGACGGCGGGATGATGAATTCCTCGACCGGCATGGCGCGGGCGAACTTGGCCACCGAGAACACCGCGGCATCGTACTTCTCGCAGTGCCGCTTCAGCGCGTTCCACACGGCCATCTGGGGACCGGACGCATCGATATGGCACCGCCACATCCAGATGCCGCCTTTTCTGTAATTGATCAGCGCCGCGGGCTGGGGGTCGTGGATCAGGACCGCGTCCGCCTCCAGGTCCAGTTTGTCGGCGTTCCGCTGGTTCACCTCGCTGTGGTACGCCCACATCTGTTCGGTGATCGTCTCTTCGTTCCCCTGCAGGGCGTTATGGATCTTTTTGGTGATATCGAAGAAGCGCGCGTCGCCCTCAATGACCTCCCACCGGGTGTTGATGCCCAGTTCCTGAAGGATCGGGATCATGCGGTGCAGGATCTCCGCGACCCCTCCGCCCTCGCGCGTGGAGTTGACATGCAGGAACGATCTTCCGCGGAGCGCTTCTCCGAGCTTCGCCAGAAGCATCAGGTCGCCCTTGGGCGCAATATTCCTATAAGCCTCGATCATTGCGCCACCCCCGCGCTCTCCATATCCCGTTTTACTTCTTCCTCCACCGCCTCGACGATGCGCTCCCGTATCGACTCCAGGTTGTGCATGAATGGATCTATTGACCGTACCTTTCGAGCGACCTCCGGTTTTTCCATGCCTTCTTCCAGCCACTGCGAAAAGTCGTCGGCCTTGTTGCCGAGACGCACGCGGGCGTCATAGAAGTGATAGTACAGGGAACTTCCCTCCAGATACTTCATTGCCATGAGAAATTCCGCGAGGTTCCTGGCCCGGACGCCCGCGGGGAACACCAGGGCAACGGTCTCATTGAAGTGAAACTCATCTCCGCGCATTGCGTCACGGGGTTCGGGAAACGTCGCCAGATGGTCGTCGATGGCGCTGATCAGATCGCTGCGAAGTTCCTGGATCGACGGGTAGTCATAGGGATCGATGTTCGACAGCCGTTCAGCCAGGGCCCGTTCCTCGATGCCTTCTCCGGCCCAGTGCGCAAAGTCATTGGTGTATTCCAGAACATGCCCCTTGAGGAAATATTGGTAGGTATGATGCGTGATAGCGCCCTCGCTCACGCTGGAAAGGACATCCTTCAGTTCGCGCAGGTTCTTCGCCTTTTTCCCGGTGGACTTGAGAATGATGACGCACTGTTTGAATTCGAAGATCTTCGCCATTATCCGGCGCTCCTTTCCTCGCGCAGGTGCACGGTGCGCTGCGGGAAGGGTATCTCAATGCCTTCCGCCAGGAACCTTTGGTAGATCCGCTTTCGCAATATATGCTGCGCCAGGTACTGGTCCGTGAACTCGGCCACCTGACAAATGAGCGTGAAATCCAGGGAACTTTCACCGAATCCGGGGATAAAGCGTACAAAGGGTTCAGGATCGGCGAGCAGTCCGGGGGTGTTCGCTGCTCCATCCTTTGCTTCCTCGATGAGAACGCGTTCGATCCTGTCCGGGTCCGAACCATAGGCAACCGATATGGGGATGAGCAGCGACATCCGTTTCTCCGGAAGGTAATAGTTCGTAACAGTGCTCTGCGATAGTTTGCTGTTCGGAATGACTACCATATTGTTCGGCAGCATCCGCACCCGTGTGGTCCTCCAGGTAATGTCTTCCACATAGCCTTCCTGTCCGGTCTCCAGCCGCACGAAGTCGCCGACCCGGACGGACTTTTCCACCAGTATATGGATTCCCGCGAACAGGTTCGTCAGCGTGTCCTGGAGAGCCAGGGCCACGGCCAGACCGCCGACGCCGAGTGCCGTGAGCAGCGGCGCAATGGAAATGCCCAGCGTCGTGAGCATGATCAGAAAACCAATGAGGTAGATGACCCCCTTGATGATGCCGTACGCGAGCCCGGTGGTGGGAAAGGGCAGATGCCGGCTATGGATGTAATTGCTGAAAAGCCTCCCCGCAAGATTTGCGGCGGCGATCGTTACGGACAGGACGACCAGCAACTGGATCGTCCTTGTTATGGTAAGTGAGTATTTTTCCGGCAGATCGGAAAGGGCGATCCCGATAGTAATGGCGAGAGCGACAGCCCAGAAGAGCGAGGGGAACCGCAGCGACGAAATGAAAATATCGTCGATCTTTGTTTCTGTCTTTCGCGCCCACGCCTGAAGAAACCTGAGAAGCGCCGCTCTGACGATGAGCATCACAGCGATGCACAGCAGGACCATTCCTGTCGGGACAGCCAGTTTATCCACTATCGTTCACCGATCCTTTCCATCGTCCGGGTCAGGATCCACGATCCCTTTTCACAACCGGCGGATCCTGGTCCTTTTCCCGCATCTGCTTGCGGGGCCGGTACACGATCAGGACGCCTGCGACTGTATATCACATAGTTGTTTTTCCGGAGCGCAGGGTCAGGGTCTTCTGTTCTTCCGCACCGATGCTTTGCCGGTCTTCTTCGCGCCCTGCTGTTCAAGTGCGGCGATCTGTGCTTCATAGCCCCGTATCTGCGCGACCATTTCCTTCACCACCCTGTCGCTGACCGGACTTTTTACCCGGCTGGACGATCCCATGAGCTCGTACACCCTGCCGCCAAGGTCATGCATGATCTTGTGGATCTTTGTCTTCAGTTCGAGGATCTTATACTGCTTCTTCCCCTCCTCCGTAAGCTCTCCGGCTTTCTTGCTGGCCACCAGTGCGCCTTCTTTCATCGCAATGTAGCCTTCTTTGATGCCTTTCCGGATATCCTTTTTTATCCCTTCCCAGTTGATCGGTCCCATGGCTGAATCCTCCTTTCATAATGATTTAATATAGCACATGCAGGATGCGGACATATGACGGGGAGTAAAAGGGAACGGAGCGCGAAGCAGCTTTCAGATGACCGCATGCGCTCCGTTCCCGTGGAGGGAGGGATTACTGCCCGGCGGTCACGACAAAATCTCCACGACGGTTATTCTGCCAGCAGTCTTCGATACTTTCGGTGCATATCGGCTTTTCCTTGCCATAGCTCAGGAGAGATATGCGTTTCGCCGCCACGCCCATATCAACGAGGTATTTCTTTGCGCTCAGAGCCCTGCGCTGCCCCAGTGCCTGATTATATTCGATCGTGCCCCGTTCATCGCAATTCCCCTCGATACGTATCACCGCTTGCGGATGCGAGCGGAGCCATTCCGCGTTCGCCTTTAATATGATCCTGGCGTCATCACGGATGATCGCACGGTCGAAATCAAAGTGGACGGGTTTGAGTCCATCCGCCTCTTTTGCGGCACGCTCACGCGCCTGTTCCTCTTCCGCCTGCTTCGCATGTTCGGCAGCCTGCTGCTCCTCGGCCTGCTTCACCGCTTCCGCCTGCGCGATGGTACCTGCCTGCCCGTTCGCCTGGGCCTCCTGCGACGACGCAACCTCTGCTTTTTTCGGACAACCCCACAGCACGAGCGATGCTGTCATCACCACAGTGAATAGTACTAACATGCCGCCTTTTCTTCGTTCCATGTTTTACTCCTCCCCTTTTGAATGGTAACGGTTGTTCAGTAAATCCCAGCTTTTCCTTGTTGACATTTTCCGAATTCTCAATTACTATTCATTTGTGCTTAAATGATTTGTATGCTAATTATTAGCATATAACCGTTTTGTTGTCAACTGTTTTTTCGAGGTGAAATATCAATTATGGAACCGGAAAATAGAGAACTCGCAGATATCATTGACAATTTACGTCGCGTTTTTCAGGTTGTAAATGAGCACTCGAAAAAGGCCGAAAAGTCATCCGGCATCACTGGACCGCAACTCTGGGCCATAAAAACAATATCTGAAAAGGCCCCCATACGCGTTTCGGACCTGGCGCATCAGATGTACCTGCACCCTGCCACGGTTGTGGGGATCCTCGACCGGCTCGAGGCACGAGAGCTCGTGACCAGGACACGATCCTCCACAGACCGAAGAGTCGTCACGATCGACCTCAGCGAGAAGGGAAAGGAACTGGTGAGGCGCGCGCCTGAGGTAGCGCAGGGTCTGCTGGTCGCGGGACTGGAAAAGCTCTCCCGGGAAAAACGGAAGGTGATCGGCGAAGGCCTGCGTTATCTGGTGGATATCCTGGGGGTACAGGAAATTCCGCCGAAACTTATGCGGTCGCCGGAGATCAACACGCCTGAATGAGCCCTCAGCAGGATCGCTCATCCTTCCATGAAACTTCAATCAGGATCCTCTACCAGCACGTTTGCCGAAGTATCAGAGAACCACTCCGAGACCACGAGCCAGATCAATATCGGAGCGGCCAGGGAAATTCCCGCGGCAGAGTACAAGACAATGCTCAAGAGGTCTCCCGAGAGATCCATCGAAAGAAGCGCCCCATAAAAGAGCACAAAGAAGAGATGTTCCATCACCAAAAGCATTGATCCCGCTCCAAGACGCTTGACCAGCATCCTGCTTTGACCTCTTGCGAAGGTCCCCGCCGCGATCGAAAAGAATATGACTGCGCTCATGACATCCTTTGAGATCCTGTTGTACTGGATCCCTTCTGGAAGTACATAGCCTACATCAGCCCCGTGCGCCACTACCTGGAGATGCGGCAGTCCCGGGACGATGCTGAAAATGACATCAGCAGCCCATGAGAGAATGGCGGCATAAGGTTGCATGAGGAGCACCAGAACCGCCGCGGCAGCCAGTGCGCTGCCCAGATATATCGCTGCCTGACGGGAAAACACTGCCTTTGCTGTTGCCGCCCCTTTGATCCAGAACGCCCAGAACATGAAAACGACGAGCGCGAACGATCCCTGCCAGAGATAGGCATGGACAAAATCGAAATATTCCCTCTGCGAATATCCCACATAGCCCACGACCCCGATCCGCAGGATGTTCAACAGGTAGATCGCCATGCATCCCATGAATAAACCGGTCGCCCGGTAGCGTAATGAGTGCTCTGTGTAAGCCAGGACACCGCTTGCATAGATGGTCATATAGTGGATAGCCGTGCACTCAAGGGTCACGACCATGGGGAATCCGATGAAATCAATGGACGTTTCCGCTGAACTCACGGGTGAAAAGATCCCCCAGAATGCTGTCACAGAATCCGCGGTGAATACCTTCAGACCCTGGAGAAAGGACAGCGGGATCTGCTCCAGCAGCAGGAATGCCGTGAGATAGATGCTCAGACGGATGATGAATTTCCGGTCCACAACAGCTCCTTCCGGCGAGTGTTCAACTCTTTTGCCTGCGTTCTCACATCTGCTGCCAGAACAGTAAAAAATGCCAGGAATCGGGGGGCCGGCTCGCTGTCCGGACCGGCCCCCTTACAAAAGAACAAAACGGGTCACTGTTGATCGTGATCACCGCGGTCACTCTTCTTCCGAAGCAGCCTGCCGCCATAGATCAGCATCCCTCCGGCAAGTGACGCAAAGAGCAGCAGATTACCCGCCGGCACCTGCGCTGCCGGCGCGCCGTCGTCATCAGTGATGGTAACTGTGCTGGTAAAGGGCGTCCCCAGCACGGCGCCTCCGGTCGGACTGCTGAGGGTCACGTTGAAGTCCTCGCTGGTCTCGACAGTTGTGTCGTTTATGATCGATATGGTGATCGTTTTGTTCGCCGAGTCGCCACCAGCCCATGACAGTGAGCCCGATGCAGCCGTATAATCGCTCCCGCTTATTGCCGTTCCATTGGCCGTGGCATAAGCCACACCGACCGCGCCCGTCACGCCCCCGGTCCGGGCAACCTCCAGCACGACGGTCCCGGCGTTCTCCCCCACTGTGTAAGTTGCGGACACAAGGCTCAGGGTACCGGGGCCGGCTACTGGAGCAGGATTGAGGGTCATTCCCACCACGCCGGCCCTCACAGTAGTCCCTCCATAGTCGATGCCTGGATCCGTCGTGCCCCCGGCTGCAAAGGCAAGGGACCCCAGCCGCGAAAAGCCCGTCCCTACCGCTGTCTCGCCATGATCAACGTAGGATTCTCCGATGGTGCCCCCTGTGGTATTGGAGCCTGCGGCAATGATGCCGTACCCTCCGGCATTCACGCTGAGCGGAGCGGTATAATTGAGGATCGCCGCCGTATTGTTGATGTATTGGCCATCGAAAGCAGTTACCGGCGTTATCTGATCAACACCCGCGAATGCGGCGATGTTCACCGAGAAGTTCACCGCATTATCGTTCGTCACGGTGATCGTGTTCCCCGAAGCAGCGGCGATGTCCGCCTCGGTGAGATAGAACAACCATGCCTGCCGCCGCTGATTGTTCGCCGAGTCTATAACATACGTTGCCGGAACATTATTGGAGCCATAGGTAACGGATATCGTCGTTACCGTGGTGTTGTTCGGGATGTTCGTCACCTCAACGACGATCAGCCTGTTCGTCCCCGCTGAGGGGGTGTAGGCCGCGGTAGCAGGTGATGTGGTGGCATCGTTGATCTGGGGCGTGGCAGGAAATGCATCGATCATGGTGACAGCGGCATCCGCCGCCGGTGCTCCGGTGATCATAACGACCGCAGCAACGGCAATAGCCAGCATAAGTTTCCCGAGCTTTATGCCACGGGTCAGTTCCCTTCTGACCGTGCGTTTACAAGGCTGTTGGGTGCCCAGCCGACTGATTCCAGTATTCATAAACATGGTTTTCTCCTCTCGCAAGTGCCCGCAAACATGCAGCGGTGCTTCTTCGATGCAGAAGCAGATGAACGCGCGGACAGGTGACAAGCCCGATCATGCCGAACGGTCGTGGAACAGTGCGCACGCTGTCGAGCATGCTGACAGCTCCAAGCGTGGACGGTCTACCTCGGGAAGCGGGTCGTCTTGATTCCTTTAATGGGGTTCACTACAGATGCAGCTATGAGAGAAGAGACGGAGGGGAAAGTCCGGTACTGCGTGAATAATATCTGTCCTGCTGGTTGTGAAGCAGGTCACAGGGGACATCATAGGGATGCTGATTGACTTCCGAATCAGGCTCCGGGGTAACAGCCAGCCCCACAACCTGCACGATGGGCTTCAGCAGAGGACGCTTGCGGGTGATCGTTCTCTTTTTCTTGATAAAGACGAGATCATCGTCCTCGCCAGACGCGGAAAGTTCCTGCGTTCCCTCGGCCCCGCCGTTGTTCAGGACCTCATCCAGCATAATGCCGAGCCACAGGATCCCGACAGAGTAAGGCGTCGACCCATGAGCTTCCTTCGTATGCATATCGTCGCTTCCGGACAACGATGCATAAATAGGCGAAAACGCGTACACAGCGTAAAAAAGAAGAAGAAGCCTGCTGATATTTGTTATCACTTTGCTCATTGACCATAGACTATCATATTTGACAATCAATTTCAACACATATTATTTGTGTGCCAATCAATTTACTTCATTCTTCGCGTGGCTGATCGATCATTTCAGATCAGCTATCATACAGCTTGTATCCCAGCCGATCGATACTGTCTTTGGTTATCTTTTGCACGCTGTCATTGTCAATGACCGCCTCATCGAATTTGACGGCGATCTTCCCCTGCTCAGCATCAACGGATTCAACACCATCGATCCCGCCGATGAAACGCCTGAGCGCAAGAGAGCACTCCGCGCAAAGACTTTTATCCACATTGAACAGTGCCACCTTCATGATCTATCACCTCCTCCGCAGCGCTTAAGTATCGCGTCGCCATTACTTTGATCCTGTACGATCAGGCTATCTGTCTTCTCCTGCCATCAGGATGCGGGAACCGGTCTTTTCAATGTGCCATCGGGAAATGGGCGCTGGCTTTATATGCAGTTGATGGATCTGTTTCATCGATAGCCTCCTGCATGTGCTGTCGATCGAACGATTATGCTACAACACCGGGAGCTGATCCGATGCCCGGTCAGGACTGATTGTCTTTGCAAAGGAATCCCAGGCCTTGTCACCGGCTTCGGAACTTACTCCGCCGGCAGCCGTACCTCTGACCGCTCTCTCCGTGAGAATGGTCTCACCACGCATACGTTTTTCATAGTAGACAGGTACGTCGTCGTTGGTGTATTCCGCGATCCTGGGCCCGGTCGAACCGAAGTCCTGCGAGCTGAAAACCGGGGCGTAATACGCGTTCTCGTTGATCATGAACGGCGCGTCGTCATTCCAGGCGAACGCCGTGCCAAACGCGAAGGTAAACATCGCTAATGTCATTATGAATATAGTTTTCTTCATCTTAGCCACCTCTTTCTTTTTTAACGTCAGTGCAGCACAGATTTCCCGAAATTACACATTCAATTTTTTACCGATATTCCCGCATCACCGCCTTTCATGATCATTTATACAAGTGTTCTTTATCACTCCTATTGACCTTTATATTGCATAGGCCATGCCAGGTCAGTGGGAAGGTTTACTCTTGTATTATCAATGGAGTTCAAGATTAAGACAGAACAACAATCAGGTTGAATCATCCATATGCTCTTATTACTGTAGTATTTCATGCAGAAAGGACCTAAGCGCAGGCTACAAGAGGATATATCCTGTAGAAGGATGATCAGGGCAGTTGAAAGTATGACACATCAACATCAAAACCCGGCGCGGTACCATTCCTAGTAAGGGATTTTTATGACGACAGTGTCTGAGCACTGGATGGGGATAGTTGTGCTTATCAGCTCAAGCGCAGGAACATAAAACTGACTTCTTCAGGACGACAACAAGGACAGGATCGCCTCGTTCCATCCCTCTGGTCCGATACCATTTGTCCGGATCAAACCGGGGATATTGATGCGATCGTCATGCCTGCCGTTCATTTTCCTGACCAATACCGGACGATCTACGGCAAGAAGGAATGGTAGGTCGTTCAGACTGTCGCCGATCCCGAATGCGGTGACCGGCCCGTGCTGCTGAACATACAACCTTGTCAGCATCTCGACAGCTCTTCCCTTGTGATGATCGCCCATGATATGGAAGAATTCTCCCTGGGTCCAGCGCAAGCCTTCCCGCTCGATCTCCTGCATCAATCGATCATCAGGACTGCCCTCGAACACAAAGGGTTCTTCGAAATCCCGCTGCTTTGCCAGCCGGGCATCAGCCAGCGGGAGTGCGGTCAGGTCGGCCACTTCCCGGTCCGTCATATCCCCGAAACCGCGCGCCTTGATATTCAGTCGTTCACGCATGGCGATGAACCGTCTCCGGACCGCTTCATAGGGCATGCCAAGCGTAATCAGCCGGTACCCCTCCCAGGGAACGGCGTCCAGAGGAAAAGGAAAATATCCCTCGGGAAGAAATATCCCACCGCCATTCTCCGAGATGAAGGGGTGCGCGTTCTGCAAACGTTCACGCCAGACCTCCAACTCCGCCCGGGTCTTGCTCGAAACAAAGACGAGAGGGACCCTTCGCTGTCGGACCATCTCCAGCGCCGGCAGCGCTTTTTCAAAGGAATAGGTGGATCCATCGAGCAGCGTCCCGTCAAGGTCAGTGAAGATGACAAGCCTTGATCCCGCTGCATCCCTGCTCATCGTCATTTTGCCAGCTTCCTCAGGACCTCTTCCAGGCTCCTCAGCTGCTCGCCGTATCCCGCCCAATTGCCCTGACGCTGCAGTTCCAGCGCCCGCTCGTATGCCTTGAGCGCCTGTTTGGCCAGTTCGGCCGGGCCAAGGGTCGTCGTCGTCGCCGCCGCTCTGCCGGATGCCGCCTGTTCCGGCCTCTTGCCGCCGAAGAGCTTGTACAGAGCCAGTTCCAGGTTCTCTTCCATCACCACTTCGTTCTCGTACGCCACGATCACCCGGCGCAGTTCGGGAAGGCTGCCCTTGTCAGCTGAAGCAAGGTACAGGGGCTGCACATACAGAAGCGAACGCTCCATGGGGATGACCAGCAGGCTGCCGCGGATGACCTGGGAGCCGCGCTGGCTCCAGAGCGTGAGCTGCTGGGAGATGGCGGAATCCTGGTTGATGCGGGCGTCGATCTGCTTCGGTCCGTAGATGAGCCGGTCGCGGGGAAAGGTGTACGCGATGATCTTGCCGTAGTTCTGTCCGTCGCACCGCGCCGTGATCCAGGCGGCCAGGTTGTCGCGCTTTGCCGGGGTGAACGGCAGCAGCAGGATGTACTCCTCCTTCTTCTCTCCCGGCAGTTTCATGACCGTGTAGTAAGGCTCCATGACCTTGCCCTCGTGCTGAGGCACTTCCCAGAGGTTCTCCTTGTTGTAGAACACCTGGGGGTCGGTCATGTGATAGGCCGCGAAGAGCGAGGCCTGGACCTGCAGGAACCGGTGGGGATAGCGGATATGCTTCCGCAGGTCTTCGGGCATCAAGGACAGGGGTTTGAACAGCGTCGGGAAAATCCTGCTGTAGGCCTGCACCAGCACATCGTCGGGATCGTTGATGTAGAAGTCCAGCGATCCGTCGTAGGCATCCACCACCACCTTGACCGAGTTGCGGATGTAGTTCACCCGCGCCGAGGGCCGGGAATAGGGCAGCCTCCCGGAAACGGTGTAGGCATCGACGATCCAGACGAGCTTGCCGTCGTCCTGAACCACCATATAGGGGTCCTGATCGAACACCAGGAACGGAGCCACTGCTTTCACTCGTTCGCCGATGTTCCGGTTGTACAGGATCCTGCTCGACCGCTGGATGTCCGACGAGAGGAGGATCTTCTCGGTCCTGAACCTGGCGGCAAAGAGCGCCCTCAGCGGCAGGGATCCGATGCCCACGCCGCCGCTGCCCTTATAGGTGGTGTAGATGTTCTCGTCGGTGGTGGGATAGCTGAACTCGGGCACCCGGGTATTCACGATCACGTAGTCGTTGGACAGTTCGCCGTAATAGATCTCGGGCCGGGTGATGCGGACCTCCGGGGCCGAACTCGCCGGCGGGATGTCCTTTACCGTGAACTCGGGCAGGCCTTCCCTGCTGATCCTGCTGACCGGTCCCATGGCGAATCCGTTTCCGTGGGTGAAGATCAGCCGTTCATTGATCCAGTTGCGGCTCGGCAGGTCACCGTAGGAAAGCTCCCGCGGAGAGAGCATGATCTGCGAATATTCGCCGTTCACGGTGTAGCGGTCGTTGTCCACGTCGAAGAACTTATAGTACGTGCGGATCTGCTGGAGCTGGCTGTACGTCCGGAGCAGCGGCACATGGTCCCAGAGCCTGACGTTCCTGATGGTTGCGTCGTTCTTCTCGATATCCCGGGCCGTCAGATTATAGTCAACGTCAAAGGGGCTCACCTCGATCTTGTCCAGATCGAAACCCATGCGGGTAAATCGTATGTTGTGGGCGAGATACGGGGTCTCCAGCGCCAATTCGTTGGGAGCGACCTTGAACTGCTGCAGTCCCGAAGGATAGAGCTTGTTGCCGACAAGATACAGCGCCGCGGTGATTGCAAGCGGCAGGAGCGCCAGACGCCATGATCCTTTCCACGCGCCCGCCACCAGGAGCGGCGCCGCTGCGATGAACATGACCGCAAGCGCGCGTAACACCGGCAGCCGGGCATGCACATCGGTGTACCCCGCTCCGTAGACCGCTCCACCGTCAGAGTACAGGAGGTGATAGGTGTCCAGGTAGAATCCCAAGCCCGTATTCACCAGGATCAGGCCGGCCAGAACCGCCAGGTGGCGCCTTGTCTGCGGAGCCACGGAAATGCCCCGCTCGCTCGCTACGATGCCGCCCCGCAGGAAATAGAGCAGCGCCGTGACCGCAGCGGCAAGGACCAGCGAAAACCCGGCGAAACCCTTCAGCGTCTCGATGAACGGCAGGGTGAAAAAGTAGAATCCGATATCCTTTCCCAGTATCGGATCTACGATCCCCACCGGTTTCCCCTGGGTAAAGAGCAGAAGATCCTGCCACTGATTGCCGCCCCACTGTCCGACGATCAGCGCCATGAGCGCCGTACCAATCAGAACAAGCGGAAGGAGAAGACGATCGATCTGGTCAGTGGAAAAGGGCGGGACCCCTTCCCCGAAGAAAAACTGGCGGCGCGGGAACGCGATCTTCCGGGCAAGGAGCGCGTTGACCAGGACAAGTGCTGCGAGCGCCAGGCCGAAAAAGACGCCCAGCCCGATCTTGGTGAAAAGGGTCCTGGTGAAGACCGCGGTATAACCGGTCTCTTTGAAAAAGAGCCAGTCAACCGCCAATCCGAAGAAAGAGGACAGGAACGACAACAGGAACAGAACGACACCTGCGAGAACGATGTACCGGGTTTTTCGACTATGCATGGCTATTTCCTCTCTCGACAGTTGCTAATATAATACTGCGCAATAACGGCTATCCCCTGCCGCGCAAGCTGTACAGAAGCGCTATATTCACGAGATAGGCAAGCGCCAGAGCAAGGGCGTCCCATCCGATGCGCAGGACAGTTTTTTTCTCCAGCCGGTACATGAGGCTGACGATCACGATCCCGGTCATAATCACGGCGATCGTGCCGGTGATGGCATGGTTTTGCGAAACCGCGCTGAACAGCGCGCCCTTTGCATAGGCCATATCGTCGATGCCGAGAATGACCATGTTGAACAGGTTGCTTCCCATGAGATTCGCTATCGCCATGTCAGCCGCCCCGATCCTGAGCGCGGTGATGGACACGACCAGTTCCGGCAGCGACGTGGTCATGGCGATCAGGATGGAACCCACAAAGCTCCGGCCCAGACCGGTAACTTCCGCAAGACGGTCGCCGATAAAAGGCAGCCAAGATGCGGCGATGACGATCACCAGGGCGTTCAGACCGTACTTGATCGCAGCTTCCCGTGTGGTGATGCTGCCGTATTGAAGCTCCGGCGCGATCTCGCCGATGTGTTCCGCAACCTGCCGCTTCTGGAACAGGAACACGCTCCGCATGGAGAGGGCATAGAATCCGACAATGACCGGCGTCGCAATGGAGATGTGTCCGATTGCAGGCAGAGCTGTTCCGGAAGCGATGGACAGCACGGCAATGCCCATGAGGATCGCGCCGAATCCCGCGCTCAGGATGTGACTGTGCTCGGCCTTGGAAAATATGGGATGCGGGCCATGCAGCATGTCCATGAGCGCGATGAGCGACAGGTTGAACACGCAGCTCCCCATCACGTCGCCCATGGCGATATCAGGAGCGTCGGCAAAGGCCACGGAACTGATGCCGGTGATAAGTTCGGGAAGCGACGTGACCCCGGACATCAGGATAAGCCCGATCCATGCCCTGCCGAGCCCGGTCTTCTCGGCGATCACGTCGCCGTACCGCGACAGGTTCGCGCCACAGTAAACGATGACAGCTGAACAGATGAGGAATTCAATCCACAACAAGATCATACGAGTACTCCTGTTCGTTTCTGCCGGCAGTTTCCCGGTAAAATCCTGCGTCTGCGGCTGCTCAACCGCAATCCCCGGTCATCGTCAGCCCGGCGGTCAATACTGCAGCAGAAGATAGGCAAGCAAGAGCAGGGTCGCCCAGAGCACCGAGGTGCCCACCGGCCAATGCTTAATGATATCACCAGGATAGATATTTTTCTCCTTCTCCAGCCTCGCAATGAGGATATTCCTCTGCTCAGGACCGGAGAATGCGAGGAGCGCCCTATCCGACGCCATTTTGAGCACTGCAAGGGGATTCTTCCCGAACCAGGAGAGAGCCGACGGAATACGCTCAAAAACCGTCCGCCTTATCTTTTCGCCCATTTGCGCGGCAGGTCCGTTCAATACCTGGAGAAAGACGGCTGTTCCTTTTCTATAGAACCAGTCCGTGTCCAGGTTGGTCGCGCGCACTTCTGCCGGGAAGATGCCGGAACGAATGAGCAGGACATAGGCAAAAGCCCCGAACAGGAGCAGTTGCATCGTGGTCAGGACATGGGAAGGCGTATAGGGAGCGAACTCCACGGGATAAGGAAGCAGCCGGTAGAGCGGCGCCGGATACACCCCGATGAGCACGGACAGAACCGCGGCAGCGCCCATGGCAACGAGCATATGGAGCGGCGCCTCTTTGGTACGGATTCCCGCGTCATGGGAAAAGAAGGCGTGAAAAGGCACCTTGATGCCCGCATGCTCCAGCACGCCGACCGATGCGAAGAGCAGCATGAGGGACACGATGGTCATTCCTCCCAGGGCAGCGGCTTCCACGACCATGGATTTACTTACGAAGCCGCTGAAGAGCGGAAACGCCGATATCGAGGCTGCGCCGATGATGCAGAACAGCGTTGTGAGCGGCATGCTTTTATACAGCCCGCCGAGATCGGTGGCGTTCGTCTTCCCGGTGCGGTAGATCACCGCTCCCATGGACATGACGAGCAGCGCCTTGTAGAGAATGTGGCAGAAGACATGGGCCACGGTGCCGTTCAGCGAAAGCTGCGTACCGATGCCGATGCCCGTCACCATGTAGCCGAGCTGATTGATCAGGCTGTAGGAGAGCACCCGCCTTAGGTTGTTTTCCAGAACCGCGAAGAAGATGGGAAACACGGTCATGGTCACGCCGATCCAGACAAGAAGGTGCTCGCCGGGAAAGGCCCGCGCCAGGACATACACCGCTGTTTTCGTGGTAAAGGTCCACATGAACACGCCGCCGGCCGGAGAGGTTTCCGGATAGGCATCCGGAAGCCAGGCATGGAGCCCCGGGAACGCGCAGTTAACGCCGAAGCCGATCAGTATCAGCCATGAAGAAAGCCCGTTCAGTCCCAGGTACCCGAATGCCAGGGAGCCGGTCTCGTGCACATGGAGGATGATCCCCATGAGCAGGAACAGTCCTCCGAGAATATGGACCAGGAGATACCTGATGCCCGCA
The DNA here is from genome assembly GCA_029858565.1 of Nitrospirota bacterium. Classification (GTDB taxonomy): domain Bacteria; phylum Nitrospirota; class UBA9217; order UBA9217; family UBA9217; genus JAKAHZ01. The sequence goes on along the minus strand of JAOUEV010000018.1, from coordinate 8,315 downwards.
GCAGCTGAGTTTTTGGTCTTTCCCGACCAGACCAGGAAGGCTGCGCTCAGGGCCATGGTTTCCCAGAAAATGAACAACGTCAAAAAATCGCCTGCAAAGACGACGCCGAGCGCGGAACCGGCGTAAAAAAGCGAAGCCATGTGGTGGCTGCTCTCTTTGACATGAAATGCGTAGACAAGCGCGATAGCAGTTATCAGGAGATAGATGTAGCCGAAGAACCTGCTCAAACGGTCGACCTTGACAAGCACGAGCTGATACTCAAGGAATGACAGCACCCCTTGTGCTCCCTCCTGCATGCTGAGCAACAAGGCGAAGCCCGCAAGCGGCAGGAGCAGCAGGTAGGCATTCCTGAGCCTGCCCTTGAACAAAGGGATGAAGAGCGCGCCCAGGAGGAACAGGAGCGCGGGAGAAAAGGCATTAATCATAATAATTCTCCCGTTTCCTCACCAGGGGACCGAGAAAATGCTTGGCAGCGAGAATGAGCGCCACGAATGCAACCAGGCCGAAGGCGGCATGAAAAAACGGATAGTGTTCCCACCAGAAATATGCGTGTTTATGGACGAATAGTTCGGCGGCAAGCGATATGCCGAGCAGCAGGTAAAAGCCGAGCAGGAATCGCTTGACATTTTCCGGCTTGTCGAAGATGTGCTTTTTCTCCATCTGGATCCCCTCGCTACAAGAATGCTTTCACAGCAATGAACAACAGGTAGAACAGAGCAAGTGCGAAGAAAACGGTAAAAGCCGCCCGGTATCCCGGCATTGGCTCGTGCTTCAGTTCCTGTTTCTCCTGTTCCTCATTCATATCACTGCCCCCCCATTACTGCGGAAACGGCACCTCGCGCAAGGTCGAGGAAGACCGACGGCGCAAAGAACAGCGCCAGGGCTCCCAGTGCGGTCAGCATCAACGGCACGACCATGAGCAGCGGGGCTTCGTGAATCCCTTCTCCCGCTGATCCATGCTGCCCGAGCCGCGGTTCCTTGAAAAACACCGCGTACAGGATCGGGAGAAAATACGCGGCATTCAGGATGGTGCTTGTGGCAATGACGATCAGGATCAACAGTTCCTTTGCTTCAATGGCGCCCAGGGCGATCCACCATTTACTCAGGAAACCGCCCAGGGGCGGCATTCCGATCATGGAAAGCGACCCGAGGGTGAATGCGGCCATGGTAAAGGGCATCTGTTTTCCGATGCCGTTGAGCTGGCTGATCTCGGTTTTGTGCGCAGCCACATAGATCGCGCCCGCTGCAAAAAAGAGCGTGATCTTGCCAAAGGCATGCAGGGCGATATGCATGATGCCGCCGGTGATCGACGAGGGCGTCAGGAGTGCTGCGCCAAGAATGACGTAGGACAACTGGCTCACCGTGGAATAGGCAAGCCGACGCTTGAGGTTGTCCTGCCGCAGCGCAATGACCGATGCGGTGATGATGGTGAACGATGCGAAATAGACAAGGGCCGTGCCCAGACCGAGGTCGCCGAGAAGATCAACGCCAAAGACATGGAGCACCACCCGGAGGACGACAAAGACGCCTGTTTTTACGACCGCAACAGCATGGAGCAGCGCGCTGACCGGCGTGGGAGCAACCATGGCGGCCGGAAGCCAGGAATGGAACGGCATCATCGCTGCTTTGGATATTCCCGCGATAAAGAGCACGAAGATCACCATGAGGACACTGTCCGGCGCCCGTCCTGCCAGAATTCCTGCATCAGCATACTCAAGGGTGCCCGCAAAGCTGTAAGTGAGCACGATCGCCGTGAGCTGGAAAGCAACAGATGTTCCGAGCAGATAGGTAAGGTATCTGCGGCCGCCGGCCATCGCATCTGCTGTTTCCTTATGCGCGACGAGCGGGAATGTGCAGATAGTGATGATTTCATAAAACAAAAAGGTGGTGAACAGGTTGCCTGCAAAGGCAACCCCCATGGTCGCGGACATGGCGCCTGCAAAACAGGCGAAATACCGTGTCTGGGCATGTTCCTGCTGAGACCGCACATAGCCGATGGAATAGAACGAGGTGACGAGCCACAAAAATGAGGCAGCAAGGGCAAAAAACAATCCCAGGGAATCAACGCGGAACTGGAGCGTAAGGCCCGGAGCAATGGAAACAAGCGTGCATTCGAGAATGGTTCTGTCAAGGACCGCGGGCACCATGGAAAGCACGATCAGGAATTTCAGAAGAGCAGCAACAAGGGTCCATGCTTCCCGCAGGTTCCTGTTCCGGTCCCCGGTGACCATGATCAGGATTGCTGCAGCCAAAGAGGTGGCCAGAACAAGGACAGGCTGTATTGAATGCACGGTGTCCATGTCTAAAATCCCTCGGGCACGGTGAAGCGGATCACCGTGTCTATGATCCGGCCGCTGAACAAGCCCAGGACCAGAACACCAACAGCCATGACCAGAATGGGTCCCAGCATGGTCAGAGGAACTTCGTTCACAGCGGCAGAGCTTCCCCCCTGGCGCTTTGGCGTCGGCTCACCTGTGTAGTACACCGTTTCCAGCACGCGATAGAACATGACCGCATTCAGCAGGCTGCTCAGCAGGAACGCGGCTGCAAAGATCCACTCCCCTGCCTTGATCGTTCCGAGGATCAGGTACCATTTGCTGAAAAAACCCGCTGTGGGAGGCACTCCCACCATGGACAAGGCGGCTGCGAAGAGCGCCAGCATGGTCAAGGGCATTTCTTGGTGCAGTCCTGCGAGGTCCGTGATATTCCGCGCGTTCTTCCGGTACCGGACAGCGCCGGCAACCAGGAACAGGCAGGCCATCATGAAGGCATCGTTGAGAATATGGAGCACTGCTCCGGTAAATGCAGTGCTGTTTCCCCGGCTCACGCCCATGACAATGTACCCGACCTCTGCAACGAGCATGAACGAGAACATGCGCTTGAGGTCCTTCTGACCAAGCGCCAGGACCGAGCCGGCAATCATCGCGGCGGCGGACGCCCAGCCGAGGATCGCGGACATCGGTATGACTTCCAGGGAAAATGCGGGTTTGAATACGGTGTACATGATCCGGATCATCACGTAGGCGCCCACCTTGGTCATGGTGGACGCGGCAATGGCGCTCACCGCGGACGGAGCATGGGTATAGGCGGCAGGCAGCCAGATGTGGAGCGGGAAAAAGGCCATCTTGATCGCCGTGCCGACCATGAAGAAAGCAAAGGCCGTGTACACCACCCGGGAATGGGAGAGCCCGGGCAAAATGCGGGAAAGATCACCCATGTTCAGGGTGCCGGTAACCATATAGAGATATCCCACGCCGAGAAGGTAGAAGCAGGCGCCGATCGTTCCCATGATCACGTAATTGAAGCTGGCCATGGGCGCGCGGTCGTCGCCCACGGCGATCAGGGCGTAGCCTGCCAGCGAGGATATTTCGAGAAAGACATAGATATTGAAGACGTCTCCGGTAACGGTAATGCCGAGCAATCCCGTGATCAGGAGAAGGTAGATGGAGTAGAAATAGACCTGCTTGCCCGGCAGTTCCTTTTCGATGCTGCGCCTGGAGTAGACCGCGACAATGCATCCGATGAACGACACGATAACCGCAAGAAAGGCGTTCAGATGGTCGATCACATACTCGATGCCCCAGGGAGGGGCCCATCCGCCCAGGCGGTAGTGAACAGTGCCGCCGGACAGAACGGTCTGCATCAGCAGGAGCGACAAACCGAAAACGACCGCCGTCACCAGCACTGCCCAGGGATAACTCAACTCTTTTTTCCAGAGACCGAGGAGGATGTTGAGACAGGCCGCCATCAGCGGGATGACGATGATCAGGACCGGAGCGTGTTCCGTCATGTCTCGGCTCCGGGCTTCAGGATCTCGTCCTCTTCCAGCGTGCGGTATTTCCGGTAGATCATGAGGATCAGCGCCATGGCGACCCCGAAGGTGCTGACCATGACCACGATGGCGGTGAGCATGAGCACATGAGGCAGCGGATTGATATACTGCGCCGCGTTCACGGCCTCGTCCCCGGCCCGGATGATCGGAATGGTGGCGCCGCCTTTTTTCGATCCGATGGAGACGAAGAACAGGATGATCGCGGTCTGAAAGATGTTCATGCCCACGATCTTCTTGACCAGGTTCCGCTTGGCGATCATGGCGTAGAAACCGATCATCATCAGAACGATGTAGATCCAGTAATTGTACTTGCCGATGATAAACTCCATATTCGTCATTCGACGGCCCCTTCCTCGTGCCGTCCCGCGGACAGGAGATTCAGGAATATCGAGACCATGACCGCCATGACCGTGATGCCCACACCGATTTCCACGCCGAGAGTGGCAAGCGCCCGCGCCTTGACTGCATCGACCGGAAGGACGCGGTGCAGAATCCCGTAATCCAGGAAGTTTGCGCCCAGCATCAGGCAGGCAAGCCCGATCCCGGCATAGATCAGCACGCCGGCGCTGATCAGGGCGGTCGTCAGCCGCTCCGGCAGCCGGCGCTTGACGAACGCAACGTCATTGGCAACTGCCATCAGGATGAAACTCGCGGCAAGGATGCATCCCCCCTGGAATCCACCGCCCGGACTGTAGTGGCCGTGGGCGATCACGTAAAGGGCAAAAAGCTGAACAAAGGGAGTCAGCAGCCTCGTCACCGTCTGGATGATGATATCCTCGTTCCGCTTAATCATCGGTTCGTGTCCTCAGGAGCATGATGCAGACGATGGCCGCGGTGAAAATGACGGTGGTCTCCCCCAGGGTATCGAATCCCCGGTAGTCGGCAAGCACCGACGTTACGGCATTGGGCGTGGCTGTTTCGTTCAGCGTCTGTTCGATGTAGCGCGGAGAAACATGGGCGTTTGCCGGCGACGTTGTATCGCCCCAATCGGGCATGTCAAAGGTGCTGTAGATCAGCGCCGCTCCGGTCAGAACCACGGCAAGGAACGCGAAGAGCTTCAATCCCTGGTCCTCCGGGTGGTCTGATAGATCGCGGCAATGAAGAACGCCGTGCTGATGCCGGCGCCCACGGCGGCCTCGGTAAATGCGACGTCAACAGCGCCCATCCCGGTCCAGAGCAGACACATAAGGAAGCTGTAGGCGCCCAACAGCACGGCGGAACCCAGCAGGTCCTTCACCGAAATGGCGGCTATGGCGCAGATGACCACGAGAACGAGGATCACGATGTCGAGCTGCCAGATCATGGCTTGCCCCCCTTACGCGTCCAGGGCCGGACCCCGGCATCGATGGCCGCTTTGGCGATCGCGTGGCTTGCTGTTGGATTGGCCACAAAGATGAAGACAGCGATGCTGAGAATTTTCAGGCTCACGAGCAGCGCGGCAAGGGAGAAGCCGTCGTTCAGGTTGTACAGGGCCAGGCCCAGGAGCAGCAGCAGCGCCCCCAAGGTGTCGCCTTTTCCCGCAGCATGCATCCGGGTATAGCAATCGGGAAACCGCAAAAGCCCGATGGTCGCCGTGGTAAAAAAGAACACCCCTGCTATCATCAAGAATATCGCGACAGTGCTCATGCTCCCTCCTCCGGTACGTTTCCGCGGCGGGCGCCGGGCACTATGGTTTTTCGGTGGAGAAAGAACTTCGATGCGGCCAGGGTGGCGATGAAGCTCAGAAGTCCGTAGGCAATGGCAATGTCAACGAACATGTCCACCCGGCGGTACAGGAATCCTATCAGGAGCAGGATGACCGTTGTTTTCGTTCCGATAACACCCGTGCCGATAATCCGATCAACGATCGTCGGTCCCGCGATCGCCCGGTAGAGCGTCAGCAGGGTCAGGAAGCCAAGCACCAGGGCTATGGTGAGAAAGAGCATTTCCATCTAGTCCTCCCCGAAGATCCGGGCCACACGCTTTTCCATATCGCCGGTTAGGAGATCGTCTGCGGCTTTTTTGCTCAAGGCATGGACCGTGTATTCTCCATCAACGATATCCGCCGTGATCGTGCCCGGCGTGAGGGTGATGGAGTTCGCAAAGACTACCTTGGAGAGATCGGTTTTCAACCCGCTCCGGAACTTCACGAGCTGAGGATCGATGGGCAGGCGGGGATGAAGCGCAAGAGAGGCCACATGAACATTCGCCAGAACAACCTGGTACAGCAGCCAGGGAAGGTAGAGAAAAAACCGCACCATCTCCCTGGGCAGCCGGCTGAAATCCGTGCGTGTGATCAGCAGGTCTCGCGACAGCCATGCCACGACAGCGCAGGCAATGACGCCTAGCGTCAGGTGAAAGGCGTCAAACATCCCCGACCAGACCAGCCAGACGGGGAACAGCGCCAAAGATGTGACAAGGACTCGTATCATTTCATCCTTTGCGTAGACCGGCATGTTCCCGCGTTGCACAGCTAGAAGCCATAGTAGCAACGCAGGGGACCGATGTCAACTCTAATGCTTCGAAAAACGAGGGTAACAGCCGCTACGACAAGTTATCCCCCGTGTTGTATCACGCTGTCCGTCGTGGTACTATGCGTTCACCCTGCAACGGGAAAGGAATTCTCCAAGTCATGGCATTCATTGATGTCCTCCGGCGTCTGATCAGCAAGACCGAGCGGGAGCAGCACGCAAAATGCATGAGTCTTCTTGCTCTGGCAAGGGACCGCGACTTTCAGCGGGCGGAAACCGCGAAATATCTCTACGATCTCTGCGTCGAGCAGGCAAGCATCTTTGTTCAGGAGGAAACCCGGAAACCGGAATCACCGTTCCGGGGGGTCTCCCGCGCGGCCTTTTTCCACGAGATCCTGACCATGACCTTCTGGCTCATGGATAAGAAGCTCTTCAACGGCAAGAAGGTCCTGCTCTCTGCGGTCCATGATATTTATTTCCGCTCATTCAGTTCGCCCGATCCGGCGGAAAAACGGACCGAGGCGCTTGAAGCCCGGTACCGCGTATACAAACATGAGTGGGACGAGATCTCCGGCCACCAGGATGAGTTTGGAGCAGCAGTTGCACAGCAGATCTTCGGGACGGAGAATGTCGGCCGAATCGACGAGAGGTCCTTCTGGATCGTATGGTACGCCGATGACCTGTCGAAACTCCTCGGCCGCATGAAAAAGATATGGAAAGCAGCTGGATTCACACCTGCCGCGGAATAGTTTCTCAGCCCAAAAAGAAAGGCGGCCAGAGGCCGCCTTTTCCGTCCGCTATCCTTGCTCCTATTCTACCGGGTGCAGCACGTCCGCTACTTCCTTGACGAACGCCTCCGCAGGAGTGACGATCACCTGTTTGCCCGCGATCTCCGTCATATATTTCGGATCAGCCATGAATTTCTGATATACCTCGCCCAGTTTCATGGATAGATGCTGTAGTTTTTTCGGCGAGAGCCCTTTGGCGGCTGCCATGGTCTTCATATTGTGCTCTACTCCCTCGCTGAACCAGGCCATGCCGAACATCGCCGGCGGCTTGCCAATGAAGCAGTAGACCACCCCATCGGTCGGCAGGAACTCGAGCCGGTCATGCATCTTTGTAACAAAAGGCTCCAGTTCCCCCTTGTGCTTCTCAAGCATTTTTTTTGCCGGGCTCGAAGCGTCGAGCTGCGGCAGTTCCTCACCCTTCCCGAACAGCTTGCTGAAAAATCCCATCACAGCACCCCCTGAAAGAGATGTAGGGAGGACCTTGCCCGCCTCCCCTGAATGCGGCGTCCAAAAACACAAAAGGCCGGCAACCGTGCAAAGCACCATTACCAGCCCTCTCTCCCGGAGCATTAGGATCCATCATCTCCGGGCGCGTCCGTCCGCTATGAGCTTATTCAGTTTTATATACAGAGTACATTAGCACAAAAGAGCACAGGTGTAAATATGTTTCAGCGTTCAGCAAACCCGATCTCAGCGTTTCCATCCCTTTTTCGTCAGGAATTTAGCAAGACGCTCAGAATCGGTCTTTTCAAAGTGGCTGAGCCAAATGATGTTCTTCCTGGTCGCATGGCCATCGCGCGCTTTTACTACCAGCTGTTTTTCATCAGGCTGTTCCGTGCCGACAATGTCCTTGTAGCGGATATACTCGGCTTTATTCGTCTGATTGAGCTCGAGCCTCTCCTCATGAAGGACCGCCAGGGGTTTTCTGCTTTTCAGGAAGGTCCTGACCGCCATGCCCGCGCCAAAGACGATCATGAAGCCTGATCCGCCCGCGACCGGCTTCCCCTGCCTGGCAGTGTAAACAGCATGGACGATCCCCGCTCCCGCAAGAACACCGTACAGCGCGAGAAACAGATAAACCCGAGATCTTTTTTCGTAATATTTTGAACCGACCATTGGATCCCCTTGCTGTTGGAAAGAACAGGGAGAGGAAGCGGTTTTCTGCCCCCTCTCCCCGAGGAGAGAGTTCTTTAGCTTTCAGCGATCGTCTTTTTGCTTATCGCTTATTACTTACTGCTTGCTGCT
>JAOUEV010000066.1 GCA_029858565.1 Nitrospirota bacterium | reverse complement strand
CTGGGCGACATCTTCTGTTCTCCGTCGTGTTGCGAATTTCATGATAAAGCGTCGCTCGCAAGGGATGTGATGGGAAATAGTCTCACAGCCATGCTTCGAAAACAAGCCTACCGGGCCGCCACATTTGCGTACAGTCGTTATCGTACTAGCGGAGTTCCTCGTCCGGGACTACGCATTCTCATGTATCACGCTATTGGGACACCGGTTGCCGGTGATATCCACGGTCTGTACAGTATGTCAGTTGCGAGATTTGAAGAACAGATGCGCTTTCTGGCAACAAATTATGCTAACCACCTTGTACAATTGGATAAATCTTCCCTGGATGTTGGATCTTCATTACATATCGCGCTGACATTCGACGATGGGTATCGTGATAATCTACTTGCAGCAGCACCTTTGCTTATTAGTCTAGGAATACCATTTACGGTTTTTATATGCACTGGAGCCGTTGCAGAGAAGCGTGCAGGTTTTCTAAATCGTGATGATGTAAAACATCTTGCTGTTTTACCAGGAGCACAGATAGGATCTCATTCAATTAATCATCCCCACCTTACAGAAAGCAATGATCGCAATTTACACAATGAGTTAGTTGGCAGTAAATATTATTTGGAAGACCTACTTGGAAGGGAAATCGATATGATTTCCTATCCTAATGGTTCAGTCAATGATAGGGTTCGTAACATGGCTAATCAGGTTGGATATCATCTTGGTGCCTGCAGCAGGTTTGATGTTAATCCACCGGACCGTGATCCTTTGCTTCTTTGCAGAACGGATATCTGGGCTCAAGACGATATGCTGATATTTGATCAGAAACTGCGAGGTGACTGGGACTGGTATCGATGGCGCTCTACCGATCGCAGCAATAAATAATCATGAATGATATTTCGATTATCATACCAATCTACAATGAATCCAAGACGTTAAAACCCTTAATTGATGCGATTGTCGCCCAAACCCTGCTTCCCCGCGAGATTATCTTTGTGGATTCAGGATCAAGCGACGACAGCATCAATATAATAACTAACTACGCCAATACTGCCGACAGTCTTCTTTCGATACGCACTCTGTTGAATACGGGCGGACTTCCTGGAGGGAATAGAAACAAAGGAATACAGGAAGCTTGCTCTAATTGGATTGCATTTCTTGATGCAGGACTGGTTCCAGAGAAAACGTGGCTTGAGAATTTAATGAACTATGCTCGATCAAATATGCAGAATGCGGTTTATGGCCTTTGTCAGTTTGATGCAGACATGGCTTTTCAAAAAGCAGTTTGCGCAATATCCTACGGCTGTGGCGCTTTCCATCCAGCACTTCCAGCATCGCTATTTCATCGTTCCGTATTTGAATCTGCTGGTCTTTTTCGTGAAGATTTACGAGCGACAGAAGACATTGTCTGGCTCAAGAAATTTGAACTTATTTATGGACCTCGTCAAGTATGTAATAGTGCTCTAGTATATTATCGACATTTCCCGACTTCGGCGTATCAACTCATGAGCAAGTGGTGGAGTTATGAGAAAAGCGCAATCCGCAGCGGAATTGTATCCGCTAAAATATTGTGGTTCAGTCTTATGCTTCTGGCTTTTATTGTTACCATTATTATATATTTCCCGTTAATGTCAATCTCTCTTTTGGCAAGCGGTATCACAATACGCGGCATTGTCAGTCCGATGCTGCGCAGTCGCCATTGGCAATGGTGGGGAAGCACACCCTATGTCACATTAATCGCAATCGGAGCGTGCTTCGCTCGGGATATGACCAAGCTAATCGCCCGCGCTTATTATTTATTTCAGATGCAAAGTGATAATCTTTCACGGAGAGAACGGGCATAACAACGTGAGTCTATCGTCAAAGAAACTGAGCAGGCACAGCTTGCAGCTATTGTATTTCTCAAGGTTTATCCTTACTACAATACCTGCTCAAGCGGCATTGCTGCTACTATACATGAGAAAGCCTGTATTGCCCGTCAAATTTCTTTTTTATATTCTCTGCGTAATATTCTATTGGGCCTGTATTTTTTCTTTTGGTTATTCAGCAATCCGGTTTCAGCATGTTTTATTCTATTTTTCTTTTATACCGCCACTCGTCATATTATCCTCGCAAAAGCAACCTGATGTTCCAGTATTCATCTCTGACCGATTTATTATCGCAATATTTGCATTAACTATTCTTGAAGCAATCCTTGTCAACAGCCCCATAGCAGAACATCTATATTTCTTTTCATTGCCAGAAGACTCAAGTGAACGCGTTAAGTTCATGGGCTTTTATCAACGACCATTGGGTATTGCTGGCAATGCATCCATGACATCCTGCGTATTGATCTTCTCAGTGGTTCTTGCTGACACTGTGAAGGATATTCTTACAGGTATATCTTCTTACGAGAAATGCACTTCTCATGCATCGACAAGAGAACATACGGACAATATATTCACCTACAGAACACTCCTGCTGATTGTTTCTATCCTGATTCTGGCATCCGGAACTGGTTTCGTATTACTCCTTCTTTATTTAAGTTTTAAATTGTTTTCTCGATTTCAGTTAAAATTAAACTCTCTGCTCCAATTAATCGGTATGGTTGCTTTGCTTATAGTCTGTATATACGGAAGCATCTACTTGACAACAACAATTGATGATTTCGACAAGTTCTCTATGAGTTATGCTGAATTAATATATGATTACAAGATCGAAATCGTCCGTTCCAATCTTGAAATGCAAAATGCAAACCTCATATCTGTTCTCTTCGGCATGCAAACAGAAACAAGCCTTTCGGAGGCCCTCACTTCCGGTGATTTTGGCTATATTGTAATGTACAATGCGATTGGCCTTTTCGGTTCAATATTGGTATTGATAGTCCCTCTACTATTCATATCGACTATTACAAAATTCATCATTCCGACAATCTTCTTTTACCTATCTTTCGTGCATTACCCCGGATTACTGTCTCCTCCTGGAGCGGTATTGTTCTCCCTATATATATACTTGATGCTCAATTATAATCATTATGACAGGCATCAACATGCGACTGATAATATAACTCATTACCGTTTAATTTAAACGATTCAGAGCTTTAATTGCGGTTACCTCTATGACAATGACATAAATAAAGATAACGGTATTAATTGAGCCGCACAAAAACCCCGGCTCTTGCCGGGGGAGGGTCATTTACAAGAGAACCTATTGTGATTGAAAAGTCATCAAGTAATCGTAAGCGTATATGTATCGTGGCGACGGTGCCATTTGTCCTCAAATGGTTTATGACCCCGCATATTATTGAACTTCGAAACACCTTCGACATAACACTGGTTGCCAGCGGTTCGCACGATGATATCGCGGACCTGCTAGGAAACAACGTTTCGTTCCAGCCGATTCAGATCGATCGAAGAATCCATCTCAGGAACGATATAATTGCATTGATCCGTCTATGGCGTTTATTCAAACGAATGAAATTCGATATCGTTCATTCCATGATGCCGAAGTCAGGATTGCTGTCTATGGTGGCAGCTCGTTTTTCAGGAATACCTCTCCGTGTTCATACCTTCACCGGACAAGTGTGGGCAAATAAAAAAGGATATCATAAATTTATACTGAAATCACTTGACCGGATCCTTGCATGGAACGCCACGCACCTCCTTGCCGACAGCCCTTCACAGAGATCCTTTCTCATACAGAATGACATTGTATCCGCATCCAAGATTGAGGTGCTTGCAAATGGTTCAATCGCCGGCGTCGATACAAATCGCTTTAAGCTCGACCCAACAGTGCGACGCCACATACGCTCCCAATACAGCATATTAGATAATGACATTGTGTTTATTTATCTTGGGAGGCTAAACTACGATAAAGGGCTTTTGGATCTATCTCGTGCATTTGCCTCGATTGCAGATAAATGCACAGGGCTCCACTTAATGATCGTCGGACCGGATGAGGAAGGTCTCGAAACAGCGTTTTCCGGTCTTGCCATCCGATTCCCGGGTCGAGTGCACAGAGTCAACTACACAGATCGTCCTGAGGACTATTTGTCAGCCGCCGATATATTTTGTCTCCCCAGTTACCGAGAAGGTTTTTCCAGCGTGATCATCGAAGCTGCTTCAGTCGGAATACCGGCAATCGCATCCCGTATTTACGGTGTAACCGATGCCGTGGATGACGGGGTTACCGGTATTCTCCATCAACCAGCTGATGATCGGGAAATAGCAAAAGCAATGCTGCTTCTGGCAACAGATGATGATTTACGGCATCGAATGGGCACCGCAGCGCAATCTCGAGCAAGAGACCTTTTTTCGCAATCGCGAATTACCGAGGCATGTTCCAAGTTTTATCAGCGTATGATAGCTTCACCGGGAGTTGTTTGCAGATAAAGTCCTTCATGTGAGAATAGATGAACGTACTCAAGAGACGGGATTATCGTTGATGAATTGGGGTGGGTTTAAGCTGGAATGCGCGTACTGGTAACAGGAGCAACAGGATTTATCGGCAAGGCGCTGCTGGTCCGTGCTGCAGCAGACACAGGACTCCAGGTTCGAGGTGCCTTTCGACAACTGAGCTCGTCATTTCCTTCCGGTATTGAAACTGTTGTCGTTGGTGATCTATCTCGGGATACAGATTGGAAAACCGCGGTCAAAGGTGTGGATGCTGTCGTGCATACAGCTGCTCGCGTGCATATTATGCATGATTCAACATCTGACCCGATCAGCGAATTTCGCCGTATCAATGTAGAAGGGACGCTCAACCTTGCACGTCAAGCGTCCCTCAGTGGCGTACGACGGTTTATTTATCTCAGTTCGATAAAGGTCAACGGAGAGAGAACAACGCAGGATCGACCCTATGCTGCCGATGACATACCTGCGCCGGTCGATCCCTATGGCATCACCAAATTGGAAGCCGAACTTGGACTGCGAGAACTCGGACAAAAAACGGGCATGGAGGTGGTAATTATTCGACCTCCCTTGGTATACGGTCCTGAAGTTAAAGCCAATTTTTATCGGCTGCTTCGCATAGTACAGAAAGGCTATCCGCTGCCGCTGTCCCGAGTTAACAACCAACGAAGCCTGATCTATCTCGGCAACTTGATTGATGCAATCCTTACCTGCCTCAGGCACCCCAGGGCAGCCGCACAGATTTATCTGGTCAGTGACGGCGAAGACATCTCTACACCCGAACTAATCAGAAAAGTAGCGTCTGCACTGGAATGCCCGGCAAGACTCTTGCCATTCCCACCATCCGTCATCGGACTTGCAGGAAAGATTGCGGGTAAAACTGACGCGGTAGATCGGCTGCTCGGGTCGCTTCGGGTGGACAGCACCAAGATCCGTCGCGAACTGGGCTGGTCCCCGCCTTTTACCCTTGAGCAGGGTCTAAAAGAAACGGCTGCATGGTTTAAAAAACAGTCGTACGCTCACGTTGAACAGATGATCTGACAATCCACCATCCTACCTGTTACGTGGAATGAAACGAATCTTCGATCTCATAAATGCGTTCATCCTTTTAATCCTGCTTGGACCATGCTTGCTGATAATTGCCATCTTGATAAAGGCGACTTCACCTGGACCAATATTGTACTGGTCCAGGCGGGTAGGGAAGGATAATACACTCTTTAACATGCCCAAGTTCCGGACGATGAAGATTGATACCCCCGCAGTTGCTACGCACCTTCTTTCTAATCCTGACCAGCATGTAACACTTCCAGGCAAATTCCTCCGCAAATCGAGCCTCGATGAACTGCCGCAGCTTATCAGCATCCTGAAAGGTGATATGAGCTTCGTGGGCCCTCGTCCTGCCCTGTTCAACCAGGACGACCTAATTACTTTACGAACGAAAAAAGGGATACACGTTCTTCAGCCCGGTCTTACCGGATGGGCGCAGATCAATGGTCGTGATGAACTTCCTATTCCCGTAAAAGTCGAATATGATGAATTTTACATGAAAAAACGGTCGTTTCTTTTTGATCTCAAAATCCTGTTCAAAACATTTTCAAAAGTAATTTTTCGTGAAGGTATTACCCATTGAAAAGACGAGCATATTCAACGGATAGTTTCCGGTTCCATCTTGGCGCTTGCCATATAGAAACTGTACAATCCAGGTGAAATTTACCTGTAGATACAATTAATTATATCTGCTAACGTCTTGACAGGAGACGGGAAAAAAGATACTATCAATGCGTTCCTGAAAAGAGGGAATTATCTCCTATGATCGAAATTATGCATAAACAAAGAATTAAGCAGATCCTTGTTTTTGTGAGCGATGCATTGCTCGTGAGTGCATCACTCTTTATCTCCTACAGTCTTCGTTTCGGCACATTGATGCTTAGCGAAGAACAGTTGCGACAGATTCTGTTTACCCTGCCACTTGCGCTGATAATCAGACTTTTCCTGTTCTATAATCGCGGTCTCTACCGAGGTATGTGGCGCTTTGTGAGCGTCCGAGATCTTATCGTCCTGCTCCAGTCAGCAACGTTCGGTTCCTTGTTCATCGTTGGACTGCTGTTTCTGTTCCAGCGTCTCAATGAGTACCCAAGATCGGTCTTTATCATCGACTGGTTCATCGTTATCGTTCTCGTGGGTGGGAGCCGTTTTACCTACCGTCTGTACCGGGAGGGGTGGTTCAAGGTCAATATCGCTAACTCCTCTGATCCGGCAAGCAAAAAGATCCTCATTGTCGGAGCCGGCAGGGCTGGAGAAATGATACTTCGCGAGATCCTTGGCAACTATCGCCTCGGGTATGCGCCTGTTGGTTTTGTTGATGATAACCGGGCCAAACGAAATTTAACGATTCATGGATATAAAGTTCTGGGAAATACCCGCGATATTCCTAATATCGTAGAGGAACATAAGGTAGAAGAAGTCTTTCTGGCCATTCCCGTAGCCCCTTCGAAAGCCAAGCGAAGGATAATGATGACGTGCAAGAATGCTCATGTCAAATTCAAGACCCTTCCGGCTGTCGGTGATATCCTCGATGGCACGGTGAAGGTCAGTGCTCTCCGAGAATTCCAGATCGAAGATCTTTTAGGACGAGAATCTGCAAAACTCGATACCGGTGCTATCAAGTCCTATCTTCGCGAAAAGACTGTTATGATCACCGGCGCGGGAGGTTCAATTGGTTCGGAACTCTGCCGCCAAGTGGCTAAATATTCACCCAAGCAGCTTATTCTTTTTGAGCGATCTGAGTTCAATCTCTACCAGATTCACATGACACTGATGGAACTATTTCCAGACCTGGAACTTCATCCGGTAATCGGGGACGTTTTGAATCAGCAACGGGTTGAAAAAACATTAAAGCAGTTCATGCCGGAAGTCATTTTCCATGCTGCCGCATACAAACATGTTCCCCTGATGGAAATCAATCCTGATGAGGCATTGATCAACAATGTGCTCGGCACCTGGACAGTTGCGCATCTTGCCGTTACTCACGGAGTACGCAAATTTGTCATGGTATCCACGGATAAAGCAGTCCGGCCAACGAACATTATGGGTGCAAGCAAACGGATCGCTGAACTCATCTGCCAGGGATTGGGTGAAAGCAGTAAAACGAAATTCGTTACTGTGCGCTTTGGGAATGTCTTGAATAGCATAGGAAGCGTCATTCCTCGATTTAAAGAACAGATAGCCAAAGGCGGGCCGGTCACGGTTACGCATCCGGAGATCTATCGCTATTTCATGACCATCCCTGAAGCGGTACAGCTTATCATGCAGGCAGGCGCCATGGGGCAGGGCGGCGAAATATTCATCCTTGACATGGGAGAGCCGGTCAAAATCGTCGATCTGGCCAGGGACATGATATCTCTTTCCGGTCTTGAGCCTGATAAAGACATCAAGATCGTATTCACCGGTCTTCGACCAGGTGAAAAATTGTACGAAGAACTGCTCACTCAGGGAGAAGAGATCAAATCAACGCTGCACGAAAAAATTAAGGTGGCGGCTGCCGAGCAGATCAACTGGCCTATCTTGCTGGGGAATATCGAAGCCTTGCTTGATGAACTTCAGAAAGGCTTCAAGGACAGGACCGTGAATAAGATCAAGCTTATTGTTCCGGATTACCAGCCGGAAAAGGGTGGTCCGGGAACAGTGATACATTCCATCAGGGACATGGAATACGAGATTATTCCTGACATTGCGAATTAATCATTTGCCGATCCATTAGTCTGTATATATATACCTACCAACTTAGTATTGGGGAGCATGTAGTTTCTCTTCAAGAATCCTGTTGCTTTTCTGCTATCCATCTGTTATATTCACCCTGCAAAAAGAACATTAATCCATTGAAAACATGATTAAATTATCCACATGGCACTATCATGAGGTACCGGCATTCGTGAAAAAACGCATCCTCGTTTTGCTTGTTCTTCTTTCTATCCTTCCTGTACAGGCATTATATGCGCAAGCATATCCCGGCAATACCCCTCAGCAAGGTCAAGGCACCACAGGGCAAAACTATCCAGGTGGCCCGCAGCAGGATCAACTTGAAAAAACGCCAATCGTAGTCTTGGGCTTCGATGCTACGGAAGAAATAAAAAAACACGATCCGCAGGCTGCTCAAGCTTTTGCTGAAGCTGTTAAAATGGGCGACCTTGAAACAGCACGCAAGATCTACGAGGATTTTAAAGAAACCTACAAGGATGTCATCGGGCTCGATACAACAGGTATGGATCCCATGCTTGCGGAAGAGATCAACCGCGCGATTAAGAACGGCAATTTTAAAATAGCCAAGAAACTGATCGCGAAATTCCAGAAGCTGAGAAAGAAAAAGCCGACGAGCATCATCGGCATCGAAGACATCGACATAGAGGAGGATCCGTCCATCTTCGAGCGGACCCTCTCGGGTGATTTCCCCACCGAGATCCTCAAAGCCGAGCTGAAACAGTTTGGCTATGATCTTTTTCAGAAGAAAGCATCGCGATTGTCTCCCTCGTCCATGAGCATGCCGGTCGGACCGGACTACATCATAGGTCCGGGAGATCAGTTGTCCCTGACCCTGTGGGGTACCGCTGAGGGCATCTTCATGCTCTTCGTCACTAAAGAGGGTACCGTGACACTTCCGAAGGTTGGGGTGGTTTCCGTCGCAGGATTGCGTTTCGGAGAACTCGAGAACACACTCCGGCGCCACCTTTCCAAGTACTTTACGAACTTCAATATCAGCGTTGCCATGGGGAAGGTAAAAACGATCACGGTATACCTTGTCGGCGAACTCGTCAATCCCGGAAGCTACTCCATCAATTCACTGACAACGCTCTACGGCGCTCTTGCCTCAGCAGGCGGTCCTTCCAAAAGGGGCAGCCTCAGGAATATCCAGGTCGTGCGCAATGGAAAAGTAGTGAAGACCATCGATCTCTACGATTTCCTCATCAGAGGCGACCGGACAAACGATATAAAACTGCAGCATGAAGATACAATATTGGTTCCGCTCATTGGCCCTATCGTGGGGGTAAAAGGATCTGTCTACCGCCCGGCTATTTATGAGCTCTTAGGACACGAGACGATCGGAGAAGCTCTTCAGATGGCTGGAAACATCATGCCGATCGGCGTCAACAACAGGCTTCAAGTATCTCGTTTCACCGATACCGATAACCAGAAGAAGATCATCAAAGACATCAATCTCGATGTGCCGGTTTCACTAACGTCCAGCTCCGACGCGTCGCTCAAGGAAAAAGTCAGGAACATGGATGTCATTTCTGTCCAACCGCTCTACGACAAGGTTTGGGAAAAAGTGAACCTGCAGGGAGATGTACGGAATCCCGGCGATTACCAGTGGAGGGAAGGACTTCGCGTCAAGGACGTCATTATGGATGCGCAGCTGCTGCCTACCTCGGCGCTTCGCAATGTCGAAGTTATCCGACTTTCAACAGATTTTCTCGATCGCAAGGTCATTCCCATTGATCTCGATGCCTTGATGAAAGGGGACAGCAGCCAGAACATCACGCTCCTTCCGAAAGACCTCATCCGCGTGTATACGACCTATCGCGAGGTCGAAAAGGTGACTATTAAAGGCGAGGTGCTTCGTCCCGCGGAGTACGAGATCTATAAAGGCGAACGTCTCAGCGACTTTCTCCTGCGCGTAGGCGGTTTTACGCGGGAAGCTTATCCCTACGGCACGGTACTGAAACGAAAAGATGTGAAGCTTTCACAGGCAAAGAACATGCAGGCATTCATCAGCCGCATGCAGTCGCAAATGATCCAATCGGCAGCAGGCGTTGCAGGAACTGCGGTGAGCGCCGAGGAAGCTCAATTTGCAAAAGCTGAGCTTGAGCTGAACCGGGGGTTGTTGGAGAACCTCAAGAGCATGCAGGAGCAGATGGAGGGAAGAGTCGCCATCAACATAACCGAAAATATCGAGTCCTGGAAAGGCACGAAGGATGATTTGCTGCTGCAGGACGGCGATACCATCATGATACCGAAACGCCCCCAGGAAATCCTTGTTCTCGGAGAAGTGCACAGTATAGGCGCGCAGGTCTATATTCCTGACTTCAGGGTGCGCGATTATCTCAATCAAACCGGCGGTCTTACGAATTATGCCGACGATAGCCAGATCTTCGTCCTGCAGGCAAATGGTCTTGCATTCAGCAGCGATTCTCCCGATGTCGGCAATATCGAAAAAATGAAGCTCAAGGCTGGAGATACGATTTTTGTGCCTCAGAAGATCGAGCGTTATGCTATCATGCGGTTCACCAAGGATATCATTGATATCCTGTTCAAGACTGCAGTTACCCTGGCTACCATTACTGTCATTTTTTAATCAGCCCTCAGCGCGAAAAGATCCTTACATGCTGTCTATGGATATTAATACACATAAAGACGAAATAGATCTATTTGCATACTGGGCCAGTATCTGGCGGAGAAAATGGCTTATCGTATTAGTCTGTATGCTCGCAATGATCGTAACCATCATCATCAGCAAGCGTTCTCCCAAATACTACAAGTCTGAGGCTGTTATAATGTCAACATCCTCGGACTCCGGAGGATTGGGCGCAGCATTCTCGTCATCACCTTTCGCAGGCGTGCTTGGGAGTGCCGGTATGCAGTCAACGACGGACAAGATCATGGCAATACTGAAAAGCAGGAGCGCGGCTGAAGCAGTGGTCTCGAGATATGACCTTTATAAGGTTTTCAACGAAGAAGCCTGGGACAAGGAAAAGGGCGCTTGGAAGGATCCTCTCAAACCTCCGCTCATGACCGACACCCTTGACATGCTGATGCGTTCCGTCACGAAGTTCAGCAAGAACAAAGAAGGGGTGATCACCATCGCAGTCGAGTGGAAAGATCCTCGACTTGCCGCTGAGATCGCAAATTACTACGTCTATGCGCTTACCGATTTTTTAAAAGACCGCTCGATGAATATCACGATCCAGACACTGGATCGTGCGATACCTGCTGAAAGAAAATCCAGGCCAAAAACCCTGCAGAATATGATCCTGGCGGGAGCTGCCAGCTTTTTATTCTGTATCTTTTACATTCTCATTGTTGATCATATCGGGAAAAGAAGAACCATGATATAAAGAATACGTTGTTTTATTCCACCAAGATCGTTTATTGTTTCTGGTATCATTTCCAAAAGTATTCCTCACGTTATTTTACTCTCGAATAATCGCTATATTCTCGCTCAAAAACCCTATGGCATATTCGCGTTCATCGCATGTTATCATCAGATCAGTATTCTGCATGCTTTTCTTTATCTGTCCAGTTGTGAGTTCAGGCCAGGAACTCGACCTCCTGAATCGTCCTGTAAACACGATTGGGTTGACCGGCATGATCTATACCACATCACCCTTTGTTCTGCCGTCGAAAACAATTGAAATCGGCACATTTTCCCAGTCGGAAAACAGCCTGGCTCCTTCCTATTCCTTGACCGAATATACCATGACTATGACCACCGGGATTTCCGGTTCCATGGAAATGGCTCTCAAAGGGTCTTATTACGGGTACAACCAGCAGTCATCAGGAAAACGGTCACGGGACATCGATGACATTGATCTGGCATTCAAATGGAACTTCCTGAAGCAGCCGGAAGACAGTGTTCAGCCCGCTGTGGCACTGATTGCAGGCGTGACCCGTCCGGCCAAGCATCGTGATCTGATAACGAGCTCAGTTGATCATTGGGCATCGTGGATCGGCATTGCGACAGGTGCTGAGCTGACCTGGGCCGAACACAGCCTGGGAATCTATGCTGATACTCGAGCAATATTTCAGGACCTGGCACAGGAAGCCAGCAAAGAGCAATATTATCGTACCAATATGGGAATACTGTTTCCGGTCAGCAAATACCGAAATTTGCAGATGTTGGTAGAGTACAGCATAGTATCAGGAAAGGACGTTCAGCTGATTACGGGTACTGATTACAGTGCTGTGACATACGGTTTACGGTTGGTCAATGAACGATTCAACCTGTCCATCGGAACTCAGTTCCTGCACAAGAAGGCAGACGGTTTCGATGACTCGAGCAGAGTCGTAGGGATGATGAGTTTCAAGATCTGATAAGAATTTGCCATAAATCTGATATATTACAACTAGATGAATGATACACTTAAACATTAATATGATGTCTGATAATGTATATTATGTCAAATTATATTAACCAACCTTTCTTTTCTAATCAGCCATCCAGTCTCCTGATTCCCTGCTTGCAAACCTTTTCCTTATAATCAATTCTCCGCTTCAATATCTCTTTATTGCGCAGATATTTTGGATTACTGAAATCCCAGGTCGATTTGTGCCATAAATGAAAAATGATCGCTCTGTTGCGAACGGTCCGAAGCTTCTTTCCCTGGTTCAGGACGCGAATGCCCAGATCGTTGTCCTCGATCGAACCATCCGCGAATTCCTCATCGCATCCATTGATCCCGTAGAAAAGGTCCTTATAAAGGCTGAAATTGCATCCCCAGACACCGTCATCGGTTATCCGGTCGCGGTGAAGCAGTTTTCTCACCAATGGATTCCTGATGATAATAGCTTCCTCGACCTTCCGTGACTTTATCTCGCTTCCGAACGCAGCATCCCATACCAGCCTTGGATGGAGCGTATTCAGGACCTTGCCTTCCCGCAGAAGCCTTTCTGTCAGGTTTTTCCCGATCTCCACCCGTTTTCCGCTCAGTATCGTGTCACGGTCGCTCAAGGTGATATGTTCTTTGATGAAATAGCGATGGGCCATGCAGTCGCCGTCAATGAACACCAGATAGTCGCCTGATGACTGCCGTACCGTCTCGTTCAGGATCATGGGTTTGCGAAAACCAATGTCCTCCTGCCAAATGTGCTTTATCGGGAATAGATGGTCCAGTTTCTGCCGCATATCCTCAATAAGAAGCCGGGTCTCTTCCCTGCTGCCGTCGTCTGCAATGAGCACTTCCGAAGGCAGCATGCTTTGTCCGGCGAGGCTAAGCAGGTTCAGTTTGAGCGCCTGCGGACGGTTATAGGTCGGAACGATGACTGTTATTTTAATGGGGCTGTCTTTCAAAACTACTCCTTTTTCAGTGTAAATACCGCCTGGTCGCCTCGTTGCAGTCTGTTCAATTCCTTTGTTTGCTTTTTCCACTGCCTGATCTGTTTTTTCGGGAACACATCCTTCGCTTTTCCAAAAACGATCCCCTTTTTATAACATTCGCTGACCCTGAACTGTTCGAACGTGGAATCGAACTCCACCTTTTCAAGGATCAAACCGGCCGTTTTCGCAAGAAACTTCATCGTATCGGTCGACGGGATGATCAGATGCCGGGGTGCATCTACCTGGTACCAATACTCGCGGTAATGCTCCCATGCAAAAGATGAAACTGTCGGTATGCGGATAATGCATGCGCCGCCTGGTGCCAGTATCCGGTAGACCGACTGCAACTGCTCCCGAGGATCGGGAACATGTTCAAAGGAATGGTTGTACATGACAACATCCCATGCTCCTGAGATGTCATGGACGTTCTTTTTTAATATCCATAGACCGCCACCGCGGTCTATGTCCTGTGGTATGTAGGGATCAATGCCCGAGACGTTGGTAAGGCCCATCTCTCGCAAATAGGACAGCCTCCCGCCGGATCCGCAGCCCACATCAAGGATCCGCGCGGACGGAGAGAGATGAAGATCCGCCAAATAGAAGTATTTGCTCTTTCGCAGGATGCGCCCTGACAAGGAGTTCCGTCGGCCTCTGCCAAAGACCACTGCGCGATCCCTGGCAAGACGAAGTCGATCCGATAATCTTCTGACGATCGATTTTCCGGGCGGAGACGATGAAAAACTATAGTAGTTATCCGGATAATACCGGGACATGTCCGTGGGTATTTCTTCTATCTGTAAACACCCGCAGGTACCGCATTGAAAATAGCTGAACAGTTCCTTCGTGCCGAACATCAGTTCCGGGATCCGGTAGTGCTCATGGCCGTCCGGGGAACCGCAGATCCTGCATTTTGGATTCGGCATCAGACGTGATTGCTCCCGGTCATATTATTAATGTTATATTGTCCAGCCCGGTACGAACTTCTGACCAAAGGACCAGTGACCACGCTTCGAAATCCCAAGGAAAATGCCTCCTGCCGTAACACCGCGAATTCGTCAGGATGATAATACTTCTTTACGGGAAAATATCCCCGTCCCGGACGAAGATACTGTCCGATGGTCACTATGTCGCATCCAACCGAGCGAAGGTCCCGCATCACCGATGATAGTTCGTCTCGCCTTTCCCCCAGCCCCACCATAAGCCCGGACTTTGTTATCATGCCGGACTGTTTGCCCCGTTCCAGAAGCTGCAGAGATCGTTTGTAAACCGCCTGCGGGCGGACTGCAGGATAAAATGATGGCACGGTCTCCAGGTTGTGGCCGAGAATATCCGGATTTGCCTCGTTCACGATCTTGAGCGATCCTTCTGAACCGCCAAGATCTGGGATCAACACTTCGACCCGGCATCCAGGATTAGTGCGGCGGATCGCCCGGATCGTATCAGCAAATATTGCCGCGCCACCGTCCTGAAGATCATCACGGGTGACTGACGTGACAACAACGTGCGAAAGTCGAAGTGCCGCTACAGCCGCGGCAACGCGTTCCGGTTCGTTCCTATCCAGTCCGGAAGGCTGACCTTTTGGCACGCTGCAAAAACGACAAGTACGGGTGCAGAGGTTGCCCAGAATGAGGAAAGTGGCGGTACCGAGGCTCCAGCACTCGTTCCGGTTCGGACACCGTGCGCTCTGGCAGACCGAATGGAGATGATTGTCGCGCAACCGCTTTTCCACCTGTTTGAAATGTCCTTCGGGCGACACGGAGCTCTTGAGCCACACCGGCAGCCGCTGCTGATCGTCTCTTAGTCGGTGCCCCACTCCCATCATTGGTCGTTCACGCTCTTTCATCATTCGACTTCTTCAGGAGGAATGCTGCCTGATCGCCACGATGCTCCCTGTTCAGTTCTGCTGCCCTGCGCTTCCACTGGCGGATCTGTTCTTTCGGAAAGTTTGGCATTATCACTGATCCAGGATCTGCAGGATATTGCGGAATTCCCCGCGCGTAGAGCTCACTGGCCCGGAACTGGTATTCCGTAGAATCATAGATGATATCGGAGATGGAAAATCCTGTGCGTTGCGCGAGCAAGGCAATGCTGTCCAGGGAATGGAGAAAATAATGGCGCGGCGCGTCAACTGCCACCCAATTCTCCTGATACCGCTCCCAGGCATAGGATGACACAATGGGTATACGAATAAGGCACGTGCCGTCATGTTTCAGGATGCGGGACGCTGCTGCAAGCTCGGCAAAAGGATCGGTAATATGTTCAAAGGAATGGTGATACATGATCAGGTCCCAGGTCCCACTGAGGTCCCGTACAGCAGTCTTCCTGATCGAGAGACCGTTGGTATAGGTAATATCAGCACCCAGGAACGGATCCACTCCCAGAAGGTTGTTGAAACCGCACTCTTTGAGCGCATAGAGCAGCCATCCGGACCCGCATCCCACATCGATGATCCGTGAATCCCGCGATAGTCCCAGAGACGACAGGGAGAGCAATCTTCTGTTGGGAGCGAACGACCGGACGAGCCGGGCAAAAGGCCCGTTGTTCACTATCGTGCTCCGGTCCTGGATGTTCCGCAGCCAGCGGATCACCGGATTTCCGTACTTTCGAGCCGGGTCTGCGCAGAAGCTGTAGTAATCCGTGGGATAATACCGCTCTATATTTGCAGGTATTTCGGATATCTGCAGGCATCCGCACCGGGAACATTGAAAATAGTTGAACTCGTCCCGGGTACCGTAGAGCATTTCCCGCATACGATAAGCACGGTTACCCTCTTCGTTCCCGCAGATCCGGCATGCAGAAGATTCTTTTTTTTGCTCGGGCGTCACGGCCTCGTTCCATCCTGACGCAAAGCTGCTTCGATGACCTGATCGATCCGTTCCACGGGGATGAATGTCATTTCCTTCCGGAGCTCCTCAGGGACATCTTCAAGGTCGTTCTGGTTACGCTCCGGCAGTATGATCGTTTTGATCCCGGCGCGACGGGCCGCCAGGACCTTCTCTTTCAGCCCTCCGATAGGCATCACCTTGCCCCGCAGTGTGATCTCGCCGGTCATGGCAACATCGTTCTTTGCAGCCTTTCCGGTCAGGAGCGACACGATCGCTGTCGTCATGGTCACGCCTGCCGAAGGACCATCCTTGGGAATGGCCCCTGCGAGAACATGGATATGGAT
>JAOUEV010000065.1 GCA_029858565.1 Nitrospirota bacterium | reverse complement strand
GGTCAAGCCGAATACGGATCTTCTGACGGGCCATGATATCCTTCAGCCCGTCAAGCCATTCCTTGAACGGCTTATCGCCGGCCTCGGTAAGGTAATACGCTATTGTGTAGGGGAAGCTTTCCACGTGTGCTATTGTAGCATATAAGCTACAAGAACGCAAGGACGATTTCGGAAATGCAGATCAAAGCAGAGCGCCTGAACATCGGACTTCCCTGGACGCCAATTCAAATCCCACGTCCGCTATTTAATAGGTTGTCCAATAGCTTGAATTACCGGCGCTATCGTTGAACAGCGTACCCCAAAAGATACCCCTGTTCATCAGTCATTGCGGAAAAAGAAAAGAGCTAACTCTTACAATGAGTTAGCTCTCATCAAAAACACCATTCCGCTTAATTCGATTCCGCAAATCAAATTAACCCTGTAATATCAATTAGTTATGGTGGAGGCGGCGGGAATTGAACCCGCGTCCGAAAACCATCAGCTGAAAGCTCATACATGCTTATCCCCTCGTTTACAGCTCTCGCATCCTCCGGCGCCTCAGGGAAAGCTCCGGGATCAGCCAGCCCGGTTTTTCTCATCCTTCCGCCCCGGACATAGCGGAAAGACCAGCCCGAATTTTGACATCTCTTCAGCCGCTCAGGCGGCAGCCGGGAGACGCGCTACTTAGTTAAGCAGCGATTGCCAGTTCGTTATTGGCAGTTGTGTTTTGCCGCGTGTTTAACGAGCCCCACGGCACCTCGGCATGCAACTTTCAACCTCGCGATCCCCGTCGAAGCCTGTCGCCCCCTTTCATTAAAATCAGTTTTATAGTAGTAAGCTCTAAAGTAGTAAGTATGCTTACAACTTACTGCTTACTACTTACTACTATATACTACGCTATTTGCCGCTGCTATACAACATCCCCTCGGCGTCCTGCTGGCCGATTCCGCTGATCCTGATGATCTTCTGGCGGCCGGTGTGGCCCGAAAGGATCTCCACCTGCGACCGGGGAACGCTGAAGGTCTCGGCAAGATATTTTATCAAAGCGTCGTTCGCTGCCCCATCCACGGGCGGTGCGGTCAACCGGATCTTGAGCGATCCGTCCTCCATGCGGGAGATGCCCCTCTTCGATGCCCGCGGTTGGATCCGGACCGAGAGGACTGCCGCGTCCGGACCGGCCTTACCCGGCTGCGGGCCCTGCTTCGCCTTCACCGGCGCTCCCTTCGAAACTCACCATCTCCATGTGCATCTGGAGCATTTTTCTCAGGTCCTGCAGGAAATGGTGCTTCTTGCGTCTGAGCTCGATGATCTCCGCGTCGAGCTTGAGCTTTTCCTGCCGCGCCTGCTCAAGGGTCTGGTGGAATTTCAGCTCCGCGTCCTTCACGATCAGGTCCGCTTCCTTGCGTGAATTTACCTTGATGTCCTCGGCCAACTTATGCGTGGTCAGCAGCGTGCTCTTGAGCGTCTCTTCGCGGTCACGGAACTCCCGCATGCGTTCATCGTAGGAATCATGGAACTCCCGGAGCTCGGTCACTTCCCGGACCAGGTCCTCCATCTCTTCGCGCACCGTGTCGAGGAACGCGTCCACTTCGGTCCGTTCGTAACCCCGAAAGGCCACATGGAATCGCTTCTGCTGTATATCGAGCGGCGTGACTTTCATGGTTCGCTCCTTTTGATCACTGCACCCGGTACTTCATGCTCAGGCCCCACTCCCGCAGGTTCCCGATGAGGGCGTACTCCAGGAAGATGAGCACCAGGATCGCGATGAGCGGGGACAGGTCGAAGCCCATCCTCCAGGTCGGAACGAGCTTCCGGAGCGGCTTGAGCACCGGCTCGGTCACCTTCACCAGGAACTGCACGATCGGGTTGTAGGGATCGGGATTGACCCAGGAGATCAGCGCCCGGATGATGATGATCCACTTGTAGGCGCCGAGCAGGATGTCCAGGACCTGCGCCACTCCCAAGATGATGTTGCCCATAATGCCTCCTTTCTTATAACTGAACTATTTTCTCCACGACCTCTGCGGTAATATCCTTCTTACTTTCGCTTTGCTGACCGTCCTCTTTTTGCGGTCATTTTTTTCCTCTGCTCCCGTCGCGGCGAGACCGTTTTGCCGCCCAGTTCCATCCCCCGCTTCGTTGCAGCCTCGACCGCGCTGATCAGCGTGGCCCGGAGCTTTCCCTTTTCCAGCTCGTGCATGCCCGCGATCGTGGTGCCGCCGGGAGAGGCGACCATGTCCCGGAGCTTGGCCGGATGCTCCTTGGTCTCCAGCACCATCTTGGCGCTCCCGAAGACCGTCTGGGCCGCGAGCTCCAGGGCCAAAGCCCGGGGGATCCCCACCTTTACGCCTCCGTCGGCCAGCGCCTCGATCATCGTGAACACGTAGGCAGGCCCGCTGCCGGACAAACCGGTCACCGCGTCCATCAGCTTCTCATTCACCTCCACGGCGCGGCCCACGGAACCGAAGATCTCCTTTGCCATAAGCATGTCCGGCTGGGTAGCGGTCTTTCCCGCGGCGATGCCCGCGGCTCCTGCCAGCACCAGCGCCGGCGTGTTCGGCATCACCCGGATCACCCGCGGTCCCCTGGCCAGGCCCTTCTCGATGCGCTCGAGCGTTACGCCCGCGGCGATCGAGATCACGAGCTTGCTGCTGTCCGCTGCCTGGCTGATGTCCGCGAGGACCGCGTCCATGACCTGGGGCTTCACGCTCAGGATCACGATGTCCGCGGCCTTGACCGCGTCGCTGTTGCTCTGGGTCACCGTGACGCCGAAGGTCCTGCGCAGGAGGTCCAGCCGGCTCTGGTGCACGTCGGTGACCGTGATGTTCTGCACGTGCGCCTCGTCCGCCACCACCAGTCCCTTGATCAGGGCCTCGGCCATGTTCCCGCCGCCGAGGAAAGCTATTTTCTTGTCGATCGCCATGGGACCTCCATAGAGAAATTCGTTAGCCACGGAAGAGTCGGAAACGTCTCAATGTTTTTTGACACTGAAGACACTGAAAGAACATATGATAACTCCGGATAATGCAATGTCTTGTCATGGTCCTTCATAAGCCGTTATCCGCCGCTTCCGTGGCAAAGGATCTTTCAGTGTCTTTCCCCAAATATCGCCGTTCCCACGCGCACCAGCGTCGCGCCTTCGGCGATCGCCACTTCATAGTCCCCGCTCATGCCCATGGAGAGTTCCTTCAGCGAGACGTTTGGGATACTTTCTTGTTCGAGCCTGTCGCGCAGTTCGCTAAGCTTCCGGAAATAAGGCCGTGACGCTTCCGGTTCGTCGGAATAGGGCGGCATGGTCATCAGACCCTTGATCCTGATGTTCTTGAGCTTTGCCGCTTCCCGCACCAGATCTGCGGCTGCGCTCAACGCCACTCCGGCTTTGGCGGCTTCACCGGCAATGCTCACCTCGATCAGGACGTCCTGCACCTTCCCGGTCTTCGCGGCCTGCTTGTCCAGTTCCCTGGCGAGTTCGATGTTGTCCACGGAATGGATCAGGTCAAAGAGCTTGACCGCGTATTTCGCCTTGTTCGTCTGAAGCCGGCCGATCAGATGCCAGGACGCGATACTCCCGAGCTTCTCGATCTTCTCCTTCGCCTCCTGCACACGGTTCTCGCCAAGGAGCAGGCCCCCGGCAGCCACTGCTTCGCGGATGCGATCGATGTCAACGGTCTTGGTCACGACCACAAGGCGGACCGATGAAGGTTCGCGCCCGGCGTGGCTGGCGGCAAAGGAGATGCGATCCAGGACAGTCTTGAGATTGTGAGCAATGGACATAGGCTAACAACATTCTTGGACACTGAGGACGGCGTTGATACCAATCGTCTCGCTTCTCACGTTTCACGAGCTCTCACTCGTCTCTTGCCCCTACCCGTTACCCCTTACCGCTGCTCTATCATCACCGCCGACAGCATCCTGCCGGTCCTGCCTTCGGCGCGGAAGGAATAGAACAGGTCCCGCCTGCAGGAGGTGCACATGCCAAGGCTGTGGATATTCCGTTCTTTCAACCCGGCCTGCACTAATTCCCTGCTGTTCAGCTTCCGCAGGTCCAGGCTCCAGCGGCCGTTCCCCCGCGCTTCCGCGATCTCCTTCCAGAAGGGAAATGCCCCGCGCACCGGGCCCATGACCGGTTCATCCACTTCATAGCACTCGGGCCCGATGGCCGGGCCGATGGCAGCGATCATACGCGAGGGATCGGACCCGAACTCGTGCTGCATGCGGCTGACCGCCTTTTGCACGATCCTCTTCACTGTGCTGCGCCAGCCTGCGTGTACCGCAGCGACTGACGGCGTTTGCGGATCCATGATCAGCACAGGAACGCAATCAGCGGTTTCAATACCGATAGCGATGCCCGGACTGTCCGTCACCAGACCGTCAGCCTGGCGCGGCCGCATATCCTGGTAATCGTTCCCCTTCACAACAACGATCTCGTCTCCGTGCACCTGCTGCACGGTCACGAGTTTGTCAGGCGCTATGCCGAAGGAATCGGCAACCAGGTTCCAATCATCAGGAGATTTAAACCCTCCGATCCGGGCTCCAAGGCCGTTGGCCCTGGTCGTGAACCCATGCCTGATGTTCGGAACCGTCTCAAACGCCGGGATCAGTAATAATTCAGCGCTCTTTCCATTTCCTTTCTTATTTTCTTTCCACTCCGCACTCCGCACTTCGCACTCCGCACTTGTTGATTTCGATTATCGGCACACCCCGCAGGTCCTGCACGTTCCCACCTTGCAGGGCGGCGTGAACTTCCCTTCCATGCCCCGGTTGAATTCGTTCCTAAGATATTCTTTTCGCACTCCGATGTCAATGAAATCCCAGGGAAGCACCTCGGTGAGGCCGCGCCTCCTTGTCACATAAAAGTCCATGTCCGTGCCGGTCTCCCTGGCAGCGGCCTTCCAGTCCCCGCTCTTTCCGTGGGCCGCGAGCAGCAGCTTTCCGAGCCTCCGGTCCCCGCGGGAGAGCATTGCCTGGAAATACTCCCACTTGGGAAGGTCGTGGATGATGTTCATGTTCCCGATGTTCTTTACCGCCTTCTCCAGGTTGCGAATCTTCCTGTTCAGGCTTGACACCGCTTCCATGGGCTCCCACTGGAACGGGGTGAACGGTTTGGGCACAAAGGAGTTGACCGACAGTGTGATCCTGCCGATCCTTCCCCTCGGACGGGCATGGTCAAGCTGGACCTCGTGCACTTTTTTCGCAAGATCGATGATCCCATCCACATCCTCCTGCGTTTCCGTGGGCAGTCCGATGATGAAGTAAAGCTTCAGGTTCGGGATGTCCGCCCTGAACACCTTGTCCGCGGCTGCCAGGATATCCCCTTCGGTCACCCCTTTGTTGATCACTTTCCGGAGCCGTTCCGAACCCGCCTCAGGTGCCAGCGCAATGGTCTTGTGTCCGCTTGCGGCAAGCCTTGCGACCAGTTTTTCGCTCAGCGAATCCGCGCGAAGCGATGAGACCGAGACGCTGCCGGTGATCGCGTCGCAGAGACCCTCGATCTCGGGATAGTCGGAAAGCGCGGCGCCGACCAGTCCGATCCTGCCGCAGGTTTCGTCTGCATGCTTTGCCTGGGCCTTTGCAGCGTCAAGCCCCAGGTTCCGGGGAGGAAGATAGATATAGCCCGCCATGCAGAACCGGCAGTGGCGTCCGCAGCCCCGCGTTACCTCGCTCAGGTGCATATTGCTGAACTCGGTCTCGGGCGTCAATATGACGGTCGAAGCCGGCTTTGCGTCGAGGTCCCGGGCAACCTGCTTGATGATCATCTCCGGCGCTTCGGGCACAAGGGCTTTCCGTTCCCTGATCGTTCCGTCCTGATCATACCGGACCTCGTAATATTCCGGGACATAGGCCCCCGCCAGTTTTGCGATCTCCTGGAGCAGCTCGTCCCGTCCCTGCTGCCGGTGCTGCGCGTAAGCAGCGGCAAACCGGCCTGCCAGTTCCTCTCCTTCGCCCGTGAGCACAACGTCGAAAAAGTCCGCAAGGGGCTCGGGATTGAAGAACGAGCAGATGCCTCCGAGAACCACCAGCGGGTGACCGCTTCCCCGCTGCGACCGCTCCGGCGGAATGCCCGATAGCCGCAGGATCTCGATCACGTTCAGGTAGTCCTGTTCAAAGGAGACCGAGAACGCGAGGATGTCGAAGTCCTTCACCGGCTGCCTGCTCTCAAGAGCAAAGAGCGGGTTGCCGGCGCCGTCGTATTCCGGCAGATCTTCTTCGTCGGGAAGGAATACACGCTCGCACCGCGTGTCCTCGCGGCTGTTCAGCAGCGAATAGATACGGTGCAAACCGAGGTTGGACATGCCCACGTGGTAGGTGTTCGGGTAAGCAAGTGCGACGCTCACCGCCCGGTCGCGGGGCTTGCTGATGGCGCCGCGCTCGGACGCGAGCAGTTTGTCGAGCTTATCTTGCAGGGTGCGGTTCATGTTTAACAGGGAACAAACCGATCACGCTTTTTACCGCAAAGACGCAAAGGGCGCGAGGACGTCAACTGCCATATTCTTAAGTTCAATTTAGGCCTTCCTCGAGACCCTCGCGCCTTCGCAGTTCCAATATTTTGCTTTCGTCTTTAGTGCTGAGGAATAATAACGGAAGGGTACCTGCGAAGCAAGCGGTTTGTCCTGAAGAAGATACCTACTCGTAGCGGAGCGCGTCGATGGGATTGAGCAGCGAGGCTTTATACGCGGGATAGAAGCCGAAGAACATGCCCACGATCCCGGAAAAACCGAAGGCAAGAAGCACGGACAGGGGCGACACGATGACCGGCCAGCCCGAAGCGCGGGAGATGATCGTCGATGCGGACACGCCTATGACGATGCCGATGATCCCGCCCAGGAGCGACAGCGCGAGCGCTTCGATCAGGAACTGGAGCCGGATGTCCCAGGTCTTGGCGCCGATGGCCATGCGAATGCCGATCTCCCGCGTGCGCTCGGTGACCGAGACGAGCATGATGTTCATGATCCCGATCCCGCCCACGAGCAGCGATACCGAGGCGATAGCTCCGAGCAGCAGGGTCATGACCTTCGAAGACTCCTCCCGCGCCTGCATGAACTGCGTCAGGTTCCGCACCGTGAAGTCGTTGTCCTGCTTCGGCCCGATCCGGTGGCGCTGCTTCAGGAGTTCGGTGATCTGGCGTTCCGCCGCGGCAAGGTCCTGAATGCTCTTCGCTTTCACCGTGATGATCCGCACCATTCCCGGGAACTGCACGCCGAAAAGCTTTTTCTGCGCCGTGGTAATGGGTATCATGATCGTATCGTCCTGGTCATGCCCCCGGGCATCCTGGCCCTTTTCCGCAAGGACCCCCAGGACCGTGAAAGGCAGGTTCTGGATCCTGATGACCTTGCCCACGGGATCCTCATCGCCAAAGAGGTTTTCCACAACAGTTCGCCCCACAAGGGCCGCCTTGGTCGCGCTCTTCACATCCTGCGCGGTGAACGTCCTTCCGCCGGCCAGTTGCCACTCCCGTATGTACAGATAGGAAGGGGTCGTTCCGACAACGCCGGTGGACCAGTTCATATGACTGTACACGACCTGGGCCACACCGTTGTGCGTCGGCGCCACGGCTTCCACGGCAGGACATTCCCTCATGATGGCCTCGGCGTCACCCATGGTGAGCGTAGGCTGCGTACCCGCTCCCATGCGCACCCCTCCGGACGTCGTGGCGCCGGGAAGGATGATCAGGAGATTGCTGCCCATGCTCGAGATCTGCTCGGCGATCTTGCTGCTCGCGCCCGCACCAACTGCCACCATGGCGATCACCGCGGCCACGCCGATGATGATGCCGAGCATGGTGAGGCCCGACCGCATCTTGTTGACGCGCAGCGCCCGGAAGGCGATCCGTATGGTTGAAGGGATGTTTACCACACTAACTCCAGGATTACTGAAATACAGGATTACAGGATCAAAGGTTTAGAGTATTAATCCTTACTCCTCCTAATCCTTGTTCGACATTTTAATCCTTTTGCGTCAGCTCGTCGCTGACAACAACCCCGTCCTTGAACCGGATGATCCGTCTGCTGTAGGCCGCGATGTCGTGCTCATGGGTCACCAGGATGATCGTAATGCCTGAATCGCTGTTCAGGCGGACCAAGAGCTCCATGATCTCCCGGCTGGTCTTTGTATCGAGGTTCCCGGTTGGTTCGTCGGCAAGGATGATCGGCGCACGGTTCACCAGCGCACGGGCGATCGCGACGCGCTGCTGCTGTCCGCCGGAAAGCTGATTGGGGTGGTGGTCTTCCCGTCCCGCAAGACCTACGGACCGGAGCGCTTCCCGGGCCCGGTCGTGCCGCTCCCGCGCGGCATGGCCGTTGTACAGCATCGGCAGCTCCACGTTCTCGAGCGCCGAGGTGCGCGAGAGCAGGTTGAATCCCTGGAACACGAAGCCAAGCTTGTTGTTCCTGATCTCCGCGAGGTCATCACGGGAAAGGCCGCCGATGTCAATGCCCTCGACAAGGTAGCGGCCTTCCGTGGGTTTGTCCAGGCAGCCCAGGATGTTCATGAACGTGGACTTTCCGGAACCCGACGGCCCCATGACAGCCACGAACTCGCCGCGGTCAATGGTGACCGTCACGCCGCCGAGCGCCCTGAGCTCCACGTCGCCGAGCGAGTAGATCCTGGTGATATTCTGTGCCTGAATGAGGGACATCAGAACATCCTTGGCGGGCCGGACTGCGACGCGCCCTTGTTCTTCTTGACCGTCTCGACGATCACCTGCTGATCTTCCTTCAGTTCGCCGCTGACGACCTCGGTCCAGATCCCGTCGCTGATGCCCGTGGTAACGGCCACGCGCTTTGGCTTGTTGTTCTCCTGCACCCAGACCGACGGTCCCGCGGGACCTTTTTTCTCCGCTGCTGCCTTTGGCTTTGCCGCGGCCTGGTCTGCGGACCGTTCAGGCCGGAACCGCAGGGCCGAGTTCGGGATGCGAAGCACCTCATCCTTGGTCGTGATCACGATGGCGACGTTCGCGGTCATGCCGGGCATGAGCTTCATGCCGGGATTGGGGACCTGCACAACCACATCGTAGGTGACCACGTTCTGGACCGTAATGGGCGCCCGCCGGACCTGCCGCACGCTTCCCTTGAAGTTGGTGTCCGGATATGCGTCCACAATGAACTCCACTGCCTGGCCGACCTGCACGCGTCCGATGTCCGACTCGGCAACGTTCGTGTTGATCTGCATCTTTGTCAGGTCCTGGGCGATCGTGAACAGCGTGGGCGTCTGGAAGCTCGCGGCAACGGTCTGGCCCACGTCAACGTTCCGCGAGATCACCACGCCGTCGACCGGGGAAAAGATCTTGGTGTAGCTCAGGTTCGTCTCCGCAGCCTTGAGCGCGGCAAGGGCCTGGGCGACCTGGGCCGCGGCGCTCTCCTGGGCCGTGACCGAGGCATCGTAGTCGTTCTTGGCGATCAGGTGTTTGGGATAGAGCGCCTTGTTCTGGTTCAGCACCCGCTCGGCGTCCCGGAGCGCGGCCAGCGCCCGGTCCGCGTTGGCCCGCGACTGTGCCAGCTGGGTCTCGAAAAAGGCCGGGTCGATCTGCGCTATCAGCTGACCTTTCCTGACCAGGGAGTTGAAATCAACAAAGATATCCTTGATCGTGCCCGAGACCTGGGTCCCCACCTGCACGGTCGTCACGGGATTCACGGTCCCGGTAGCAGTAACGGTCTCCCGGATATCGCCCCTGGTAACCGGCTCGGTGCGGTACTCTACGCCGTCCTTGCCGCAGCTCGCGGCAACCAGTGCGAGGAGGAAGATTCCCGCGGTCAAGGCGGGCGAGGTGCGAATATTATCGTTTCGTTTATTCATAATGCTCATATTCTACCCGGGACAGCCATGTCGAAACAAAAATGCGTCTCGCGCAAAGCCGCCAAGCTGAAAAGGAAAGAAAGACCCGGTCAACTCCTGGCTTTGACTTCCTTTGCGCCTTTGCGGCTTTGCGCGAGATAAGATTCGTTGCTTCCTTGTTCTGATTCTTCTTCGTATTGTTTTTCAGACATTAATCTCTCTTTCCAACTCCTTATGCAATTCCTCGGCATCACGCCTCTTCCCTTCACGCCGTTTCATGGGATGGAACCATCCCTTGCCGGAGATCCAGTGCTGGAAGCTGTCCATGTAAATATACACCACCGGCGTCACGTACAGCGTAAGGGTCTGGGAGAACAGCAGGCCTCCGACCACAGCAAGACCGAGCGGTCTCCGCGCCTCGGCGCCCGCTCCGAAACCGAGCGCGATCGGCAGCGTGCCCAGGAGCGCGGCCATGGTGGTCATCATGATCGGCCGGAACCGGACGATGCTGGCCTTGAAGATCGCCTTTTCGGGGTCGAGGCCTTCGGCCCTCTGCGCTTCCAGCGCGAAGTCGATCATCATGATGCCGTTCTTCTTCACCAAGCCCACGAGCAGAATGACGCCCACGAATGCATAGACATTGAGATCGTTTCCGGTCAGGAGCAGGGTTACCAGCGCTCCGAACCCGGCAAAAGGCAGGGCTGAAAGGATCGTGATCGGATGGATGAAGCTCTCGTACAGGATACCGAGCACGATATAGATCACGAGAGTCGCGCCGAGCAGCAGGAGCCCCAGGCCCTGGGTCGATTTCTGGAAAGCCTGGGCGGTCCCCTGGAAGCTCGTAGAAACCGTCCCGGGCAGCACTTCCGCCGCTTTCTTCTTCACTGCGTCCACCGCGGTACTGAGCGAAACTCCCGCCTTCGTATCAAAGGAAACCGTGACTGCCGGGAGCTGGCCCAGGTGGTTCACCGACAGGGGGCCGAATCCCTGGGAAAGCCTGGACACGCTCCGGAGCGGCACGAGCTGGTTGGACGACGACCGGAGATAGAGCAAGGAGAGCGCCGCGGGATCGCGCTGGTACTCCGGCTCCAGCTGCATGATGACGCGGTATTGGTTGTTCGGCGCATAGATCGTGGAGACCTGCTGATCGCTGTATGCTGTCTGGAGCGCGCTCTCGACCTGCGCCGCCGAGATGCCCAGCGCCGAGGCTCGATCGCGGTCGATCTCCACACGCACCTCGGGATTCTTTATCTGGAGGTCGCTGGTCACGCCCTGCAGCATCGGCAGTTCGCGCAGCGCTGCTTCGAGCTTCTGCGCGCTGCCATAGAGCTCATCCATGTCCGGGCTCTGGAGCGTGAGCTGATAGGGGCTCTTGGAAAGGGTGCCGCTCAGTCGGATCGGCGGGGGGACCTGCGGATAGGCCACAATACCCGGCACCTGCGCGAGCTTGGGCCGGAGCGCCTGGACCACCTTCTCGACGTGCACCCGTTCATGCCGCGGCTTGAGCCGGGCGAAAATGCGGCCCTGGTTCGACGATGAACTGGATCCGCCGGCGCCGATCGCGGACATGAAGCCTTCAATGTTCGGATCATTCAGCGCGATCTCCGCCACCTTCAGCTGCCGCTCCTTCATGGATTCGAAGGAACTCCCCTGGGCAGCTTCCGTGGCGATGAAGAGCTGGCCCATGTCCTCATTGGGAAGGAACCCGCCGGGCATGATCATGAACAGCACCACGGTCAGGACCAGCAGCACGAGGGACGCGATGATCGTGATCAGCCGGTGATGGAACACGATCCCGAGGGTCCGCTCATAGAACTGGAGCATCGCGTCGAAGACCCGCTCCGACGCCTTGTACAGCCTGCCGTGCTGTTCCCTGCCGTGAGGCTTGACGAACCGCGATGCGAGCATGGGCGTCAGCGTCAGCGACACGAAACCCGATATCAGGATCGATGCGCCGATCGTGATGGCGAACTCGTGCAGCAGCCTGCCGATGATATCGGCCATGAAGAACACGGGGATGAAGACAGCGACGAGCGAGATGGTCATGGACAGGATGGTAAAGCCGATCTCCCGGGACCCTTTGAATGCGGCCTCCATCACCCCTTCGCCCATCTCCACGTGGCGCATGATGTTCTCGAGCATCACGATGGCGTCGTCAACCACGAAACCCACGGAAAGCGTGAGCGCCATGAGCGTCAGGTTGTTCATGCTGAAGCCCATTACGTACATCACCGCAAAGGTGCCCATGATGGACATGGGCAGCGCAAGGCTCGGGATCACCGTGGCGGAAAGGTTGCGCAGGAACAGGAAGATCACCAGGACAACGAGGCAGACCGTGAGCACAAGCGTGAACTGCACGTCGTCCACCGATTCGCGGATCGATATGGACCGGTCGAAGAGCACATCGAGGTTCACCGATCCCGGCATCTGGTCCCGGAACCTCGGCAGCAGTTTCTTGATGGATTCCACCACGGCCACGGTATTCGTGCCCGGCTGGCGCTGAATGGCCAGCACGATCGCCCGCGTGTCCCGGTACCAGCTCGCGATCTTGTCGTTCTCCACGCTGTCGATCACCGTGCCCAGGTCCTGGAGCCGGAGCGGAGAACCGCTGCGGTAGGCCACGATCAGCGGACGGTAGTCCGCCGCCTTCATGAGCTGGCCGCTCGATTGAATGGTGAACATCTGGCTGGCGCCCGAGAGCGTGCCGGTCGGAAGGTTCACGTTCGCCTTCTGCACCGCCGATGCAACCTCGTCGATCCCCACGCCGCGCGAGGCGAGCGCCCGGGGATTGAGGCGGATCCGGACCGCATACTTCTGGGACCCGAACACCTGCACCTGCGCCACGCCATTGACCATGGAGATCCGCTGGGCAAGGAGTGTCTGGGCATATTCGTCAACCTGGGACAAGGGCAAGGTGGGAGAGCTGAGCGCGAGATAAAGAACGGGATCATCGGCGGGGTTCACCTTGCGGTATGACGGCGGCGAAGGCATGTCCTGCGGCAAATTTCGCTGGGCCGCGGCGATGGCCGACTGCACATCCTGGGCCGCGGCGTCGATATCACGGGAGAGGCTGAACACGATGGTGATCGAGGTGATCCCCTGGGTGTTCGACGAGGTCATGGTGTCGATGCCCGCGATGGTGGAGAACTGCTTCTCCAACGGAGTCGCCACGGCGGACGCCATGGTTTCCGGTGAAGCACCCGGTACATTCGCGGTCACCACGATGGTCGGAAAGTCCACGTTCGGAAGGGCCGAGACCGGCAGCAGACGATAGCCCGCCACGCCCACGAAGAGGATCGAGAGCATCACGAGGGTCGTCATGACAGGACGGCGTATCCAGATATCGGAAATGTTCATAGGTACAAACCTTCACCACAGAGACACAGAGACACGGAGAACGGCAACGAACCTTCTTGGAAGTCCGTCCCTACTTCCCCGTCACTGCCTGTGTTCGCTCATTCTCTTTCGTCTTTCTCTGTGTCTCCGTGCCTCCGTGGTTACCCTTCCCTTTTTCAGTTTCCTGCTCCGCGTTCTTGATCTCCACCTTCGCGCCCGGCGCGATGCGGATCTGGCCGTCGGTCACCACGGTCTCCCCGGGTTGCACGCCCTTGTCGATAACGGCCCAGCGGTCGAAGGTCCGGACCACGGTCACCGGCCGCATCTCCGCGGTCATGTCCTCTTTCACCACAAAGAGAAACTGGCCCTGTTGGCCGGTCTGGATCGCCGGCGACGGGACAACGACGCGGTCCTTTTCCGTGGTGAGCGTCAACACCACGTCCACGAACTGGCCGGGCCAGAGCGCGTGGTCCTGGTTCGGAAAGGTCGCCTTGAGCAGTATCGTGCCTGTCGCCGTGTTCACCTTGTTGTCCAGGAAGGTGAGCGTCCCGCTGATCGGCTTCGCCCCCGGGGACAAAACCGCTTCCACATGCAGTTCTCCGGTTGACTTGTACTTTCTGATCGCGGCAAGGTCCTGTTCTGGCATGGAAAAGGTTACATAGACCGGCGCGACCTGGTTGATCGTCACGAGTGAAATATCGTTCGCCTTCACCACATTCCCCTTCTGCACTGTGATCGCGCCGGTCCTTCCGGTGATCGGGGACATGATCGCGGTGTACTCCAACTGAAGCCGCGCGTTCTCCACCGCGGCCTCGTCGACCTGCACGACCGCGTTGAGAGCGTCGGCGTTGGTCCTGGCGCGGTCATACTCCTGCCGCGACACGAAGCCTTTCTGGGAAAGCTGTTCGTAGCGCTTCGACTCCTCCGCCGCGTTCCGTGCCTGCGCGCGGTCGCGGGCCAGGGCAGACTCGGCCTGCCGGAGCACTGATTCAAAAGGCCGCGGATCGATGCGGAACAAAAGCGTCCCTACCCGCACATCCTGGCCCTCGCGGAAAAAGACCTCGGAGATCTCGCCGCTCACCTGGGATTTGACCGCCACGGTATTGTAGGCCTCCACATTCCCGATGGCCTTGAGCTGGAGCGGCACGTTCTTCCGGTCCGCGGTCTCCACCAAAACCGGCGCCACCCTCGGCGGCGCCTGCTTTGCCTTGGAGCAGGCAGACAGCGCGGACATGACGACAAGAACCGACAGGACGACTACCGGCAAGATTTTTATTGTCTTTCCCTGCTGATTCCGCATTCCCCATTCCGCATTCCGCATTGTATTCATATCACTCCGCATTGATCTCTACTCTCCCATCGCTTTCGTGAGCGCCGCGTCGGCTACTTTGTAATCGGCAAGAGCGGCGATGTAATTGGTCTTGGCATTGCTCAGGGCCACGAGCGCGTCGGCCTCTTCAATAGGGCTGCCCACGCCCGCCTCGTATCTTCCCTTGGCAATGGCGTAGTTCTCCTCGGCCTGCTTGACCGTCAGTTCCGCAACCGCCACCCGCTCCTCCGCCTCCTGCAGGTTGAGATAGGACTGCTGGACCTCGAGCAGCACGCCCTGTTTGAGCGCGTCCTCGTTCGCCCTGGCGATCACGAGGTTCTCCTTCGCTTCCCGGACCTGGCTGTTCGTCAGGAATCCGCTGAAGAGCGGGATCGTCAGCGTCACGCCGGCGCTCCACCCGCTCGGTTCGGGCGGGAAGTTCTCCTCGGTGCGCGTGTAGGCCGCGTTGCCCGTGACCGTGGGATAGTAGTTCGAGCGCGCCAGGGAAAGCGCGGCTTCCGAGGCCTGCCGCCGGGCTGCCAGGGACCGGAGGTCCGGCCGGTTCGCGTACGCCCGATCGCGGGCTTCTTCGAAGGCAATGGTCCGCTTTTGGAATGCCAGCGTATCCTCGATCGTGTACTCGGGCGCGTCGGACAGTCCCATGGCGTTGTTCAAGGTCACCCGCGCGATCCTGAAGGCGTTCTCCGCGCGGATCAGGCTCAGCTTCGCGTTGCTCAGGTCCACCTCGGCCTTGGTCACGTCGAACTTGGACTTGACCCCTGCCTCGAAGAACCCTTTCGCCTGCTCCAGGTGCTGTTCAAAGGACCGCACGGTCTCCCGCAGCACGTCCCGGTTCTTTTCCGCGCGCAGGAGGCCGTAGTATGCCTGCTTCACGTTCAGCACGATCGTCGCGGTCGTGTTCCGCAGGTCCTCGCCGGCCGCGGCCGCGTTCTTCTGCTGGACCGTGACCTGGTTCCAGGTCCTGCCGAAATCGAACAGGTTCTGCGTTACCGTGGCGCTGGCTGTGTACTGCTCCTGGACGCTGTTCGTCGGGTCGGCGGCCAGGGAATATTTTGAGTAGCCTCCGGAAAGCGTGGCCTGGGGATAGTACGCGGACCGGGCCTGCCCCACCCTGCTCTTTCCCACGTTTACGGCCCCGGCCGCGGCGCGGATGGAAGGGCTCCGCTTGAGCGCTGTAGCAACGCACTGGTCCAAGGTCATCCTGCCGCCGGTCATTGCTTCACCGGCCCCGGCCGGAGCGGACACCGGCGCTGAGACCGTTCCCTCGACCGTCCCCGCGGTCGCGGTCGGAGCGGTCACCGCAGCGGGCGGCGGAGCATCCTCCGCCCCTGCTCCGCCGACAGGGGCCAGCAGAAACATAGCCGCCGCCAGGAAAATACCATGCTCTCGTTGTATCGTTATCATGACCGTTTCCGCCTCACTGTGCCGTTCGTTCTCGGCAGCGTGCCGTGCACGAAGATATCCACGAATTCAGCGACCGCCTTGTTCATCCGTTTTCCCCGGGTGATATCGACATTGCGCATGATCTCCTCGGTCCGGAAGTAGGAGAACAGCATGCCCATGAACATCCTGCTCGCCATTGTCGGCGAGAAGTCCCGCAGTTGGCCCTTTCGCTGGAGCGATTCGAAATAGAGCGCCAGGGTCCCGAGCATATCGTCCATGAAGTGGCCGTAGACGCGCCGCATCTCCGCCGGGTAGCGGGTCATCTCCGACTGCATGATCTTCACAAAGGGTTTCCGTTCCTTAAGGGAAAGCAGGAATCGCGTGCCGAGCATTTCAAGCGCCTCTGCATAGGACATCTCTTCGAGGTCCGGCAATATCTCCCGGAGCGCCGGCAGGAAGCTGTTGCTCCCCATGATAGATCCGAAGAGCTTCTCCTTGGTCCCGAAATGGCGGAACAAGGTCAGTTCGGTCACCCCGGCCTTTTTCGCGATCTCGCGCGTCGTGGCTCCCAAATAGCCCTTTTCGGACACCAGGAGCACGGCGGAATCGAGGATCTTCTGTCTGGTCGCGGTTATTTTCATGGGTCGTCAAAATGTAAGTAGGTACTTACATTACATTTGATGATACCGGTATGACCCCTGAAAAGTCAAGAGGTTGCACGCGGGGAAGCATAAAAAACCGCATACAATCGCATGGATAGACCTTCCCCGGCACCTACAATATATGGTGTTCAGCACCGCCCTGGAGAACCGCGTCAACCTTTCCACCCGGTCTGCCGCCTCGGCTAGCCATATATTTGAACAATGTTGCCCTTGCGCGGTTATTTTTTTCTGTTACTATATAGACTAGAGTTTCGAGCGAGCTGACCCGCTCGTCGCGATTTTTACGACGATTTCAGCATTGCCCTATTGATCTTTCACATAGCATCTACGCGGCTTTTGGCAGTTTCCGCGTCGATGCGGCTGTTTCCGG
>JAOUEV010000130.1 GCA_029858565.1 Nitrospirota bacterium | reverse complement strand
ACGGGTCTTTTAAAAAGCGACTTTTTCTACAGACTCGTTCGGCGAAGATACCCGTGTCCGGTTGTCCGTTCTCTGCGTGAGTAGATTGCGCCTTGACTGTGAATTGCAGTCCAGTATATCATGCGCACACGGTTGCGATGCCGTCCGGGCGAAGATGACGCCCCTCGGCCCGCCGGATCTGAAAGGAACAACATGAAACTATCCGTGGTCATCCCGGTCTTTAATGAAAAGAACACCATCACGACGATCATCGAGCGGGTGAAGGCCGTTCCCCTGGAAAAGGAGATCGTGCTGGTGGACGATTGCTCGACCGACGGGACCCGGGAGGTACTGAAGCTGCTCGAGTCCGACCCGTTGCTGAAGATCGTCTACCATGACCGCAATCAGGGAAAGGGCGCGGCGCTGCGGACCGGATTTCAGCACGCTGCGAACGATATCGTGATCATCCAGGATGCGGACCTGGAGTACGATCCCAACGAGTACTCCCGGCTCATGAAACCGATCATCGATGGGAAAGCGGATGTTGTCTATGGTACGCGCTTCGGCGGGTCCGAGGCTCACCGGGTCTTCTTCTTCTGGCACATGGTCGGGAACAAGATGCTTACGCTCTTTTCGAACATGCTGACGAATCTGAGCCTCACGGACATGGAAACCTGCTATAAGGTGTTCCGGCGGGAGGTTATCAAGAACATCGTCATCGAGGAGAACCGTTTCGGGTTCGAACCGGAGATCACCGCGAAACTGGCGAAACTGCGTGTCCGCATCTACGAGGTCGGCATTTCCTATTCTGGGAGAAGCTACAAAGAAGGGAAGAAAGTCAACTGGAAGGACGGGTTCTCGGCGTTGCGCTGCATCGTCAAGTACAATTTTTTCCGGTAGCGCACGGCGCCCGCTCAGGTCTGCGGATAGGCTGCCGCCATCTTTTCGATCCGCTTGCGGTGGGCGCCCATGTCATCCTGGAGCCTGCGCAGCAGGATCGTGAGTTCCTGGTGATCGCTGTGAAACCTATCGAAAAGCTTTTTGACAATGAGGGAGTTTTCGATGTTCAGGGCGAGCGAAAAGGCCGCCTGGAGCGTGGGTGCTTTCTGTTTGACCTTGGCCAGGTTGTCCTCAAGATACTTGACGAAGGATTCGACCGTGTAGGTCTTCATCTGCTCCTCGCGAAAATACACTTCCGAGGCTTGCGCCTTGGCGTAGAGGTACTCCACCCATCCGGCATGCTCCATTTCCTCTTTTGCCGCGTCATCCCAGAACTCCCTGGTTTCAGGGTAGAGGCTCGAAAAGAAACGGTAGAGTTCCGCGATGAGCAGTTCCTGTTGTGTCAGGAGGACAAGAATCCTGTTTTGATAGGGTTTAAGGGCGGACATTGATTCT
Organism: Nitrospirota bacterium; assembly: GCA_029858565.1. Taxonomy (GTDB): domain Bacteria; phylum Nitrospirota; class UBA9217; order UBA9217; family UBA9217; genus JAKAHZ01. Next base: position 2,623 of record JAOUEV010000130.1, on the reverse strand, counting down.
CCTCGATTTCCTTCACTTTAGCGAAAAGATGCCGAATTGTCAACTCATGAGCGGGCCGGTCGATGCTGCTTCCTATTGACTGTTATGCCCGCATTGATTATGATAAAACAATCAATGCGCAAGATACTGATTATCATCCCTGCTTACAACGAGGAAAAGTGCCTGACGGGCGTGATCGAGGATCTGCGGTCTCATTATCCGGCAGGGGATATCCTTGTCGTGGATGATGGATCCAACGACGGCACGGCGTCTGTCGCCCGGGGTGCGGGAGCACGATGCATCAGCCTACCGTTCAATCTGGGTATCGGCGGGGCAGTGCAGACGGGCTACCGGTATGCTGTCGCTCATGAATATGACATTGCCGTGCAGTTCGACGGAGATGGCCAGCATGTCGCCGCAGATATCGAGAAACTGCTGATACCACTGGAACAAGGTCTGGCCGACATCGTCGTCGGATCTAGGTTCCTCACTGCCGGTGAGTACCGACCGTCTTTTTTCAGGAAAATCGGAATTAGCATTTTTTCCAGGGTGCTTTCATCGATCATTGATATTCCGATGACGGATACCACATCGGGATTCCGCGCTGCGAACAGGAGAACGATACAGTTTTTTTCAGCGGTCTATCCGGACGATTATCCGGAGGTGGAAAGTCTGGTTCAACTGCATCGCGCCAGCATGCGGATACAGGAAGTGTCGGTGAGGATGCGGGATCGTTCAGAGGGGAAATCCTCGATCACGCCGGTCCGTTCGGTGTATTATATGGTGAAGGTTCTCTTGGCGGTAATCATCGATCTGATGAAAAAGAGGTAACATGTCCTATGGATATCGTGAAGGTCATGGCAGTGACGGGGAGTGGTTCGCTTTTATTCGTGGTGTTCGAACTGATCCGTCGGGGGCGGCTCAAGGAACGATATTCGCTCCTCTGGCTCGCGGCAGGGGTCGTACTTCTCATCTTATCGCTTTCCAGAGAGCTACTCGAGTACGTGGCACGGCTGACCGGGATATTCTATCCCCCTTCATTGCTGTTCCTCGTGGCCTTTGTTTTTCTTCTGCTGATCACCCTTCATTTCTCCGCGGTTATCTCGGGCCTTTCGGAGAAGAACAAGATACTGGCGCAGGAGCTGGGATTGCTAAAACAGGCTCTTGAGGACATCCGCAACGAGTATAAACGGAGTTAGTCGCGCCGTCGGGAGGCAGGAAGCTTTACTTCCCGGTTTAGCCGTGTTACAGTGAACTGAAATCATCGTTCGGAGGAAAACGTCTGGCATGGAAAAACTTCGTCAGCTAATCGATGCATTCTTTGCCCACAAGCGGTTCAATCTTTTTGCCGGAGCTATCATCACCGTATTGGTGCTGATTGCATATGCGAACACGTTCACCGCCTCCTTTCATTTCGATGACAATCCGGCAATAGTTGAAAATGCTGATATCCGGCATATAACCCTAGGCAACATCCTCAAGATGCTGCAGAGCAATCGCCCCGTTGTCAGCTTTTCACTGTTGCTGAACTATCAGGTCCACGGTCTGAATGTCGTCGGTTATCATATCTTCAATATAGCAGTTCATATATTCAACAGTTATTTCCTGTATCTCCTGATCGAGAGAACGCTCTCGATGCCCTCTCTTGTCCAGCGATACGGCGGACGGGCAAGGCGCATAGCGCTGTTCACGGTACTGTTATTCGCCGTCCATCCCATTCAGACGGAGTCCGTTACCTATATCATCAGCCGCTCAGAGCTGCTGGCGCTTTTCTTCTATTTGGCGACCTTCCTTTTCTTTATCAAAGGAACCCGCAGGGAACATGGTTCCCTGAACTATTATCTCGCAGCAGCCTTCATGGCGCTTCTCGCCATGATGTCCAAAGAGTGGGCTGCAACATTGCCGGCGATGCTTGCGCTCTATGATTACTTCTTTCTCTCCGACAGCAGGGTTAAGCCGGTCCTGGCGAGATGGTACGCCTATATCCTGGTCATGCTACCCTGGACATATCTCTATTACTCGGTATCCTTGTTCGTTCCCCAGTCCCAGAATCCCGCCATCGGTTTCAATGTTACTACGGCCCTGGGCATCAACGCGCAAACATACTTTCTGACGTCGATGAACGTGATATGGACATATATCCGCTTGCTGATCCTGCCGATCAATCAGAATCTTGATTATGCCTATCCGATTGCAAAGACCCTTTTCGAATTTCCCACAATCCTGTCGTTCGTTGGGCATATCGTGATCTTTGCCGGCGCTACGTGGGGATACGTGAAGAAGAAATGGACGATCATCCCGTTCGGCGTCGCGTGGTTCTATATAGGACTGTCCCCGACCCAGAGTATAGTGCCGATCGTGGACGTAATATTTGAGCACCGGTTGTACATGCCGTCGATCGGTTTCTTTCTTGTCGCTGTGGTGCTTTATGAACAGCTGTTCGATTGGCTGGAAAAACGAAAACACATGGCGTAGCAGGTATGCTGATCCGCAGCGGCGCTGAGAAATCAGCGCCGTTTTTTTTGTGGTGCGCCCAGCATGGGCGCACTCCTATGGGTGCAAGTCCCATCGTAAGTTGATCACGACGAACGAAGCGAAGCGCAACTGCATGAGGGCGACCGAGTGTGGGAAGGAAGCGCAGAGC
>JAOUEV010000017.1 GCA_029858565.1 Nitrospirota bacterium | reverse complement strand
CCAGGTGCCGGAATGGACGCTCGAGGAAAGGGACCGCACTTCAACGGTTACGGTCACGATGCCCCGGAGCGACGCGGTCAGGGACGGATATCCGGTGTCGAAGTTCTCGCTGTCCGCGATCACCACGGCATCGGCGGCGAGCAGCTCCCGGTGGGTCGCCAGCAGTTTCTCCAGATTCACCGACCCGACCTCTTCCTCTCCCTCGATCAGGACCTTGATATTGATGGGAAGGGATCCTGAGCTTTTCAGGCAGGACGAGATCGCCGCGATGTGCATCATCACCCCGCCTTTGTCATCGGATGTCCCGCGGCCGAACAACCGGCCTTCCCGTACTGAAGGTTCAAAAGGCGGGGTGGTCCATTTGCCGGAGGTGCCGACAGGCTGGACATCGTAATGGGCATAGAGCAGCAGGGTAGGCTGGTTTGGCGCGCCCAGCCATTGGCCGAATACCGCGGGATATCCCGCACCGGTCTCAAGAATATGCACATCCGGCAGACCATGGGAGCGCATCAGTCCGGCCACGACATCAGCGCAGGTTCTGAGCGGCGCAGCCTCAAATCCCGGGAAACTGATGCTCGGTATGGTCACAAGGTCCTTAAGGTCCTTCAGATAGTCCTTGCGATGGTCCTGAAAATGCTGCAGTGCCTTTTCTGATGCTCCGCCTGACATCATTTCCTCCTGATACAGCAGTGCTCCCGAAGTCCACTATATTACCTCGAAGACCCGGGATGTCAACTCCTGTTGTAGTTGTTGCGCTGGATGGTAGTTGGAAAGGAACATTCATAGCGGATCTAGCAGGGATATCATGAAACTGAACAGTTCAATAGTGAGAGGGGTAGCGTAATGCAGGGACCAGGGGTAATCGTTGCCCCTTTGCGATTCTTATGGAACTAGTAGTAATATTTCACGCTTTTATTACGAAAAAGCCCAACTTATCCCAAGCTGCTCCACATCAATGGGAAATTCCTTTCCTCATAATCCATGTGTTCGATCACAACTTTTTGAAAAAACAGTGCTGACCTTTCGGTCAGCCCTGTTTTTTGTTTTTGGTGGAGCTGAAGGGGGAATCTCGCGCGCTCGCATGCTCGCTTCACGAAAGGGCCAGCCCCCTCGTGTACTCCCCCAAAACATGAGGGAAGTCCTTCCCTCAAACTCCCTTGGTTCGGCAAGCCGAACCCCTGACCCCAAGACTGCCAGTAGGGCAGGGCTGAAAATCACAATCCTTGAGTTATCGCCTGGTTTCCCGTTTTTACCGGTGAATCAAGGGGTTTGTGACATTACGATGATTGCGTCTATTACGATGATTATGCCTGTTTGGACAGGTTTTAGCACAATTTTAGCACAGTGGATTCATAACCCGAAGGCAAAAATATACGCTTAAATATTTGCTTTCAGGCAAAAAAATAATGTATAGTACTGACATGCAAAAAGACCGGTATTTGACGCCGTTCATTGTGGAAGACTTGCGGGAAAAGATGGTATTTGTCGGCGGCCCGCGCCAGGTCGGAAAGACGACCCTCTGCCGAAACTTCGTGGCGACGCATTTCAGCAATCACGCCTATTTCAACTGGGACAACCGGACGGACCGGAAGGCCATTACCGCTTCTTCATGGCCGGGGGATACGGAGCTTCTTATCCTCGACGAGATACACAAATACCGGAAGTGGAAGGGTCTTGTCAAAGGCGAATACGACAAACTGAAGGAAACCTATAAATTCCTGGTGACCGGCAGCGCCCGGCTCGATCTCTATCGGCGCGGGGGCGATTCGCTGCAAGGCAGGTATCATTATTACCGTCTCCATCCCTTCACGCTGGCGGAGGTTGAGCGGATTGCCTATGTGTCGTCATTGCAGAAGGAATTGCCGATCGGGAAGGGCAGCCATCAGAGCGCACTGGACACGCTTGATGCTTTCGGGGGGTTTCCCGAACCATTCCTGAAGCAGAATACGCGGCTGCTTCGGCGATGGCATAACGAAAAAACGGAGAGAATGTTCCGCGAGGATATTCAGGACATTGAGGCCATAAGGGACATCGGCAACATGAAGCTCCTGAGCGATATTCTGCCGTCGAAAGTCGGTTCGCTGCTGTCGGTCAACGCCATGCGGGAAGACCTCGAGGTCAGCTTCCGCGCGGTGTCGCACTGGATGGACATTCTGGAGACCTTTTACTATCACTTCCGAATATATCCGTTTACCGCGAAAAAGATCCGTTCGCTGAAAAAGGAGCCCAAACTCTATTTATGGGACTGGTCGGAAGTGGAGGACGAGGCCGCGCGCTTCGAGAACCTTATAGCTTCCCATCTTTTGAAATACGTTCACTTTCTTGTTGATTACGAAGGACACAAGGCGGAGCTCTATTATCTGCGGGATGTTGATAAGCGTGAAGTCGATTTTCTTGTGACCATAGGCGGCAGGCCCTGGTTCGCGGTCGAAGTAAAACTCAACGATGCAACACTATCCCCGCATATCCCCTATTTCAAAGAGAGGCTCTCGATCCCGTTCGTCTATCAGGTGGTGAAGAAGAGCGGAGTGGATAAGATTGAAAAAGGGGCAAGGATCGTTTCCGCGGGGAAGTTTCTTTCCGCGCTCGTTTAGAAGATGGATGTGACGATGCTTTTATCAGTTACGCTCATGCAGCTCATCTCGTGAGTGATAGTAGGGTCCACCGCCAAGCTGCAAATCCTTCTCCATCCGCGCAAGCTCCTCTTTCATCTCACTGTCTAATATTCGGAAGAGAATATTAATTCTGAAGTCTGGCCTGCTCGCGATTCCCGGGTTAGGCTCGAAGAAGTTGGTTCTTAGAGATAAATGCAGCTCACGTATCAACGTCCCCTAATCGCAGACCCTCTCGTTCGATCCCCACTTGATCAAAAACAAAAACGGGCTGGCTTACGCCAACCCATTTGTTGTTTTTGGTGGAGCTGAGGGGTATCGAACCCCTGACCCCAAGACGGCCAGTAGGGCAGGGCTGAAAATCACAATCCTTGAGTTATCACCTGGTTTCCCGTTTTTGCCAGTGAATCAAGGAGTTTGTGACCTTACGGTGATTACGGCTATTACGATGATTATGCCTGTTCGGATACGTTTTAGCACAATTTTAGCACAATAAGTAACTGGGTGAGCCCAAGACCCTCTGTATTATTCCCTCCTGAATGTCCCAGCGATACCGTCTGCGTGCATAATTTTTCTTGACACTTCAAGAATTCTGTGCTATTCTACCAGTCATGATAGAGCGACGCTATGAATCAACAGAATCTCTAGATGGTGTTATCGACCTCGAACGTCTTAGGTCCGGTCCTGCGGACAGTCTTGAGCGCAGTGCCAAACGGTTCTTCGAGCTGACGTATCTTTCCGAGGACCTCCATAAGGTTCTCAAGGGACTCAGCAGGAGATTCAAAGAGGGGGCTGGTCCGGGGACAGTCCTAGCCCAAGCGGTCAAGGGTCTCGGGAAATCTCATACTCTTCTCTTAGGCTATCATCTCTTCGCGAGCCTTGCCGAAGCAAAAGCCTGGACCGCGAAGGCCGGTTACGACTGGTCCCCACCGAAGAATCCCGAAGTCATCGTCCATAAATTTACCGATCAATCCATGCCGAGCGATGCGCTTTGGATGCTGATTGGTCAGCGGCTCAAGGCCAAGTGGAGCGCAGAGCGGGCACCTGACCTCGATGATTTCCGGGCTGCCATTAAGGACTGCCACCTGGTTCTTATACTCGATGAGTTGGAACGGGGCATTGATATTATACCCGATTCGACCAAGCGAAGTCAGAATATAGCGTTCCTCCAGATGCTGAGCGAGGAGGCAGGACGTGAGGGGAGTCATTTGACTCTCTTCGCTGCTGTTTACGACGGCAACAAGGAGCCAGGTTCCACGCTCAAGCGGACGCAGAGAATAGAATTACATTTCCGCAAACCTCAGGATCGGGCATCCATTGTTCGGCACCGGCTGTTTAAGAACGCCGATAGCTATGACAAGGAGTCTGCACGTTCGCTTATCCAATCATACATCAACACATGGCGTCGCTTTGGGATGGAAGTGCCCGATGGCTACGTCGGTCGTATGGAGGAGTCCTTCCCGTTCCTCCCCGATCTGATAGAACTGGTCTTTGAGCGTATAACGGAAAGTGGCGGATTTCAAGGCACACGAAGCGCATTAGGCCTGCTCGGCGCCATGCTGGACGCGACTCCCGAAGGTTCCTATTTGATGACCGCATCCAATTGTCGCGTGACCGATCCGGTTTGCGCGGACCGTCTCTCTGATCTCGACCCCGGCGGATCGCTGATCAATCCCGCTGCCGGCAATTACCGTGATCTTGCCGCACAGCCGTATGCGGAAGCTATTGCATCTGCGGTACTGCTGGCGAGCCTGGTTCCGGGCGGTCGCGCTGTCGGCATGACGACCGATGAGCTTGTGCGGCATGTTGTCAAGCCCGGCGATGATCCGAATCAGTATCATGCCGGTCTCGAGGCGTTCAGAAGATATGGGACCTATTTCCACGAACGCGAAGGCCGTTTCCTTTTCGATCTAGTGGAAAATGAATACGCCAAGGTCGAGCTCGACGCTATGCGGCACAGTGACGACACAGCGCGCGAGCAGGTCATTCAACTTTGGCTGCAGGAGGTATTTCGGGAGAATCATCAGGCGGCCATTTACCGCGATCTGGAAGAAACAAAGCTAGCGCTTCAGGGCTTCTCCAGGCACGGTCAGCGATATGTCTTAGCGCCTCGCCGCTTGTCACAGGCTGAACGGTTCGCTCTCTATCAGGGGCTTGAGCTCAGGAACCAGGTGCTCCTGCTTGAGCCGCGCGACCCGAGAGTGGATCATCTTACAAATCCCGACCTGCTGGCGCTTGCCAAGCGCCTCAAGGCTGCGCGGTTGCTTGCCGCATCATCTTCTAACGCTGAACGCCGAACGAAGTTCGAACAGATCGAGCGGGCGCAGGTGCAGCAGATCCAACGCACGTTAAAGTCAGCGGGATTGTTGTACATCAGGATCGAGCGCTGGGGCGATCAGGTTTCCCAAACGCAGTTCGAGGAAGAAAATCTGGGTCAGGCCGGCAGCAAGGAGGAAGTGCTTACCTATCTTCGCTCTCAGGTCTTTCCGCCTTCGTTGATCGAAGAACATCTCCGGAGAAATCTTTCGGTCTTCTTCGGACAGCGGGTAGAGCAGATCGAGCGTGCCTATCGGAACTCTTTAGGCTATCCTGTTCCGCTTACTGTAACCGTGGTAACGGATATTCTCCGTTCTCTTGCAGCGGATCGAAATCCTGTTCTTGGTTTACAGCATCCGAGAGGGAATTTCTGCGGTGAACGTGTATCGCTTACGGATTCTGAACTGAATCAGGCAGTGGTCAGCACACCCTGGCAGACACAGGCTGAGAGGCCCGAGCGCCCGTCACAGCCCGGTACTACACCTGCTACGACCACGGATCAGCCAGCAGAATCGGACGTGGAACCCGGAGAACAGCCGCCATCCACTCCCGCGGTCACGGTTGAAGAGAGAAGCACTCCGTCCTGTCGCAGTCTTGGCGAGCTTCGTCAGCAGACCGCCGCTCGGCTCACTGATATGGACGATCCGATCGTCCGAACAGTGCGTTTCACCATTTTTGCGGATTATAAAGGCCAGGACCTGTCCAGTCTGCCTGCCGCGTATCGCGGCGCGCTTTCAGGGTCCGGTGATGTAGGGGTGCAACTCGATATCATGGTGCCTGGACCGATGACCAAGGCAGGATTGGAACAGCATTGTGAAAAACTTCCCAACCTGTCGGGGGCAAGTTACATGGCGCGTTTCAGCGTTGAGCTTCAGAATGAAGGCCGCAGAAACCGGGAGGGTGCATAAAAATGAAAGCCGCGCTGGATCGCGCCCTCATTGAGCGCCTCACGCAGCCTGGCCCGCGTCTGTCGGGACTTGAAAACTGGCTGCTTAATGAAGTTTGGTCCCAGGACGCGTTTGCCGCATCGGGCAACTCGCCTAAGGACTATCTGCGGCGCGGTGAAGTACTGGTGAATGAGAGGGAAAATGCTTTACGAAGCTCGGCTTCATCGCTTTTTGCTGAGCTGACTGCGCCGCCGTCAGCGGAAAGGACGGTCGCCTCCTTCTTCGGGCGCAACCAGAAAAGCGCTGTCGTGATATTGGACGGCTGTTCGCTTCGGGAGATGCCGAGGCTAATCGCCCTGGCTAAGGACTCCCGGCGCGCTGTTCTGGAAAGCGGGTGCAGCCGCGCTGCTGTGCCGAGCGAGACCGAATATTTCATATCCGAGCGTCTCGGCCTTGGCCTGCCGAAGGATATTGGTCCCTCGCAGCTCACCGGCCGTGGAGAATTGAAGCAAAGGAATATCCGGTTTTACTACTTTGGCCAGACCAGCGATCATCACACGATCAGAGACGGCGACGAGTCAATGCTTCTCTGGTCCCGGTTTCCGGACCAGCGCTACACCGACAGCACCGCAACCGATGAGTCGATGTTCGACGGCATTTGGGACGGGCTGGAGCAGGCATGGAAGCGCACGGTCCAGGCGGTGCCGCCGGATCGAAAAGTACTCGTAACGAGCGACCATGGATATATATTTCTTGGCCCCGGCTTGAGCGATCCCGGTTTGAAAGACGTAGACCGGGCTCTGGAAGGAAAGCGCTATCGTTTTTTCGGACCAACCGAACAGCTGCCAAAGGCAGGTGATGGGCTGTGGGTCGATCCTGCCATGCGGCTGGCGGTGATCGCAGGACGAGGGCACAACAGGATACAAGGGCCGGGCGCGCAGTCCGTCTATCGGCACGGTGCATTGACGCTCATGGAAATGCTCACGCCGTGGATCGTGCTGGGACCGGTGAATTAACGGAGGTGTCGTATGAAACAGAAAGTCGGAACACTGTTGGAAGAAGACGTGCTGCGCCGGGCAAAACGCCGAGCTGCAGATGAAGGGCGCCCCTTGAGCGATGTGATCCAGGAAGCACTCGAAAACTATCTGTCTCCCAAGGGCGCCGATCCGGTAAAACGAGATGCCGCTTATCAACTCTTTTGCGATCGACCGATGAAGTTGACCTCTGCGCAGTTCAAGGCGGTTCTTGAGGAGGATGCGTGGGATCTGTAAATCTCGATGATATCCCGAGCGGCAGCGTCTGCGTGATCGACACGAATGTGTTGCTCTATGCGGAGCAAGGCTCTTCGGTCCAGGCCCAGAGATTTATCCGGCGCTGCGCCCAGGGTGAGTTGTCAGGCATTCTGCCGCAGACCGTGTGGCAGGAGTTGACTCACAAGTTGATGCTTGCAGAGGCAATGATGAAGGGCCTCGTCGCGGAGGGAAAACCGGCACTGCGCCTTGCGTCAAAACCAGAGGTCGTCAAAGGCCTGAGCCTCTACCGGGCAAAGGTCAATGCACTCGTGGACCTTGGACTTGGGTTCGCGGCCTGCACACTGGAAGACCTCACGAAGACCGCGTTCAAGATGCAGGAGAAGTACGGCTTTCTCACGAATGACGCAGTAGTGCTGGCGGTAGCACTGAGGCTGAAGGCGGATGTGCTCGTGTCGAGCGATAAGGCATTTCATGGGGTAACAGAGATCGCGGTCCACTATCCGACGGACCTTCGATTGTAATTATTAGAGGAGGATAAACAGATCAGTTGTACTCGATTCCCGAACTACATGGCCTGGTGGCTACCGAGTATGTCTGTAGGGCGGTCCCGAATACCAACAATCAGGAGGGAACGACTATGGACAATAAAATGAAGCGAGTAGTCCAAAATGCAAGAATCTGGCTGAACAAGTATCACGTATTGCTGGTCTGTATTCTGTCAGTAGCACATATCGGACTGTCCTACATTCATACTTGGGATTCGGGTAGAGCTGATCTGGAATATAGTGTGCAATAGGAATCTGGAATCACAGTATGGCGAAACGATATTATAGTTCAAGAAAGAATCAGACGAGCCTAACTCTGGAAGAGCTTTATTGGAAGATGCAGAATCTATTTCTGCTTTTTCGCAGCAAAGACTATTTTAAAGAAAAGGCTGGGATTACGGAAACTGGCATCCCTGATTCTATAAAGCACGAAGCTGCGATTGCATTGACATTCCAGCCTTTTCCGATAACGAAATGGGCGCAAGAAATAATTACCGAGGATCATATCTTCGATGCGCTTGAGTTTCTTTATGACCACGTGTCTAAGCCGGGCAAATTGGAAGACTTCGTGTCGGATTCGGGGTGGAACTACTCAGACTACGGTTCTTATGATAGCGACGCCGGCCGTTCAGAATTCAGAGACACGGCTAACTCGTTCCTTTGTGATTACAAGACAGGATACGAACTGATGAAAGACGGGACTATCCTCGCTATTGGTTCTCAAGGACTACAACACATACTTGATGCTGAAATACTCCCATACGATGAAGCCAATGTGGATAGCAAGGTGAGAAATGCAATTACAAAATGGCGAAATCGCCATTTGTCTTTTACAGAAAAGAAAGAAGCTGTTCGGGAGATGGCGGATGTCTTCGAGTGGCTCAAGAAGACCAAGGGCCTCGATAAAGTGCTTGACGGCAAGGATGAGTCTGCGCTGTTTGATATAGCGAACAATTTCTCCATACGTCATCACGATCCGAAGCAGAAATCAAACTATGACAAGAACATCTGGTATGCATGGATGTTTCATTTTTATTTAGCAACGTATCATGCCGCGATCCGCTTGCTAACTAAAGTAGAAAAAACAGCAAAAGCAGCCGGAAAATAAACACGCATCAAAATAAGCGTGAGGGGGTGGCTCACATGCCACAGCAAATAACTGATGTTGATCTTTTGAGAGATTATCTTAAGGGCGTTGTTGATAGGGCAGACCATCACGCGCAAGATGTTAACGAAGTAGCATTGGCCATAGCGGGCGGTGTGTTATGGCGGAAGGATAATGATCCACTTGAAATTATGGTACGTGAAGGTGAAATGAAGAACGTTTTGTGGTTCAAGGTGGCCGGGAAAAGATACGCTCTCTCATACAACCATGATACAGGCGAGGTAGAGCTACGGCAGGGAACGACGCAAGGAAGCGTTGTGGCGTCTTTTTCCAATACGATGACAAACAAGATCGTACGACAAATATTTGCGGCTCTGTAGGAGAAGGAACGGCATGATAGATGAGTCAAAGCTGTGCCACACGATTAGCGCGTTCGTCGATTTGCTCGGTTTTTCTGATAAAGTGCGATCGGTTCGTTCCAAGGAAGAACTTGAAGAAATCGAAAAAGCACTACGGAAAGTCCGTGATGAGTTCGAGTATCGATCTTCTGACATTGATATTCAACGAATGCATGCATTATATAAGAAAGAAGTGTTGGCTTTTTCCGACTGTATAGTCATATCTATACCAATAAAATCAGATATGACCGAAACGGAGGGGGCATTCGATTCAATAATGAGCGAATTCACTTCCTTCGCATATGCTCAAGGTAATAGTGTACTCAATGGCTATTTCTTGCGCGGAGGCATCGATTTCGGCTGGTGGTATGCGGACGGCGATCTGTTGATTAGTCCAGCAATGGCAAATGCATATAATCTTGAACGTGAAGCCAATGTTCCGGTGTTGATGCTTTCTGACCAGGTTTACGGCTACTTTGAAAAGCACAAACACAGAAAGCATTATAGCAATGATATAGACCCGATACCAATGACGTTCCGTAAATATGCAGAGACAAAAAGCAAGACACCGAAGTACTTTATCGACTATCTGAATATATGTATGCAGTCAGTAGGATGGCATACTTCCATGAAGCAAATTGAAGAGTATAGGCAGGCAACAGGTGAACGAAAAAGTGAAATAATGACCATTGGCTACCGATCAAATGCGATTAAATTGCTACAACGGCACAGAGACGCGATTACTACAGCGTCGAAAAATATTTCAGACACTCATGTCCGAGCCAAATACGAATGGCTGGCTCAATACCACAATACGATATGCGAAGAGAATGGATTCATCAAGGATTGTGCTATCTGATGTCGCAGAATCGTATCTGGTCAGAAAGAAGATGCTCGGGCAGCAAGGAGGTTGAATCAAAATGAGGCTGGATCGCATCGCTATTAAGAACTATCCACCAATTCGCGCTTTGGAAATAGAAGCGTCATCGAATGTTGTCATTATTGCTGGCGCCAACGGTTCTGGAAAGACGCGACTCAAACAAGCCATAGTTAGTACGTTTCAGTCGCCAGGTTCGCCGAGCGTTACAATGGGATTGTCGGCTACACGGCAAGAAGAGGAAGATGCATGGAAATCAATGTCGATCGCCGTCAATGTCCAGCAAAGGTGCCAACAACTAGAGCAATATCTTGCGTCTCGTCGTGGCAATCAGGCATATACAGGCGCAGTCATTCAAATTGACTCCAATAGAGCCGTTCAACCGGTGCGATTCGAGCAATTCACGTTGGCCACACCAGACCCAGATGACCAAGATACACCTTATTCATGGTATTTGAACCCATTTATTGGACGCTGGCAGGAACTCGTTAATAAAATATATAAGAAGGCCGCAAACCGGGATCAAAAGATTGCAAATTTTATAAAGGCACATCCAGACCGACTTGGTAGTGAAGCTTTGCTAAAACATCCAGATCCTTTCCTTGCCTACCAGGAGATGTTTACCCGCCTTTTACCGGGAAAGACATTAGAGCCAATAGATCCTAAAGCGCCACGGGAATTTCACTACAGGATTGGTACGTCTCAGCCCATGGCTTTCGGCGCGCTGAGTTCGGGGGAGCAGGAAGTCGTTAAGATTGCGTTTGACCTGGTTTGGAAGCAAATTACGCATTCTATTATTCTCATCGATGAACCAGAGCTCCATCTTCACCCCACACTCGCGTTTCGGTTAATTGAAACATTAAAGGATTTTGGGGGAGGAACCAATCAGCTTATTCTGTTCACACATTCTGCCGATCTGATTTCAACTTATTACTCTGCTGGAAATGTTTTCTTTATCGATGCTGCCGCGACAAACGGCAATCAAGCTCATAAATTAAGCTCATTAAATGATATTAATTCTGCTGTGACCCGATCCGCTGGTGCCAATCTTGGCTTGTTTGCTGTGGGCAAACGGCTGGTGTTTATCGAAGGCAATACCGCAAGCATCGACCGTCTTGTATATCATAAGGTCGCACAAACGACCTTTCCTGATTCCTACTTAATGCCAATTGGTTCTGTTGAAAACATCATCGCGCTCCGATCGGTCATTGATGAACTTGGCAGCGCGATATTTGGCATTGAGCTATTTCTCGTTCGCGATCGCGACGGACTATCCAACGATGTTATTGCAACCTTGGAAACAAACAAGCGGTTTAAGTGTCTTCCTGCGCGCCATGTAGAAAATTATTTTCTTGATGAACATGTACTTTCCGAAGTGGCTAAGACCTTGTATTTGCCAACAGATCGTAGAGACCCAAGCAAAATAAGAGAGACCCTGGTACATACTGCGGCATCCAGTTTGATGCCTGCCGTGCTATGGAATGTACGAGAGCATATACGGCTCATGGGCGCTTTACCTCAACCAACTGTTCGAAATATTGATCGTTTATCGATTGATGAAGTTATCAATGATATTTCAAGCCAAGTGGCATCTTCTTTTTCCACAATATCGTCATCACTAAGCCCTCAAGCGCTTGATGCTGCGATAAGAGCCGAGCATGAGCGGCTTCGTAAATCGCTTGAATCGGATGCATTTAAGTTGATGCTTCCTGGTAAATTGATTTTTAATAGATTCTGCGGTGAATTTTTCCAGTCAGACCACACGCGAATCCGAGAGGCATATGTGGACATTGCTATGAAATCAAAACCGCAAGCATTGCAAGATGTAGTGGATATATTCACGGGATTCTCTGCTATTGCAAATAACTCTGTGATATGAGTGATAACAAGTCACAAATCCATTCGCGCCGCGCCATCGAGGTCGGCTTTCCGATTGTCGAAATAAACCGTCTTGCCGAGCCGGAGAGGAGCAGCTTTAAGCCGATCTACCAGATGCACAAATGGTTTGCTCGGCGGGCGTCGTGCGTGTTTCGGGCGATTCTGCTCGGTGCGCTCAAACCGGCATACAAAGAAGACGGAACGCCGGTTGACCTCATGGCGGAGTTCTACAAGGACCACAACAAAGACCCGGATACCACGGGCAAGGTGGTGCTCGATCCGTTCATGGGTGGCGGTACGACTGTGGTGGAGGCGCTGCGGCTTGGCTGTAAGGTCGTGGGAATAGACCTGAATCCGGTTGCCTGGTTCATCGTCAAGACAGAAGTGGAACCGGTCGAAATCGATGCGCTCAAGGCAGCCTTCGAAAGACTGGCAGCGCGACCTGTAGCTTGGAATAACGGAAAGCCCATGCGCGAGACGCTTCTTGATCTGTACAAGACCGAGGTAGCGTCCGGCATTGATGCGGATGTCATCTATACCTTCTGGGTCAAACATGCGATTTGCACAGATCCCACCTGTAAAAAAGAAGTCCCATTGTTCAAGGATTATTTCGTAGCCGCAAAGACGGTTTCTGTACGCTATCATCGCGATACAAAATGTCCAGAATGCAAGAAGACCTTTGATTGGGAAGTGGATGTTGCTTCACTTATTGCTGAACCGGCAATGATGGTTAACAGCTCTCGCGGGTCCGGCGGCGAAGGAAGGCCTACTACGGCATGGACTTACACGGTCGAGCCCCCCAAGCCTAAGAAAAAATCAAATGAAAGCCTTGTGACGCTGGATTGTCCTCACTGTGAGAAGAATTTCAAGGCAAGGGTTCCGTGGGACAAGAAGAAGGCACGGAAAAAAGTTCAGATCACTGTGATGCTTTGCCCATCCTGTGAAGCGGTATGGCAGTGGCGCGGCCCCCTACCCGAGGGTGAATTATCTTGCCCCGCGTGCAATCATAACTATGATCCGAGCAAAGGCAATCTTCCTGAGAAGGGTTATTTCCAGTGCCGCTGTGGAAACAAGGATAGGATCATTGAAAGCATTAGACTGCTTCCGCAGGAGCGCAGATTGCCAGTTCGTCCTTATGCACTTCAAGCCTATGTCCTGCCGGTAGAAGAGGTGGATGATAGTCAGCAAACGATGTTCGGCGTTTTGTCACAAGCATCAGGTACCCTTTCTAATGATGAAATAAAGGGATTGCTTCTTCCTAAAAATGGCAAGTTCTTTAAGCGCTGGTCAGCCTCCGATCAGGCACGTTTACAAAATGCAGAACGCCTGTGGGAGAAGAACAAGGCAGGCCTGCCATATCCCAAGAGTGTTATTCCAAATGGGGCAGAAACTGCGCGACTGCTTCAACATCACTACAATCAATGGCACGATATGTTTGGGACGCGCCAGCTTCTTGCGCTTTCAACATTGCTTGAAGGTATCATGGCTGAGAAGGACGAGAAGCTGATGGAGATGCTGTTGTGTGCGTATTCAAATACGCTGGAAGCTAACAATCTATTTACACGCCACCGTGTATCTCGCTCTGCAGTAGGCAGTCTGACCGCTGAGGGCGTTTTTGCACGGCACGACTTCCAAACAAAAATAACGACAGCGGAAAATAATGTTTTTGGTTTGCCGAGTATCGCCGCTGGGTCCTTTTTGTCTGAATATGGGCTCGTAGTTGGCGGTGTTGATTACCAAACAGAAGGATGGGACTTTAAAGCGAATACTGATGATGAGAACCGTGTTAAAATTCAAACCGATAAATTGACTGATGCTAGTCGTTTGTTGCATTGCGCGAATTCAGCAGAAGTATCATCGGAAACACCCACGATTGTTGTTACTGATCCGCCTTACGTTGGCAACGTCAATTACTCGGAGCTCGCCGACTTCTTTTATGTTTGGCTGCGGCTGGCACTTAAAGGCCATTACTCTTGGTTTGCGCCGGAATATACCCCAAAAACGGAAGAGGTTGTCGAAAATCGGACACGCGGAAAAAGCCGGGAAGATTTTTATAAGGGACTTTCCACTGTATTTCAGCGTGTTCATGACCAATTGCCGGAAGACGGGTTATTGATTTTTACGTTTCATCACACTGACCAGGCAGGCACTGTGTGGGAAGGGTTGCTCCAGTCATTGTGCGATACTGGCTTTGAAATTGCCGCTGTTTACCCAGTTCATAGCGAAGCAGAATCATCCCTCCACTTGATGGATAAAGAAAATATTTCATTTGACCTTATCCACGTCTGCCGTAAGCGCAAGGAAGACCCGACTGCGCGATCATGGGCGGGCATTCGACAGGAAGTTCGTCGTCTTGCACGGGCGGAACTTTTGGCTATTGAGGCTGGGCGATACGGGAACAAACCATTGCCGGAACCGGATGTGCGGTTGATCTGCATCGGCAAGTGTCTGGAACTTTACAGCACGCACTATGACAAGGTGCTGGACCATGAAGGAATGACTTATCCTCTCCATAAGGCGCTTCAGGACATCAGCAGCATCGTTGATCAACTCGTGACGCGCGAGCGGCCTTTGCCGCCGGAACTGGAAGAGGTGGATTTTCTCACTTATGCGTGGCTGCGACTTTTGGCCGGGCATAGCCGCGAAGTGAGCATGGACAAGATCACCAAGAGTACGCGGGCGCTTCAAGTGAGCACAGAGGATCTGAAAAAGGCAGGACTGATAGTGAAAGGGAGGACCGGACGCGGTCGTACCTACGAGGTAAAACAACCAAGGGAACGGCTGGAAGATGTACTCTCAATACTGAGAGCGAAAACCGGCGAAACGCAGGAAGAGCTGTTTGAGGGCGAATTGCCGTCGAATAACAAAGTGCTGCTGGTAGACTTGCTGCATGCTCTTATCGCATTGTCAGATGCAGGAGAGAGTGTTCTGCCGTGGCTCGAACGGTTCGATGCCAGGCGTTCTGAAATTCTTGCCGGTTTGCGGTATGTACGGCAGCTTCGGTCGGATTGGGAAGGCGCAATCGACCGGGTGATCGGGGTCATAGAGGGCGCGCCTCTGTTGCGCCATGGAGGGGCGATCTGATGGCAGGATACCTGCTTATCGAAACTAAGTTTCTGAAGGATGAAAGAGAAGGCGGCATTGAGCCGAATCAAGTCCGGATGGGCTTTCTGGATTATCTCCGCGAACTGCGGGAAGAGCCGTTCCACTTTCCGCGAGGCCATAAGATCCTCATCGAAGGTGTCGAAGATGTGCTGATAGCAGCAGGGGAGAATCGGGATTCTGTTTCTTCATACATTCACGATTTATTAGCATCGCGGGCAAATGAGCTGGAACGAATGGGCGGCTATGTACAGATCGTATTCAAACGGAAATTGAATCAAGCCGACGACTTCTGGTTCGAAGTAGGACTGGAACGAATTTCCCTGCGTCGCATCTTCGGTTCACCGCACAAACAGGATCGGGCAGGCAATGAATTTTATCTTGTGGGGTTTAATTTGACATGAGTGAGACGAGTACAGCATATATAGCAATCAATCGGGACGACAAAGTCCGCGTGAAGAGCCATCCAGAGTGGGGTGTCGGAGAGGTAATACGCGTCTCCGAAGAGTTAGGCGTTTATCAGGCCAAGGTGCTTTTTAAAACAGCAGATGGCGAGCGAGTCGAGAACGTGCCGATTGAATGGCTGGAGAAGGCCGCTGACTTGTGGGAGAGACTTGCTGCCGGGAGCTTTGACGATCCCCGGGACTATCGTATCAAGCAGATGGCCCTTGATATGAGCTTTGCCAACACGGGCGGCGAACTTTCCGCAAGCCGGGTGGATTTGCTTCCGCACCAGATCCTCATGGTTCATGATCTGGTCAATCAATCTCCCCGCCGAGTGCTGATCGCTGATGAAGTCGGTCTTGGAAAGACCATCGAAACGGGGATGCTGATCCGCGAGTTGATAGCGCGTAAAGACGTAGAGCGCATCCTGATCGTGACCCCTGCCGGCCTGGTCGAGAACTGGCGCAGGGAACTCGATAGCTGTTTCCGGCTGCATTTCGATATCTTGGGCCGGGATTTTCAGGACCATGGTTCTGCTGCCTGGGAACGTCACCATCAGGTCATCGTTTCGATAGATACGCTTAAAGTGCCGCGCCGTATGCAGCGGATGCTTGCGGCTGCTCCGTGGGACCTAGTGATCATCGACGAGGCGCACCATGTTTCACGCACCAAGAGCGGCAAGAAGACGGTGACCACGCAAAACTACAAACTTGCAGAGGCCTTGCGGAACCACGCGCGCGATCTTATCTTCCTTTCCGCTACACCTCATCAGGGCAACGCGTTTCAGTTTTGGTCTTTGATCCAGATTCTCGATGACCAGCTCTTTGCGGACCCGGAAGCGGTTAATAACCGCATGGGTCTCTTGAACCGTGTCATGATCCGGCGCACAAAACGCGAAGTGACTGATTCATCCGGCGAGCCGATCTTCCGCAGGCGTCAGGTGCATACCGAACGTTTCTCGCTTGCCCCACGCGAGCGGCATTTTTACGATCAATTGAGTGAGTATCTGCGCGAAGGCTACAGCGCAGCTGGTATCGATCAAAAGAGGACTACAAGCCAGCAGCGGGCGATCGGCTTTGTTATGGCGACGTTCCAGAAGATCATGTCTTCCAGTCCGCGAGCTATCCGCCAGGCACTGCGGCGGCGGCTCTTGGTCTTGCTCGTACGCAAACAGCTTGAATTGGAAACCCGACGACGCAGTACGCAGACACCCGCGAAAGCTGCATCTTTTGCAGAAGAGATCATGCGCCTCCAGGATGAGACGCAAGCCGTGGCCCGGGCGATCCTCGGGGAAGCGTCAGCAACGAACAGTGATGCCGAGGCCTATGTTGGCCGCGTCAGGCGGCGTTTGCAGAAGCGAGAGGAACAGGCAGAGACGACCGACTGGTCGCTCGACGGTGATGAAGAAGGCGAAGAGGGAGTGTTCGCTGAGACTGACATTCCGGATGAGATACGGAAAGTACGCGATCTCATCAGCCATGTGCCGGATGGCACAGACCGCCGCTTTGAAACGCTAGTGCGCGCGATTAGTGATCTATCACGGGACAATCCAGCTGAGCGGTTTGTTATTTTCACGCAGTATCGGGATACGCTCGAATTTCTTTCCGAGGAATTGGGCCGCATTTTTGGTCATGGTTTTATCGCGAATATTAAAGGCGGTCCGCTTGAAGACAAGATCGCTGCGATGGAGTCTTTTTGGAAAGAGAACGGTGCGCGCTTCCTGATTTGCACGTCAGCAGGAGGCGAAGGCATCAACCTGCAGATCGGTAGAATACTGTTCAATTACGACCTGCCTTGGAATCCCATGGCTGTGGAGCAGCGCATCGGCCGCATTCATCGCTACGGCCAGCTTGAGACAGTGCAGGTGTACAACCTTTTTGCCGACGATACAGTAGAAGAACGTATCTATGACATGCTTCAATATAAATTAACTGAGATTGCGGAGTCCATCGGCAAGGTGGATGAACAAGGGCATGTGCGGGAAGATTTTCAAAGCGAAATCCTCGGTCTGTTAGGAAGCCGTCCCGATTATCAGGAATTGTACAAACGCGCTCTGGTTGATCGGGATTACCGAAGGACAGAGAAGGACATGGTTGAGATGATCAAGGAGGCAAACCGGGCTCGGGAAGCACTGAGCGCTCTTTCTCAGGATCTGACCCAGTTCAACCTGGAAAATTACCGTCGCATCGAGGGCAGACATACGATGGACGAGTTGGGTCAGTGGGTGCGAAGCACCATCCTTCGTCTCGGTGGTGCAGCAATGCCGGAAGGTGAACTATGGACATTCCATGTTCCTGAATCCTTGCAGCGCCGCTATCATCTTGCGCCGCGCTACGAGAACGTATGCTTTGATCGTGCGCTGTCTCTCAGAAAGCGCGGCAGTGAGCTGGGCGGCATCGGGCATCCGTTGATTGATGCTCTTCTAAAAGAGGTGTCTGAGCCGAGCTTTACAGGTGAGGTTTCACAGATCGGCAGTGAAGTAGTAATCTACGCCCGGTATCTTGTCCGATATGAAGATAAGCCAGGACATGCAACCTCGCGCGTGCTCACTTTGCGGGGTGTTCCGGAAGGGAATATAGAGGAATGCGAACGTATAGAATGGACAAAGGCCGAGAGTGTTGCCAACCCGCCGTCTTTGGCAGGTCTTGATGTCAACAGGCTTCAGGCGCGTTTTGATGAAGCCATGAAGAGCGTAATCCTGGAATGGATCCCGGACCGCCAGAAACGGGCGCGAGTGACGACGGCGTTAGTCGGGATACATGTAGGATAGCCGAAAGAAACAGACACTCCTTTATGTCCCATAGCAAAAAGGACTAATCATGAATCGCATAGAAATGGCAGAACAGATCAACGCGCAGGTGCCGATTCTTGTTGAGAGAGACCGCGAAGAATGGAGAGCTACTGAGGAGCGCCGACGGCGGTTTGTGTCCGATTATACACCGCGTAAGATAGCGCAGATGCGGATAGACGACTTCGTAATTGGGAGGGGAAGAGACAACCGATCGTTTTGCTATAGATTAGAGCGCGAGTTAGATAAATGCGGCCGTATCCTGGGTGCGACGGCTGCTAAGTTCGGCGTCTACTACGGCAAAACGAAGAGCGACCACAGAGAGAGATACCGCCATGCAGCACATTGGGGAGGCAATCATACGCAGGCCTTCGATAACATAAAGGCTGCTCTTGTTCAGCTCCTGGATGCGGCGAAAACAGATGACATGGCCGCAATCAAAGAAAACAAGATATCCCCTATGTTCAAAGGGAAGATCCTTTTCCTGTACTATCCCGATAGATTCGCGCCCATTTACTCAAAACGTCATCTTCAGCATTTCGTTTCTGAGCTCAATCTTCCGGGAACTTTTGATTCCGAAGTTGCGATGCAGAAAGCCCTGATGGAATACCGTTCCACATGGCCGGATCTAACGTCTCAACCGATCTATTTATATATGCGGTTGCTGTACCACGTGTTTGGATATCCGCCCGATCAGGCCGCATCCGCTACTGCTACTGCGACTGGCTCCTATCCGGTTCTCAGTGACGCCATAGAGGGGGCGGCTTTTATCGATGAGATGCCGCCCATGCAACGCACGACTCCTGAACGAGGCAACACGGGTCCCGGTGATTTCGAAATGCGTCAGAAACAATTGAGGCGGATTGGTGACCGAGGAGAAGCAGTCGTCCTCGAACTTGAGAAAAAGAGATTCATCGATGCGGGTAAAAGAGAGCTCGCTAGAAGGATCGTTCACGTATCTCAGAGAAACGCCGGTGCTGGTTATGATATCCTCTCATTCGATGTAGATGGAAGTGAACGACCGATTGAAGTGAAATCAACAAGCGCTGCTAATCTGAGCGGAGGCTTTTACATTTCAACAAATGAGCTGGACAAATCCGAAAGCTTGGCAAATTATCATATCTATCTCGTTTTTCGGGCAAGCAGCAAGGCGCCGAAAGTGCTTCCGCTGCAAAGGCCATCCCTGAGAAGCGCCGGCTATGTGCTTCGTCCGATGAACTTTCACGTAACGCTGATGTGAAAAAAAATGTAACCAACGAACAGCTGGCTTACTTATACCTCTTCTTCTTCTCCATCACCACCCCGACGACCCGGTATTCCTTATCCTTATTCAGGACGATGTCATTATACTGAGGATTGAGGGGGTGGAGGATTTTCATACTGTCGTATCTCTTATACTGCTTGAACGTCGCCTCTTCCTCGTCATTCTTCACGATAATGTAGTCGCCGTTCTCCGCTTTCGCAGTAGGGCTGATAACGAGAGTTTCGCCTTCCTTGAACTCTGGAGTGAGCGCGGCGAGCGGATACGGAAAAGCTTACTCACCCTGAGAGACGAGCCCAATTGCTTCAGGGGAGCTCAACTCCGGCTCCATGGAATTGCCTTTCACATGCAGCGCGAAGTTGTGCTCGCCCTTCACGTCGGTCTCGATCCACTCGATTACATCTTCCTCAAGGAACATCTCGCCTGTTTCGGTCCACCTGCCGGCAGCCACCCAGGAAATGACCGGGATCTTCCGCATCTTGCCGATTGACGCGACCTCCGTGTTCTTCGGCAGGTAGCCGGTCGCCCTCAGGAAGTCCTGCAGGTCAGCATGGTAGGCCTTTACCAGCCGCATCACCTTGTCGAACGACGGGGTGGTGACGCTGTCCTCGATTTCCTTGACGTGGACGTGCGAAAGCCCGGCTGCTGCGCCCGCGTCCCGCAGGGACATGTCGCTCAGCTCGCGCTGTTTCTTGAGATATGCGCCTCTGTCTCGCAGTGATGACAGGAGAGGCAGATATGTATTTTCTCTTGTCAGGGGGCATCGATGATGATATAGTATTACGCATAGACTATCGATGGAGGTCGCCATGAAAACCGTCACTGTTTCCCCGAAGTACCAGGTTGTAATCCCGCGTGATGTTCGGGAGACTCTGAGCATCAAGCCGGGAGAGAAGATGCAGGTCATCAATTACGCAAACCGGATCGAGCTCGTGCCGGTGAAAAAAGTGAAGTCCATGCGCGGATTTCTGAAGGGGATTGATACCACGGTGAACAGGGAGAAAGACCGCGTATGAACCTCGTCGATTCCTGTGGATGGCTCGAATATCTTGCCGATGGACCGAATGCGGGTTTCTTCGCTCCTGCCATTGAAGACGTCGATGATCTGCTTGTCCCGACGCTCTGCATTCTGGAGGTATTCAAGCGGATTTTGCAGCAGAGAGGCGAGGATGCGGCATTGCAGGCTGTTGCTTTGATGCAGCAGGGACAGGTGATTGACCTTGATAGCGGGACCGCCGTTACTGCCGCGAAGATTGGCTATGAAACAAAATTACCTATGGCGGATGCAGTGATTGTGGCAACCGCCAGAATTCATGACGCGGTTATCTGGACACAGGACAGTGACTTGAAAGATGTTGAAGGCGTGAAATATGTGAAGAAGCGATAGAATCTTTCCCCATAACCCTTTGGTTCGATCCCCACTTGCTCAAAAACAAAAAAGGGCTGGCTTACGCCAACCCATTTGTTGTTTTTGGTGGAGCTGAGGGGGATCTTACGCGCTTCGCTTCCACAGGGGGCCAGCCCCCTATGGCGGCCGATGAATCCGGCCTGTTACCCCCGAAGCCTGGGAGAGTTTCTCTCCCAGACCCTCTCGTTCGATCCCCACTTGATCAAAAACAAAAAAGGGCTGGCTTACGCCAACCCATTTGTTGTTTTTGGTGGAGCTGAGGGGGATCGAACCCCTGACCCCAAGACTGCCAGCCTTGTGCTCTCCCAGCTGAGCTACAGCCCCACATTTTATCTGCAACGGCGAGGGGTAATGTAACATCGGGGGCAGGGGTTGTCAAATAAAAAAAGCGTATTTTACAGGTCATATTGACAGGTAGGGGGTCTTCCTGTACACTCCCACCCATGCTGATCCTGATATTGTTCCTGACCATTCTGCTTTTCCCGCCTGAGACCCATGCTCATCCGGGAAAGACCGACTACCAGGGAGGCCACCGTTGCCTGAAGGAGTGCGCGGAGTGGGACCTGTACTACGGTGAATACCACCTCCATGACAAAGAGGGACGACCGGTCAGGGTCCAGGGAAAGAAAAGGCTCAGGAAAGTCCCTGGGAAAGCTGCTGCCGAGCCCGTTGCAGAACCTGTGTCCGAAGCCACGGTCACGCAGGTGGCATCAGCAATTTCCCGCCCGATCGTGTCGCCGGCGATCCCTGAGGAAGAGCCCTGCTTGCCAGCACTTCCCGGAGGTCTCCTTGCGCTGCTATTGCTATGGTTGTGGATGCGCCGCAGGATGGCCCGCAGGTAAAAGGAATTATCACTTCAGATCAAAAGTGGCCTAATATCTCTGGCTACGCTTTACCAGAAATACCGAACTTCAGCCTCTATCCGGTCGTTTCTTGCGTACCTTCCAAAAAACGACTGTTCCGGTCCTGTGAATGCTATCCAGGTTGCCCCGGCCTTCCACGCATCTGAAACAACATACCACCCGTTGATCTTTATCATGCGATCATTGTGCTCGGGATTGAACGCGGCGCTCATATTTGTTTCGATCTTCTGGTTCATGAAGGTCGTTTTCAAGTTCGCCCACAGTATCGACTCGATCTTCCGTTCATATAAATCATCTACATTTCCCAGCGTCATGGTCTGCTGACCCTGCACGGTCAGGTGACCGTCCTCGAACAGCCGGTAATCCGCTCCTATCCCGTAATCAATGCTGTCATGTATTTCTTCCGCCGGATCGAGCGGATAAACTCCGGGACCGGGATTTGTTGGATATCCCCAAAGCTCATGTCTGATATTCACATACCGGTGAAAGGCGTAGGATGCTTCCGCCCGCAGGCTCCAGCCGCCGGTCACGAAGGAGGCATCGAAGCCGGCGGTGGCCATGCGATGGAAATCCGGAACATACCCGGGGTCGATAACGATCGAACTACCTATCGGTACGATCGCTAGGGATGTGGTTTTAAACACGGGTTTGGGATCATAGCCATGAAAGAGGTTGAACGACCATTCCATCGTACCGAGATATTTCATGCGCATGCCGATCGTACTGTTCTTGAAGGTCCGGTCAGGCAGATCAGGTTCCTGGACCGTGATCTCGGCATTGGGGATCTGGGCCATAGTTGCTGCAATGGAGGTCCCGGACCAGCGTTCATCAGGCAGGGGAAGGCGGTAAGGCACGAAAACCGGGACCCAGACCGTTTCCACGGTCCAGTCCCCGTTATTGATGCTGGCGGAAAGCGAAGGAACTCCTATTTTCCTGTCCTCAAGCGGCTTGCGGGGGAAGCGCGTATAGTCCCAGGGATTCAGGAGATCGTTCGATGGATATTCATCGATCCGGCCCCAGGCAAAACGCTGGATCCCTGCCCGTAGATCAAGTGCCTGCGTCGAATAGGACAGGCAGAGTTCCTTGAACTCCAGATACGGTGTGGACCGCTGGTACAGGTCAGCGAAGTTCATGATCCTTCCATGCTCGTGATCAGGACCTTTGACGCTCCCGTCCCATCCGCCCTCGATCCAGGAGTGGAATCTCCATGAGGTGCCTTCTGCGCTGACCTTGATCCTGCCATCCAGGGAAGGGTGTTCTGGCACACTATCATCCTGGAGGGCATGTACGCTGCGAAGATCAAGCCTTCCTGACATGGAGAGAAGATCGTCTGCATAGATTATCGGTGCGCATGCGACAATACTGGATAGAACCATGAAAACATAGCAGGCGAAGCTCTTCATGATCCTCGTTCCGTCATCCACGGTCCCTGATCGGATCATTTCCCCGCCCGCTCCAGCGACCGCTGGGTGAAAAGATCGTCGCTGAACTGCGTATTGTACCTGATGTTGTCGATCGTCAGTTCGGTGCGGTGGTTCGTTTTACGGTTCTCCATCTCACTGCGGAACGGCGTAGGGATCCCGTTGATCAACCTGACATTCTTGAACGTCCCCGAACGGTAGATGTCCCTGTCCTGATAATACTCGATCTTCACCTGGACCCACAGGTCCTTTGCCACCCAGGCGAGATATCTGGTGTATTTTCGGCGGGTCTTCGGTGTTACTTCCACGACGTAGCATGGTTTGCCGTCAACGACCTCTTCACGCTCCAGGGAGAATTTGAAATCGTCGAGGTTCGCGGGGCCGGTGAAGTCGTCATAGGAAAGGTCGGAACCGAAAAAGGAATCGTCCTGTGAGGTATTGGCGATGCGCCGCACGCGTTTGAACTCAGGGAAGTAGGCCCAGAGGTCCCGATTGGAAAAGGTGCGGGCATGGACCAGGAATCCGACGTTCTTCAGGTCCGGCGGGGTCTTGAACACCGCAAGCGCCTTGTAGGCTTCAGGCGCGGCGTTCTTGCTGTAGGACGTGAGCGTACGGGTACGCTTGCCGCCGTTCTTGTCGAAGAGCACCATGGTCATGGAGATCTCGTGGTCGAGCCCTTTGACGCTCACCTCATGGACCTTCTCGAAAATGTCCCTCCCGCTTATGGCAAAAGCGGGTGAAGAAAATACGGATATGACCACGGAGACACAGAGGACACGGAGAAAGACAAGGGCGGCGCTTGTCGAGCGAGGCTGTGGTGCATTCCGCAGTTGCCGTCCATTCCGCATTCCGCACTTCGCACTTTGCACTGGTAAGCTATTCATAGCTTAAGGCCTCCGTGATATTGGTCTTTGCGGCGCGGCGCGCGGGATACAGACCCGCCAGGACCGCGAGCCCGACGGCGAGCAGCAGCGCCCAGCAGATCGACAGGTAATGAACCTGGTAGGAGATGCTGTCGCCGAAATCGAGACGGAAGAACCCTTCGAGGTTGATCCAGCCGGTCAGGACGCCTGCAAAGGTCCCCAGGAGCCCGCCGGCCAATCCCAGGAGGGCTGATTCGATCAGCACCAGGCCGGAGACCTGGCCTCGTTTCATTCCGATGGAGCGCAGGATGCCGATCTCCCGGGTGCGTTCGAAGACCGATGCCAGAAGCGTGATGATGATCCCGAAGCCGGCGATGGCCAGGGTGAGCAGGTTCACGGCGTTGTTCATCTCAAAGGACTGGTCCAGAAGCTTCTTGATCTCGGCACGGAACTCCCGGGAATCGAGAACGAACATCTTGCGCTTGTCCTTGTACAGCTCCCGGATGGCGTCGCGCACGTCTATGACATCATTGCCCGGCCTTACGTAGACCGAGAACATGTCTGCATTGTGGTCCTGCCAGATGCGGCGAAAGGTCTGGTAATCGATGAAGATCACGCCGGAATCGGAGGCGAAGCTGACGACCACCGAGATCACGAGGAACCGCACCGGGCCCTGGGGTGTCGGAAGGGTGAAATGGTCCCCGGGTTTCAAACCGTAGCGGCTGGCCACGGATTCGCTCACGGAAATCACGTCCTTGCCGGGCATCATCGTGCCCACATCGCCTTGCATGCCTTTCACGACCTTGACGGTGTTGCGCTTCAGCCACCGGGGGATATCGATCGCTTCCAGCAGTACGCGTCTACCCGAGATCGTGATGAAGAGCTTGCGGAAAGGGTCGGCCGCATCCACGCCGGGGATGGCCTCTATTTCCAGCGCCATCTCGAGCGGCATGGGGATGGTCTGGGCGCCTGCCGAGGCCAATGGATGGCCCGAGGTGATCAGAACGTCGCTTCGCTCCACATCGTCGATATAGTCCATGAGCCCTTTCTGAACGCTGAAGAGCAGGCTTGACGAACTCACGGACAGGGAGATGCTGAAGAAGACCGCTGCCACGGCAACGGCGTTCCTGGTCAGGTTCTTTTCCAGGTTCAGGCCCGCGAGCCTGCCTCCTGCGCCGAGCCTTCCGGCGAACAGCCGGTGGAACATGCTGATGAACCGGCGCAGGAACAGGGGCGTGGAGAGCGAGATGCCGAGCAAGAGCGAGAGCATGGCCGCGATGGTCATGGACGAACTCCTCAGGGGAGAGGCATGCGCCGCGGTCTTGTACACGAGCAGGATCGCGCCGGCTATGCCGATGAACGCAAGAGACGCGATTGTCAGGCCGCGGTGGCGCCGGAGGGCGTCCGACGAATAGGGCGTCGAACGGATCGCCGAGATGGGAGATATGCGCGAACTCGACCGGGAGGGGAAAAACGCCGCAATGACGCTGGCGGCTACTCCGATGGCGATGTCCTTCGCCAGATGCAGGGGAATGATGGTCAGGTCCGTGATCGATGAACGGCCGTACATGGATGAGACGGTCCTGGCTACCGCGGTGATCGAGATCTTGGCAAGGATGATGCCGAGACCGATGCCGAGAAGCGATGCGGCAAGCGACAGGACGACGGTCTCCCCGAGGAACAGTCCGCTGACCTGCCGCCGTGTGGCGCCGAGGGCGCGCAGGATGCCGATCTCCCTGCCGCGCTGGACCACGGAGATGGCGACGGTGTTATAGATAAGGTACATGCCCACGAAGAGCGCGAGATAGCCGATCATGTCCATGCTCTTCCTGAAACGGCCCATCAGGTTCTCCATCTGGCGCGACCTGCCTGCAGGCGTGTCGATATTATACCCTTCGGGCAGGGCGGCCTGGATGCGCTCCTTCATCGTGTCGAGGGACTCTCCGCGGAGGATGCTGACATCGATGCGGTCGATCCTGCCTTCCTTGCCGAATGCCAGCTGTGCCGCATAAAGGTCCATGACCGCGATGTCCCCGCCGAGCGCCTTGGCAGGTCCGTCGGGTTCGAGCAGTCCGCGCACCGTGAAGGTCCTGGTGCCCTGCACGGTCTGGACCTTGATCTGCTGGTCGATCGCGATGTGCTCGCGTGCGGCCATTTCCCGGGTCAGCAGGATAGAGTCCGGCCGGGCCAGGAACAGCAGGGGATCGGGGATGTCCGAGCTCTCGTCGGTGATGCTGTAGTCGCGGATATTGCCGTCCTGCAGCACGTCCACGCCCAGGACCGCGAAGGCGCGCTCGTCGCCCCAGGCAAGGCAGCCGTTCGTCTCGATCACCGGGACCGCGTACTCCACACCCGGGACCTTCTGCACTACATCGAGCATGGCCTCGGGAAATCCCGATTCCGCGTCGGTGACCTGCAGCACCGCGCGACCGGTAATGCGGTTGATGTTGTCCTCGAAGGAGCGGAGCACGCTCATGTTCACGATATCGATCGAGACCATGGCGGCCACGCCGAGCGCGATGCCGATCAAGGCCATGAGGGAGCGTGCCTTCTGGTGTCTGAGGTGCTTCACGCTGATATGGCGGAGGAGCTGCAGAATGTTCATGCCTCAAGTCCTCCGGTGGTGATATCTTCGGAGATGGCGCCGTCCTTCAGGGTGACGATGCGGGAGCCGTAGGCGGCAGCGCGGGGATCATGGGTCACCATCACGATGGTCTGGCCCTGTTCATGAAGCGATTTAAGAAGCATGAAGATTTCCTCGCTGGTGTGGGAATCGAGGTTGCCCGTGGGCTCATCAGCCAGGAGCACCGCGGGATTTGTCACGAGGGCACGGGCAATGGCCACGCGCTGCATTTCGCCGCCCGAGAGCTGCTCGGGCCGGTGATCGACCCGTTCTTCCAGCCCCATCTTTTTCAGCAGATCGACGGCCTTCGGTTGTATTTGCGAGAAAGGGGTGCCTTCGAGCAGCAGGGGAAGGCTGACATTCTCAGCCGCGGTCAGGACCGGCAGCAGGTTGAAAAACTGGAAAATAAAACCAACGCGCCGTCTGCGGATGAGCGTGAGTTCATCGTCCGAGATGCCATGCAGCGGTTTGCCGTCCATGAATATTTCGCCGCCGCTCGGCTGATCGAGTCCCCCGATCAGGTTCAGGAGGGTGCTTTTGCCCGATCCACTGGCTCCCATAACGGACAGGAATTCGCCTTTCCCGATATTGAGAGAAACGTTCCGCAAGGCATGGACCTCGCGCGCGCCTTGCATATAGGACTTGCTTGCGTTCTTTAGCTGGATCATGATCATCTCCTAAAACTATAGTTAGCCACAAAATTCACAGAAATCACCTGCGGTATATCTCAATAATGAGCCGTAGCTTTCCCTGGTGCATCACGTGTCTTTTTTTATGGCCAAAGGATCACTTCTTTGACTTCGCTTTTATCTTCGCCTCACACAGGTTCAGCCACTTGATGTCCGCTTCTGCATGGAACAATCCGGCGTCCATAAGAAGCTCCGTGATCAGCGCGTCACGGTTGTTTGGCTTCTTTTTGAGGTCCACTTTCTGATGGGTAAGCCGGTTCATTTGCCTGAGATAAAGGGCTTTCTGTTTTTCGATCAGGTCAAGGACCGGGGCGGGATCGTCCTTGTCCATGAACACAAGTTTCACAAAGAACTCATCCCTGAGCGCTCGGACGCGATTGACCGGCGCTGTCAGCCACTCGTCGAGCTCTTTCCTGCCCTTGCGCGTGATACTGTAGATCTTCCGGTCCGGCCGCCTGTCCTGGGTCTGCCGGTCGTGGGTGACGAGGTCTTCTTTCTCAAGCCGGTCGAGGGTAGTATAGATCTGTCCGTAGTTCAGACTCCAGAATTCGCCGACCTTCTCGTCGAATCTGCTTTTGAGTTCATAACCGTGAAGGTCCTTTTTTGCAAGGATACCGAGCATGGCGTATTTGACCGACATGTATATAACCTCCGATAATAGCTAAAAGTATATATATGGTATCGCGGCTTCGTCAACGATTAAAAATGCAATTTATTGCCGCCAGTCGGAATGTGGGTGAATTGCTCCGGAATATAATCCGACCAGATGCGTCGGGAAAACCGGTACATTCTTCATTTTGAGTTGAAGTGCGTGCTGTTTGCACGGTCCGGAATTAACGCTCGCTGCTGGATGCAGCAAGAACATTATGTCTTGATAGGAGACGGATACTGTGGCAGTATGAGGGCACCGCGTCATGCTGTGGAGGCATGACCTTGCCAGGAGAAAGACCATGGGAAAGAAAATGTTATCAAAAAAGATCTACATCCTGTCCGATGCAACCGGCCAGAGCGGCCTGCATATCCTGCGGGCTGCGATTGTCCAGTTCGAACAGACCCGGCTGAAAATGACCATGTTTCACGACATCGACACCAAGGCCAGTCTTAAGAAGGCTCTGGACCAGGCGCGGACCGACAAGGCCTTGATCGCCTTCACCTTTGTGAAAAAAGAGATGCGCGATTTTGCCAGCGAATACTGCCGTAAACACGAGATCCTGAGCCATGACATCCTGGGACCGCTGATCTTCAATCTGTCCGCCTATCTCCACATGGAACCGCTGGAAACGCCCAGCCTGCTCAGGAAGGTCGATGAACGTTACTTCAGGCGGATCGACGCGATCGAGTACACCATCGGCCATGACGACGGCAGGGGAGCGGAGCGGTTAAAAGAAGCGGACATCGTGCTCGTGGGACTTTCACGTACCTCGAAGACGCCGACTTCCTTCTACCTTGCCCAGGAGGGGTACAAGGTCGCGAATGTGCCGATCGTTCCCGGAATCGCGCTGCCCGAGGAGCTTCAGGAGATCGATCAGGGCAAGATCGTCTGCCTGCAGATAGAACCTGAAGTGCTGCAGAAGATACGGAAGGTCAGGCAGAAGAACTCGGGTCTCAAGCCGAGCTACAGCGACCTGAGGAACGTTTTTGAAGAGGTCGAGTCTGTCTGGGAACTGGTGCGGAAGCACAGGACCTGGAAGGTTGTGGATACAACGAACAAATCGATCGAAGAAACCGCCTGGGAGATCATTCATCTGGTCTGTGGCGAGGAGCACGATGAGTACAGTTAAATATCCGCGCGCATCTGTCCGGATACAGATCAAATACAGAAGGAGCTCCCATGAGTAACTGCCCCTGTGGTTCGACCCGCACCTACCAGGATTGCTGCGGTCCCGTGATCGCCGGTCAACGGCGCGCCGAGACTGCTCAAGAGCTCATGCGATCCCGGTACAGCGCCTATGTCATGAAGGAGATTCCCTGGCTTCGTGCATCATTGCATCCGGCCAACCGGGCTGATTTCAACGAGGCCACCACCCGGTCCTGGGCCGAGCGGGCGGAATGGCAGGGCATTGCCATTGTGAACACCGTCGCCGGAGGTCCGTCCGACACAAAGGGACAGGTGGAATTCATCGTGAAATTCATGGAGAACGGTGTTGCGCAGGAGCATCGGGAACGGTCGAATTTTGAAAAGATCGACGGAGCCTGGTACTTTACCGAGGGCAAACCGATGGGCGCTCCGCCGGTGAAGCGCGAGGGACCGAAGGCAGGTCGGAACGATCCCTGTCCCTGCGGCAGCGGCAAGAAGTTCAAGAAGTGCTGCGGCGCTTGATTAAAAAAATGCCGCTGTAAAGGGAACTTATGACCACGATTATTCTTCTTGCCTATCTCTTCATCGTAGCTTTCGGTTACTGGCTCAAGTACCTGAACCTTTCGCACTTGAAGATCCACGGTCATGCGGTGCCGCCGGAGTTCGAAAGCGTCATAGATCCGCAATTGCTCGGAAAGATATCGGATTACACGGTCGAGAACAGCCGATTCGGATTCATCGAGTCTATCTTCGATACTATTGTGCTTCTGCTGTTCCTGTTCGGCGGCCTTCTTACAGCGTATGACCGGTGGATCGCAACCCTGACGGACTCTTTCCTCTGGAAAGGAGTGCTGTTCGCGCTCCTGCTGACCGTTGTTGAGACGGCACTCGGCATCCCGTTCAGCCTGTACCGCAATTTCCGCATCGAGAACAAGTACGGGTTCAATACGATGACCCTCACGCTCTGGTTCACCGACCTCCTGAAGGGTTTGGCAATCGGCGCAGTGCTCGGAACGGTCACGGTTCTCGGAGCATTGTCGATCGTGTTGTGGAGCCCCGGACTGTGGTGGTTCTGGGTCTGGCTGTTCTTCCTGTGCTTCAGCGTTTTCATGATGTATATCTCTCCGGTGCTGATCGAACCGCTGTTCTTCAAGTTCGAGCCGCTCACGGTGGAAGGGCTGGAGGAACGCATCAAGATGCTCATGGAAAAGGCCGGCCTCAAGGTGAGCCGGGTATTCCAGGTGGATGCATCGCGCAGGAGCAGGCACTCGAACGCCTACTTCACCGGAATCGGCAAGGTAAAGAGGATCGTCCTGTTCGATACGCTGCTGCAGCAGATGAGCCAGGAGGAAGTCCTCGCGGTACTGGCCCATGAGGTAGGGCATTGGAAGAAGAAGCATGTGCTCAAGCGCATTGTCATGACCGAGGTCATGGCCTTTGCCGGGTTGTTCATGGCCTATTACCTGGTCCAGGGAGACCTGTTGCCGGGCCTTCTGGGGATATCCGGCGGGTTATCGTTCTATGCAAAAGTGCTGGTGCTCGGATTCCTGTTGTCCATTATCCTGTTCCCCGTGACGCCGCTTTTCAGCTGGCTTTCCCGCAGGGACGAGCATGCATCGGACCGTTTTGCCGTTGAACTGACCGGAACCGCCGAGGCCATGGCCTCAGCCCTGGTCAAACTCTCAAAAGAGAACCTGTCGAACCTCCATCCTCATCCGCTGTATGCTGCTTTTTACTATTCCCATCCGCCGGTGGTGGAAAGGATAAGAAGGATAAAGAAGGGCTAGGAGAGGCAGGGATAGAAGAATCGGGGGTAGGAGAGGCAGGATTAGAGGGCTAGGTGAAGCAGGGATAGAAATCCAACTTACCACTTAGACCTTTAGCCCTCTAGCCCTGAATTTTCTTGCCGTTCATAACCTGCTGTGCTAATGTATGGCCATGGAAAAGAAGAATGAAATCGCACGGTTAAAGAGCAAGATCAAGCGCCTTTCCTCGCTTGTCGATGTGAATGAAGTGATCAGCTCATCCCTCGATGTGGACACCATTCTCGAAAACGTGATGACCATATCGAAGAAGGTGATGAACGCTGACGCGTCCAGCCTCATGCGTATTGATCCGCAAACGAACGAGCTTATCTACCAGGTGGCGCAAGGCTCTGTCGGTGAAAAATTAAAGAAGGAAGTGCGGCTCAAGATGGGGCAGGGCATCGCGGGGACCGTGGCCGAGGAGGGAAAGCCGCTCCTGCTCGAGGATGCCTATGACCATCCCAAGTTCTTTCGCGGTAATGATGAAAAGACGGGCTACCGCACCAAATCGATGATCACGGTGCCGCTCAAGGTGGGAGACCGCATCACCGGTGTTGCCCAGGTGATCAACCGTCTCGATGGAAAACCTTTTGATACCGATGATCTGGAGCTCTTCCAGGCCCTTTCCAGCATGGCCGCCATCGCGCTCGAGAATGCCAGAATGCACCAGTCGCTGATGGAGAAACAGCGGCTCGTGAAGGACATGGAGTTCGCCCGGACCGTGCAGGAAAGCTTTCTGCCCCAGCAGGCGCCCGAGGTACGGAACTTCAGTTTCAGCGCTCACTACACGCCGGCGCTGGAGGTAGGCGGCGATTTTTACGATTTCATCAGCCTGGACGTGGACCGTACCGGGATCGTGATCGGCGATGTGTCCGGCAAAGGCGTTCCTGCCGCCCTGTACATGGCAAAGCTGGGAAGCGACATGCGCACGCTGGCCTTTACCGAGAAGGTACCGGCCGCGGCGCTCGCGAGGCTGAACGATCTTCTGGCGGCCCGGAGCCGGCGGGGCATGTTCGCCACGCTGCTCTACCTGGAACTGGACGCGAACAGCCGCACGCTGGTCATGGCCAACGCCGGCCATCTGCCGCCGATCATCAAGAAGGCCGACGGCTCGGTCGCGCGTCTTGCCGGAGCCGGGGGTGCTCCCCTGGGAATGCTGAACGGAATGAAATTCACGCAGGAGTCGGTGACGCTCGCTCCGGGCGAGACCGTGGTCCTCTATACCGATGGCATCGTCGAGGCCATGAACGCCAGGGAAGAACTGTACGGATATGAACGGTTCGAGGCGCTCATCGCTTCCAGCCCGGCCGATCCCTCGGTCCTCAAGAAGGCGATCATCGACGAAGTGAACCGGTTCACGGGATTGAGCCCGCAACATGACGATATGACGCTCGTGTGCTTGGGAGCGCTGAAATGACCGTCCCGGGGAAGAGCGACAGATGACGGACACAAGAACGACAGTGCAGCCGCAAGCGGTCACCCTTACCGTGCCGAGCCATCCGCGCTTTCTCTACATCATCCGCAGCATGCTCTATCCGCTCGCCGTGGATGCCGGGTTCGGGAAGAAGGGGGCCCGCCATATCGTGCTGGCCGTGGACGAGGCATGCTCGAACATCATCAGGCACGCATACGGGGGTGATCCCGACAAGGCCGTCACCATCACGGTCCTCGATGAGCCCGAACGGTTCGTGGTCTCCCTCCGCGACTACGGGAAGAAAGCGGACCGCTCCGCCATTGCGCCGCGCGCGCTTGACGACATCCGCCCGGGCGGTCTGGGGACCCATTTCATGGCAGTGGTATTTGAAGCGGTCACCTATGACACAAGCCTGGAGCAGGGCACGCTCCTGACGCTGGACAAGCAAAAACAGCAGGTGAAAACATGAAGGTAGAGATCATAACGGAAAAGATCAGCGCGGGCACGGTGGTCAAGCTCATAGGAGATGTGGACATGAACACCTCTCCGGATGTGCGCACCAGCATCGCAGAGGTGTTCAAAACGGGTGGATCCAAGGCGCTTCTGATCAATCTCTCCGGCGTTCGCTACATGGACAGCTCCGGAATAGCAACGCTCGTTGAGACCATGCAGAACTGCATGAAACAGGGAATGAAATTGCGGCTTGTGGAACCGAGTCCCTCGGTGCGCGATGTGTTCGAACTCGCCCGGCTTTCCAGCATCTTCCAGATCTTTCCGAGCATGAACGACGCTTTGAACGGTATATAGGATTTTCGGACCCCCGATCGCCGATATGCATCGCGAAGGGAGATCTGAAGCGAACATGGGGATGTAAGTGATAAAACTCTTTGGTTATGTCGGCAGGATGTTCTTCACCTTCCTGCAGGACCTCTCGAGCCTCACCTATCTGTTCGGTGAAACGGTCTCCCAGACCGTGGCGCTCTTCTCCGACCGGACCAAGTTCAGGAAAACGAACGTTCTACAGGCGGTCGATGAGGTCGGCACGCACTCGCTGCCGCTTGTCCTGATCGTCACATCGCTCCTGGGGATCGCGCTGACAGTTCTGATCTCGTTCCAGCTCAAGGAACTCGGCGGTCTGAGCTATATACCGGGATTCGTGAGCGTCGCGATCTTCCGGGAAATGGGCCCCCTGATCACGGCCCTTATCGTGGCCGGCAGGGTGGGCGCGGCGATCACGGCGCGGATCGGCACGATGAAGGTGTCAGAAGAGATCCTTGCGCTCGAGACCATGGCGATCAATCCCGTGCGATTCCTTGTTGTGCAACGGTTCATCGGCCTGCTCATCGCACTGCCTGCGCTAACCGTCCTGGGCAGCTTTACCGCGGTCCTGGGTGGATTCCTGTTCGGCTCGACCCGGCTCGGGATCAGGCCGGACACCTACGTACGCGAGACCCTGGAAGTGCTGAGCTTCACTGATGTTGCTTCCGGCGTGGTCAAGGCAACGGTCTTTGCCATGGCGATCGTCATGATCGGCTGCTACCGGGGCCTGGTGGTCGAAGGAAGCGCCGAAGAGGTCGGAAAGTCCACCATGATCTCGGTCGTCTGGTCCACCCTGGCCATCATCATCCTGGACACGGTGATGACCACGGCGTTCTATGGTTAATGGGGCCATATCTGCCGGTAATAACCACGGATGAACACGGTTAGATGCGGAGCAGAATATCTGCAGATAGGCTGCTATCGGCGGCTATCTGATCAACAGAGATGTTGACCTTGATTCAATCTGTGTGCGGCGCAGCCGCCTGTGGTTATGCTATTTTGAATAGGATTGGTAATGATCACCGTCAAGAACATCCATAAGTCCTTCGGTAACCGCAGGATACTGAACGGCGTCTCGTTCACCGCGGAGCAGAAGAAGGTGACCTACATCTTCGGCACGAGCGGCGGAGGCAAGAGCACGCTGCTCAAGGCCATGGTGGGCGCGCTCAAGCCCGATGACGGCCAGATCCTGTTTCACGACACCGATATCACCGGTCTTCACGGCCGGGGGCTCGATCCTTATCGCAAGAAGATCGGCATGCTGTTCCAGCACGGAGCGCTGATCAACGCGCTCTCGGTGGGCGAGAACGTGGCGCTTCCGATGCGCTGGCACACGACGCTTGACGATAACATCATCAAGATCATGGTCAAGATGAAGCTTGAGATGGTGGGACTCCGCGATTTCGAAGACCTGCTGCCGAACCATCTTTCAGGCGGAATGCAGAAGCGCGTAGCCCTGGCCCGTGCGTTGGCGCTGGACCCGGAAGTGGTATTCTTTGACGAGCCGACCTCCGGGCTCGATCCGATCATGACCTCGGTGATCACCAAACTCATCTCGGACCTGAACCGTCTGCTGGGAATCACCTGTGTTGTGGTGACCCATGCGGTCGAAGAAGCCATGAAAAGCGCCGATAAGATCGTCATTCTGTACATGGGAAAGGTGCTTGCCGAGGGAACGCCCCAGGAGATACGCCAGAGCGCCGATCCGCTGGTGCAGCAGTTCATCACCGGAAGTCCTGACGGACCGATCTCTTTCAGCGCGTCGAGCAAGGACTACCGCGAGGATCTGCTGGTAGGATGATCAGATTGCGGATTGTAGATTGCGGATTTCGGATTTGTATAGAGGTAAATTATGGAATACAGAAGAAGTGAGATCCGGGCCGGTATTTTCCTCCTGTCCGCCTTTGCCATCCTTGTGGTGATGGTGTTCGCGGTGAGCGATATCCAGAGCCTGTTCAAGAAGAAGAAGGAGATGAAGGTCGTCTTCTCTTTCAGCGACGGCATCGAGAAGAACGCCCAGGTCAGGATCTCGGGCATCAAGGTAGGAAAGGTCACGGACATCCGGGTGAATCCCGACAAAGGGGACCAGGTCGAGCTGAGCCTGAGCGTGTTCAGCGACGCGGTCGTGCGGGAGGACTCCAAGGCGGCGATCAAGAGCCTGGGGCTGGTCGGCGGGAAATACGTTGAGCTGACCAGCGGAACCTCGACGGCAAAGATGCTGAAGGAAGGATCCGTGATCAAGGGAGAAGAATCGCTCAAGATGGAGGATCTGACCAAGGCTGGCATGGAGGTCGTGAACAAGCTGAAGAACATCGCAGCGAACCTGGACCGTATTGCCGGTGACCCGGAGATGGCCGTAAAGATCAAAGCCACGATCGCGAACGTGCAGGATGTGACGGCGAACGTCAAGACCATGACCTCGAGCAAGGACGAGGTCGCCGCTGCTCTCAAGACGCTTCCTGAGATGATCAAAAAGCTCGATGAAAGTATCGCGAATCTGCGCGATGTGAGCGCGAAGACCGATGTGCTGATGGGAGAGAACCGGAAGCAGGTCGATGCCACCATGGAGAACATGAAGGAAGTTTCCGATAATATCAAGGACTTCACCGCAGAAGTGAAGAAACATCCCTGGAAACTGCTGAGAAAACCATAAGATAATTTCGGATTGCGGAATGCGGATTTCGGAATAACAGCACCAATATTCAAAGAACTTCGATTGCGGTAAGGAGCATGCGTTGAGCATACAGGCTATTAAAGGCGTCAAGGACATTCTTCCGGCTGACATGCCGGCGTGGCAGCATCTGGAAAAGATTGCTCGCGAGATATTCGAGAACTACGGATTCTCGGAGATCAGGGTGCCGGTGTTCGAATATACGGAACTCTTTGCGCGCAGCATCGGCGCTTCCACGGATATTGTCGAGAAGGAGATGTATACCTTTGATGACCGTGACGGCAGGAAGCTTACCCTCCGTCCCGAGGGAACCGCCGGTGTTGTGCGGGCACTCATCGAGCACAAGCTCTATGCCGACAACCAGCTCGTGAAGCTCTATTACATGGGGCCCATGTTCCGGCACGAGCGGCCGCAGAAGGGGAGATACCGCCAGTTCCACCAGGTCGGCGTGGAATCCCTCGGCGGCACGCACCCGCACGTTGACATTGAGATCCTGGTAATGCTCCACCGTTTGTTCGCAAGGCTCGGGATAACCGGTCTTACGCTGCAGGTGAATTCCCTTGGCGATGCTGCCTGCAGGGACGGATACCGTGATGTGTTAAAGCGGTATCTCAAGGCAAAACTTCCTGATCTTTGCGCTGATTGCCAGAGAAGGTACGAGACCAATCCGCTCCGCGTACTGGACTGCAAGGTTGACGCGGAAAAGTTCGCGGACTCTCCGGTCATGCTGGACCATTTGTGCGGCGACTGCAAGGACCACTTCGCGGTCGTTGAAACGGGCTTGAAAACCCTCGGCATTCCCTTTGTGGTGAACCCGCGTCTGGTGCGGGGGCTCGACTATTACACGCGTACCACCTTCGAGCTCGTGATGGAACACGCCGGCGCCCAGAACACGGTCGCAGCAGGCGGACGGTACGACGGGCTGGTGAAAGAGATCGGCGGGCCGGCCATCCCGGGCATCGGATTCGCACTGGGAGTGGAGCGCGCTGTCTCTCTCTTGAACACCGAATTGCTCAAGCCCAGAAGACCGCAGCTGTACATAGCAGCGCTCGGAAACGCGGCGGTCGGTCTCATGCTGCCGGTGGTCCATGCATTGCGGAACGAGGGGATCGGCGTTGAGACCGATTACACCGGCGCAAGCCTCAAGAGCCAGATGAAAAAGGCTGACAAGTACGAAGCCGCTTACACCCTTATCGTCGGTGAGCAGGAGATGGTCTCGCGGACAGCGGTTCTGCGGAACATGGCGACCAAGGAGCAGATCGCGGTCTCGCTGGACAGGGTCGTTGAAGAGGTAAGATCACGAGTTAAAACATAGATTTATCAGCCACGGAAGATTCGGAAAAGTTCGAATTATCTTCAGTACCCTCAGTATCGAAACATCATTCTGCGTTTGGAGCTTGTTGCTCATGAAAATCGGCGTTCTTTCCGACACCCACGTCCCTGTTCCACACCACCATCTTCCCGCAAAGGTATTCGAGCTTTTTCAGGATGTTGACCTCATTCTTCATGCCGGTGACATCACCGAGCTTGCGGTCCTTGATGAACTTCGCAGCCTTGCGCCGGTCGAGGCTGTGGCCGGGAACATGGACGGCCCGGCGGAACAACAGCGGCTTCCCCAGAAGAAGGTCCTGCAGCTCGGCAAATACCACGTCGGTCTGATCCACGGAAAGTATAAGATAGACATTCAGCGGGACATGATCCGGAAGGAGTTCGACAAGGTGGACCTGATCGTGTACGGTCATTCGCACCAGCCTTTCTTTGGAAAGCACGGGGACATGTTGTTCCTGAATCCCGGAAGTCCGACGGACAAGGTGCACGCTCCCTACAATTCCGTTGCTATAGTGACGCTCGGAGATGATATCCGGGCGGAGATCATTCAGATATAGAAACAGGTTCTTCCTGTCAAAGGATCTCATATTTGTTTTTCGGTTCCGGCGTTTTCTGTTGCAAAGATGATGCGGTTATGATATTTTTTGAATCAAGATGACGTCACCTAAGATAAAGTTCGGCACATCAGGATGGCGCGGCGTGATCGCCGATGATTTTACCTTCGCGCGAGTGCGCGCGGTCACGCAGGCAATTGCCGACCACCTTGCTGCGCAGGGACTGAAAGAGAAGGGTGTTGTCATCGGATACGACACCCGGTTCCTTTCCGAGCGGTTCGCGGTGGAGTCGGCGCGTGTGTTCGCTGCGAACGGCATGCGGTCGTTCCTGTCTAACCGCGATGTGCCGACCCCGGTGGTGTCCTTCGAAATACTGCGCCGCAAGGCAGCCGGCGGCATCAACTTCACGGCTAGCCACAATCCGCCCGAATATAACGGCCTCAAGTTCTCTCCTGCCTGGGGCGGCCCCGCGCTTCCTGAAACGACCAAGGACATCGAAACCCGGGCGAATGCGCTTCTTGAGAAGAATAACATCCCGTCTCTCGGTCTGGCAGATGCGAAGTCCAAAGGGCTGATCGAGGAAATTGATTTCCGCAAGTGCTATCTCGAGGACCTGCGGAAGAAGATCGATTTCGATCTGATCAGGAAGGCGAAGCTGCGGGTCGGCGTCGATCTCCTGTATGGCACAGGCAGGGGATATCTTGACGCGGTGCTGAATGATGCCGGCTGCGCTGTCACGGCGATCCACGGCCATCGCGACGCTTTCTTCGGCGGACACGCGCCGGAACCCTCCGAGGAGAACCTGACGGAGCTCGCGGGTATCCTGAAAAAGGGCAAGTTCGACATCGGCCTTTCGGTGGACGGCGATGCTGACCGTTTTGGCATCGTGGACACGGACGGCACCTATATCAACCCGAACCAGGTTCTTGCCCTGGTGCTCGACTATCTCTGCCGAAGCCGCGGATGGAAGGGCGGCGCCGCGCGTTCTATCGCCACGTCCCACCTTGTTGATGCAGTGGCAAAGAAGCACGGCATCGAGGTTTACGAGACCGGCGTCGGATTCAAGTACATCGGCGACCTGCTGGTGCAGGGAAAGATCATCTTCGGGGGCGAGGAAAGCGCCGGGCTCACGATCAAGGACCATGTTCCTGAGAAGGACGGGATCATCGCCTGCCTGCTCATGGCCGAGATGGTGGCCAAGGAGCGGAAGACCCTGAAGGAGCTGCTGAAGCGGCTTTTCAAGGAAGTTGGCACGATCATCAACCATCGCATCAACATCCACCTCGATGAATCGAACCGCAAGGAAGTGGGCGAGCGTTTGAGCCTGCCGATGACCGAGCTGAACGGTTTCCGGGTGAAAGGCAAGAAAACCACCGCTGACGGCACCAAATACATGATCGACGACGATTCCTGGGTCCTGATGCGCGCCTCGGGCACCGAGCCCGTGGTCAGGGTCTATGTGGAGTCCTCATCTGAAGAGAAGATCAAAGACCTGATCGAAGCGGGAAGGAAGTACGTGTTAGGCAAGTAAATTGCGGATTGCGGATTGCGGATTTAACACCACCCCCGATAATCTGAAGCCCGAAATCATCCACACTGAGGAGCTATCATGAGCGAAATTATCGATGTTTACGCGCGGGAAGTCCTGGACTCCCGGGGAAATCCCACGGTAGAGGCTGAAGTGGTTCTGGCAAGCGGTGTCATGGGCCGGGCGATCGTGCCGAGCGGTGCGTCTACCGGCGAACGCGAAGCCCTGGAACTCCGGGACGGCGGCACCCGCTATCTCGGCAAGGGCGTGCAAAAAGCGGTCAAGAACGTGATCACGGTGATCGGACCGGCTATCACCGGTCTTGACGCGTCGGAGCAGGTGCTGATCGACACCACCATGATCGATATGGACGGCACGGAGACCAAAAAGAAGCTCGGCGCCAACGCCATCCTCGCGGTGTCGCTTGCCGTTGCCAAGGCCGCTGCCGAGGACGCGGACCTTCCGTTCTATCAGTATCTGGGCGGCCCGAATGCCAAGGAACTGCCCGTGCCGATGATGAACGTGCTGAACGGCGGAGCCCACGCGGACAACAACGTGGACTTCCAGGAGTTCATGATCATCCCCGCGGGCGCGAAATCCTGCACCGACGCCATCCGCATGGGCGCGGAGATCTTCCACAGCCTGAAAGGCGTGCTCAAGAAGAAGGGCTACAACACCGCGGTGGGCGACGAGGGCGGATTCGCTCCGAACCTCCGGTCGAACGAAGAGGCCTGCCAGGTGATCCTTGAAGCGATCACCAAGGCAAAATACAAACCGGGCAAGGACGTGTTCCTGGGCCTTGACGTGGCGTCCTCCGAGTTCTATGAAAAGGGCGTCTACGACATGAAGGGCGAGGGCAAGAAGATGTCCTCGGACAAGATGATCAAGTTCTACGAGTCCTGGATCAAGCAGTATCCCATTATCAGCATCGAGGACGGCATGTCCGAGAAGGACTGGAAAGGCTGGAAGGCCCTGACCGACCACCTGGGCTCCAAGGTCCAGCTCGTGGGCGACGACATCTTCGTGACGAACACCAAGATCTTCAAGCAAGGCATCGAGCAGGGCATCGGCAACTCGATCCTGATCAAACTGAATCAGATCGGCACCCTCACCGAGACCCTGGACGCGATCGAGATGGCAAAGCGCGCCAAGTACACCGCTGTCGTGTCCCACCGCTCCGGCGAGAGCGAGGACGCGACCATCGCGGACCTGGCGGTGGCGACGAACGCCGGCCAGATCAAGACCGGTTCGCTTTCCCGCACCGACCGCATCGCCAAGTACAACCAGCTTATCCGCATCGAGGAAGAGCTGGGCGACACGGCGCAGTACCGGGGGAAGGACGTGTTTTACAGTATCAAGAAGTAAAAGGAGAGCATGATCGTAAACGTCAAAAGCCGGAGATTGAAAAGTCTCCGGCTTTTTTGATTGATAGAGGTATGCTGGGCGAATAATACGGGGTGGGTGAGGTAGATGAGACTTGTCGGGTACGTTCGTGCGTCCGGCATGAATTACGGCAGAAGCTTTCTGGCTTCACGTTGTTCACACAACCTGCCAGCTGGCATATTGATTGCCAGGTTGGTATACACCGAAAATCCGGTCTTTACGACTTAGCCCCAACTAGACAAACACTGGTTGGGCTTGACAATGATTTGCAGCAAAATGAATTTCTCATAATGGAAAAACATCATACTCTGAAGATACTGGCCGCAGCCCTGTGGTTTAGCGGCGGCATCGTACTGATGACAAAAGGGAGTCTTCTGCTTGCCGCCGGAAAGTACGCCTTCCTGCTCGGCGTGGCTGTGCTCGACTGGAGCATTGCCGTCGCACTCATTGGAAGCGGGCATATCTATCGGACTCGACAATAATCAGCCATAGGTAGGAGATTAACAGGCGGCGGAAGGAAATTCGAATGT
This sequence comes from Nitrospirota bacterium, assembly GCA_029858565.1. GTDB lineage: Bacteria > Nitrospirota > UBA9217 > UBA9217 > UBA9217 > JAKAHZ01. The sequence continues at coordinate 14,379 of JAOUEV010000017.1, read as the reverse complement.
CGGATAGAACGCAGTGAAATCCGACATGCAGTGCGTAAATGTCGCGATTTCTTCCGCTGCGGTAAAGAATGAGAAGTTTGTCGGGTTTCGCCTTGCTCTACCCGACCTGCCACTGAGGCACTTGCCTATGACAAAACTGACAAGGCTTACATCTCTGATCATTCTGGCAATAACTCTTATTTCGCTTGAAGTCGCCTGGAGTGAGGCTGTCGGTGTCAGTCAGACAGCGGAAACTAAGAAAACATTGGAGCAAAGCATCCTGATCTAAAGGAGGAACAGAATGGATAAGCTTCGGGCTGCATACCGCGTTGTGGTGATCATCGGCCTGGCGATCATGGCGAGCTTGGTGGTCTACGCGGTCATCGTGGGCCTGTTCGAGAACGGGACCATTCCGCTCGGAGGAACGGCGATGGCGGGCGGCATGCTGGATATGATCAAGTTCGTTTTCCTGGGGATCTCGGCGGCACTCTTTCCCCTGATGCGTTTTCTGAGCAGCAGGATCATCAACGCCGACGCCTCGCAGACCGGCAGTCCCGCGGAGTTCGGTCCGCTCACGACAGCGGCCATCGTCACTTTTGCGCTCTGCGAAGTCCCGGCGATCTTCGGCCTGGTTTTGTACGTTCTGGGAAGGAACACCACGGATTTCTATCTTTTCCTGCTCATCTCCTCATTCTTCTTTGGCACGAACTTTCCCAAATTCAGTCAGTGGGAGGAATGGCACCGGCGGAAGAGCGGGGGGCAGAGGCGACCGTGATATGAACCGTCCTGCCTTTGAAAAACTCGTCGAACGGTCCCTGGAACGGCTTCCCAGGAAGTTCAGCACGGCGCTGCGCAATATCATCGTGGAAGTGGAGAACGAACCTTCGGAAGACCTGTTGGAAGACCTGGGGATCGATGACGGTTCGCTCTACGGCCTGTACCAGGGAACGCCGCTGACCGAGCGGGAATGGAACTACGGGAATATGCTGCCGGACCGGATCGTGATCTACCAGCGGCCGATCGAACGGGACAGCCGGACGGACACTGAGATCGAAGAGATCGTGCTGGACACGGTCATGCACGAGATCGGGCATTATTTCGGGTATGATGATGCAACTCTCTATGCTATAGAGGATGAAAAGGCCAGGAAAAAGCGAAAAGAATAGAGTTCCTATTTGTAAGTCTTCAAAATCTTCTCAATGATCCCCGTTGTTGAAGCTCCTTCCACGTAAGGCACGTTCACGACCCTGCCGCCCCGCGCCTGCACCACGTCCCGTCCGATGATCTTCTCGATCGGCCAATCGCCGCCTTTCACCAGCACGTCCGGCTGGAGAGCCGAGATGACCAGGTAAGGATCGGGCTCGTCGAAGATCGTGACAAAATCCACGGCTTCGAGGGCGGCCAGGGTCTCTGCCCGGTCGTTCTGGTTGTTGATCGGCCGTTTATGGCCTTTGATGGTGCGGACCGATGAGTCGCTGTTCACGGCGATGACGAGAATGTCGCCCAGGGATTTTGCTATGGCGAGATAGCGCGTGTGGCCTGGGTGGATGAGATCGAAGCAGCCGTTGGTGAAGACGATCTTCTTGCCGGCAGCGCGCAGGATGGAGAGCAGGGGAACGAGTTCGGGAACGGTCCTAACTTTGGTTTGCATGGCGTACTATAATATAAAAAATGATCCTTCGCAAGAGGTTCGGCATAACATCAAAAATCTATTTTGACAGGATGGCAGGACCACCAGGATATAACGGATTACTGCCTTCATCAGATTCTTATCCCGTTATCCTGTCAAAGAAGCATGCTGTTGTTCTTTTCAAGGCAAAAAAATACCCCGCCGGTATTCGGCGGGGTCGCACAAAACAGATGATTGTTCGGAACGATCAACCGACCTTCTTTACCTTGCCCGAGCGGATGCAGCGGGTGCAGACGTTCATGCGCGTATGCTGGCCATTGGGGCCCAGGGTCTTCACGCTCTGCAGGTTCGGCTTGGACATTTTCTTGGTCTTGTTATTGGCATGGCTCACCTGGTTGCCCTTGAGCGTGCCTTTTCCGCATATTTGACACTTACCGGCCACGGGAACGTCCTCCTGAAACTGAAAATGATTGCTTAAAAAGCAGGCCCATGCTACCATAGCCCCTGATCGCATGCAAGTGAAAAATCAATAAAATATCACGAATTACATGGCTTCTTCATCCATCCAGGACATTCTCGACAGGATCAAAAGACCGCTTGTCTACGCGTCCCAATCGGGCTTCGCGCACCTGAAGAATCTTGCCGCCGTCGAGGTATTCATGACCGCGCAGGTCCAGGAACTCAGGGCTCTCGGCGGCCAGGAATCCATTTCAGCCGATCTGGAGCGCTTGTTCGACGGTTTCGACAACTGTTCTGAAAGCGAGAAAAAGGATCGTATCACAGGGGCTCTTGACCTTATCAGGGACAGGGAGCAGGGGAAAACGATCCGGTCTCCGGCGCCGGCTGCTGCGGCAATGACCGCTGCCGCACCGGCGCTGCCCCTTGATACGCCGATCCAGTTCTGCAAGGGCATCGGGCCCAAGCGGTCCGAGCTGCTCAAAAAGCTCGACATTACCACGATCGAGGACGCGCTTTCCTGTTTCCCCTGGAGGTACGAGGACCGGGGAAACCTCAGGAAGATAGCACGGCTGTCCTATGGGTCCTTTGAGACGGTCATGGGAGAGATCGTTTCCGCGGAAGTAGTCCAGACAAAGCGGATACGGGTCAAGGTCTTCGAACTGGTGATCACCGACCGGAGCGGAATGCTTACCGGTTCGTGGTTCAACCAGCCATTCATGAAAAAGGCCTTTGCGGTCGGCCAGAAGGTCATCCTCTCAGGGATCGTGAAAGCCAATGCCTACAAGGGCGGACGGCCCCAGATGGACAACCCTGAATATGAGATCATCGATGACAATGATCAGGAAAGCCTTTTGATCCATGTAGGCAGGATCGTGCCGATCTACCGGGCAACGGCCGGCCTCTCGGTCAGGGCCATCAGGAGCATGATGAAGACCCTCATCGATTCCTGCGCTGGCGCGGTGCCTGAAGCTCTGCCGCAGCAGATCATGGCAAAATACGGATTCATGCCCGCCCACAGGGCACTTGCGGAGGTCCATTTCCCGACAATGGAGAAAGACATCTTTCTGCTGAACCGGGGATCCGATGCGGCCCATCAAAGGCTCAGTTTTGAGGAACTGTTCGTCCTGGAACTGGGACTTGGCCTCAGGAAAAAAGGGACCGAGGCTGATCAAAAGGGCATCTCGTTCAAAGAGGGGGGCGGTATCGAGGCAGAGTTGCGGAAGAAGCTGCCTTTTACGCTGACTGAAGCGCAGGAACGGGTCATCAGGGAGATCAAGAAGGATATGACCGCGGACCGGCCCATGAACAGGCTGGTGCAGGGCGATGTGGGATGCGGAAAGACCGTTGTAGCGCTCATGGCCTGCCTCATGGCTGTCGAGAACGGGTACCAGGCATGTCTCATGGCGCCCACGGAGATCCTCGCGGAGCAGCATTTCCGGAACATCAGCGCCCTTGCAGGCACGCTCGGCGTGAACGTACGGTCCCTGACCGGCAGCATGAAGAAGAAGGACCGTGAGGCTTTGCTTGCGGAACTTGCCGCCGGCACGGCACAGATCATCGTGGGGACTCACGCGCTGATAGAAGGCGATGTGCAGTTCCACAAGCTGGGGCTCGCGATCATCGACGAGCAGCATCGCTTCGGGGTCCTGCAGCGATCGACATTGAAAGCAAAGGGGCTGTCTCCGGACGTTCTGGTCATGACCGCGACGCCGATCCCCCGGACCCTGGCGCTCACGGTCTACGGCGATCTCGATGTGTCGGTGATCGACCAGATGCCGCCGGGAAGAAGCCCGGTCATCACCCGACTCTATTTCGAGAGCAGACGCAGCGAGGCGTACCGGCTCATCGACGGTGAGCTTGCCGCCGGTCGTCAGGTCTATGTGGTCTATCCGCTGGTCGAAGAGACCGAGAAGAGCGATCTGAAGGCAGCGACCGAGATGGCGGCGCATCTGCAGAAGGACATTTTCCCGAAATCAAGCGTGGGCCTGCTGCATGGGCGGATGAAATCATCAGAAAAGGACGCGGTCATGGCCGCGTTCAAGACAGGCGCGACCAATCTGCTGGTCTCGACAACGGTCATTGAGGTGGGTGTTGACGTGCCGAATGCGACGGTCATGGTGATCGAACATCCCGAACGGTTCGGTCTTGCCCAGCTGCACCAGCTTCGGGGAAGGGTGGGACGGGGAGGCCATCAGTCCTACTGCGTCCTCATGGGGCCGCGCATGTTCACCGAGGAAACACGCGACAGGCTGAATTCCTTCACCAGGACCACGGACGGTTTCAAGATCGCCGAGGAGGACCTGCGGCTGCGCGGACCGGGAGAGTTCTTCGGGACCCGGCAGTCCGGTCTGCCCGACCTCCGGGCAGCGAACATCCTGCGAGACGCAGAACTGCTCGAAAAAGCACGGGCAGAGGCCTTTGATCTGCTTGCTCGTGATCCGTCGCTGAAAGCGTATCCTGCGCTCAGGGAACTGGTGGGGAAAAAGTGGCGGGGCCGGCTCGGGCTGATCATGGTAAGTTGATATTTAGGAGGCGTTCTGATAGATTATCGAGCAGGAGTGGACCATCTTGATTGTGAATTGATATCACTGCCAAACGTCTCCCAGGCAAGACGTGGCGTGATGATCGGAGAGCCATCATGACCGTTTGGGAAAAAGCGCTGGTGAACATGGAAAAGGGGTATACCCGGGTCACTTCCTTTGCCGGGACGCTGTCTGAACGCGTGAAGTCGGATATCGCCATCATCCGGATCAGGATGCAGATGGACCGGGTGCAAAAGGCTATCGGAGAACAGCATCGGAAGGTCGGCGAACGCCTGCTGGAACAGAGCACGGGCGGGACCTTGCCGGCGAACTTTGCTGCATTCTTTAAACAGGGCGAGATCGCGTCATTGCTCGAACGTATCGCGCAACTGGAAAAAGAGGCCGACGGTCTTCTTGAAGAGCTCAGCCGCGAGGCGGACGCGATCAAGGCGAAACCCAAGCAGCCTGAAGGGAAGCATGCATGATCGATTTCCTCGCGCTGTTCTTTGGTCTGGTGATCGGAAGTTTTCTGAACGTTTGTATCCTCCGTCTTCCACGGGAACAATCGGTCGTCCGACCCGCGTCACGCTGCCCCCGCTGCAATGCATCCATCCGGTGGTACGATAATATCCCGGTCCTGAGTTTTCTGCTGCTCCGCGCAAAATGCAGGAGCTGCGGATTGCCGATCTCCTGGCGTTACCCGCTTGTCGAGGCCCTCAACGGTATGCTCTACGTCGGAGCGGTGAAGTGGTTCGGCATGGGAGGCGAGGCGGTGCTGGTAATGCTGCTCTGCTCGGCGCTCGTGGTCATTACCTTCATTGACTTCGATTTCCAGATCATACCTGATGAGATAAGTCTGCCCGGGATGGTGATCGGCCTCGCGGCAGCTCCGTTCTTTATGACCGCGCTCATGGAGCCGCTTCCCTTCGGCCTCTCAACCGTGTTGCCTGACGGCCCTTACCTGCGGGGTCTCGTAAATTCGGTCCTCGGTCTTCTGGCCGGCGGCGCTCCGCTCTTTCTCATCGGCTGGCTCTGGCAGAAGCTTCGGAAAGTGGAGGCCATGGGAGGGGGGGACATCAAGCTCATGGGTATGGTCGGAAGCTTCATCGGATGGCAGGGAGCGCTCCTGACCATCATGCTCGGTGCGCTGGCCGGGTCCCTTGTCGGGGGTGTGCTCATCCTCCTGAAAAAGCATGAGTCCGGTTCCTATATTCCCTTTGGACCATTTCTCGCCGCAGGCGCTCTTGCCTCATTGTTCGCCGGCCCGGAGATCATTGACTGGTATTTCGGACTTCTTCGACCATGAACCAGCATATCCTTACCATACTGTTCGCTTCTTCAGCGGTCATTCTGGGAGTAGTGGTCATCATGGCCTCACTTCGAAAATACCGCCAGGAAATGGACCTGAAAGGTCAGGACCAGGAGAAGACCCCTGACGTCAGCTTCATCATCAATGCCTTTCAGGATGTCACCCGCCAGCTCAAGGAAAAGGAAAAGGAGCTGCAGCGTCTCAAGGCGCTTGCGGAGCTCCGTGCGGAGACCGTTGAAAGTCTCAATGAGAACATCCTCCAGTGCGTGTCCAATGGTGTGATAACCTTCGACCAGAAGGGCAAGGTGCAAACGATGAACCGGGCTGCCGAGGAACTACTGGGCGCCTCGCGGACCGCGGCCATCGGCACCGGATGCCCCGATCTGTTCGGGAACAGCGACATCTGCAGTGCCGTACAGGAAACCTTCGACAACAAGGTCCCCACGATCAGGATGGAGACGGCGCTGGAACGGGATGGCGGACGTCTCTGGCTGGGTTTTAACACTGCCTTGCTCACGGACCGGCAGGGGGAACGCCAGGGCGTGATCCTGTCCTTTTCCGACCTCACCGACATCAAGCGGCTCCAGGAACAGGTCGAGCTCAAGGAACGGCTGACGGCGCTGGGGGAGATGTCCGCGGGCATTGCCCACGAACTGCGGAATCCCATGGCGGTCATTTCAGGGTATCTGAACCTGCTTTCCAAGGACCAGGATGAGCAGGGCCGCGCGATCATCGGTGATGTGCAGATGGAGATCGCGACAATGAACCGGATCATCGGCGATCTGCTGACCTTTGCCCGGCCTGCGGCGCTGAACTCGGGAGAAGTGAACCTCGGGGAACTGCTGTCCGGATGCGTTGCCTCGGTCCTGCAGGCGGGCGGAGGCGGGGAGATCCGCATCCTCGAAAAAATGGAAAACGCGGTCATCCTTGCCGATGAAGGCCTGCTGCGGCAGGCTTTCTGCAATCTTATCCAGAACGCCGCTGATGCGATGCCCGACGGCGGTACGATCACGCTCGAGTCGCGGAGGGAAGGCGGGAAGGCGGAGGTAAGGATCAGCGATACCGGCATCGGCATTCCTCAAGAGACGATCCAGCGCATCTTTCTTCCGTTCTTCACCACCAAGGACCGGGGTGTGGGGATGGGTCTCGCACTGGTCCACAAGATCGTCGTATCGCACGGCGGGACCATTGTGGTAGATAGCGGCAAGGGACGGGGTACGACATTTACCATAACGCTGCCGGTTGGCTGATATCCGGCTCGGGAGGCAGGGTATGGATACGATCCTGGTGATCGAAGACAAAGAAAGCATGCTGACCATGCTTACCAAGACCCTGGAAGGAGAAGGGTTCCAGGTGGTGCCCGCGCGCGATGGCGCCGAGGGTATTAAAAAGCTGGCCGATGAACGGATCGGCCTGGTGCTGACGGACCTCAAACTTCCGAAAAAGGACGGTTTCGAGGTGCTGAGAACAGCAAAGGCCGAGAATCCGCTCCTGCCGGTCATCGTTATGACCGCCTACGGCACCATCGAGAACGCGGTGAAGGCGGTCAAGGACGGGGCCTATGATTTTCTGGCAAAACCCTTTGACACGGGCCATCTGATCGTTCTGGTAAAGCGGGCGTTCGATTCCTACCGCGTGGCAACGGAGAACATCCTTCTGCGGTCCGAGTTCGCGGACAAGTTCGGTTTGCCCAAGATCATCGGCAGGAGCAAACAGCTCCAGGATATCACGTCGGCCATTCAGAAGGTCGCTCCCACCAACGCCACGGTCCTGTTGCATGGGGAAAGCGGTACCGGCAAGGAGCTTTTCGCGCGGGCGATCCATTATCTCGGCAACCGCAAGGACGGTCCATTTGTTGCCATCAACTCCGCCGCGATACCCCGGGAGCTTCTGGAGAGCGAGCTCTTCGGGTATGAGCGAGGAGCTTTCACCGGTGCTGAAGCGAGGAAGCTGGGCAAGCTCGAGCTTGCAGATAAAGGCACGGTATTTCTTGATGAGATCGGCGACATGGACCTTGCGCTTCAGGCGAAGATCCTGCGGGTGCTCCAGGACCAGATGATCGAACGGGTCGGGGGAAACAGGTCTATCAAGATCGACGTGCGCGTCGTGGCTGCCACGAACAAGGACCTGCAGAAGGCTGTGGAACAAAAGGTATTCCGTGAGGACCTGTTCTACCGCCTCAATGTGTTTCCCATCACGATCCCGCCGCTCCGCGAACGGCGTGACGACATTCCCCCGCTGGCACAGCATTTTCTGGCCAAGTACAGCGCCGAAGTACGCAAGGGGCCGATGCTCATCGCCGACGACACCATGGATATCCTGATGAAGTTTCCCTGGAAGGGCAATGTCCGCGAACTGGAGAACGTGATCGAGCGGGCAATGATCTACGCCGAAGGCGGGATGATACGGTCCAAGGACCTCGGGATCAGCGAGAAGAGCGTGCTTGAGGCGCTGGCGGAGAATGTACCCATGGAAGGTCCGCTTCAGGAGATCGCGGCCGCGGCAACGCGCATCGCCGAGTCCCGCAGGATCCGGCAGGTGCTCAAACAGACCGGCGGGAACAAGACCAGGGCCGCCGAGGTCCTGCAGGTGAGCTATAAGACCCTGCTCACGAAGATCAAGGATTACCAGTTGGAAGACAAGAGTGGAGACTGATTTTCTAATCAACAAACTAATAAGATGACATCACTTCGTGTATCACAAATAGCGTTACCAGGCATGGACAAGCTACAATCTGCAGTCGCACAGTTAGCTTCTGCTGGCATTGATGAGCGCGGTGCTGTGTTCACGCGGCGCGAAGTGGTTGAGTTTATATTAGATTTAACTGGCTACACAACTGATTCTGCTCTCCAGAAAAAACGTTTTCTTGAACCTTCATTTGGAGAGGGTGCATTTCTTCTTATTGCAGTGGAGCGGCTGCTTGCGTCGTACTTTAAACATACGCAGAACCATACTAACCTTGTTGCCGAACTTAAAGATTCTATTCGAGCTGTTGAATTGCATCAATCAAGCTTTAATGGCACACGTATGCAACTTAGTAGCATGCTAAAGGGGAATGGCATTTCTCAATCAGCAACGGAAAATCTACTCGATACGTGGCTGATTCATGGTGATTTCCTTCTTGCTGATTTCCCTTTTGATTTCACTCATATTGTAGGAAATCCTCCGTATGTGCGTCAGGAGATGATTCCTGATATTTTACTGGCAGAATACCGGCATCGTTTTGATACACTTTATGATCGTGCTGACCTATATATTCCCTTCATAGAGCACTCATTGAAGCATCTCGGACAGAAGGGCTCTGTTGGCTTCATCTGCTCTGACCGTTGGATGAAGAATCGTTACGGCGGACCACTTCGTCAGATGGTAGCAAAAGGATTTCATTTAAAATATTACGTTGATATGGTGAATACCGATGCTTTCCATTCTGAAGTATCCGCATACCCGGCAATTACCGTAATCAGCAAGGAACTATCAGGTGCAACTCGTATTACACATAGGCCGCAGGTGGATAAAGAAACGTTAGTCAGTCTTGCTCATGATATGCGGGTTCGGACAATTAAGCCGAATAGCGCTATTCATGAAGTATCGGGGATAATGTGTGATAATGAGCCATGGGTCCTTGAATCATTTGATCAGTTGACTATTCTCAGACGCATAGAGAGTGTTTATCCGACATTGGAAGAAGCTGGCTGCAAGGTAGGGATTGGGGTTGCAACAGGTGCTGACAAAGTTTACGTAGGTGAGTATCGTCAACTTGATGTGGAAAAGGACCGTAAACTGCCTTTGGTTATGACAAAGGATATTCGTACTGGTAAGGTTGAGTGGCGCGGAATGGGTGTTGTTAATCCATTTAATGATGATGGTAGCCTCGTTGACCTGAAGAAATACCCAAAACTCGCTGCGTATTTAAATGAGCATAAGGCAGTAATATGCAACCGTAATGTGGCCAAGCGCAGCAGCGAGCGTTGGTATAGGACCATTGATAGAATTACGCCTAAGATCACGCATACGCCGAAACTCTTGATCCCTGATATTAAAGGGGAAGCAAATATTGTTTACGAGGAGGGCAAGTATTACCCTCACCATAATCTTTACTACATAACATCCGAGACTTGGGATTTGAAAGCTCTTCAGGCTGTATTGCTTTCGGATATTACCCGTGTATTTATTACGACTTATTCCACTAAGATGCGAGGTGGATATTTGAGGTTCCAGGCGCAATATCTGAGGCGCATTCATATCCCCCGATGGCAGGATGTGCCGGAGCATCTCAAAAAGAAGCTAAGAGATGCTGCTGACATAAGAGATATTGCGGCCTGCAATGCTTTAACCTGCGAGCTTTATAATCTCTCTGCAGAAGAGCGCGCGATTCTGTCGGTTAATGATGATGAAGGAGCGATATATGCCGCTTGACCTTGCTGGCTATGATGTTAAAGCTGGTGCCGCTGTGAAAAGCTTCTGGTCCGGGAGAAAGAAGGCTGCGAAAAAACAGCGTGCGGCTGGTAGGAAAGACCAGGGTGAACGAAGCGCGGTAACTGCAGGCAGTAATATGAACGGTTTTATTGACCTTGTTGTTGATATCGTACACGCCAATGGCCTGCCTAAAGCCGACATTATGCTGAAACGGAAGGTCTTGACCTTGCCTGGATATTTTCGCCCAACGAAATTGTGGGATCTGCTGGTATTAAATCAAGAGAAACTGATTGCAGCTGTTGAATTTAAATCACAGGTAGGACCCTCCTTTGGCAACAATGCCAATAACCGCTGCGAGGAAGCGCTCGGAACTGCTATTGACCTTTGGACAGCTTTCAGGGAAGGGGCTTTTGGCGAGAGTAGAAAACCTTTTGTCGGGTATGTGATGTTGCTTGAGGATGTTGACGCTTCCCGTTCACCGGTTTCTGATAGCTCGCCGAACTTTCCCGTGTTCCCTGAATTTAAGGGAGCATCTTATGCTGAGCGCTATAATATCCTGTGTCGGAAACTGATGGCTGAGAACCTCTATACTTCGGCCGCTGTTATCCTTTCGCCGCGGTCAGCATCCAAATCCGGATCATATGCCGAGATGAGCGAATTGACGGGGCTAAAATCATTTGTGACAACACTCGCAGGTCATATCGCAGCGGAAGCGGTATTGAAAAAGTAGACCAAATTCACATTTTTAACTCATGCAATCCAGTGATAAAAAAGAGATAGAGCAGCTGGTCAGTGAGCTGAACGACCATTCCTACCGCTATCATGTCCTTGACACGCCGGTGATCGCTGATGCTGAGTACGACAAACTCTTCCGCCGGTTGCAGGAACTTGAGGCGAAGACCGGCTATATCCTTCCCAGCTCACCAACCCAGCGTGTAGGAGCGCCGCCGCTTGAAAAGTTCGATAAAGTACGCCACGTCGAACCCATGCTGTCCCTGGACAATGCTTTTTCCCATGACGAGGTCCGGGAGTTCGATCAGCGGATCAAGAAGTTCCTGAAGTCGGACGCCGAGATCGAATACACGGTAGAACCCAAGTACGACGGCCTTGCAATGGAACTGTCCTATCGGAAGGGGAAGCTTCATCACGCTTCCACGAGAGGGGACGGTGTAGAAGGCGAGGATGTTACCAGGAACATCCGGACGATCAAGGCGATACCGCTTACCATAGAAAATGATGCTTCTGTCCCCGAAGAGATAGATCTGCGGGGCGAGGTGTATATCGATATCGAGGAATTCGAGAATTTGAACAGAGAACGGGAAAAGGCGGGAGAAGCGGCCTTTGCCAATCCCCGAAATGCGGCCGCGGGATCGGTCCGCCAACTCGACTCGGCTATCACCGCGGGAAGAAAGCTCCACATGGCCTGCTATGGGGTCGGCGCGGTAAAAGGCATGGAGTTCAAGAGCCAGAAGCACCTGATGGAATGGCTTGGCCAAGCGCGATTTCCCGTGCCGCTGGGATTCAAAACAGCGAAGGGAATAGAGCAGGTCATTGCCGTCATTCAGAAGATCGAGACCGAGCGCAGCAGGTTGCCTTTTGAGGCCGATGGAGCGGTCATCAAGGTCAATGATTTTGCGCTTCAGCGGCAGCTTGGCATCAAGACCCGTGAGCCACGCTGGGCCATTGCTTACAAGTTCCCGGCACACCAGGGCGTCACGGTCATTGAGGACATTATCGCGAGCGTCGGACGCACCGGCGCGATCACGCCCGTGGCGATCATGAAGCCTGTCAGGATCGGCGGGGTGACGGTCTCCCGGTCAACGCTTCACAACTGGGACGAGATCGAGCGAAAGGACATTCGCATCGGCGATACGGTGATCATCGAACGTGCCGGGGATGTCATTCCGCACGTGGTGTCGGTCATGACGGACAATCGAAGCGGGAGCGAGAGGCGCTTCCCTCGGCCCTCGACCTGCCCGGTCTGCGGATCTCATGTTGCGCGCGAAGAGGGCGAGGTGGCCTTCCGGTGTGTAGGACTGAATTGCGAAGCACAGGTTCTGGAAAAGATCATTCATTATGCGTCGCGGGGCGCAATGGACATAGAGCATCTCGGAGAAAAGAACGTCGAGCTGCTGTACAGCAATGGTTTGGTGAAGCATTTCTCTGACCTCTACCGCATCAAGAAGGAACAGCTGCTCGGCCTCCCGCGGTTCGCGGAGAAATCGGCGCAGAACCTCATAGATGCCGTTGAAAAGAGCAAGCGCACGACCCTGGCGCGGTTCCTCTTTGCCCTCGGGATACTCCATGTTGGTGAGTTTGCCGCGAAACAGCTGGCAAAGCATTTCAAAGACCTCCAGGACCTCTATCAGGTCGCACCTGAGCGGATCATGGAGATCAAACAGATGGGCGAAAAGCTTGCGGCCTCCATCTCCGAGTTCTTCAGTGAAAAGGGGAACCTGCTGACCTTCGAGGCTCTGGGCGAGCTCGGTGTGATCGTTGAAAATCCCGATTATGAAGCGCCGGGCGCGAAGCAGGCAGGCATCCTGGACAACAAGACCTTTGTGATCACCGGAACGCTTTCGCAACCCCGTGAGCTGTTCGAACAGCTTATCGAGAAACACGGCGGAAGGGCGACCGGGTCGGTCTCGAAGAAGACCAGCTACGTGCTGGCAGGCGAGGAAGCGGGCAGCAAGCTTGAAAAGGCAAAGACCCTTGGCGTTAAGATCCTATCGGAATCCGAATTCATGGAATTGATCAAGGAATGATGCGATGCGATTAGGATTTCATGTCTCCATCTCCGGCGGATTCTCTCTTGCCGTGCAGCGCGCTCACGAGCTGGGCTGCAACTGCATGCAGATCTTCAGCCGCAACCCGCGCGGCTGGACCGTCAAACCGATCGATCCGGCCGATGCGGCTGAGTTCAAAAAACTGCGCGAACAATGGGACATCGGTCCGGTGTTCGTGCATACGAATTACCTCATCAATCTGGCTTCGCCCAAACCAGACCTTTTTGAGCGGTCGATCGAACAATTCGTCATTGACCTGGAGCGCACGGAGAAGCTTGGTGCGGAATATTTGGTGACCCACCTCGGGTCCGCGAGCGGCAGGGAACCGGAGTGGATGATAGAACGGGTCACGGTTGCCCTGAACATGGCAATGAAGCTCCATAAGCCCAGTGCCGTGATCCTTCTTGAGAACACTGCCGGCGAGAAAGGCGACGTGGGTTACGAGCTTCAGCAGGTGCAGGATGTGATCGCCGGACTTGCTCATAGCGAGAACATCGGCATCTGCTATGATACCTGCCACGGATTCGCGGCAGGCTACGATATCCGCACGCCTGCAGGCGTCGAAGCCCTTGCGAAAGAGATCTCGACCACTGTCGGCGCTGACCGGTTAAAGGGCATTCATCTGAACGACTGCCTTAAGGAATTCGCATCCCGCGTTGATCGTCATTGGCACATCGGCGAAGGGAAAATCGGCGAGGATGGATTCCGGGCGTTCCTGGCGCATCCGCTGTTCCGCCATGTGCCGAAGATCATGGAAACACCCAAGGAAACCGATGAGGACGATCCCCGGAACCTGAAGAAGGTCCGCTCCCTCCAGAAAAAGTAGGTCCACCCTCCATCATGGGAATAAGCGTCAGAAAACAGGTCTTTTCGCTTGCATTGCCGGTCGTACTTTCGAGCCTGCTGCAGCGCTCCGTCGGCATCGTGGACATCTTTCTCGTGGGCGGGCTCGGCGCGACTTCCATTGCCGCGGTGGGCATTGCCCAGATCATGGTCTTTGTGGTCATGAGCGTGTCCTGGGGGATAAACACCGGCGCAACGGTCCTGGTGTCCCAGCTCTGGGGCGCGGGACGGAAGGGCGATGCGGCCCAGGTCTCTTATCAGGCAATGGCCTTTGTCATCATTGCATCGGTCGCGATCATGATACTAGGATATCTCTTCGGCTGGAGGGCTGCGGCGTTTCTGGGAGCAGGCGGGGAGGTCCAGACGATCCTCTTCGACTATACGCGGATCCTGTTCACCTTCATCATCTTTACCATATCGATCAATGTGCTGTCG
>JAOUEV010000016.1 GCA_029858565.1 Nitrospirota bacterium | reverse complement strand
TCGGTCTCGATGATCCCCGCGGTATAGGCAGTAACTTCGTCTTTTGTGAGGCGGTAGTCCTTCACCTCGGTCAGGCTGGCGACATAGGTGCCTGCCAGTTCCAGCGCTTTCCGCTTCGCCTCCTGCGTGGAGATGCGCCGGGCGTCAAGCTTGCTGTCGTTGTCGCCCATATGGTACAAGTTCTCGGCCTCGATCGTTTTCAGGGCGGCGAAGGCCGGAGTCTGCAGGAAAAGGAGCGCACTGGCCGAGAAAAGGGCTATGAATATATTCATCATGATTTTTCTCCGTTGCTCTAACGGCGCGGCTTGCGGCCGGACCTTTTCTCCGGTTTCGGTTCCCCGCATCTGTCCAGGATCTCTTTTGCCCGCGGTTTGACCTTTTCGATCTGGGGTGAACGGCTCTTCTTCGTGAACAGCAGGAAACGCTTCATGTAGGCGCCGGCAAGCCGGCAGTTCTTCATGGCCAGGTGCGTGAGTCCGGTCTGGAAGAGCATCTGGGGGTGGTAGGGCCGCTTTTGTTCGATCGCGCGGAACTCCTGGAGCGCTTCGTGGAATTTGCCCTGTTCCCTCAGCACGATGCCGAGCCGGAGGCGCAGTAACGTATTGTTCCGGTCCAGTTCCAGGGCGCTTCTGAGCTGCTGCTCAGCCGCAGGGCGGTCGTTCTGCTGTTCATAGACCGAAGCCAGCAGGATGCGCGCCTGCTGGTTCGAGGGATTGTCCTCGACAGCTTTGACAAGGACCACCGCGCTATCCTGAAGGTCGCCGAGCCTGACCTCCTTGTTTATCTCGGAACTGCCGTAAAAATCCATTTGCGGAGCAACTCGCGCCCAGACCCGGTTCGTGGCGTCGATGTTCTCTTCCCGGGTAAGGACTGAGCCGAGCTTTTTCCGGGTTTCAGCGGTCTTTGTTTTATCCTTTTCAGCGGCAAGCTGCCCTGCGAGGGTGTCGCGCTCCCTGCGCAGCGCTTCCTGCTCTTTTGCCGAGGCCTGGAGCTGGTCGCGGAGCTCCTGGTTCTCCTGATACCTGGCGATCTGCTGCACCAGCACGTCCGTGTCGATCCTGCACCTGATCCTGATGTAGGCCTCGGGATGCTGGAGGCTGCCGCGCGTCTCATCGCTGATGGTCTCGGCCTCTACAATGCCCGCGGTGTACGCGGTCACCTCGTCTTTCGAAAGCCGGTATTCCTTCACCTGCGTCAGGCTTGCTACGAAGGTCCCGGCCTGCTCCAGGGCCTTGCGCTTGGCTTCCTGGGTCGCGATCCTGCGGGCATCCACCTTGCTGTCATTGTCGCCTATGACATAGGAGCTGTCCGCCTCGATCACCTTGATCTCGGCGATGGCGTGGGAATAGAGGATAAGAGCGACAATTATGGAAAAAAACAACGAGAAGAAATTCATGATAAAACCTCTAGTTACCACGAAGACACGAAGTCATGAGCAATGCATCGCGAGAACGAGCATTCGTCTTTCCTGGCTACTTGCTACCGGCTACCTGCTACAGGTCCTTTCATTCCGCATTCGGATCATTCGTTCTTCAGCTCCCTGCTCATCAGGTCCTTGAGCGCGAGCCGGGGGTCCTTGCCTTCATAGATGATGCGGTAGACCTCTTCGACGACCGGCATGTCCACGCCTTGCTTTCTCGCGAGTTCCCGGGCAGCTTTGGCGGTCTTCACACCCTCGGCAACGGTCTTCAGGCCTTTCATGATATCATCGAACTTTTCGCCCTTGCCGAGCCGCACACCGAGCGTGCGGTTCCGGGAAAGGTCTCCCGTGCAGGTGAGCACCAGATCGCCCATTCCCGCGAGGCCGGCGAAGGTACGGTGGTCCGCTCCCATGGCAACGCCCAGGCGGGACATCTCCGCCAGTCCCCGGGTGATCAGCCCTGCCATGGTGTTGTGGCCGAAGCCCAGGCCTTCGAGCACGCCGGCCGCGATGGCGATCACGTTCTTGATCGATCCGCCCAGTTCCACGCCGATCACGTCATTGTTGGTGTACACGCGGAAATAGGGAGCGCTCATGAGCTGCTGTGCCCGTTTTCCTGTTGCCGGGTCCGCGCAGGCCAGTGCCACGGTGGTCGGCATTTTCTTCGCCACTTCCTTGGCAAAGCTCGGTCCGGAGAGAAAACAGAGCCGGTCATGATATTCCTCTGGAAGGGTGTCCTTGAACACCTCGGCCAGGGGACTGAGCGTTTCTATCTCAATGCCCTTGGAAGCATTGATGATGATCGCGCCCGGAGCCAGAAAGGGCGCGAACTGCTTTGAGACCGGCCGGACCGTATGGGATGGCACTACGGAAAGCACAAAAGGACGGCCCTTGACAGCCTCTTCCAGCGATGACGTCACGGAAATTGAGGCCGGAAGCGGGAACCCGGGCAGATACACGCGGTTCTCGCGGGTCCGGCCGGTCTCCTCGGCCAGGTCCTTTTCGTACATCCAGAGGGCCGTGGGAACACCCTTGTCCGCGAGCACGAGCGCCAGGGCCGTACCCCATGCTCCGGCGCCGATCACAGCAACAGAATCAGTCATAGACATCGATTATAAAGCCATTGTGCCCGGGTGTCAAAAGGATTCGTCCCGCTCCTGTCCCGCTGATTTTTGACATTGAGCTGATTTTATGCTAGTTATTTGACAGCAGGATAACGCGGGGAACGGGGGGCCAACATGTACTCATCAGGCAATATCACCAAGAACACCCTGGCCATGGTGCTGGCCGGGGGGAAGGGCGAGCGGTTGAGCCCCATCACGATCAGGCGGTCCAAACCGTCGGTCCCTTTTGGCGGCAAATACAAGATCATCGACTTCGTTCTTTCCAACCTCTTCAACTCCGGGATTCGGCGGGCCTACATCCTGACCCAGTACCAGGCCTATTCCCTGAACAAGCACATCAAGGAGTCCTGGGGCAAGTGGACCGGCCTCGGCGAGTTCTACGACACTATTTCTCCGGAAACGAGCAGCATGAGCGAACAGTGGTTCCGGGGCACCGCCGACGCCATCTACCAGACGATCCGGTTCATCGAAGCTTCGGATGCGGAGCAGATCGCCATTTTCGGAGGGGACCACGTCTACAAGATGGACGTGTCCCAGATGTTCCAGTACCATCGCATGAACAAGGCGGACCTTACCATCGCCGTGCTCGAGGTGTCGCCCGAGGAGGCAAAGCGCTTCGGCATCATGAAGGTGGATGACGACTTCCGGGTGAAGGCCTTTGTGGAAAAGCCCAGCGAACCCTGCAATATTCCGGGCAGGAAGACCTGCTTTGCATCCATGGGGAACTACATCTTCTCCCGGGACAAACTGATAGACCTGCTGCACAAGGGCAAAAAGAAGTTCGAGGACCTGGATTTCGGCAAGCACATCATTCCTCTGATGCTGGAGGCAAAGGACAAGGTCTATGCTTACAGTTTCTACGACAATTCCATTCCGGGCATGGAACCTCATGAGCGGGGGTACTGGCGCGACGTGGGGACCCTCGATACTTACTACGAAGCGAACATGGACCTTATCAGCGTCACGCCCCAACTGAATCTCTACAATTACCAGTGGCCCATCTTGACCAACCAGGGCAACCTGCCGCCTGCGAAGACTGTCTTTGACGACGAAGGACGGCGCGGCCAGAACCTCGATTCCCTGGTCTGCGGCGGCTGCGTCACGAGCGGCAGCGTCGTTCGCCGTTCCATCCTGGGGCCATCGTGCCGCGTGAACAGCTATGCCCGGGTCGAGGATTCGATCCTCTTCGAGAATGTGGAGATCGGAAGGCACGCGAAGATCAAGAAAGCCATCATCGACGAGGGCATCTGCATCCCCGAAGGCATGGAGATCGGCTATGACCTTGAGGAGGACCGGGAGCGGGGATGCCTGGTGACCGATTCGGGGATCGTGGTGGTGACGAAGTAAGTGGTAAGTAATAAGCGGTAAGTGGTAAGCAGTAAAGCAGTAAGTAGTAAGCTTGCTTAAAGCTTACAACTTATAGCTTATCGCTTATCGCTTCTTCTCAATCCCGCGGCATGTTGTTTCTGAACCACTGGTCCGCGGAATCGGCGGCGTGATTGGTCTTCGTACGCCGGGAGATCTTTTTTTGCGCCTGGCGGATGGCGCGGTCGATGCTGGCGTGGGTGATGGCCTCAGTGTCCGGAACTTTCAGTAAGGACAAGGCATTGCCGATCAGGTCGCCGCTGAACTGCTTTAGCAGCGCTGCGTCCAAAGCCTCGTGATAGCACAAGCGGACGGTGCAGGGAAGTTTCTCGCCGAACTCATCGATCACTTTTTCCCCGGCAGGTACCGGATGGTGTTCCGCCACAAGAATGCAGATGTCGAACCCGCATTCGGCAACGCGCTTCGCCTGGTCCTTCGGAATATCGGGAAGAGCATCGGAAAGGGCCAGCAGCACATGACCGGGCCGGTAATTCTGCAGGTCGCGCAGCTGGACGGCGCTGCTGCCGGTCATCATGGGTGTATAGGGAAGAGCGCGGGAGTGGAAGAGGGCTTCAAGGGTGCGGAACGTGTCGATGAAATGCGTGACCATCAGAACACGCGTGGCATGCCGGTCGAGCCATGCCGCGTGGGCCATGATGCCGTTCAGCTTCAGGGTCTGGGTCTTCCAGATCCTGTCGTGATCCAGCTGTATCCTGGACCTCTTCCCGAACAATCTTTCTAACAGTGATGGCATTGGTCAGCTTCGCAGGTTTCCGTCCCCCGTCTATTTTTTTACCCGCTGGAACTTCGCCGGGGACCACCCGGGAACGAGGAGCGTGAGAATGTCCTTCTTTTTTGAGAGCGAGTACCCGTAGGCGATGGGAGTGTTCTTCCATTCCATCTGGGGCATGGGCCTGATCAGCAGAAGGGACTTGCTCTTGAGCCCCGGCATCCTCGCCTCGATGGCTGTCCGCTCGTCAGCGGTAACGTTGGTCTTGAACTGCAGCCGGTTGCCCGGCATATTCGACATAGTCAGGGTTTGATCGCCGAAGAACTCGATGTTCTCGGGCACAAAGGGGCAGGGCTGGCCTTGGGCATCAATGGACCGTTCTGTCAGATTCCAGGATCCCATAAGGGCCTGTTTTGCCGCATTTGGCGCGGCGATCGCGAAAGCCGCAGCGAGGCTAACGCCGGCGAAGAACAATACCACGGTGGAACGGACGAATGTCTTCATATATATCAGCCTTTCCCGCAGAGACCAATGTAGTGATTTTACACATCGCCGGGGTAAAGTCAAGAGACAAGAGGAGGTTGCCGTCGGAAGGGAGCTAATGGGTGCGGTCGGGAAATCGAAATCAGGATAATGGATCCGTAGGGGAGTGGTGAGAGGCAGGTACATTTGTCGCGAAGAATTTAATGCCATATGGGGCGAGGAATAAGCGGAAAGCCCGCAGGTAAGAAATTCAAACAAATACGAGATTGCTTCGTCGCCTTCGCTCCTCGCAATGACAGTTCGAAGTGCCTTTTTCATCAACCTGTTAATGAACCACGCACACCATGCCTATGCGGAAAATAACGCACCTCGTATTTATCGCTCTTGTCGTGCTCTGTTTAGCGCACGCCGCCTACTATTATCCTCTTCTTCCGGAAAGGGTCGCGTCCCACTTCGGGGCCACGGGGCAGCCGGACGGCTGGACGGGCAAAGCGTCTTTCCTGGAGGCCTATCTCACCATTGCGGCTGTTAACGCTGTCCTGTTTTCGCTGGCCGGATATCTGCTCTCCCGGGTGCCCGATAAATTGATCAGTCTGCCGAACAGGGACTATTGGCTGTCGCCGGAACGCAGGCAGCGGACGTTCGATTTCCTGTCCCGCTGGTTCCTGTGGTTCGGATCGGCGACGCTCCTGATGCTGATGGATGGTTTTCATCAAACCTTCAGGGTGAACATAGGCAAGGCCGCCGCGTTGGAGCATCCCCTGACAAGTCTCGTTGTTTACCTCTTATTCACCGCGGTCTGGACCATCGGCATGATAGCAAAGTTCATGAAGAAACCGTAAATACGCCTGGTCATTCCCTCTCCGGATGGTCGGATCTCGAAAAGCAATGATCGCATCTTGAAAGCAGTTCCTCCTGTCCCTGCTCCATGATAGGGCGAAAAAAGGACAGGAGGGACCTATGTCAAAGGAAGAAATGCTGTCTTTCGTGCGGGAGAATCCCGAGCGCTTCATCGCAACAATGGATGGGGACCAGCCGGGGGTGCGGGGATTCCTTGCGGTCCTGTTTGGCGACGGGAATATCTGTTTCACCACGCGAAGAAACAGCAGCTCGTGAATGAACGGGACTACCTTAAGCCCTTCAAGGACCGGGCAAACGATCCCGGCTTCAAACTGCTGCGCCTGTCCCACGGTAAGGCGCATTTCTGGACGATCGAACAGAACATGAAGGAACGGGAGATCCCGGTGATCGAGTTCTGATCAGGCTCCAGATAATCAAGGTTTAGCCACAAAAAGCACAAGAACGCAGATATGTTCCCTCGCAGCCTTCTGTGCATTATGTGGTTGAAAAAGGACCTTCTCCTGCCTGTTTCAGCGGCATTGAGCGGAGAAAAATCATTAATTGGGACACAAAGCTCTTGACATGCTCAATGACTTTGTCTATATTCCATACATGATGCACGTTAAAGCCCTTCAGACCCGTCGACTGCAGATCGCAGCATGGCTGACCATAGCCGTGGCTGAAGGGGGATCGTCTTAGCTTTTTTCTGAAACAACAGACGCATTTCATCTCAAAGGCCGCGGAAATCAACAATTTCCGCGGCCTTTTTTGTTGTTCATCCTGTCAGGAGGTGCGGCATGAAGTGGGACGCGCAGCAGTACGACGCCGTGAAAGCGCCGCAGATCGACGCGGGCAGGGAGCTTATCAGCCTTGCGCAGGTGCGGGAGGACGATCATATCCTGGACCTGGGCTGCGGCACGGGCAAGCTGACGATCGAACTGGCGCGTCTCGCGACAAAAGGCAGGGTCACGGGCCTTGATCCGTCAGAGGAGATGCTGAAAAAAGCGCGGATCATCTCGTCGGATGACGGCAACGTGAGCCTGGTTCGTGCTGCTGCCGAAGACATCGGATATGCAGAACAGTTCGAGCTGGTGTTCTCCAATTCAGCGATGCACTGGGTCCAGGACCAGCCGAAAGCAGCCATGGCCTCTTATCAGGCGCTCAAAAAGGGCGGCAGGATCGCATTTCAGTTCCCTGCAAAGAACTTCTGCAGGGAGTTCAGCGCATCCGTTGAAACGGCCATATCGGAACTGGGGTACGAACGATTCTTTGAAGGCTGGCGATCGCCCTGGCATTTCCCTGATCAGGAGGAATATGCGGCTATCTGACAGATGCCGGCTTCGGGGCAGTGGACGTGGTTACCAGGGTATATGATCTTGTGTTCAATGACAGGGCTGATGTCCTTGCCTGGTGGACGTCAGCGGGTTTGCGTCCTTATCTCGCGTCATTGCCTGAAATCGCCCATCCCTGCTTCATAGAAGCTTTTGGAGAGGGATTTGAGAAGAACCGGACTGAGAAGGGGATAGAGTTCCGTTTCACCAGGCTGTTTGCTTTTGGGAAAAAAGGCTAGTCCGTCTCGCGCAAAGCCGCCAAGTCGCAAAGAAAGGCCAATGCTATTGAAATTAACTTAGAGATCATCATGGATCGAAGAATTTAACTTCTTTAGCGGCGATTGCTTAATAACAGGTCTTCTTAGCGCCTTTGCGGCTTTGCGCGAGATCGCAGTGTCTTTTTAATTTATCAGTTCCGGCAAGCCCGGAATAGGAGAAAAACAATGAATACCATGCCCTATCATAAATACAGACCATATACCTCCATCGATCTTCCGGACCGTACCTGGCCGTCCAGGACCATCACCAAGGCACCGGCCTGGTGCAGCGTGGACCTCCGGGACGGGAACCAGGCGCTCGCTATCCCCATGAGCGTCAGCGAGAAGCTCGAGATGTTCAATTTGCTCGTGACCATGGGATTCAAGGAGATCGAGGTGGGATTTCCTTCGGCTTCGCAGGTGGAGTACGACTTCGTCCGCACGTTGATCGAGCAGGACCTCATCCCTTCGGACGTGACGATCCAGGTGCTGACCCAGGCGCGGGAACACTTGATCGACAGGACGATCGAATCGCTCCGGGGAGCGAGACGCGCGGTGGTCCATATGTACAATTCCACGTCCGAACTCCAGCGCAGGGTGGTGTTCCGCATGGACCAGCAGGAGATCATGCGGATCGCGGTGGAAGGAGCCGGGCGGATCGCCTCTGAAGCTGCGAAGCTCAAAGGCACGGACGTCACGTACGAATACACGCCCGAGAGCTTTACCGGCACGGAGTTGGACTACAGCCTCGAGATCTGCGAGGCGGTCTGCGAAGTCTGGGCGCCGGTCTCGAAGAACAGGATCATACTGAACCTGCCTGCCACCGTGGAGATGTCGACGCCGAACGTTTATGCAGACCAGATCGAATGGTTCTGCCGGAACGTGAACGATCGCCAGAACAGGATCATCAGCGTGCATAGCCACAACGACCGCGGCACGGCCGTGGCCGCTACCGAGCTCGCCTTGTTGGCAGGCGCGGACCGTGTGGAAGGGACGCTCTTCGGGAACGGGGAGCGGACCGGGAACGTGGACATCGTCACGGTTGCCATGAACCTCCATTCACAGGGCATCGATCCGAACCTCCGGTTCCATGACATGGACCGGATCATCGAGGTCTACGAACGCTGCACCAGGATGCCCGTGCACAGCCGCCATCCTTACGCAGGCGAGCTTGTCTATACCGCGTTCTCTGGCTCCCACCAGGATGCGATCAATAAAGGGCTCAAGGCGCGCGCGGCAGAGCGGTCGGATCTCTGGGAAGTGCCCTATCTTCCGATCGATCCGTCCGACGTGGGCCGCACCTTCGAGGGCGTGATCAGGATAAACAGCCAGTCAGGCAAGGGCGGGGCTGCTTATGTGATGGAGAAGGACTTCGGCTTTTCCCTGCCCAAGGCTATGCATCCCGAGTTCGGACGCATGGTCCAGGGAGTGGCGGAAAAAAGCGGCGGCGAAGTTACGCCGGAGAAGATCATGGAGACTTTCGATAGGGAGTACTTGCGCAGTGAATCGCCCTTTTCGCTCGTCCGCTGCAGCATAACGGACCGGGCAGGGGAAGCGGAAGGGACCACGACGATCGATGCGGCGATCAGCGTAAACGGTGAGGAGCGGTCCATCTCCGGCCAAGGCAACGGACCGCTGGATGCTTTCAGCACGGCGCTCCGGGAGGAGTCCGGCATGGACTTCCGGATCGAGACCTACAGCGAGCACGCGCTGGAGCAGGGATCCGATTCCCACGCCGTCGCGTACATCGGCATTATTGCGGACGGCAAACGGGTGTTCGGCGCGGGAGTAGATACGAGCATCGACCGGGCGTCATTCAAGGCAGTGCTTTCGGCAGTGAACCGGATGCTGGATGAAACCGGAAAAAGAGACGTTTTTGGCGCGCAAAGTCGTGAAGATGCAAAGGGAAAATGACGCAAGCAACCAAGTTGCTACACAAGCACAGCGAGAGGCAGATCCGGACCAGGGGGTGAGCCTAAGAGCAAAAGCTCTTACTCACACGAAGTCACGAAGCCACGAAGGCAGCACGCATGGGCGATTTGCCGTCATACCCGGCTTCGCGGGAATGACAACACAGTTGGTGTTGAATGTACGTCATTCTCTGCGAGCTCTGCGGCTCTGCGCGAGACGCTTTTGTCTTGTATCTTGATTAACGGGGACCGGACAGAACAATGATGCAACGAGCACAGGAGACTTCCGAACCAGGCAGGACCAACGTGATCATCGCGCTCTTTGCGGTGTATCTTTCCTGGAGTTCCACCTACATCGCGATCAAGTTTGCGCTTGAAAGCCTGCCCCCGCTCTTCATGATGGGCATCCGGTTCTTCCTGTTCGGACTTGGCATGTATTTCTGGCTGCTCAAGCGCGGCGAAAGAACGCCCTCCCTCCGGGAGTGGCTGTGGTCTGCGGTGATCGGTACGTTCCTGATGCTCGGTGGCAGCGCCGGCGTAGCCTACGCGGAGCAGTGGGTCGCCTCGGGCCTTGCCGCGCTCGTGATCGCGACCACGCCGCTCTGGACCGTTCTGTTCGCGACCATCTGGAAACACCGGCCCAACTGGATCGAGTGGCTGGGCCTTGCAGTCGGGTTCAGCGGCATCGTGCTGCTGAACCTGGGTGGAGATCTGCGGGCAAGTCCGCTTGGAGCCGGCCTTCTGCTGCTTGCCGCCGTGTCCTGGGCATTCGGCTCAGCCTGGAGCAGGCATCTGCCGCTTCCGAGGGGAATGATGGGGGGCGCGGCCCAGATGATAACAGGCGGGGCAATCGTCCTGATCGTCGGATTTGCGATGGGCGAACGGGTCTTGACCATGCCTACAACGCAATCGATTCTCGCGGTGATCTATCTCGGGATCGTTGGCTCGCTCATCGGGTTCAATGCTTACACGTATCTGCTCGGGAGGGTACGGCCCAGCCTGGCAACGAGTTATGCTTACGTGAATCCGGTGCTGGCGCTGCTGCTGGGCCTCTGGATCGGCGGGGAAAAGGTCGGGATGCTCGAAGTCTGGGCCATGGGGATCATCCTGGTGGGAGTGATGCTGGTGGTGATGGGGCAGAGAAGAAACTGACACGGGGACAGGGAGACGCGGGGGACATTCGCGCGGTGTTCGGACTGCCTAGTGAGGAAAGGCGAACAGAAAGAATTTGCATCGGGAGGCTGATTTGAGGAGAGGGAACAAGGAGATCAAAGACCGGGCTGTTGTCGAAGGACTGCTCAGGACCTGTCCGGTGGGGAGGCTCGCCACGAATGGAAAGGACGGCTATCCGAGGGTGAAGCCACTGAACTTCTCCTATTACGACGGGAAGATCTACTTTCATTCGGCGCTGGAAGGCGAGAAGATCGAGGATATCAAACGGGATGACCGGGTCTGCTTTGAAACAGACCTGCCGATTGCATATATCAAAGCTCGGCGCCAACCCTGCAAAGCCGATTACCTGTACCGAAGTGTTATCATCAAGGGACGGGCGTCCCTGGTGTCGGATCCGGAGGAGCGGGCCGCGGCGTTCCGAAGCCTCCTGGAGAAATACCAGCCCGAAGGCGTCGCCGGCGCCTATCTCCAGGAGAAACTCGGTATCACGGCAATTGTCAGGATCGATGTGCAGGAGATGACCGGCAAGGAGGACCTCGGCACGGGGGAGGTCCGGGACCGGGTCCTTGCTGCCCTGGAAAACAACGACCCGCTGCCGCTGGAGCTGTAACAATAGGAATCGTTCATGGAGGATAGGCAGATGGAACTGGAACGTCTACGAAAGAACATCGACCAGCTCGACAGCATGATCATCTCGCTTCTGGCAAAACGGTCTGATATGGTTGCTGCTGCCGCTACCCTGAAAAAGAACGAACAGGGGGTGCGGGACCCGAAGCGCGTGGAGCAGGTGATCGAAAAGGTCAGGGCAAAGGCGGTTGAATCGGGACTAGACCCGGAGATCGCGGAAAAG
The DNA here is from genome assembly GCA_029858565.1 of Nitrospirota bacterium. Taxonomy (GTDB): domain Bacteria; phylum Nitrospirota; class UBA9217; order UBA9217; family UBA9217; genus JAKAHZ01. The sequence goes on along the minus strand of JAOUEV010000016.1, from coordinate 44,357 downwards.
ACCTATCGGACACTGATAGACTGTTTTATTCAAAAGGAAATGTCGTTGTTCAAAAGGAGCGAATGAGCATGGACGAACAAAAGATGAAAATAGCCTTGAAAGAGACCTTTGATACGGTATCAGCCGGCTATGACGGCAGCAGCCTCAGGTTCTTTCCCCGGAGCGCCGAGAACATGGCGGCCCTGCTGGATCTCAAGGGCGACGAGCACATCCTCGACGTTGCCTGCGGCACCGGCCATGCGTCCCTTGCGGTGGCGAAGAAACTGCTGAAGGGCCGGGTGACTGCCGTGGATTTCTCCGCCGGCATGCTGGACCAGGCGCGGCGGAAAGCGGATGCGCTTGGGATCGGGAACATTGAGTTCCTGGAAGGGGACATGCAGAAGCTCGGTTTTTCGAACAGGCCTTTCGACGCCGCGGTCTGCGCTTTCGGCATCTTCTTTGTCCAGGACATGGAGACCCAGCTCAGCCATATCGCATCGCAGGTAAGGCCCGGCGGCAGGGTGATGATCTCGAATTTCCAAGAGAGCTACTTCCATCCGCTGAAGGATTTGTTCATGGATAGGCTTGCAGCCTACGGGGTCCAGAGCCCGCCCCAGGCCTGGAAACGCATCGCTCACGAGGATGGATGCCGGCAGCTCTTTGAAACAGCAGGATTGAAAGATATCTCTGTCGAGAAGCGGAATGTTGGCTATCACCTGGCCAGCGCTGAGGAGTGGTGGGACATCGTCTGGAACGCGGGGTTCCGGAGGCTGGTGGCGCAACTTTCGGAGCAGGAACAGGAACGGTTCAAAGACGAACACCTTGCAGAGGTCGAGAAGCTCAGGACACAGGACGGCATCCGGCTCGATGTAGGGGTGCTCTATACCACGGGAACGATCAAGAGGTGACTCGCAGCAACGCAGTCATGGCGCAGCGGCAAATATCCTTGCAGGGTGGATCAGGGAATTCCGAACGCACAAATCACCCCACCTGACCTCCCCTCGCCGAGAGGCGCCTACTTTTGGCGGCCAGGTGAGGGTATAATCGTGGCCCCTCCTTGGCAAGGAGGGGTGCGGGGAGGTGCTTCTCGTATCGGTTTCTATTTGGAGGCCATTAAAAAGTGCCAAGCCTCAGGCCAGTGAACCAAAAGCTATCTCTCACGAAGCCACGATGGTCACAGACCACGATGAGGCACGAAGAAAGATGATTCACGATTATCTTCGTGAGCTTTGTGTCGACCTGTGAATATCAGGTTCTGGTTTTTCGACTTAAAAACATGACTCAAAATTCAAGGTGTCAGTTCGTAACGTACTCTGGACGCCGAAAGGAACCCCATGCCGTACCTCAATATCAAAATAAGCGACCAGGGATCGCCGGAACAAACAAAGCAGGTAGCAGATGCGCTGGCAAGCTTGACCTCGTCCATTCTCCGGAAGAAACAGGAACTCACGTCTATCACGGTCGAGTACGTCGATGGGTCGCGATGGTTCGTGGCAGGATCTCCTATCTCTTCTCAGGGCATGAAAACGTTCCTGCTGGAGATCAACGTCACCGAAGGCACGAACACGAAGGACGAGAAAGCAAAATACGTAAAGGAAGTCTTCTCAACGATGGAAGCCCTCTGGGGGAAACTGCATCCTGCAAGCTATGTCATCATCAGGGACATAGCTGCCGATTCCTGGGGCTATGCGGGCGCGACCCAGGAGTTCCGGTATATAAAAGGAAAGAATCTTTGATCAGCCTCGATAGCTCCAACGGAGGACGCGATGCAAAAGGATGATGCTTCATTCGAGATCAGCGCGGACAAAGGCTGGCTCGATGTCGCCATGATCCACGATTTCCTGTCGAACCGGTCCTACTGGGCGAAAGGCGTCCCGCGCGCGACGATCGAAAGGTCGGTCGAAAACGCGCTCTGCTTCGGCGTCTATTGCGGCGGGCAACAGGTGGGTTTCGCCAGGGTCGTGACGGACTTTGCTACGATTGCCTACCTCGGCGATGTCTTCATCCTCGAACCGCACCGCGGCAAGGGGCTGGGCAAGCGGCTGGTCAGGGCGATCATGGATCATCCCGAATTGCAGGGACTGCGGCTCTGGATTCTCGGGACCCAGGATGCGCATGAACTGTACCGGAAGTTCGGATTCCACAAACTGAAGGAAACGCCGCTTCTTGAGCGGTTCATGGTGATACGGAATCCCGATGTCTCTGGCCGGGGCGCCGGAGGATCCTGAAGGAAAGATGCCGGAACTGAGATCAATAACTCCTGACGATATATCACAGATCAAAGCCTGGCCGTCCTATGGCGACGGATTCGAGCAGATGGACTATGCCCTGCGCGAAAAGGGCTGGCTCGACGAGTTCAGGGGAAAACCGAACACGTGGATCTATGCTAGTGTATTCCTGGAGCGGCTCATCGGGTTCTGCCTTCTGAGCAAGACATCGGAACGAGAAGCGGAATTTCGCATCGCCCTTCATCGGGACTGGCTCGGCAGGGGTTTCGGACGCGCGATCACGCTTGCAGCGGTCGATAAAGGATTCCGGGAACTGAACCTGTGCACGATCAGCCTTATCGTACGAAAGAACAATCCTCGTGCGTCGCGGCTGTATGAGCGCGTCGGATTCCTGCCGATTGGCGAGAGCATACACCGCATCCATGGGCAGGATATCGCTTTCATCGACATGGTGATGACCAGCATGGAATACGGAAGACCTTTGGGCAAGGAGAACTTATGAAAAGGGCATTGTTGCTGATCGACATCCAGAAAGACTATTTCCCAGGTGGAAGGATGGAAGTCGCAGGTGCGGTGGATGCCTCCCTTGCAGCGAAAAGGTTGCTGGAGCACTTCCGAGCCAAGGCGCTGCCGGTCGTGCATATTCAGCATATTGCCGCGCGGCCGAACGCGACCTTCCTGCTTCCGCATACAGTGGGCATCGAGATTCATGAAAACGTGAGCCCTGTCCCCGGTGAGCAGGCGGTTGTTAAACATTTTCCCAACAGCTTCCGCAATACGGACCTGGATGAACATTTTCGGACGCTGGAGGTGACGGACCTTATCGTTTGCGGCATGATGTCCCACATGTGCATCGATGCCACGACCCGGGCCGCTTTCGACAAGGGCTATACCTGCGTGGTGGCTCATGATGCCTGCGCCACAAGGAACCTGATGTTCAACAACGCCGAAATACCGGCGGCCCATGTGCATGGATCGTATATGGCTGCTCTTGGTGCGGTTTACGCGAAGATTCTCAGTGCGGATGAGATCATAGGGATGTTATAATATTGCAATAGCGATTTATCAGGAGGCAATCATGGAATTATTCGAAACGATCAGGAGCAGACGCAGTGTCAGGAAATATCTCGACAAGCCGGTGGAGGAGGAAAAGCTGCAGGCTGTGCTCGAGGCGGTCCGGCAGGCGCCGTCGTGGGCCAACATGCAGTGTTGGCGCATGGTGGTGGTGACGGACAAGAAGGTCAAGCAGGAACTGAGCGATCTCTCCTATGTGGAGTCCTTTTTCGCTCCCAAGGGGTACAAGGCGAACCCTTCTAAAAAGGCGCTTGCCGAGGCGCCGGTGGTGATCGTGCTCTGCGCGGACCCGCAGCAGTCCGGCACGCTCTGGGGCCAGAGCTACTACCTCGTGGACGCGGGCATCGCTTCGCAGAACCTGATGCTCGCCGCCCGGGCGCAGGGGCTCGGCTCGGTCTTCGTGGGCATCTACGACGAGGTGAAGGTGAAGGGCATTCTCGGCATTCCGCAGAACATCCGCGTCGTGGGCCTCTTCCCGCTCGGCTATCCGACTGAGGAAGGCAAAGGCGGGCCGGGGCGGAAGCCGCTGGAAGAGATCGCCTTCAATGAGATGTGGAAGTCATGAACGGCGAGGAAAAGCGACAGCAGCCCCGCCTGCTTGTCCGGATCGCCTACCTGCTGAAGAGGGCCGTGAAAGACGGCCTGCAGCGCGCGGCAACGGCCGTGAACCATGAGTCGGTGATCAAGGACATTGTCCAGGAAACGGACCTGTCGGGCCACTATTTCGTCATGCTGACCCTGGCGAACCTGATCGCGCTCTCCGGCCTGATCACGAACAGCGCGCCGGTCATCATCGGCGCCATGCTCATCTCGCCGCTCATGGGGCCGCTGCTCAGTTTCGGTTTCGCCTTCATCACCGGCGACCGGACGGTCTGGCGCCGCTCGATCAGGAAAATATCCCTGAGCGTGGCGGTCACGCTCGTCATCGCCGCGCTTGCAGCGATTCTTTCCCCGTTGAAAGAGATCACGCCGGAGATCCTGAGCAGGACGCGGCCGAACCTGTATGATCTGGTGATAGCGTTCCTGTCCGGCATCGCGGGCTCGGCCGCCCTCTGCACCAGGCGCAATTATCTCACGATCGTGCCGGGCGTCGCGATCGCGACCGCGGTCATTCCGCCGCTGAGCGTTGCCGGGTTCGGCGCAGGCATCGGAAACTTCGCCGTTGTTTCCGGCGGGTTCCTGCTGTTTTTCACGAACTTTGTCGCGATCGTGATCGCGACCTGCACGGTGTTGTTCGTGTACGGTTTTCGTCCCCGGATGGTGACGGAAATGGATGTCCGGCAGCTGCGCAAACGGTTCGCGTTCCTGAGCGCCGTTCTCGTGGTCATCTCGATCCCCCTTGTCTACACGCTCCATGCCTCGATTGCCGAGGTGCGTCTGCGCGGCACGCTGAACGCTATTCTGAAGAAGGGATTCGACCGCGAGGGCCGGTCCCATCTCACCGGGTTCGATTACCGGAAACGGGAAGGCCGGATCAGGGTCAATGCGGTGGTAAATGCCGTTGAGCTGCTGAGCGAGGAGGATGTTGTTGCCGTTGAAGCGGAACTGTCGAAGGGCCTCGGGAAAACAACGGCGCTGAATCTGGAGCAGGTGAAGGTCCAGCCGGGAGGTCTCAAAGCCGTGGCCGCGCAAACCCCGGCGCCGGTGATCGCGCCGCCCCGTCCGCCCCGTGAAATCATCGCCGCTTCCCGCGAGAGCGTTGTGACCGTGGTGCGGCAATCAGCGGAAAAAGTGGAGAAGATCATTGCTCCGTCCACGGTCGCCGATCTGGCAATCGGCTTCCGCGACAAGACCCTGGGCGTCGATATTGCCATGAAGCTGCGGCGCGATGCGCCGATGACCGGCGATGAGCGCGTCTGGATCCGGCGGCTGCTCGAATCGGAGCTTGGCGTGCCCGTGGAACTCTCGATCGAGACAGTTCCCTTTGTTGCCCCGCTGGTCTTCAAGCGCGGCGATGCCGCGCTCAGCGCGGAGATGCGCTCGCAGCTCGCTGTCATCGGCGATCTGTACAAGCGGGTCGACGGCATGCGATGCCGGGTCGAGGCGGTCCCCGAAACCGGACTCGCGCAACGGCAGCGGCGGGAGCTGATGGAAAAACGGATCGCGGCGGTGAAGAACATCCTGATGACCCAATGCGGAGTGCCACTGGAGAATATCGAGACCACAGTCAATGCCAGATCGCGGAAGGAGCCTCTTGTTCGGGTGACCGTGGTCAGCGGGGATGGTGTTCCTGCTTCCAAAGACAAGGCGATTGGGCGATGATTGGGTGCCGGCAGGCGCATGCTTGTTTGCGGCTATTGCTCAGAGCAGCCCGGGTTGGGGGTAAAGGCAAAGCCGAAGAATATCTTTGTTCCATGGTCTTTTTGCGCTCTTCCCCATGCGGACATTCCCGTCATGCGACCGAGTCCGAGGGTTAAACATTTCAGACTGTTTGAGGGCGAAGCCCGAGTTTCTGAAATGTACCGAGGACGATTGAGCAGGACGGATCAGAATGGCCGCCGGGCGCCCTTCTTGGGGTCACCCTTCTTTGGGCGAGCAAGAAGGGTGACAAAAGGAGTTGAATTTTTGGGCAGCTCATCGCTCGGGCCAGGAAAACGGAATAACCAACAACGGCCAGTTAACAGAACAACAGGGAGAGGTGTTGAATGACGCAGAAGGACATGGAGTTCAGCAGGGAGTTGTTCAACAGGATCACGGCGAACATCGAGACCGTGATCCGCGGCCAGGGCGCCGCGATCCGCAAGCTCCTGGCCGCGGTGGTGAGCGGAGGCCATGTGCTGCTCGAAGACTATCCCGGCACGGGCAAGACCACGCTGGCCAAGGCCCTGGCGCTCTCCCTGAGCGCGCGGTTCAAGCGCATCCAGTTCACGCCGGACCTGCTGCCGTCGGACATCACCGGCGTCTCGATCTACGACCAAAAGGAACAGGCGTTCCGGTTCCATGAAGGCCCGGTGTTCGCGAACATCGTGCTGGCCGACGAGATCAACCGGTCCTCGCCCCGGACCCAGTCGGCCCTGCTCGAAGCAATGGCAGAAGGCCGGGTGAGCGCGGACGGGACAATCAGGAAGCTCGACGATTTCTTCTTCGTGATCGCCACCCAGAACCCCGTGGAATCCCACGGAACCTATCCCTTGCCCGAGGCGCAGATGGACCGTTTCGCGTTCCATTTCGGCCTGGGCTATGTGTCGCGCCGGGAAGAGGCTGCGATCATCGCGTCGCAGAGCAAGGGCCACCCCATCGCAGACGTCAGGAGCTGCGCATCGGTGGACGATATTCTCGCGCTCCGCGGCCATGCTGCTGATGTGCGCATGAGCGCCGAGGTGCGGCAGTATGCTGTTGATCTGGTTGCGTCAACGCGGGGAGCGAAGGGGGTCCGGCTCGGGGCGAGCCCGCGGGCCTCGATTGCGCTCACCAAGGCTGCCCAGGCCCTTGCGCTCATGGACGGCAGGGAGTTCGTGACGCCTGACCATATTCAGGAGATCGCCGTTCCGGTGATCGCCCACCGCTTGAGCCTCGATCCCCAGGCAAAGTTCTCGGGTGTGACAGCGGAGAACGTGGTGAAGGAGATTGTGAAAACGGTGCAAGCGCCGGTTTAATTCGGAATGCGGAATTTAAAACCACTGCGAGCAATACTTTGAATTTTGATTCATATTATATCCGTGTGCATCCGTGTTCATCCGTGGCAAAGGTAGCAATTCTTAATTCATAATTCTGAATTCTTAACAGGTTGTTGAAAAACGATTTTTATATCCTTGGCCGTCATTCCCGCGCAAGCGGGAATCCAGTGTTTTCAAGTTGTTCTGGATCCCCGTTTTCACGGGGATGACGAGCTAAGCAGGAGAGAGCGACTTTTTCAACAGCCTGTTAATTTGTTTTTGAACATGGCCATCAGGATCTACTACTTTCTTCTGCGGCTTGTTTCCGGCCTTCGCCACAGCCTGTCCCAGCGGGCCACGACTGCGGGCCTCCTCGTTCTCGCGGGCCTTGCGGGGTCAGCGGTTCTCGGCATGGACACGACCAAGAACGCGGCCCATGAAGCGTTCACGCTCCTTGCCGCGCTGGTCCTTGTTGCTTTCCTCATAAACAGGCGTTTTCGACCGTCCCTTGAACTGCGCCGCGACCTGCCCAGGTTCGGGACCGCAGGCCAGCCCTTCACCTACCGGATCACTCTCCGGAACACCGGCCACAGGCTGCTCAGGAACCTTTCCCTGACCGAGCGCTTCAGCGATCCCCGGCCGTCCTTTGCCGAGTTCAGCGCACGGGTCGAGTACGGGTATGCTCACGGCCGCAAATGGATCAGGGACTCCATGTACCGCGATTGGCGCATGCTCACGGACCGTGACCGGATCGCCGAGCCAACTCGCCAAGATCTTCCCATAGTGCCTGCACGGGGAGTGACTGAGCTTTCTCTTGACCTTGTTCCGCTGCGCAGGGGACGCCTGCAGTTCGAGGCCCTGGCAGTCGGCAGGAGCGATCCCTTCGGCCTGTTCCGCTCAGTCAGGGCAGTTCCGTCGGCCCAGTCGATCCTCATCCTTCCGAAGCGCTACCCTTTGCCGCAGATGCGGCTCGGCGGAGGCAGAAAGTACCACCAGGGCGGCGTCACGCTCGCATCGAACATCGGAAATTCCGATGAGTTCATGTCGCTCAGGGACTACCGCCAGGGAGATCCGCTCAGGAACATCCACTGGAAGAGCTGGGCAAGGACCGGAAGACCGGTGGTAAAGGAACATGCTGACGAGTTCTTCGCGCGCCATGCCCTGGTGCTCGATACCTTTTCCCCTGGCGAGGACCGGGTATTCGAAGAAGCGCTCTCTGTTGCCGCGTCCTTTCTGGCGCAGGTCGAGACGAACGATTCGCTTCTTGACCTCATGTTCGTGGGGAACGAGGCATACTGCATCACCACCGGCCGGAGCATCGGCCGGGCCGAGCGGGCGCTCGAAGTCCTGGCCTGCGCGCGGGCCTGTCCGGACCGTTCCCTTGACTCGCTCGAAAGCCTCGTGCTGGGCAGGGCAGGGCTCCTGTCGAGTTGCATCTGCGTGCTGCTCGCATGGGACCGGGAGCGCAGGGATTTCGTGGGAAAGCTGCAGGCGCTCGGCATCCCGGTCAAGGTCATCGTTGTGCAAGAGCCGGCGGGCCGTCCGCTCGATCCCGGTCCCATGAGTGGCCGGCTCGAATCCTTTCATGTGCTCGAGACCGGGAAAATCGCCGAAGGGATGATGAGCCTGTGAACACGCCGCCGCTCCTGATCGGCCTGTCGCTCCTGTTCTGGGGCTGGCAGACAGGGCTGCTTGCTGCTGCCGTGCCGATGGCGCTCGTGCTCGAGGCGCACCGCATCGTAGCCTGGCGGATGAACCTTGCGGAGCGGGACTTCTCGCGGATCTGGAGACTATCGTCCGTCCTGTTCCTGATCATTCTCGGAGTGGTCTTTCTCGTGAACAGGGAACAGGCGCTCCGGCCGCTGCAGTGGGCGCCGGCCATATTCTTCCCTCTTGTGGCTGCCCAGTCCTTCAGCACCACGGCGCGGATCGATTCGCGGATCTTCTTCCTCTGGATCAGGATGGAGCCGTTCAATCTCGGCGTCCCCTATGCCATGCTGGTGCTCGGCGCTGCCTCCTCAGCGCAGGAGCAGGCTGTCTGGTTCTTTCCTTGCCTGGCGATCCTGATCGGCTGGATGCTCTGGAACGCGCGGCCAAGGGGTTCTTCGGTCCTTGTCTGGATCGCGCTCTTTGGCGCGGTCTCGATCATGGGTTTCGGCGGCGCAGTCTCGTTGCGCGAACTCCAGAAGACCGTGGAAAGTCTCTATCTCCGGTCGTTCCAGCAGGAGATCGATACCACGTCCGTTGCAACTGCCATAGGAGATATTGGGAAACGGAAGCAATCAAGCAGGGTCGTCCTGCGCGCCGCGAATATTCCCCCCTCAGGGAATCCGCTCTATCTTTTTTCAACGAGCTACAATGTGTATCGGAAGCAATCCTGGTACGGCGTAAAAGCGTCCTCTGCTCGTGCTGCAGCAGGCGAGGGAGGATGGATGCTCGGACCGGGAACTCCGTCCCCGGATTCAGTGGAAATTTCGATGACTCTCAGGCACGGAGAGGGCTCTCTTGTCCTGTTGAGCGATGGTGTTAACGTAAGCGGACTGAAAGCATTGTCCCTTGTGGTGAGCCGTCTTGGAGCGGTCACGGTGGAGGGCGGGCCGGGACTCGCAGTGTTCCGGACGCAACGCTCTCGTGACAAAAGGTCATTCCTCGGTCCGCCGGACGAAAGCGACCTGGCCGTGCCAAAGCAGGAAGAACCAGCGATTTCAGCAACCGAGTCCGAGCTGAAACTGTCATCTCTCAAACCAACAGCCGCTCTCGACAGGGTCCAGCGATATTTCGAAGACCGCTTCGTGTATACGCTCGATCTAAAATCGGGAAACGGCGCAGAAACGCCTCTTGCGGGATTTCTGCAAACAACGCGGGCAGGCCACTGCGAATATTTCGCCACCGCGGCAACGCTTCTGCTCAGGAAAGCAGGCGTGCCTGCGCGCTATGCCGTGGGATACCTTGCCCATGAATACAGCTCCCTTGAAAAGGCGTTCCTGGTCCGTTCCCGCGATGCCCATGCATGGGTCCTGGTCTGGGTTGATGGTTCCTGGCAAACCTTCGATCCCACGCCGCCGAGCTGGGTCAAGGACGAACAGGCGTCAACAGGCCTGCTCGGTCCTGCAGGGGATCTGTGGTCCTTTCTGTCCTTTCAGATTTCCAAATGGCGTTGGAGCGAGGGGAGCGGTATGGCAGCTTATCGTTCTTATGGACTTGGCGCTGTCCTGGCGCTGGTTTTGTCCGGAGCATGGAAATTGCGAAAGCGGTTCCGCCGCAGGCCGGGTTCGGTGAAAGAAAAAGAAGTTCCCGTTCCCCGATTAGGGAGCGATTCGCCTTTTTCCGCAGTCGAGAGGCTGTTGCAGGCGACTGAATGGGAGCGCAGGTCCGGAGAGACCTGCGGCCTCTGGCTCGAACGGATCAACGGGCAGAACGGCCTGTCGGTGCAGGGACTTGGCGAAGCGCTCGCGCTCCATTACCGGTACCGGTTCGATCCCCGGGGGATATCGGGTCAGGAGCAAAGAACGCTTGAGCAGGCCGTGGCAACGTGGCTTGAAGAGGCGAGGGCGGTTGTGCAGAGGACCGAATGATGATCCGTTGCTGCGAATCAAATGACTTCGACAGCATTCTCGCAATCATCAATGACGCTGCCCAGGCATACAAAGGCCGCATTCCGGCTGACCGGTGGCGGGAACCGTACATGTCAGTTGACTATCTCAGGCATGAACAGGAAGCAGGCGTTGTCTTCTGGGGGTATGAAGGAGAGGGGAAACTGCTCGGCGTCATGGGCATCCAGGATGTGCAGGACGTAACGCTAATCCGGCATGCCTATGTCCGGACCGCGGACCGCGGCAGGGGCGTCGGCGGCAGGCTGATCGAGCACCTCAAGACGCTCTCGGCCCGGCCGATGCTGGTCGGGACCTGGCAGGCCGCGGACTGGGCGGTCCGGTTCTACGAGAAGCATGGATTCCGGCTTGTGACGTGGGAGGAGAAGGAGCGGCTGCTCAGGAAGTACTGGAACATCCCGGAGCGCCAGACCGAGACGTCGGTGGTGCTGGCGGATGGGAGGTGGCGGGAAATGGGGCGCTGACGCGCCGCACTTGGCGCTTCGCTGTGGTCGCGCTTGTTATATATTGTCACACATTTCTTTAATTCCTTTGCTTAACTTGTCGAGTGTCGATACCAGAATATCGATGTCTGTTTCCGAAACGACAATTCGCTGGCCTTCCTTGTATGCTACGTCGCCGGATTTTTCTAAATATCGTGAGTCAACAATCCCTTCATTATGGGCAAGTATATGTCTCTTTTGATAAAGAATATTAAGAGCGGCTAGCTCCGGATCAGACAACCAAGCACTATAGCCTTTTTGAATAGCACTACGCCAGAGACTACTACCTTGATCTAGACGCTGAAACGAATTGAATGGTGCTTCACCAAAACGATTGTATAAACCTTCGCAATATTTTTGGAATGCAACAACGCCATCCAAAATGCAAGATTCGAGAAGCGATCGGCAGACCAACTCTGCCTCATCTTTTCCTGCTGATTCAATGAGAGTCTTTCTGATTATATGAATGCTGTCTTTCTTTGCTGTGATCTTTCTGAGTGAGTCTGAGAATGTTCGGACAACTGAGTTGTGACCACATGCAGGGCAAAAATATGCACTGCCGATAACTGCGAAACGAGACTGGCATTTTTCACACTGTATCTCAAGCCTCATCGATTCAGCAGCTTTGACAGGGATTGGGTATGTTCGCTTTACACCACCTTTAACTTCAATGGATATTGTGAAAAAACCATTTCTAGTTTGACTACGGTTGAACTTTTCTGCGCGTGACTTTAAAGTGTTATGAATTATTCCCTTTACAACTGTAAACACTTCGGCTTTAGCGTGTTTGACTTGTTCTGTTGTGAACCATTGCTTTGCCGGTGCTTCATGTCGGCAAAAAGGGCACCAGACTGCTTCATCTTTAAATATATTAGCCCAGTCAGCCTTATTTACCTTGAAGATGAACTTACATTCTGCTGATGGGCATTCCTTGTCTATATATCCTTTTTCGTCTGATTCAATCGGGACAGATACTGATTGGCCATTTAAGCGTTTTATTTCTTTTTCTAGGTCATTGAACATGTTGGTCCTTTACAGATAATAGCGGCGGTAAGTCGTAGGTTGGGCTGAGGCATGAAGCCCAACGCGTCTGCTATTGACGAAAAGTTGGGCAAGATGAGCCTTTTGCCCAACCTACCAACTTTAAGATAAAAATTTAGCAAAGGAATACGGCAGTAATTCGCCCTTGACCCGATTCTGCCATTCGTCAAAGAGCCATTGGATATGCCTTCGTCCATTGGCAGACAATACTTCATTAAGTCCTTCGATTGACGGCTCAACTTTTGTGAAATTAGGGAATGCGTTCTCTATCGCTGCAAAAGATTCGGTAAAGACGGCCTGCGAGAGCTCGAATAAGGTTTTATTAGCTGCCATGTTCAAGTAATCGCAGAACCCCGTCATGCTAATATATTGGCGATATCTAACAGGAGGGTACGGGAGGGTGCCTAGATCTAAACCCGAAGCACTCGCATCGCCAAATAACCGGAACATTGAGCCTATACCAACAAACGTTTCCGTCATGAAAGCACGATGATCGATGCTATTATTTTGTGCTGTCGAAATATGAGACATAAAAGACTTTGCTAGCCCGATTGAAGCATATCTGTCCGCATCATATTCGAGAACTTGACGAGTCGAAGACGCAGACGCTGTTTTGGGTTGCCAACCAAACTCTGGGAGCAGCGCTTCTGTGGAGGCTACTAGAGGGTGGGAGAGGTGACCGTGGAGGATATGCGTAATTTCATGTCGGATCAAAAAGGAGAATGCTGTTTCAAAAGCGGTGACAGCAAACTGCAAACGAGTTGGGTCTTGCGGTGCACCGACAACTAGGCGACCAGTGGATGGTAATTGTACTGACGGCCCTATCGTAATCATCTTGTCAAGTGGGAGCAAATTATTACCTTCTCGATTTGGGTCGCCGATTGTCAGCAGTGCATTTTTATCTGCCAACATCCGCATAAACAGAAGCCGTAGAATGGTGAAGGCGCCCCAAGTAATTCCGATAAAATAGTCGCCGCCCCATTTGAACGCATAGGCATTCAAAGAATTATTATTGACGTAGTCGAAGTGAATTGCAGGTAAGCGAGGATGATCGCGTCGGGCACTAGCAATTAAGCGTTCAGCTCGCGTGCGATAGGCTTCAATTAGCGTTATCCCTGACTCTTCTAAGTGTTCGTGGTTGAGACGCCCGCCATATAGTCGCATTGCATCATGAAACTTCGTAATCATAGGACTCCAAGCCAACGCGGTTGATGAGGGGGCAGTTTCAAGGCCCCTCTCGAACACCAGATTATACATTATGGCTGTGGTTTGCCATTACTTTTGCGTAACCATAGACTCTTGGGTCGAATATTACATCTCGTGACTCCACAGGCCTGCGCAATTGTATGCCATTAAAAGAAGTACATCTACTCAACGCGACATATGTCTGGCCATGAGCAAAAGCACCACTGCCCAGATCAATATAAACGCGGTCAAACGTTTGCCCCTGGCTCTTGTGAATTGTGATCGCCCACGCAAGGCGAATGGGATATTGTTCAAAACTGCCAATCACTCGCTCTTCTATCTTCTTCGTATTCCTATCATAGTAATATTCGATCTTCTTCCAAATTTCCTTATTAATCTCATATTTAGAACCATCAACGTCGATGCTGATTCTGTTTTCTCCCAAATCAGACACTCGGGCTAGGGTGCCATTTACCCATTTCTTAAATGGGTCATTCCGAAGAAGAATGATTCTTGCGCCTCTTTTCAGGCGTAAGCTTGCTTCTGTTGGATAATCGCTTTGATCAAATTTCCCCTGAATATCGGCGGAGTACTCAAACTCCTTTTCCTTTATCGCTCCCAAGAATTCTTCGTTAATTTCGAACGCAGCTTTATTGGTAGTTGTCAAGGTAACGCAGTCCTTACGTGCCACACTCGCGAGGTTCGTGACAACTTTGCTATTTAACTCTCGTAAGGTACCAGCGGTCAATTTGTTCTCTCTTATACTATTCAATATTTGTATGAAGTCGCCATCCGATTGTCTGTAAATCTTTTTCAGATCAATAAAGCCTATGCCGCTGTTTCGAATTGCTTTAGAACAGAAGAAATACGGTGCCCCATAAACTTCCTTGAAATAGGCTTCAAGGTCTTTACCCCTGACAACAGGCGGGAGTTGAAACAAATCCCCAAAAAATATCATTTGAACGCCACCAAATGGTTCGTGCGGCCTTCGTCTATTTAATCTCAACGAGTGGTCAATGCCATCCATGAGGTCCGCGCGCACCATAGATACTTCATCAATTATCACTGCATCAAGCTTCTGGTATAAGATTGCATTTCTAGAGGGTTTAATATCTTCCCTCTTGATAAGCTTCGGCGGGAATCTGAAGAAGGAGTGAATGGTTTGGCCGCCAACGTTTATCGCCGCAAGTCCCGTGGGTGCCAATACAACCATGTTTTTCTTTGTCGTAGCTATCAGATATTTTAGGAGCGTAGATTTACCTGTTCCTGCTTTGCCTGTAACATAGACACTTTTATTCTGTACTTCTACCAGATTTAGAACGGCCTTGTAGTCCTCGTTGATTTCTATATCTGCAATATCAATATCGGAATGAGCCTTTTTGTGGGATCTTGATCGCTGTTGATGTGATATTTGCTGAGGGCTATCAATCTCTGGAGGGGTAGCAAGATCATGTCTCCTTCGAAAGACATTTGATATAAGGTGGATAACATATATGATTACGGCTATGGTTAATAGGGTGCGCATTCTTTCTCTATGGTATAACTAGTTTGTAGGTTGGGTAGACCACAGTGAAACCCAACAAATGTCGGGTTTCGCTATGAACGCTCTACCCGACCTACCGACTTCGGTATTCAATTTTTAATGCGTGAATAAATGGGGAAGTGCTGAGAATCGAGTATATGCATTCCTCCCGGGGTTGTCAAGCAAAACCTGGAAAACTGCTATAGCCGAAGCCGCTCCCGTGCCTTCCGCCGCTTCTCTCTGGAAAATCCGCTGTTTCGTGTTATAATCCGCCATGTCTTTTATCGCCGACCTGCATGTGCATTCGAAATACTCCCGCGCCACCAGCCAGGACATGTCCCCGGAGGGGCTCTGGCGTGCGGCGCAGCTCAAGGGCATCCGGGTGATCGCCACCGGCGACTTCACCCATCCCGCATGGATCAAAGAACTGAAAGAAAAGACGGAGCCGGGGGAGCCGGGGCTGTTCTCGCTCAAGAACAAGTACCGCGCCAATGACGTGCCAGCGTCCTGCGCAGCCGAGGTCTCGTTCATCCTGTCCGCGGAGATCAGCTGCATCTACAGCAAGAACGGAAAAACCCGGAAAGTCCATGCCGTGGTGCTGATGCCGGACTTCGCGTCCGCGGAGCGATTGAACGCGTCCCTGGCGAAGATCGGGAACCTCCATTCCGACGGCAGGCCGATCCTCGGGCTGGATGCGAAGGAACTGCTCAGGATGACGCTCGATGCCTCGCCCGAGGGAATGTTCATCCCCGCCCATGTCTGGACCCCCTGGTTCTCGGTCTTCGGCGCCATGTCGGGCTTTGATACGATGGAGGAGTGCTTTGAGGACCTGACCCCGCACATTCACGCCATCGAGACCGGACTTTCCTCCGATCCTGCCATGAACTGGCGTTTGTCGAAACTCGACGATCTCACGCTGGTCTCGAATTCCGATGCCCATTCCGCGGCAAAGCTCGGCCGCGAGGCGAATATCTTCGATACCGATATCTCCTATGGTGCGATGATAGACGCGATCAAGACGAAGCAGGGCTTCGGCGGAACGATCGAGTTCTTTCCCGAAGAGGGGAAATACCATTATGACGGCCACCGGGAC
This sequence comes from Nitrospirota bacterium, assembly GCA_029858565.1. Lineage (GTDB taxonomy): Bacteria > Nitrospirota > UBA9217 > UBA9217 > UBA9217 > JAKAHZ01. Next base: position 28,546 of record JAOUEV010000016.1, on the reverse strand, counting down.
TGCGGCGTAAGCCTTACGCCGAGGGAAACGGTCAGGAACAACTATCTCTGCCCGTCCTGCGGCAAGCGCGTGACCGTGGGCGTGATGCACCGCGTGGACAAACTGGCTGACCGCGAGGAGGGATTCCGTCCCAAGGACGCGCCGGGATATTCCAGCATCATTCCCCTGGCCGAGATCATTGCCGAGACCCTGCAGTGCGGGGTGAACACGAAAAAGGTCCGCGCGATCCACGAAAAGATGCTTGATGACCTGGGCAACGAGTTCTCGGTGTTGCTCAAGGCCGAGCCCCGCGACATCGAGGCCGCGTCAACGCCCGCTGTTGCCGAGGCGGTCACGCTCATGCGCGCGGGAAAGGTCCGCATCGCGCCCGGGTACGACGGCGAATATGGTAAGATACGGATATTTGAGCGGCTGGAACAGGGCGAGCCCAAGGGGCAGATAATCCTGCTGTAATACGGAAGCCGGGATCCCATTTTTGGAGTTTCCATGAAACCTCACATGATCAAGACGCTCTGGATCAGCGCGGTGGTGATAGCGGCTCTGATCGGGACCATCCGCTTCATGAAGAAGAATGATTTCGCCAACTATGGCCGCGACCATGCCTGGTCCGTGGAAGAGGACGCGAACAGCGGCGCGGATCGGCTGGTTCGCGGCGCGCGGATCAATGAGATACGGGATGATGTGAACAAGCTGATCTTCGCCCTGAACCGCTCCTTTCGGGACAGCGGCCCGGACGAAGCCGCTGCAGAACTTCCCCATTTGCGTCTTCAGGCCATTGACAAGGGCGTAGCCCGGGTGGAGATCATCAACAGCGGGTATCTGACCGAGCGCATGGGCACCTCGGGAGCCCAGGGGTATCTTGCCGCCGCCACCTACACGCTCACCGAGAGCCCCTCGATCAAGGCCGTGGAGTTCATCTTCGCGGCGGGAGAACACGCCATGCCGGGGATCTACAGCCGCGAGACCTTCAGTGACTTCGGCAGCAGGCAGGAGACGGGCAGCGGGCCCGCGAGCGGAGAGACCACGACCGGCCAGAGCAGCCAGGGCATGGGAGAGAATGATGGGAAAGATCGCCTTTGAGAAGTTCGAGTCGAGCTTCACGATCCTGAACCCCTTCAACGACTTCGCGCCGGAACTGCATACCGTCGAGGTCCGGAAGGACCCGCTCACCGGCGATACGAGCGTCTACAACCCCTATCTCAGGGACAAGGCAAAGGCCTTCTTCGGCCAGAACGACGAAGAGCTCCTACGGAAGTTGGTGGAGGAGAGCGCGGGTTCCTGCATCTTCTGCGGCGAGAACGCGCACCAGAAGACCGCCCGGTATCCCGACAGCCTGCTGCCCGGCGGAAGGATGGAGCAGGGCGAAGCCGTGCTGTTCGCGAACCTGTTCTCGCTGGCGCCTCACCATCCCGTGATTGTCCTGTCCAAAGCGCACTTTCTTCGGCCCTCCCAGTTCAGTCCGCCGCTGCTGGCCGACGGCTTCCAGGCGGCCCGCATTTTCCTGAACGACATCTATCAGCAGGACGTGACCCTTGCTTTTGCCACGGTGAACTGCAACTATCTTCTCCCGGCGGGAGCGAGCCTGGTCCACCCGCACATGCAGATGCTCGTGACGCCGGTTCCTTACTCCTATCATGCCCGCCTCCTGAACGGATCAACGGAATATCTGCTTCAGCGGGGCACCTACTATTTCGCTGATTTCCTGGAGGAGGAGATGCGTGCCAACGAGCGGTACATCGTCAAGCACGGGGCCTGGCACTGGCTCACGGCCTTCTCTCCCCTGGGAAGCAACGAGATCATGGCAATCCATGAGGAGGAAGGCGACCTGGGGAAGATCACGGTGCGCGATCTCCGGGAGCTGAGCGAAGGGATCTCCCGCGTGCTCGGCCTGATAGAGGGCCTCGGCCATCTGAGCTTCAACTTCTCGCTCTACTCGGCGCGGGGAGGGGAGACGATAGGGTTCCGGTGCTTGTTCAAGATCGTGACCAGGCAGAACTTCTGCGCCAACTACCGGAATGACGATTATTTTCTCCAGAAGATGCTCCAGTCCGAGCTGATCTTTACCCTGCCCGAGGACCTGGCAATAGATGCCAGGAAGGCCTTTGCTTGAAGGCAAGGGTTTCCATTGCGGAATGCGGATTTCGGATTGCGGATTGGACCAGAGAAAAGAGACGAGTGACAAGGGGGGACTTGCTATGAAAAAAGCGATGATCGTCAGTGCGGTCCTGGGTGTTGTGGTGCTGCTGGTACTCTCGTTCGTCTCTTCTTCCGGTCCGGACCTCTCCTCCTATGAGCACCTGCGGGAGCCCCGCATTACCACGCTTCCGGCCCAAAAGATGATCGAGGCGATCGTGACCGGAGATCCCTCTGTGGCAGGCAACAGAGCCTTCAGCAATCTCTTCAGCGCTTACTATAAGGTCATTAAGTCGTCTGCGAACGCGGGTGCTGCCGTGCCCCGGGCGCGGTGGCCAAAGGAATTTACCGCGCCCAGGAGCGAGTGGCTCGGTATCTACGCTATCCCGATCCCCGATGACGTGACGCGTCTTCCTGAAAAGAAAGGTTCCCTGGAGGTGAAGATCGCGACGTGGAATTACGGCGAAGTTGCCGAGATCCTTCACGTGGGCCCCTACGGCGCGGAACAACCGACGATCGAGAAGCTTCTGGCATTCATCGCCAAAGCAGGCTACAAGATCGCCGGACCCCATGAGGAAGAATATTTGCGCGGACCGGGGTTGCTCTCTGCGGGAGATCCGGAGAAGTACTACACGATCATCCGGTATCAGGTGAAGAAGACCGGGAAGTAGCAGCAATCTAGCCTCGGAAAAATCAAAAGAAGGGCGTCTCGCGCAAAGACGCCAAGCCGCAAAGAAAGGCAACGTTATACATAATCTTTTATGATCTCCTTTGCGTCTTTGCGGCTTTGCGCGAAAACGGGTTTAGGCTTTTTTACAGCAGTACGTTTTTTGCTCAAAATTTACCTGCCAAGTCATAACGTATCTTTATCGTAGGCAACTCAGGAAAGGAATCCTCCCATGGCACGCATCGGGATACTCACCTGTTCCAACGCCACCCAGGACCTGGGCTGCTCCTCGGTCAGCTGTCTTGCGGACCTGCGGAAGCGGCGCGGGACCTTCGCGGACTATCCCGCGGGCGAGCCGCTCGACCTTGTCGGGATCATCAACTGCCCGGGATGCCCCACGCTCACAGGACCGGAAAAGCTGCTCCGCCGCGTCCGCGCGCTGACCGAGTTCCGCGTTGATGTCATTCACTTCACCTACTGCATGAAAGCGCTCTGTCCGTTCAAGGAAAAGTACAAGACCGCGCTGGAAAAGGAGTTTCCCGGGATCAGCATCGTGATCGGCACGCACCAGGAGCATGTGACGCCTGAGGAATACCGGGAACGGGTGCGTAAGCTCTTCTGCCAGCAGCCGAAGACCATGGTGGACGTGATCAAGGACCGCGACTGATCCGGTCTCCCTCAGTGTGATTGGCAGGCATTCGGGTTTTCTCCTAGAGTGGTGGCGTTTCAATGAGTTCATGCGTGCTGTCGCAAGCGCGCCGGTTGCCTGATGACATCGGAGCGGACCTAAAGAAATATTTTATCCAGTATTTCCGGAAAACATTGGTGAGGACTGCGAAAATGCGCATGGTTCCGTTCGTTGTGCTGTTGATCGTCACCGTCGCCGGCAATGCATGGTGCGAGGAGACCTCTTACCCGGAGCGCCGCAAGCCCCAGTTCCAGACGGACCCGGGATACTATCTGTTTCCGTCGCCCTACAGCATTCCGGGCATCGGCGCGGGCGGCGCGCTGATCGGGCTGGCCAATAACATCGCCGGAACGCACACCGATGCCTTCGGATTCCTGCTCGGCGGCGAAGTGCGCGGACTGGGGCTCGGCCTGGCGGACGTCCATCTCGTGCCGAAAACGCTGATCCTTGACCTGTTCAACCAGAATTTCAACGCCATAACGGCGACGAGTTTCCGGCAGCGGGGCATGGAGACCGGGAAGCACGATTACAGCCTCATGGAACTCGGCAATTTCTGGTTCGTGGGCGAACGGCTCACGGCCACCTTCGCGGACCGGCGGTTCGAGATCTACGGCGGCAATTACAACATCAAGTCAACGCTCGACAAGATCCGGGACAACAACGGGAACGTGATCCTTGATATCGATGACCCCCGGCCCTGGCGCACCAAGGTCTACGCCCTGGGCACGCGGATCGACCTGAGCGATGATTACGCCGACCCGCGCAGCGGATTCCGCCTTGATGTCAGCCGCTGGTGGTCCCCTCCGGTGAACCATATTGATGCGGATTTCTACAACATGGAGTACAACGCCACGGCATACGTTCCGCTCGGCAGGATCAGCACCTGGCTTATCAACTATTTCCGGTCCGACGCCCACGTCAACCGTCCGGGTTCGACCGACCGGGCCACGGTGGCAGCGGAACAGAACCTGAACTGCTCCACGATCTCCGACCCGGCGGAACGGACCGAATGCGAACAGGTGATCGACAACATCATCGCCGCGAACACCTACGGGACCGTGAGCGCGCTGGGCGGCACGAGCAGGATGCGCTCCTATCCCAATGACCGTTTCAAGGGCGCCCATTCGGTGTTCTACGCCACCGAGATCCGATGGAACCTCACCGAGGAGGCGCGTCCGTTCGATATCTTCATTGCCAGGGACGTGCGAACGGCACTGCAGATCGCCTTTTTCTACGAGATGGCGAGCGTGGCGGACAACCGCGACGACCTCCGGGAGGTGTTCCGGTCGTCCTACGGGACGGGATTCCGCATGGTCACGGCATCGGGCGTGGTGCTGCGGTTCGATTTCGCAACGGGCAGGGAAGGGATCGAGACCTCGATCATTTTCGGTTATCCCTGGGAGTCGTTCTGAACAGGGGATAAGAAGATCGACAAGAAGCTCAAGGTGCGCTGATCGTCCCGGCTCAGACGACCCGCTCCAGCAATCCGCTGTCCAGGAAGAGCAGATATCCCTCGACAGTATTGACCCGGAAGAGGGCCTTTGCCGCATCGCAGTAGGTCTGTATCTGCGGCAGATAATGATCTTTCCAGGCTGCAAGGTCCGCCTGGTCCCTGATGCTGATGGCCTTGTAATCCACGACCCGCGCAATTCCGTCCCGTACCACCACACGGTCCATGATGCCGCTCATGATGTCGTTCTCCCGGCGCGACAAGAAGGGCAGTTCGCTGTAAGCCCCGGGACCTTGTTCGAATATCCATTCCATATCCTTGTTCCCGGTCACGCGGCCAAGGACCGCAGCGGCATCGTCCAGGAACGCTTGCCTGCGCGATCCCTCCAGCGCCTCGATCTCGGGGAACTCATGGCTGATCTTCCCGGGATCTGCATCCCTGGCAGTTGTCATAAGCTCAAGACAGCGGTGCAGGAAGCTCCCCCTGGTCAGGGGGGACAGGCCGCCGGGCTGCTGCGGCGCCGGATGTTCGCTCCACCATTCGCGGTCCGCGCTGATAAGGTCCGTGGTCTTTTTCCAGTCAAGGGCTCCCGGTCCCGTGACCGGCCTCAGGCGTTCGATAAGCGCGGTGGCATCGATGGTCCGCTCCGGCGTCCTTGTCCCGGCCCCGGTTTCGCGGGTCTCCGGTATCTCCAGGGTCTCTGCGGCCCAGTCGGGGTACGATGACCTGTACAGGCCCGGGCTCCGGGATCCGGCAGCGTCAAGAGCCGGTATTGCCTGTCGCAGAAATCCGAGCCAGCTGTTCTCGCTCACCGGCGTCTTGCCGGTGTCCAATGTCCCGATCATCACAAGCCGGTCGCGCGCCCTGGTCATGGCAACGTACAGCAGCCGCTGGTGCTCCTGGCGGAGCTCGTCCCTCTCCTGTTCCCATAGTTCATCATAGACCGGACCGCCGGACCCTTTGACGGCCATGCGCACCCCGCTGCCCGACGCGATAATGGCCGCAGGTCCGTGGGAGACCGATCTCGGTTTCTGGTTCATCCCCGGCAGGAAGAGCACGGGGAACTCCAGGCCTTTTGCCTTGTGCACGGTCATGATGCTGACCGCGCCTTCGTACCCCGGCAGGTTCATGTCCGCGGTCGCCTCGCGCTGCTCAGCCTCGCGGATGTTCCTGATCCATTCCACGAAGTCCTGGAGCGTGGTGTAGCCCCTGCGTTCGAACTCCCGGGCAGTGTCGAGCAGCTTGTCGATGTTGAACACTGCCTGGGAATTTCGTCTGCCGAAGATCACATAGGCGCCGGAGTCCATGATCACGCGGTGGATCAGGCCGGACAGGGGTTCGGTGCCGGCGTATCGCGACCAGGCGTCCAGGCGGCCGTGGACAAAAGGATGGTTCTCGGCAAGCCGCCGGAGCGGGTCGCCTTCCCGGGAAAAGAGGCCGAGGATGTCCCGGTCCGAAAGTCCGAAGAGGGGGGATTTGAGCGCCGAAGCCAGGCTCAGCCGGTCCTCGCGGTTCCAGAGGAAGAAGAGCACGTTGATGACGGCCTGGATCTCCTCCTGCTCATAGAAACCGATGCCGCCTACAACGCGGAACGGCACGCCCCGGCCGCGGAGCGCTGCTTCGTATTCCTTCAATCGTGTCCGCGACTGGATCAGGATGGCGCAGTCGCCGTAGGCAACCGGCCTCGTGAGCCAGCGGCCGTCCTTATGTTCATGGACCGGCATTTTGCTGTCGATCAGCCGGCCGATCTCCGCGGCAAGCACCTCAGCTTCCGCGGGCAGGCCGGCCTGGTCGTCCGTTGACGGGTCAGGAACGATCTCGATCAGGTCAACCACCCCCTGGTGGTCCCTGCGGTCGGACTCCGACGGAATATAGGCGTTGCCCCAGAGGGAGATAAAGACCTGGTTCACCGCGCTGATCACCTCGGGCACGGAGCGGTAGTTGCGGTCCAGCGTCCTGATGCTGCGCGAACCCTCGGCCAGGTTCCGTACCATCTTTTCGCGCACATCGTCGATCAGCCGGTAGTTGGCTTCGCGGAACCGGTAGATGGACTGTTTCCGGTCGCCGACCACGAAGAGCGTGGGCCCCATGGGCTTGTCAGCGCCCTGGCCCGCGAAGATCTCGGCGGTCAGCGTCTCGAGGATCGCCCACTGGATGTCGCTGGTGTCCTGAAATTCGTCAACAAGGAAGTGAAGGATCTTCCGGTCGAGCCAGTAGAGGATCTCCGGGGAATCGATGTTCTTGAGCAGGCGATAGGCATGGACCTCCAGGTCGTCGAAGTCCAGCACGCCTTCGCGCAGTTTCATGTCATGGTAGCGGTCCTCGGCGCTGAGATAGAGCCTGAGCAGGCTCGCTGCCTCGCCTGCGGACCGGACCCGGGCATCAAGATCGCGCGTCCTGACGAGCAGGTCCTGGATAGCGAGATAACATTCTTCGTACCCCTGCCGGTCTCCCTTGCCAAAGCTCTTTTTCGCGATAAAGAACTTCTTCGATGGTGCGCCATCTTTGTTGAAATAGACCGGCGCAAGCGATGCCGCGATCCTGAGCAGCGAAGCCCTGTCCGTCGGCTCAGCCAGTTGCCGGTGCAGATCTCCCAGCGACCTGTCGTAATGGTCCGGCTGAGCACGCAGGATCTCTTCCATCCGGCCGAAACAGGTCCGCCAGTCCCTTGATGCGACCAGTGCCCCCAGTTCCGCTTCAGCCGCATCAGCGGCCATGCCGGTCCTGACCGCGTCGATAAGCTGCCCGGGACCTCCCGCGTCGATCTCCAGGCGCTTCAGCCTGCTCCGGATCGAGATCAGGAACGTTATCACGCCTATGAGCTCGTCAGCGGTGAATGTCCTGAGCGGCGACATGAGAGAGCTGTCCCGATCCGATCCTTCCAGCGCATCCAGCACAGCGCGGTTGATCCGGTCGGCCTGGTCCCTGCTGTCCAGCACTCCGAAGTCCGGAGGCAGCCCGGCTTCCAGGGGATAGCGCTTCAACAGGTTCATGCAAAAGGAATGGATCGTGGAGATGCGCAGGTCCTGCCTGCCCCGGATGATCTTTCTGAGCATGGTCTCGGGCAGGTCCTTCATCACCCGTTCCTTGATCTCCGCGGCCGCTTTGTCCGTGAAGGTGATGGCCACGGCCTGGTCAATGCCCAGGCCGGCGCGATCAAGCAGGTCAAGGAGCGCAAGGTAGCGTTCCTTGAGCGCGCGGGTCTTGCCTGAGCCAGCCGAGGCCGAGAGGTGGACCGAGCGTGAGGTGTCGGGTCTGTTATCCATTGTTCCTGTCCTGGGCAGGGGCGGGTTTGAAACCCGCCCCTACAAAATGGGGATTCTCCTCGTCCCTGTCCCATCCTGCGGGATTGTATTGTATATATTCCCGTATGGCATTCAGATCGTCGTCGTTCCGGATCACATGTTCGTAATAGTTCCGTTGCCACACCGGCATGCCCGGAGTTTTGCGGGAGGCGTTAATCCGTCGAGAGGAGAAAGTTTTCAAAGCCCGAACGATTTCAGACAGGCCATGATGATTCTCCGTAGGGGCGGGTTTTAAACCCGCCCTTACAACATCGTTCATGATCATGATAATCCCATGGATATGGTTCGGCATCAAAGTAAATGCATCAAGCATGATATGTGGGTAATGGTTCGGCAAAGCATTCCAGCAATCAAGAACGATATCTCCGCAGCCGGATGGTTGCAGAACGTTTTGCTCAATCGTTCCAAGGGAATGTTCCCGATTCCATGTGCACACCGTCACAAAATACGCGCCTCTCTGGGAGTAATCGTAATCCTTCAGGCGGATGGATTTACGATGATGGATGTCGGGATTGAATGGCATTGTTTGTCGATCCTATTTTGCGGGCGGGTTTGAAACCCGCCCCTACAGTCATTCCTCCGGTTCTTTTCCGCACATCATCTCGTTCGCGCAGAACATGCACCGGTTCTTGTCCAGCGGCTTTGCTGAAAAATCGCCCTTCACGATGCCTTCTATCGCCATTGCTGCTTTTCGCATGCTCTGATCCAATATGGCATTGAACTCTTCCGTACTCCTCGGACTGGCCTTGGGCTTGACCGCGGGCTGGTCGAATCCGGCGTCCTTGTCGTAGAGCACCACATCGCGCGCAACATTGCCGAACTTTCCCGCAAGGTCGTAATAGGCCAGGCCGACGGGCTTTCCGAGCGCCGGGGATCTTCCCGCGAGCGACCGTATGGCCATGCAGGCATAGACCGGCAGCTGGAATATCTCCTGGTCCGGCCCCATCTTCGGCTGCGGGTATTTTCCGGTCTTGTAGTCCACCACGACAAAGTTCCCCTTGTCGTCCACATCAATGCGGTCGATCTTGGCCGTGAGGGTGAACTCCCTGCCGCTGCCGAGGTTGAAGGTGAAGTCGTCGATCCGCTGCTCCAGGAAGAAAGGACGGAAGCCCTGGGTCCAGAAGCCTGTTTCCGCAGTCAGGAACCGTTCCGCGACCGTGGTGACGAAGAGGTCTTTTTCCCTGCGGTTGCGGAAGGTGTCGGCGTCGCGCTTGTAGTAACCTTCGCTCAGGGACAGGAGCAGGCCGCGCGCTTGGTCCAGATTGGATGAGGTGACCGGCTCCTGCCACTCTTCGTAGAACCTTTTCAGGATGGCGTGCACCCTGCTTCCCCGGTCGCTGGGCGAGATGTCCTCGGTCACCTCTTCGAGCGGTTCGATGCCGAGGATCTTTTTGACATAGTAGTCGTAGGGACAGTTGAGATATACATCCAGGTCCGTGACCGAGAAGGTCGTAATGCCCGGGATCGGGATCGCAGCCGGCGCGGGAGATGGTTGTGTTTGATATGCCGAGCGCACAGCCGGCATGCTGTCCATATCCGATCGAAGGACCTCGTCGAGACAGACAGGAGCGCCGGTCACGGCAATGGCCTTGGCCAGCTCAGCCACGCTTCGCGCGTCCTCGGGCCTGAGGCTGAACTGGAACTGCCGCGTTCTTTCCATGCCCCGGTTCAGCAGACCGGCGATCTCCAAGGGCTTCAGCTCCGCCAGGAAGGGCGATGCAACGACCGGCCGGTCGCCCTGGTTCTCGGGCCAGGTGAGCGTGACCCGCGGCGCCGAGAGCAGGAGGCGGTAGAAATGATAGGCCGCGTTCATGCGCGCCTGCTCCAGCGGCCGCACGCCCAGGGTCTCAAGCGTTGCTTCGGGAAGAAAGATGTTCTGCGGCAGTCGCTGGGGGAACTTTCCGTCGATCAGTCCGCCCAGGTAGATCTCGCTCCAGGCATGGCTCGCGCTCTCCTCAAGGCCCAGGACCTGGACGCCGCCCTCGTCGTCCGGCGGGACCTGGAAACGGGCATGCATGAAGGTCTTTCTGAGCAGGAAGGACCACTCGTCAAAGGAATAGCGGTATTCCGGAAAGAGCCTGCCTGCCCGGCTCAGGGACGCCATGACCTCGCTCAGTTTCTTGAAGGATTGGAGGTTCACGTTCAGCGGCCCTTTGATCAGCGCCACCCGCTCGGCCATGCCGGACCACCGAAGGAGCGCTTCAGCCCGTTCCATCCACCCGGACAGGGGCAGCGCGTCGCTGGTAAAGAAGGGGTCGAGCGCGGTGAACAGGTCCTGCAAAGGGCCGGACAGGATGTCGCGGCCTTTCTCATCGGATGAGGCGGTCCGTGCTGCTTTGAGCCATTGTTCCCGGCCGTCCAGGATCCGCTGGCCGCGCATCAGCCGTTCGAATGCCGGGGCGACCGAGTGGTCCTCGCTGAACTTGAGGAACGGTGAACTGAGGACCCGGAGCAGGGACCGGCCGGAGCAGTTGTCCTGCACGGTCTGGAGCAGGGAGACCAGGGCGGTCGCGACCGCGGAGGTGCTGAGCTGGCGTCCGAGCGCACGGTTGTAGGGGATCCCGTAGTCCCGGAATATCTCCTCAACAAGAGGGCCGTACTCGTCCAGGGACGGGAACGCGACCAGGACCGAGTCCGGAATGGTCCCGCTGCGCAGAGAGTCCTTGACCCGGCCTGCGATGAGCGACACTTCTTCGCGCATGGTGACGCCGGAAAGCGCGTCAAGACGCGGGGCAAAGGACGGGGGCGCTGAAGCGGCAGACTCGCCAAAGGGCCGGTCCGCGAACAGGGCGGCAGCCAGGAACCCGGCATCGGTCCCGGAAGCGGAACGGTCTTCTCCCAGCATGATCCCGAGCCTGGCGCAGAATTCCTTTATCAGCCGAAGCGGGTGCTGGTCGGACGCGTTCCTTACCAGGTCCGCGCCGGGCGCCTCGATCAGGAAGGTGCTTTGCTCGTGCAGCGCGATCTTGCGGAGCACCCGTGCCTGGAGATCGCCTGCATCATGCAGGCCGTCGACGATCACGCGCCGGTACCGGGCGAGCCACGCAGGATCGAAATTCTCCGCCAGCTCGACGATCATGGCAGCCGGATCGTTCAGGCCTTTGGCTGAAAGGACCTCCTGGTAGCGGCAATAGGCCTGTTCCAGGAGCGCCACCTGCCGCTTGTCCCCGATGCCGCTCGCGGCGATCGCGCCGGACAACCGTTCCGGGCCTATCCCTGCCGCGCCCAGTTCCTCGATCATATCGGCCACGGCAGCGGCAAGGGACGGCGCGAGCGTGTCGGGAATGGGGTCCGCGAAAGGCAGCGAGGCCATGCGCTCCTTCACAATGCCCTCGACGAGCACGAGCCTGCTGTTCTCGTCGATCAGCGGCCGTCCGCCGGAGCGTGCGTGAAGGTGCTGCAGGAGCTGATGGAGGGTCCGGATATCGGGAGGCGATATTGTCGCGGTCCCCAGCTTCTCCAGCGCGCGCTCAACAACGAGCCGGCCGTAGGTCCTCCTGAGGCGCGAGGAGGGGACCAGGACCAGAACATCGTTATACAGGAACGGCGGTCCGCCCGGTTCGGCGAGAAGTTCGTCGATAAGCTTCAGTTTTTCCCGCCAACCGTCGGCGCCGTAGGGGATCAGTTGTGTTCTCATGGCCCGTTGATTATGCCACAATCAAAACATATTGACAACATTTGGGACGGGGTCTATAATCCAGCACGGTTGTCCTATGTATGTGGTGAATCAAGACAGGTGCTCCGGCTGCGGGGCCTGTGCCGATGTGTGCCCCACCGAAGCGATCGATGTTCTGAACGGCAAGGCAACGATCGGCTTGGAATGCATGGATTGCGGGGCCTGCCCCCGCGTATGTCCCGAAGGGGCGATCAGGAAGCAACCGGCGACAAGTGCCGCGGCACCGGCAACACCATAAGATCAGGTTCCTAAGGAGGATGGCATGGCAGACGCAGTAACGAGTGCAACGTGGGACCAGGAAGTGCTGAAAGCCCAGGGATTGGTGCTGGTGGACTTCTGGGCGGTGTGGTGCGGCCCCTGCAGGATGGTGGCGCCGATCGTTGACGAGATCTCGAAGGAATACGCGGGCAAGATCAAGGTGCTGAAGCTCAACACCGACGAGAATCCCGATATCGCTGGCAAATACCGGATCATGGGCATTCCGACGCTCATGTTCTTCAAGAACGGCCAGACCGTGGACCAGATCGTGGGCGCGGTGCCCAAGTCCCAGCTCAAGTCGAAGGTCGACGCGCTGCTGGCTTGATCCCTTGACGGTACTTCCCTGACGTTCATCGACCGGCGGCTCCCGTCTCAGGGCGCCGCCGGAATAGTTTCAACGTGTCACAAGGAGCTTTGCAAAACAATGCGGAACAAGTTTGTCATGGTTATCGTTCTCCTGGCGGCGCTGGCAGGCTGCACCAGGCAGGAGAAGACCGCAGCAATTTCAGCGGCGCCTGATTTTACCCTCAAGGACCTTGCCGGGAAGGCCGTCCACCTCGGCGACCTCAAGGGGAAGGTGGTGCTCGTGGAGTTCTGGGCGACCTGGTGCCCGCCCTGTCGGGAGTCCATTCCCGGCATGGAGCGGCTGCACAAGGCTTATCAGGGCAAGGGGCTGGTGGTCCTTGGTGTTTCCATGGATACATCCGGCCTGGACGAGATACGGTCCTTTGCAAAGGAGTTCGGCATCAGCTATCCCGTGCTCAGGGGGGATGATGAGGTCGCCGCGAAGTACATGGTGCGGGCGATCCCCATGGTCTATATCGTCAATAAGGACGGCATGATCGCGAAACAGTATCTCGGCGGCGCCGAGGAGGGCGATCTGGAAAAGGACATCAAGTCGCTTCTGTAAGTTCCGGAAATTTGATTGACAGTGCACGGGGCTATCATTATAATAGCCCATGAAAAGCGGGCGTAACTCAGTGGTAGAGTGTCAGCTTCCCAAGCTGGAGGTCGCGGGTTCGAATCCCGTCGCCCGCTCCATAACTCTCTAGGAAATCCCTGCAGGAGTAAATGCTCCCGCAGGGTTTTTTTACCTAAGCAACTGCCAATAACCATTTCTCACACAAAGCCACGAAGCCACAAAGGGAGGGCATAACCCGATCTGATCCGATCTTCTTCGTGCCTTTGTGCCTTCGTGTGAACGATCGTTTCTATCGGCAGGGCTGCCAGATTTCTCGAATGTCGAAACTTATATTTATCACCGGCGGCGCACGGTCGGGAAAATCGGCCTTTGCCGAGAAGCTCGCGGGAGAGATAACCGGTAAACGGGCCTATCTGGCAACCGCGCAGGCGCTGGACGCCGAGATGGTGGAGCGGATCGAACATCATCGCAAGCGACGCGGGGGCGCCTGGGACACCTTTGAAGAGCCGCTGGCCATCGCCGAACTGGTAGGGAAGCTTGCGGGCCGTTACAGCGTGGTGCTGCTGGACTGCCTTACGCTCTGGCTCAGCAATGTCATGGCGCGGAGATCGAAGGACGATGAGGTGCGGGAATCGATCGACGAACTTGCCGCCGCGCTCAGGTCCCATGACGGCACGCTCCTGGTGGTCTCGAACGAGGTGGGCCTCGGTATCGTTCCGGACAACGCGCTTGTCCGGAGGTTCCGGGACCTCGCGGGCATAATGAACCAGCGGGTCGCTGCTGCTGCGGACGAAGCCTATTTTGTCGCAGCGGGACTGCCGGTGAAAATTAAATAAAGCCGCAAGCCGTAAGGGGTCAGGGGCAAAATTAAGAACCAGGGATAGGAAACAAAAGAAGGGCTATGAGTGGTAAGTAATAAGCGAGCAAAAGCACGGGACAAGAGACTAGCAGGTACCACAGGACAACCCTATGTTCAGAAACTTCATCACAGCGCTGCAGTTCCTGACGGTCATCACGGTCAGGAAAGACCATGAGACCACGGAGAACGATCTCGCGCGCTCCATGGTCTACTTTCCCTTTATCGGCTTTCTGATCGGCCTTATCCTGGTGCAGGCGGACAAGGCGCTGCTCTGGCTGTTCCCGGACACGATCGGCAACATCTTCCTCCTGCTGGCGTCGGTCATGCTGACGCGCGCGCTTCATGTGGACGGCCTCGCGGACAGCGTTGACGGCATTATGGGCGGCCATGATCATGAGTCCCGGCTCGCGATCATGAGGGACAGCAGGATCGGCACCGCCGGCGTGCTGGCCATCATTTTCATATTCCTGATAAAATATGCCTGCCTCAACAATCTTTTCACCGAGTACAAGACCGCTGCATTGCTCACGGCCCCCGCGTTCAGCCGCTGGGCGCAGATGCTGATGATGTACAAGTCCGACTACGGCCGCGACGAAGGCATGGGAAAGGCCTTTGTCGGCCATGTCCGGTCCGGCGGGCTGGTCGCCGCGTCGGTCGTTTCGCTCGGCATATCAGCCTTCGTCATCATCAATGAACCTCGCACCATCGTTCTTGCGATCGGGATCCCCGTTGCCGTGGTCTGTTTCACCCTGCTCTGGCGCTGGTTCGTGACGCGCAAGGTAGGCGGCGTCACCGGTGATTCCATTGGCGCGGTGAGCGAGATGACCGAGGCGCTGACGCTGCTTTTGTTCGTGTTCCTGTTGAGCGAACGGTAAGGACAGACCAAAAAAGCAAAAGGCGTTCTCGCGCAAAGCCGCAAAGACGCTAAGAACGGCCTTAGGATTCAGTACAGGAAGCAAGAATTTGATCATTGCTTTCCTTTGCGGCTTGGCGCCTTTGCGCGAGACGAGGTTGTTGACGTTATTCTGTATTTCAGGTGCTGTATGGCGATATTCACCCGAGTCTATCTCATGCGCCACGGAGAAGTGGCCAATGGCGGACAAAAACGCTACAACGGCCATATTGACGTGGATATCACGGAAAAAGGCGTTGAGCAGATGCGCCGGCTCGCCGGGCTATTGGACGGCAAACCGGTCTCAGCTGTCTACTCGAGCGACCTGATCCGATCGGTCAAGGGCGCCCGGATCATCTCCGAGCGCCTGGGTCTTTCGCACACACCCATCAGGACGCTTCGGGAGCGGAGCGTTGGCAAGTGGGAAGGTCTGACCGCAGAGGAGATCAAGGAGCGCTATCCCGAGGACTACACTGCCTGGCGCGCTGACCTGCTGAACTACCGGCCGCCGGAAGGCGAATGTTTGCATGACGTGCGGGAGCGGATCCTGCCCGAGTACCTCCGCATTGTGGCGGCCCATCCTGGCCAGGAGATCGCCATGCTGCTGCACGGCGGCGTGAACCGGGTGATACTTGCAGAGGCCCTGGGCCTGCCGCCGCTCAACCTCTTCCGTATTGACCAGAACTTCGGAGCGCTGAACATCATCGATCATTACGAGGACGGCATGGCGGTGGTGAAATTGGTTAATGGCTAGCGAGCAGAACAAGGGCTAAAGTGATAAGCGGTAAGCAGTCAGTATCAAATCAGAAGCAATAAGGCATTGATGCCGGGAGAAATCATGGTAATTCATAGACTGACGGCGGTCGCTATCGTGCTGATGGCAATATTCTCCACGCCGGTCTTAGCGACCCATGATGAACCGATCAAGGTGAAGGCCTCGACGAACCAGGAAGGCTACCTGCATCTCTTCAGCGTGGACCAGTATGGCGCATCAGCAAGCTCTATCCCAATGACCTGTGCCATGCCGAGCCGCTGACAGCAGGCAGGGAGCTTGTCTTCCCCGACGATGCGCTCCGCAGGAGCGGGCTCAAGATGATAGTGCGCACGCCCAAGGGAAAGAAGAAGGCCGTGGAGTCCGTGCTGGTCATTGCCACAAAAGAAAAGCTCGGTCTGCTTGAGGACAAGAAAATCACTAGTTGATCGAGGTAAAAGAAGGGCAGGCCGAAAGGTCTGCCCGTTTTGTTTTAATTATCAATCAAGTATCTAGAATGGGTAAATACGGGGTATTTGCGCGAGTGGATCAGTCCAGTTTCAGGCGGGATGCCCAGGATACTTCCTTGAGCAGTTCGGATTTCAGCGCGATGTTTGTGATCCTCACAGGTACTTTCGATGCCTTCTCCCAGAACCATTCGTCATAACTCCGCTTTGCCACGGCCGCGGACTCGATGATCAGGTCCTTTCCCGTCCTCCTGAGAAGGCGGACCACCTGGAAATTCTCCTGCCATTCGATCACCTTTGGATAGATCGCGCCTGGCTTGGTTGTTTCCAGCAGGTGGTGCAGCCGGTCCGCATGTTCGAGATCAGCCTCGTGGGGAGCCGGGGTGGCAAGCGGCGTGTGCTCGATCGGGACAACGCCATATTTGAGCGAGACCCGGAACTGCTCTGCGGAAAGGCCCTGCTTCCGTGCCGTTTGCATGAACGACGAGGGGGACGGGGAAGCCTGCTGCAGCAGGGATTCCGCTTGTTTCCGCTCTGTTGCCTGGGCGTCCGGTGATTTCAGGAATACCTCGGAATAGAGGACCCGTTCCGCGTATACCAAAGCCACAAAGGAGCGCAGATACGCCTTGCGGTCCGACCTGTAGACGTCCTTGATCCTTTTCAGCATCTCCGGCGCCTTGGTGTTCTGGTCGATCCGCTGCGCTTCTTTTTCCAGGACACTGTCGTCAACAGTACGGCCAAGGGAGCGCAGCATCTCGATCGACAGGTTTCCCTTTATGAGCTGGGAGAGCGCGACGTAGTTCTTTCCGCTCCCGGGGTAGTAGATCTCCGTAACGCTTACGCGGCGCGCAAGGTCCCTGGCGCGGATCGTCGAGGACCCGACACGGGAAACCTCGTCGCTGCATGCGGCGGAAAGGAAAAGCAGGAGGAGGGGAGTGATCCATTTTGTCAGGTATCTGATGCGCATTATGTTCAAGATTGCCAACTTCTATGCCTGTTTTCGACGTTTCTGGAAAGCTTCTACTGCTTGTTGCAGTTCAGGTACTTTATTTCGTATCACATCTCAAAGAATATTATTGTCAATCCCGAAATAGGCGTGTGCGATCATATCGCGCAGGCCGGCAGGCTTGCGCCATTCAATCTCCGGTATCAATGCCTGGACAGGGAAGGGAATGTTCTTTGCGGCTTCACCGATGATCTCCAGGTTGCGAAGAACAGCATCATAGGTCTTCCCATCAGCCTGAAATTGCACAGGGTCCATTCCGCGCGTGTATTGCTGGATCTTCCGGCAGGAAATCAGAATGTCCTCAAGATAAAGGGCCCAGTCACGCGACATTGAGCGCCTCTCGTTCTATTGACGGTCGCATTCCCTGTCGCAAGGCGTCGCGGGTGACCAGATCGACCTTTGTTTTCAAGAGGTCTTCCAGGAAGAACTTGAGGTCCATAAAACGGTCAAAGTCCGGCTGGCCGCTGAAATCGACAAGAATATCCACATCACTTCCTTCTTTAGCGGTACCATGGACCACAGAACCAAAAAGCAGAAGCTTATTAACGCCAAAGTGGACCTGAATATAGTTTAAATTTGTCTTGAGTAAATTTATGGTCGTTAATTTGTCCATGATTAAAAATAGTATAAATCATGTGAAAAATCAAGAAGGAAACATCGTCCTGATGGATAATAACGCAAAAAAGGCAGGACGGAGAGGCCTGCCGTGAGCGTGTTTAGCGGGATGCCGCGGGGGAGGGGCGGGTTTCTTGATCTGTCTGCTTCCTCATCGGGGCAGCATCAACGGAATTACGCTGCGAGCAGTACTCGTTCCACCTCCTCGGGAAATTCGACAAATACGAAATGACTCTTGTGGTGAAGGTAATCTTCCCCGCTTTCGTCGATCAGCCGTACAAAATCATCCTGGGCTGCCTGGTCATCCGGCAGGATCTCGTAGATCTTTCTCGGGATGAGCGATGATTCATTGCCTTTATTGTCGATGCAGAGCGCGTATTTTTTTTTCATAGAAATCCTTTCTACAAGTACCGCTTGATCTTGAAGTCCTTCCTGCCGATACCATGGGCTTCATACCAATGAAGTTCCACGCGCCGGATCATGCCATTCGGGAGTCTGATCGCGGCTACGCCTTTAAGCTTCCGCCAACGGCCCGGACCGTAGACCTTCTGGATATACGGCAGTACTCGGATGCTTGAGCCGGCTGCGATGATCTCGACCTGTTCGATCTCTCCAATGATCTCGAAGGTGACGCTCATAATTTAGCACGCTAAAATGATCAAAGCAACAGGCTTGAAGATCGTATATTTATTATGCTTATTCTACAGGACGGTTTTGAGGGGGTCAAGAATGAAACAGGTTGGTCATTTTGGTCATATTTACCCTTTGAGCTTGCCTGATCCGGTCGGATTAGCCGTTGACTTTACCCGGAACCTGCTGTATTTTGTTGAAACAGAGCCGGGGGAGCCGCATGGCTGAGAGCCCTTCCAAAAGGGCGA
Organism: Nitrospirota bacterium; assembly: GCA_029858565.1. Classification (GTDB taxonomy): domain Bacteria; phylum Nitrospirota; class UBA9217; order UBA9217; family UBA9217; genus JAKAHZ01. Next base: position 9,979 of record JAOUEV010000016.1, on the reverse strand, counting down.
CCCTTGGAACCTGATCCGGGTAGTTCCGGCGTAGGGAAGGCGAGAAATTCGAGGGAATGACACCTTTCGAGCCGCATCCTATTCGGGATGCGGCTTTTTTGGTCTCATAAAATCGGTTCTCGCGCGGAGACGCAGAGGCGCGGAGAAAATCAGAGGATCTTTTTTGACAGGATACCAAAAGTAGGCGCTCCCAGGCGACAGGACCAACAGGATTTATACGCTTGAGATCGGATCGTTATTCTGTGATCCTGTCGAATGTCAGTGGAAGCGGTTAGAAAATCATGAACATACACTTGAACGGTGAAAAAAGAGACGTTCCCGACGGTCTGACCGTTTCCGGGCTTCTGCAGCACCTGGAGATCAAGCCTGAGCGTGTGGCAGTGGAGATCAACGAGGAGATCGTACGCAAGGCCACTTACGGCGAAGTCCTGGTCAAGGAGAACGACCGGGTGGAGGTGGTGCAGTTCATGGGAGGGGGCGACTTGGAAGTGTGGAGTGCGAAGTGCTGAGTGCGGAGTAAAAACAAAGGCCATCGTCGTTCGTCGCTTGTCACCTGATCACGTAATCTCTTATCGCTCTATTTTTTAGGAGGGAACCATGGAAAAGGAACCGTTCCTGAAGCATTGGGCAAAGCTGAGAGCGAACCAGAAACTGGCACCCAAGCCTGTCAGATACACCCATGAGGGCAGCACCTACGCCGAGGACGGCATCAGGATCACCGGCAGCAAAACCTTCGTGGACAGCGTGCTGTCGCGGCTCAAGGACCTGCTGGCATGCGAGAATGAAGAGACCAGGCTCCAGGTGGTGTACAAGCGCAGCACGGACCGCGAGAGCGGCAAGACGCTGACATCCTATAACTGCTACATCCAGGTCCATGGGCGGGGCGGGGTGGAGAAGAAGACGAAGAAGAAAAGGAATAAATAACGGCGTTCACCGCGAAGACGCGAAGGACGCGAAGGGAAGCAAGGACAAGCGATGAAGGCAACTGCGTTCTCGCGCCAAGACGCAAAGGCGCCAAGGACGTCAAAGGACTACGTCTTTCTTTGCGGCTTAGCGGCTTTGCGAGAGTAAAGTAGTTTCGGCTCTTAACGATTTTGGAGGTTTCGAACGATGAGCAATGATAAGCTGGTGATCGGCGGCATAGAGTTCCAGTCCCGGCTCTGGGTGGGCACGGGCAAGTACAAGGATTTTGACGAGACGAGGCGGGCCATCGAGGCTTCGGGCACCGACGTTGTCACGGTCGCGGTTCGGCGCGTGAACATCATCGACAAGTCCAAGGAGAACCTGCTGGACTTCATTGACCCGAAGAAATACAAGATCCTTCCGAACACGGCAGGGTGCTTCAATGCCAAGGACGCCATACGGTACGCCATGCTGGCTGCCGAGGCGGGCATCACGAAGCTGGTGAAGCTCGAAGTGATCGGCGACGAGAAGACGCTCTTCCCGGACAACGAGGCTACTCTTGAAGCAGCGAAGGTGCTGCTCAAGGAAGGCCTGATCGTGCTGCCCTACATGAGCGATGATCCGATCATGGCCAGGAAGCTCGTGGACATTGGTTGTCCCGCGGTCATGCCGCTGGCAGCGCCGATCGGATCAGGGCTCGGCATCAGGAATCCCTACAATATCCGGATCATCATGGAGACCGTGAAGGTGCCGGTGATCGTTGACGCGGGGGTCGGCACAGCGTCCGATGTGGCGATCGCCATGGAGCTGGGCTGCGACGCGGTGCTCCTGAACACGGCAATCTCGGCTGCCAAGGATCCCATCAAGATGGCAGAGGCCATGAAATACGGCGTGCTTGCCGGAAGGCTGGCGTACAAGGCGGGAAGGATGCCGAAAAAGCTCTACGCCACAGCCAGCAGCCCGGTGGAAGGAATGATAGGAAACTAATAAAGGATTAGAGGATCAGATGAAGCAGGGCTAGAGGAGTAATGGTCGATAATCCTTAATCCTCTTAATCCTCTTAATCCTTGAGCTGAGGTTACTGTGGCTATCGATTTTCGTCTCTATCTCATAACCGACCGCCATGCGACAAAAAAGCCTCTTATTGAGGCGGTGAGGCTGGCCTTGGAAGGCGGGGTCAGGGCCATACAGCTACGGGAAAAGGACATGCCTGTACGGGAGCTTCTGGCTCTGGCTAAAGACATGCGGCAGCTTACGAAAGAGTTTCAGGCGAAGTTATTCATAAATGACCGGGTTGATGTAGCTGTTAATGTAGATGCTGATGGTGTTCATGTGGGGCATAGCAGCATTCCTGTTGATGCAGTAAGGTCTATAGTGGGAAGCGGAATGCTGATTGGGGCATCAACACACAACAAAAGTGAGGCAATAACAGCTCAGGATGATGGGGCTGATTTTGTAACATTCGGACCTATATTTGAAACCCCGTCAAAGAAAAAATATGGTGCTCCGGTGGGGTTGTGTGAGCTAAAAGAGTTGAAAAAGAATATAAATATACCTATTTTTGGGTTGGGCGGTATAAAATGTGGGAATATTATCAGGGTTATTGGGTGCGGAGCTGATGGGATATCAATGATATCTGCCATTCTTGCTGCGGAGGATGTTAAAAAGGCGGCTGAGAACATTCTGGAAGCAATGCGGATGTCTGATAAAGCGATCTGCGAGTGCTGCGCTCCCCGGGAATAGGCGGATGAAGCGCGGGAAGTTCCTGAAAGGACCGAGGTGCATAGATGACACAGATACTGGAAGCGCGTAAAGGCAATATAACTCCCGAGATGGAGGCTGTGGCGCGGGCCGAGAGCGTGAGCCCTGGAACGATCCTTGAGGGGATCGCCAAAGGGACGATCGTTATAACCCGGAACAAGGCGCACAAGTCCATCACTCCGCTCGGGATCGGCAGGGGGCTCAGGACCAAGATCAACGCCAATATCGGCACATCCAAGGACCAGATGTCCGTTGCCGACGAGATCGCCAAGCTGAAGGCCGCTGTAGCCGCAGGCGCTGACGCGGTCATGGACCTGTCAACAGGCGGGCCGATCATCGAGATACGAAAAGAGATCCTGAAGCAGTCGACCGTCTCCATCGGCACGGTACCGATCTACCAGGCGGCGGTGGAGACCGTGGCAGGCGGCAAGGCGATCGTCCAGATGGATCCCGAGGTCCTGTTCCGGGTCATCGAAGAACAGTGCGCCGAAGGCGTCGACTTCATCACCGTGCATTGCGGCATCACGCGGGAGAGCGTGGAGCGTCTCAAAAATCAGGGCCGCATCATGGACGTGGTGAGCCGCGGCGGCGCGTTCCATCTGGAATGGATCATTGTGAACGAACAGGAGAACCCTCTCTACAGCCAGTACGACCGGCTGGTCGAGATCGTCAAGAAGTTCGATGTGACCCTCTCCCTGGGCGACGGCATGCGGCCGGGCTGCCTGGCAGATGCCACGGACCGGGCGCAGATCCAGGAACTGATCACGCTCGGTGAGCTGCGGGACATCGCCGTGGAAGCCGGCGTGCAGGTCATGATCGAGGGGCCGGGCCATGTGCCGATCAACCAGGTGGAGACGAATATCAAGATCCAGAAAGAGTTGTGCAAGGGCGCGCCGTTCTACGTGCTCGGGCCGCTGGTGACGGACGTGGCGCCGGGATACGATCACATCACCTCAGCCATCGGCGGGGCGATCGCGGGTGCTGCTGGCGCGGATTTCCTGTGCTATGTCACGCCTTCGGAGCACCTGCGTCTGCCGGACCTGGAGGACGTGCGCCAGGGAGTCATCGCCTCGCGCATCGCCGCCCATGCCGCGGACATTGCCAAGGGCGTTCCCGGTGCAATGGACTGGGACCGCGAGATGGCCCGGCGCAGGAAAGCGCTGGACTGGAAAGGTCAGATCGAACTGTCGGTGGACCCGGAGCGGGCGCGGAAACTGCGCGAATCCCGCATGCCCACGGACTCCGATGTCTGTACCATGTGCGGCGAGTTCTGCTCCATGAAGGGCGTGAGCCAGTACCTCAAGAAAAAATAATACGGAATGAGACAAGTGCGAAGTGAAAGTGCGGAATAAGACAAGTGCGAAGTGCGGAGTGCGGAGTGCGGAATAAGACAAGTGCGAAGTGCGGAGTGCGGAGTGCGGATTGGCGGGGAATAACTCCGGTCTTGATTGTGATCCTGTGTCTCATTGCAGCACTGCCAGTTATTGCGGCTCCAGCGGGAAAGCCGGTTGTTTCCATTTCTCCGAAGAAGCCGGGTCCCGGCGACATCGCGGTCGTAACGGTAAAGGGAGCTTCCGGGCCTGTGGAAGGGACGTTCCTGAAGAAGCATCTGCACTTCAACGAGAGCAAGGGAGCCTATAAGGCGATCGTTGGCATTGATCTGAACACTGAGCCCGGATCATATCCCCTGGTGATGAATCTCGGCGGCAAGAGCGTTTCGCGGGATGTGAAGATCTGGAAAAAGAGGTTCCCCCTTCAGCGGCTCACGCTGCGCGAGGACCAGGTCACCCTTTCGCCGGAGAACGAGGCGCGGGCTGAGCGGGAGCAGAAACGGGTGGCCGCTCTCTGGCCGGTCGATTCCCTCAGGATGTGGGAAGGGAAGTTCATTGACCCGCTGCCGGGTCACGAGATCGGGACGCCCTTTGGCGTGCGCAGGATCATCAATAATATCCCGAAGAATTCCCACTCCGGCGTGGACCTGACCGCTGACGAGGGGGAGCCGGTGAAAGCGCCGAATGACGGCGTGGTGGTGTTCGTTGACGAACAGTTCTTTTCCGGGAACAGTGTGATCCTTGACCACGGACAGGGGATCTATACCATGTTCTTTCACCTGTCGAAGATCCATGTCCGGCCGGGACAGGCAGTGATGAAGGGCGACGTGATCGCCGAGGTCGGTTCAACCGGAAGATCGACCGGCGCGCACCTGCACTGGGGCGCGCGCGTGCAGGGCGCGAAAGTGGACCCGCTGCAGCTGATGAAGTTGAAAGTGGAATGATAAAACTTCTCTCCATTGCCGGCTCAGACCCTTCAGGCGGGGCCGGCATCCAGGTTGATCTCAAGACCTTCCAGGCGCTCGGCGCCTTTGGCATGGCCATACCTGCCGCGCTCACGTTCCAGAACAGCAGGGGCGTCGCGGGGACCGAGCCGGTGCCTCCGGCCTCGATCACCCGACAGATCGAGGTCCTGTTGAGCGACATGCGGCCTGACGCGATCAAGACGGGAATGCTCCTGACAAGGCAGGCCGTGGCGGCAGTCGCGAAAAGCGTCAAAAAGCATGGTATCAGCAACGTTGTCGTGGATCCGATCGTTCGCTCGACCTCGGGCAGGATCCTGCTCAGGCCTGATGGCATCAAAGCGCTTAAGGAGCAGCTTCTTCCCCTGGCCCTTCTGGTCACCCCGAACATCCCCGAAGCAGAGGTCCTGACCGGTGTCTTGATCAGGAACGACGAGGACATGGATTTTGCCGCTGGTAAACTTCTTGACCTGGGGCCGAAGTACGTGCTGATCAAGGGCGGCCACCGGCCCGGTCCGGCTGTGGATACGTTATACGGCGGAAAACAGGTGCTTGAGTTTTCCACAGAGCGTCAAAAAGGCGATTTTCACGGCACAGGCTGCGTACTTTCCGCTGCAATAACCCTGTTCATAGGACAGGGATTACCTGTGGAAAAGGCTGTGGAAAAGGGTAAGCAATTTGTGGAAAAGATGTTGAAGAAGGCGAGACCGGCGGGTAAGGGAAGGACGAAGTATTTTCAGTTCTGAGAATACACCTAAGATCAAAAGACAACCCTTTTCACCACAGAGGCACTGAGACGCAGAGGACGGCAACGTCAACTCCTATCCTCATACGAAGCTGCGAAGCACGACAACATCAAACCCGATGCTGGTCTGATCTTTAAGAACTAGTCCTGGGGTTTTGCTTCTCTCTGTGACTCCGTGGTTCAATTCGGCAGTGAAATCTTTAGGAGGCTTCATGCGCATCGACGGCAGGAAAGCGGACGAGCTCCGCAGCATCAAGATCACCAGGAACTACATCAAGTCCGCCGAAGGCTCGGTGCTGATCGAAATGGGCAACACCCGGGTCATCTGCACAGCCACGGTCGAGAACAGCGTTCCTCCCTTTCTTCGCGGCAAGGGGACCGGCTGGGTCACTGCTGAATACGCCATGCTGCCCCGCTCCTCAGCCCAGCGCATCCAGCGGGAGCGGTCCAAGGTCGGCGGCAGGACCCATGAGATCCAGCGGCTCATCGGCAGGTCGCTCCGGTCGGTCGTTGACATGACCGCGCTGGGCGAACGATCGGTATTGATCGACTGCGACGTGATCGAGGCCGACGGCGGCACGCGCACGGCCTCCATCACCGGAGCCTACATTGCTCTCGTGGACGCGCTCAGGCACGCGAAGAAGCAGGGCATGATCACAGAGATCCCTGTTATCGACCATCTGGCTGCGGTGAGCGTGGGGATCGTGAAAGGCAAGCCCATGCTTGACCTGTGCTATGCCGAGGACTCAGGCGCTGAAACAGACATGAACCTGGTTATGACCGGGAAGGGCGGCATTGTCGAGGTCCAGGGGACTGCGGAGGGGGACCCTTTTTCCAAGGCGGAACTGGAGAAACTGCTCGCCCTGGGCGAGAAGGGGATCAGGCAGCTGATCAAGAAACAGAAGGAAGTGCTGAAGTAAACCTATGTCCTTCATATCTATCTTCCTCATATCCTTCGGCCTGATCTTCACGGCCGAATTGGGCGACAAGACGCAGCTCATGGTCTTCACCCTGGCGCTTCGCTACGGCGGGAAGCCGGTGCTGGCCGGAGCGTTCCTTGCTTTCGCGCTCCTCTCCGGCAGCGCCGCCATCATCGGCAAGGGGCTGGGATCGCTCCTCGATCAGGACCTGATTACAAGGATCTCGGCATGGGTATTCATCGCCTTCGGATTGTACATGCTGTTTCGGAAGGGAGAGGAAGAAGAAAAAGAGGAGGCTAAACCGTCAGCGCGTACGGGATTTCTTACCGCATTCAGCCTGATCGCGATCTCGGAGATGGGGGACAAGACCCAGATCGCGACGCTGCTGTTGTCCGTGAAGTATCAGAGCTTTCTTTCCGTGTTTCTCGGCAGCCTCGCAGCCCTGAGCGCCGCCACGCTGCTCGGCGTCCTGATCGCAGGAAGGCTGCATAAGTTCATTCCCGCCAAGTACATTTCACCGATCTCCGGTGCCCTGTTTATCCTGCTCGGCTTAGGGACGTTGGTGTTTGCGTAATTTGACTGCCTGCGGATAACACCTACAAGCCTGTAGTTTCTACCTGACGAAACAATAAACAATTACGGAACGAAACTGACATGTGAACACGCGCCTGACGCGCCGCCGTCGGCGCGTCGCTGTCGAGGCGCTGGTTGTTTCTGGTAGACATATGTTGGTCATGAAAGATGAACCGAGGTTTTAGTTTGTGATGTCTTTCGATTACTTCGCTAAAGATGGTATCGCTTGGATTTCCTCAAAAGTAACTGTGACAGCAGAGCCATAAGCCTCTTTGAGTTTTGTTTCGATGTGTTTTGTCTCATCGACCCTCTTGCCTTCATATGTCGATATTGCATGGTGAAGGACTCTCAGTTCTTCCTGAAAGGTCGCTTGGCGCGAACTGGGAATACTGAAAACGGTATCATCAAAGGACCATACAAGGGCATAATATTCAATGCCAACAAACTGCTTTCCTGCATCAAAATTTGAGGTGATGCATATTAATCCCGCAGCAAGTGAACCTTCTGATACACGCACACGATAGAATTTTGGTTCGATTTTCATATTTTCTCCTTGTATATAATCGGATTGATCTTAAAAAAGCTAGCGATGACATCAAGTCTCAATAAAGGCGGACTATTCATTCTTTGCTGGTGGTTTTCCGATGCGTGATAGTTTTTCGTTAAGATTATCTCTCCGTTGTTTTAGTCTCTTGGGTTGGACAAAGGTGAAATCAAAAAGAGCTTCTAGCACATCAAGGAGCCACTCGGCCTCGCCATTTTCGACATCAACAATTTCCCCTGTAGAAATGTCTTTTTCAGGATGAGCTGCAAAATTACCGACCTGCCTAACTGCATCGATAGCCTCCGCAAGATAAGATGGTGCAGTTTTCATTTTTAGGAAATCGTCAATCTCTTTTGCGAGACTAGATTTCTTTACCTTTAGCTCTTCCCTTAGAACACACTGAAGCAGTCGCCTGCTGATAGCGGCACTCGCTTTTGGGCTGAGGTTAAGGACAGAGACCGCTTCTAGAAAGTCATTTTTGTATATATCAGGTACCTCCGGCTGGACTGGTTTTGTTGCAGCTTTCGGGTAAAGTATCTCCTCGGAAGAAACATCCTCTAGGGTTGTCCCATATTGAGTCTCTTTATATTTCCCTTCTTGAAGGAGTACAATTAATTGATGGCAAGCAGGACAAAAGCCATGCGTTATTGCGTACCCATCTTCTTTTGCCGTCTTTTTCTCTGTATCATATGAGTATGCAGATATTCCGGACTCTTCAAAATAGATTCCTTTACTACAATGCGGGCATGTGTTCATATTATCTCCCGTACAACCAGTGGGTGTCGAGTTAGCTCTAACTCTGTAACAACAGATTTCCGTACTTGAAGAGTTTAGCAAGAATAATGCCTGTGACTCGCTTACCTATGCCGACTCCAACGACCAATTAGCCCTTGTAACGTATAATCCGTCATGCCATTCACGGAATCTCAATTTCAGGAAGAACCAACCAAATAACGGATCACCTACAATTGTTAGAACTTGCATTCAGACACTCTTTCTTTGTCAGTTAAGAGCAAAACCAAGAGATAAATGATTAAGCCTTGATAATGAGCTATCAGAACTAATATTGACCAAAGGAGAGGCGCGAATAGCTCTTTTTTTGAGTCCTTATAAATCCATATAGACACGGGAATCCAGATTATAATCGCTGCATATTGAAAGAACGCAATCAAATAAGTTGCCTGATTGGTGGGAAGTAATTTAGATTCAATTGATTGCTCAAATAGCCATTTGCTGAGTGCTGGGCCTGCAATGCTTGTAAAGAGTAGATGAATTGAACCAAAAACAACTAACAGTAATATCAGTTTTTTGTACCTGATCATATTTCTTATCTCCTGACTAACGGCTCTGCTGAGAGGCGAGGTTTTTGCGACCCTCTAGAGCCGAATGGTTACAAATGTCGCTGTTTTTTTCTATCTTTTTGGCCAACACCTTTCTTTTCATACTGTCGGATTTTGAGATACATAACACACCCTGATAAAACAGGTATGGAACCACAGAGGGGCAGACTTGGAATCCTGGAATGTTCACAGGTTCAGCTTGAAATAAGCACACCATGTCCTCACCGTAAAGAACACACTTCAGGAAGAAACAAATATGCGTGATTCTTAACCTCAGCTATCTTTTCGTCCAAGGCGATAAAACACATAGGGTCCGATCAGCACCCACAGGGGAACAAATAGCCATACTTGCCCTTCGAACAGGGAATAGGATTCGAAGATCTTGTCCCAAGGGTGCGCAGAGGTCATCAGGATCATGCCGAACTCGAACGCTTCGGTCATCAGAAACCACATGGTCCCGATGGCCCAGGCCTGCCTACCGGATTCGATGGGCCACCGCCTGGTCAGGAACCGGAAATAGCCGGCGAACAGCAGCAGGAGGAGGATGACCGTGGAAATCTGGTGGCCCGCGAGTTCGCCAAGGTGCGGCTGATACGCGAAATCGCGGAGAGCGCCGTTCAGGACTGCCAGCACCATCATTCCGAACCAGGCGATGAAGTATTTCATGATCATTGCGGAATCCCCGTCGCAAACGTGACGGAATTACTATAGCAGAAATCCCTCTTTCCGTAAAGTTTCATGGAAATTTGAGTCCTTGAGAAGCTATAAAAATAAGGGTCTTCCGGGTTTTGTGTGGGTACTATTTGTGGTCCTATGGCTTTTTTGCATATCTCCTTCGCAGCCTGAACGAAATTTTGGACCCGTCTAAGGCCACGTCCGCTCGTCCGCGAAAACTCGGCC
>JAOUEV010000015.1 GCA_029858565.1 Nitrospirota bacterium | reverse complement strand
CGCGTCGTAACCATGGACTATGCCTGCGACAAGGCTGATATCTTCGTCACTGCCACGGGCAACTACCATGTCATCGACCACCAGCACCTGGTGAAGATGAAGGACCAGGCCATTGTCTGCAACATCGGCCACTTTGATTCCGAGATCAACGTCGCCTCGATCGAGAAGTATCCCTGGGAGGAGATCAAGCCGCAGGTCGACCATGTGACCATGCCCAGCGGCAACCGCATCATCCTGCTTGCCAAGGGCCGTCTCGTGAACCTCGGTTGCGCCACCGGCCATCCGTCCTATGTGATGTCCTCGTCGTTTGCCAACCAGACCATCGCGCAGATCGAGCTGTGGTCGGAAGCGCAGAAGGGCTCCAGCAAGTATCCCGTCGGCGTGTATACGCTGCCCAAACACCTTGACGAAAAGGTGGCGCGCCTGCAGCTGAAGAAGCTGAACGCGCAGCTGACAACGCTTACCGAGGCGCAGGCGGCCTACATAGGCGTGCCCGTGAACGGACCGTACAAGACCGAGCACTACCGTTACTAGACGGTCTGCTATAGGCGTAATCTTGCGGCGGGGGTGGAATATTTCCATCCCCGCTTGTTTTATTGGTTGTTAAGGAGACCCCATGAAATACGACGTGAGGGATATCAGACTCGCTGATAAAGGCAAGCTCAGGATCGAGTGGGCGAACCACAGCATGCCGGTCCTTAACCTGATCAAGAAGCGTTTTGCAAAGGAACGGCCGCTCAAGGGATTTCGCGTGGCAGCATGCCTGCATGTGACCGCCGAGACAGCATCGCTGATGCAGACGCTCAAGGCCGGCGGCGCTGATGTGGCGCTGTGCGCATCAAATCCGCTTTCCACGCAGGACGATGTCGCCGCGTCCCTTGTGAAGCACGACAAGATCCCGACCTTCGCCATCAAGACTGAGAACGGAAAGACCTATTACAAGCATATCCTGTCTGTGCTCGAAATCAAGCCGCAGATGACCATGGATGACGGTGCGGACCTCGTATCTGTGCTCCACACGAAGCGAAAGGACCTGCTGTCCCACGTGATCGGCGGCACCGAAGAGACGACCACCGGCGTCATCCGGCTCCGGGCAATGGCGGAGGAGGGAGTGCTGCAATATCCCCTCATCGCGGTGAACGACGCGCAGACCAAGCATTTCTTCGATAACCGCTACGGCACCGGCCAGTCCACCATGGACGGCATCCTCCGGGCGACGAACCGCCTGATCGCCGGTTCTCTCTTCGTCATAGCCGGCTACGGCTGGTGCGGCCGCGGGCTTGCCATGCGCGCGAAAGGCATGGGCGCCAACGTGGTGGTGACCGAGATCGATCCGCTAAGGGCGATCGAGGCGGTCATGGACGGCTATCAGGTCATGACCATGGCCCAGGCCGCCAGGATCGGAGATATCTTTGTGACCGTGACCGGAGACATAAAGGTCATCCGCGAGGAGCATTTCCGCGTCATGAAGGACGGCGCGATCATCTGTAACACCGGCCATTTCAACGTCGAGATCGACCTTGAGAAACTTGAGAAGATCAAGCGCAAGAAGCGTCAGATCCGCGACTTTGTGGAAGAGTACACGCTTGCGAACGGCCGGAAGATCAACGTTCTGGGCGAAGGCCGGCTGATCAATCTAGCGTCAGCCGAAGGTCATCCCTCCAGCGTCATGGATATGAGCTTCGCGAACCAGGCGCTCTCCGCCGAGTTCCTGGTGAAGTACTACAAGGAACTCGACAACGACGTGTACTCCGTGCCCATGGACATCGACCAGGAGATCGCCCGACTCAAACTGAGCGCGATGGGCGTAAAGATCGATAAACTCACTACCGAGCAGAAACAGTACCTTGCTTCGTGGGAGATGGGAACCTGAGCAATTTCGGATTGCTGAGCGCGAAATGCGGATTTGCATAAGACCATTTTCCGCGTTTTTAATTATTACGGTGTAATCCGCAATCCAAATTCCGCGGTCCTCAATCGGCATGAATTCCTACCTCAAAATAGTCCTTTCCATGCTCATTTGGAGCACATGGGGCGTCATGATCCGATGGATGGAACTTCCGCCGGTCGTGATTCTTTTCTATATTTCACTCATAGCCGGCGTCTCCGTGCCTCTGGTTCTCAATATCCGCGGTGAATTCTCCCTGTCAGGGATTGCCGGAACCTGGCCCTACTTTGCTGTCCTGGCAGCGGCCTCTATCGCGAACAATATCACCTATTTCTACGCGCTCGGCCATACGACCGTTTCTAATGCCGTGTTCACCCATTATACCGCGCCGATCTTTGTGGCGGTTCTGGCGCCTTTGCTGATCAATGAACCGATTCACCGGTCAACGATCCTGTCGTTGCCACTGGCAGTAGGGGGTATGGCGCTGATCATCTATGCGAACGGAGGGCTCAACTTCGGCAGCGAGCATATGCCGGGCATCCTTGCAGGGACCGCATCGGGTGTCGCCTATGCCTTTTTGATACTTTTATCAAGAAAACTCAGCCGCATGCTGATGCATCATAAGGCGGTCATTTTCATTCTCTGGATAACAACGATCGCAACGGCCCCATTTGCCCTGGGTTCCAATTACTTGCTTACTCCGCTTGCGATCGGTCTATTGCTGGTTGGAGGGCTTCTGCATTCCACGATCGCACCGCTCCTGTACTACAGCGCTCTCAGAAAAGTGATCGCGCAGCACGCCGCGATCCTCGGTTACATCGAGCCACTTGCAGCGATTCCCCTTGCTTTTGTGTTCTTTTCAGAAACACCGCCGTTACTCATCCTTGCCGGTGGCCTGCTTATCGTATTCTCCGGATATTTCGTGATTCGTTCCGCCTCAGGTAAGCTCGACTGACAAATATATTCATAATGTTCAGCCTTCCTTGAAATTTCCTTTTTTTCAGCTATACTAAAAAAGTATGCCAATGTTTTCTTGATCGACTAGATGTCTGACTATCTATCTATTGCTGAAATGGAGTCAATAATAGGAAGAGCCAAAAGCAGTGCGATTACGGGCCAGAAAGGATCGAAATAGCATGAATATGAGAACTTCTATCACGTCACTAGCCATGGTATTGCTGGGTTTTGGAGTTATCGCGGGAGCTGTGGGGGTAAGCTTCGGTGCAGCTAAATCAGGAGAAGTGCTGTTCAAGGAGCATTGTGACGTCTGCCATCAGGACGGCGGGAATATCGTGAATCCCAAGAAAACACTTCATAAAAAGGACCTCCAGGCCAATAACATCAAGACAGAAGCTGATATCATTAAGCTGATGCGGAATCCTGGTCCTGGTATGCCGAAATTCGATGAAAAGACGCTGTCAGATCATGATGCCAAGGCAATTGCTAAGTACATGCTCAAGACGTTTAATAAATAGACAACAGGAATATATTAATAAACGTTACAAATGGTTACAACAAGTTGAGCTAAATCCATCATAAAGCTTGTTCAATATTTGCAATATATTGAATAATGAGATTAATATTGTGGCATGAAAAATGCTTATTAATACATAAGGAGAAATTATATAGTTAACAATAGCGCTAACTGTTTCTGCGTAAACATCCGACATATTTCAGAAATCTAGAGCATAAGATTCTTTCTTATTCCTTTTCAGCAGAGGGGGAAGCATGAAGAACAAAGATTTCAAGGTCCTTAGTCAGCATTTGGGCGGTGTTTCTCGCAGGGATTTTTTGAAATACTGCAGTATTGTGGCCGCAGGCATGGGGCTGCCGCTCGGAGCTGGAGCGCAGATCGCCGAGGCAGTTGTCAATCCAAAGAGGCCGCCGGTCATCTGGTTGTCGGCACAGGAGTGCACCGGTTGCACAGAGTCGCTGTTACGGGCCACCCATCCCACCCTGGAACATCTCATCCTTGATCTCATCTCACTAGATTACCACGAAACGCTCAGCACTCCTTCAGGCCATCAGGCCGAAGAAGCGCGGGCCGCCTCGATCAAGGCCAACAAGGGCAAGTTCATCCTCGTGGTCGACGGCGCCATACCCGTCAAGGACAACGGGATCTACTGCATGATCGCGGGACGGACCGCCCTCGACATCCTGAAAGACACGGCCAAGGACGCAGCGGCCATCATCGCTATCGGGTCCTGCTCATCATGGGGCGGCGTGCCGTCGGCTGATCCTAATCCTACAGGCGCAACACCTGTGCACAAGGTGCTGGCAGACGCAGGTATTAAGACGCCGGTGATAAATATCCCTGGATGTCCTCCCAACCCGTACAATTTCCTTTCCACGGTCCTCTATTATGTGACCTTCAAGAAACTTCCCGAACTGGACAAACTAGCCAGGCCGATGTTCGCCTACGGCAGGCTCATTCATGAGAACTGTGAGCGCAGACCGCACTTTGATGCGGGAAGATTCGCGACTGAATTCGGCGATGAGAACCATCGCAAGGGCTATTGCTTGTATAAACTGGGCTGCAAGGGCCCGGAGACCCACGCGAACTGCCCGTCGATCCTTTTCGGCGATACGGGCGCCGGGACCTGGCCCGTCGGGACGGGGCACCCCTGTTTCGGATGCACTGAGAAGGGGATCGGTTTTCACAAGCCGCTCTTCAGCAGGGCAAGTCTGCACATGGTCACTCCGCCCGATACCTATCCGCATACCCAGGAACAGCAGGGCAAGGGCGCAACGATCGCCGGTGTTGTTGTTGCAGCGGCAGCTGCGGGAGCCGCATTTGCCGCGGTGAACAAGGTTGCCGGCAAGCTGGGAGAGGACGAGAAAGGTAAAAAATAAGGCCACGGGAGAACCGAACCATGGAAATTAAGCGAAGAGATTTCCTGAAAGTTGCAGCAGCCGGCGGCCTTCTGGTGGCATCCAACGCCCATCCTGCCCTTGCGCGTGATCCCAAGACCCGCAGCAAGGATGCCCTCGGCTTCCTGTACGACTCAACTGTCTGCACCGGCTGCAAGGCCTGCGTGTCAGCCTGCAAACAGTACAATGAAATGCCGCAAAGCTCCTCATCTCCACAAGATCCCTTGTGGGATAATCCGCTCGACACGGATTCCAAGACCTACAACATCATCAAGCTGTACAAAAACGGCACTGGAGAGATCAAGGACAGGGAGCAGGACGGTCATGCCTATGTAAAGCGGCAATGCATGCATTGCGTGGACCCCGCCTGCGTTTCCGCCTGTCCGGTGAGCGCACTCACCAAGGATCCGAAGAATGGGGTCGTGAGCTACAATAAGAGCGCCTGCATCGGCTGCCGGTATTGTCAACTCGCCTGTCCCTACAACATCCCGAAGTTCGAGTTCGAAAAAACTTTCCCGCAGATCAGAAAGTGCCAGCTGTGCTCGCACCGCCTGGAAAAGGGGGAGATCCCGGCATGCGCCGAGTTCTGCCCCACCGGCGCCACGGTGTTCGGCAAGGTCGAGGACCTGCTTGCGGAAGCAAGGAAAAGGCTTCAGTACAAGCCAGGTTCAAAGCAGGTCTATCCTGTTGAACGATTGAACGGAAAGGCCGTTGCCGAGCGCGAGGTTACCCCCTATATCCCGCAGGTTTACGGGGAAAAGGAAGGCGGGGGCACCCAGATACTGTATCTTGCCGGTGTGCCTTTTGACAAGCTTGGTATGCCAATGCTCGGGGAACGTTCGGATGCGCAGCGGTCGGAGACCATCCAGCATGCTATTTACAAGGGAATGGTCGCTCCCATCATATTCCTGGGAGGGCTGCTCTATGTAGTGCACAAGAACACAAAGGACCATAAATAACCCAAGGAGAGGACTATGTCAGAGGAAAGCAGACCATTAGGTGGAGAGGTCCTTACCAAGCCCTTCAAGGTGCTGGCGGGGATATTCGGTTTTGCTCTGCTCTTGATCGCGATCCGCTATGTCTTCGGCATCGGAGCGGTATCGAACCTGAACGACGGATACCCCTGGGGCATCTGGATCGCCTATGACGTTGTGGCGGGTACTGCGATCGCCTGCGGCGGCTACGCCCTGGCGCTCATGGTCTATGTGATGAACAAGGGAGAGTATCACGCTCTGGTGCGTCCGGCGCTCCTGGCCAGCGTGTTCGGCTACACCCTTGCCGGCGCGTCGATCTTTGTGGATATCGGTCGTTACTGGAATGCCTACAAGCTTTTTACACCGTGGTACGCCAACCCGAACTCGATCATGTTCGAAGTCGCTTTCTGTGTGTCGCTCTATATCGGCGTGCTCTGGATCGAGTTCATGCCGGCTTTTCTGGAGGGGGTAAGCAAGTACAAAGAGCATCTGCCTGAATTCGTCCGGAACTGGAACGTCGAGGGGCTGCGGAAAACATTGAACAAGTTCATGTTCGTCTTTATCGCCGTGGGCGTGCTGCTGCCGACCATGCACCAGTCATCGCTGGGATCGCTCATGCTGATCGCCGGTAAGAAGCTTTCGCCGCTCTGGCAGACCGGGTTGCTGCCGCTTCTGTTCCTGATCTCGGCCATTACCATGGGATATGCAATTGTGATCTTTGAGGGGATCTACGCGGCAGTAGGATTCAAACGGCCAATCGAGATGCCGTTACTGACAAAAATATCAGGCGTCATGCCCGGTCTTATCGGCGTTTATCTGGCCATCCGGATCATTGACCTGGTTGTCAGGGGTGCGGTCGGGGTCGCGTTCCAGATCAATATCCAAAGCCTGATGTTCTGGGTCGAGAATGCCCTGTACGTGGCCGCACTGGTCTACGCCGCGCCCGTGGCGAACCGGACAAAGCCCAAGCCGCTGTTCCTTTCGGCATTCTTCATGCTCATGGCAGGGACGGTCTACCGGTTCAATACCTTCCTGGTAGGATTTAATCCGGGGGCAAACTGGAGCTACTTTCCGTCGTTCTCCGAGACCGTGATCACCCTGGGCATGATCTCCTTCGAGATCATGGCGTACCTGTACATTGTAAAGAAATTCCCCGTGCTGCCGAAGGCGGAGCACGCATAACTTTTCGGAAGGAGACAGAAACCCATGTCGAAACGAATCGTCATTGATCCTATCACCAGGATCGAAGGCCATCTCCGCATCGAGTGCGAGACCGATGGCGGCAAGGTGACCAAGGCGTGGTCGTCTGGCCAGATGTGGCGCGGGATCGAGAATATCGTGAAAGGCAGGGATGCCCGGGAGGTCTGGCTCTTCACCCAACGCATCTGCGGGGTTTGAACGTCCGTACACGCACTGACCTCGGTGAGGTCGGTAGAGAACGCCCTGCAGCTCGACATACCGCTGAACGCGCAGTTCATCAGGAACCTGATCATGGCCGCCCATGGCGTTCATGACCATATCGTGCATTTTTACCACCTGGCCGCGCTTGACTGGGTAGATATTGTCTCGGCTCTCAAGGCCGATCCCAAGAAAGCGTCCCAGCTTGGTGAGAGCCTTTCGAACTGGGACCAGAACAGCGCCAAGCACATGAAAGAGGTCCAGGACCGTCTCAAGACCTTCGTATCCAGCGGCCAGCTTGGTATTTACGCGAACGGCTACTGGGGCCATAAGGCAATGAAGCTGCCGCCGGAAGTGAACCTCCTTGCCTCGGCTCACTACCTCCAGGCG
This sequence comes from Nitrospirota bacterium, assembly GCA_029858565.1. Taxonomy (GTDB): domain Bacteria; phylum Nitrospirota; class UBA9217; order UBA9217; family UBA9217; genus JAKAHZ01. The sequence continues at coordinate 48,761 of JAOUEV010000015.1, read as the reverse complement.
CTCCATTTCCAGCGAAGGATCAACATGGTCGTTTCGATCCTCGGTTCCAAGACGCCGAACATCCAGAACCTGGCTGTTGGCGGCGTGGCAAACCCGATCAATCCGGACAACCAGTCCGCGCTGAATATGGAGCGGCTGTACTACATCAAAACGCTCATCGACGAGGTGCAGGGCTTTGTGAGGAATGCCATGCTGGTCGATGTCGCAGCTGTGGCGGCACTGTATGCCGAATGGACCGGCTACGGCAAAGGCGTCACAAACTATCTTTCCGCGCCTGATATGCCCATGGACACGAAGGGGACCGCCTTTGCGCTTCCGGGCGGATATATCGAGAACGGCGACCTCGGCACCTTCAAGCCCATCAAGAGCTTTAACGACGAATACTTCAAGAATGGCGTCAAGGAAAGCATCAAGCATTCCTGGTATAAAGGCGACTGGAACAAGCATCCCTGGGAAGAATCCACGGACCCGAACCATACGGGCATGCAGTACGACGGGAAGTATTCCTGGGTCAAGGCGCCTACTTTCAACGGCAAGCCCGCGCAGGTCGGACCGCTGGCAAATGTACTGTGCATGTATGCTGCAGGTCATGCCGGAACCAAGAAGTATGTTACCGAAATGCTGAACACGATCAGCGCGGTCGCCAAGACCAAGGTCGGTCCTGCTGCGCTGCACTCCACCATCGGCCGCATCGGTGCCCGTGCCGTGCGCTGCGCAGTGCTGCTCGATGAATGCACGAACCAGTGGAATGCGCTGATCGCGAATATCGGAAAGGGCGATGTGAAGACCTTCAACGCACCTAACTTCCCGAGCGGTGAGATACGGGGAGTGGGCTTCCATGAAGCGCCGCGCGGCATCCTGTCGCACTGGGCGGTCATAGACAGCGGAAAGATCAAGAATTACCAGTGCGTTGTTCCGTCAACATGGAACGCAGCTCCGCGTAACGCGAGCGATGCGCCCGGACCTTATGAAGCATCACTTGTGGGAACGCCGCTTGCTGATCCGGAGAAACCGCTGGAGGTCCTCAGGACGGTCCATTCGTTCGATCCCTGCCTGGCCTGCGCCATTCACATGGTCGATGCCAAGGGCGGGGAGATCGTGAAGGTGAAGGCCCTCTAGCGATCTTGCAGTAACAATCTGAAAAGCCCTCATGCCCCCTTCTTCCGGAGGCGGAGGGCTTTTTTATTTATCGGAGGTAGGCACTTTGATGCAGGAACCGACCATCACGATCCTCGGCTTGGGGAACATCCTGATGACCGACGAGGGCGTGGGAGTTCATACGGTAAATGAGTTCGATAAGCGTTACGAAGTTCCGGATTATGTCGAGATCATCGACGGCGGTGCAGCAGGTCTTGACCTGCTTCCGTTCATCGAGGGCAGGGAAAAGGTCCTGATGGTGGATGCGGTGAACTTCGATCAGGAGCCGGGATATATCGATACCCTCGAGAACGAAGCCATTCCTGTCAAGCTGGCCACGAAGGCATCAATGCATCATCTTGGACTGATGGACGTACTTTCCATTGTCAAACTGTCAGGCAACTACCCGAAGGAAATATGCATCATCGGGATCCAGCCCAAGAGCCTGGAGCTCGGCCTTGACATGACCAGGGAGATATGGGATAAGAAAGAATCGCTTATCGAGCGTATTGCCGAAAAGCTGAATGAGTGGAAGATACCATGTGCCTTGCGGTCCCCTCAAAAGTGATATCCATTGACAATGACCTGGCCATGATCGATGTGTACGGGGCCCGGAAGGAAGTCAGCATCATGCTTCTTCCCGAGACGCCGAAGATCGGCGATTTTGTGCTCGTCCATGCCGGTTTCGCCATCCAGACCATCAAGGCCGAGGCATTTCAGACAGGTGAGATCATGCACGAATCATCGATCGCCCACAGTATCCTTGAGATCATTGAGGAACAGTGCGTGGAAAAAGGCTGCTCCGAGGTGGACGGCCTGACGGTAAGGCTGGGAAAAGCTACCGGCGTCATGCCGGAGTCGCTCCAGTTCGCCTTTGATGCGCTCAAGGAACCTACCAAAGCAAAGAACGCCAAGATGACCATCGAGATCGTACCGATCGGCGGGACCTGCAAGGCCTGCAGCAGGGAATTCGACGTTCCGGATGTACAGTATGTTTTTTCCTGTCCCCATTGCAATTCCGCGGACTTCGAGATCACCCGGGGCAGGGAGATGGAGATCGTTGACATGGAAGTGCATTGAATATGAAGGTCAAAGTGGTCTCACGGATCCTCGAAGCGAATGACCGGATCGCAGAGGAAAACAGAAAGAAATTCAAGGAAGCCGGGGTATTCGTCGCGAACCTCATGGGCGCTCCGGGAGCGGGGAAGACCACGCTCCTGGAAAAGACCATCAAGGAGCTGAAACCGCATCTCAAAATAGGCGTCATCGAAGGGGACATCGTGGGATCCGACGACGCAGAACGCATCGGCGCTCTTGATATTCCCGTGGTGCAGATCAATACGGGCGGCGCCTGCCACCTGGACGCGAACATGATCAATTCGGTTCTCGACGATCTGCCCCTGAAGGACCTGGATATGGTCATCATCGAGAACGTGGGGAACCTTGTCTGCCCGGCGGAGTTCAAGGTGGGCGAGGACATTAAGATGATGGTCCTTTCCATTGCAGAGGGGCATGACAAACCCCTTAAATACCCACTCATGTTCCAGGAATCATCGGCACTGGTCCTGAACAAGATCGATCTGCTGCCGCACATGATGAACGTGGACATGAACAAGATCAGGAACGATTCCCGTGCTCTTAATCCGAAGCTCCAGGTATTCGAGGTGTCCTGCGCCACCGGCCAGGGCATCGACGCGTGGGCTCAATGGCTGAACGGGCTCAGATCACAATAACCGGCGTTGTCCAGGGCGTCGGTTTCCGGCCCTATGTTTACTCGCTTGCCACTGCACTGGGCATCGGGGGACATGTCACCAATACGGCGAATGGTGTATTGATAGAGGCGGAAGGGGGGAGACTAGCTGAGTTTCTGGACCGTCTCCCGAAGGAAGCGCCGCCGCTCTCGCGTATCTCGACGGTGCATGTAGCATACCTGCCTGCTGACGGCTCTGCGTTCTTCAAGATCCTTCCCAGTATAAATACCGAAAAGGCCTTTACTCTCCTTTCTCCTGATGTGTCGATCTGTCCAGACTGTTTGCGCGAGCTTATGAGCCCCCAGGACCGCAGGCATCTGTATCCGTTCATCAATTGCACGAACTGCGGCCCTCGGTACTCGATCACCCTGCGCGTGCCCTACGACCGGCCGAACACGACTATGGCGCCCTTTGCCATGTGTCCGGCCTGCGAAAAGGAATACCGCGATCCCCTGGACCGGAGATTTCACGCACAGCCGAATGCATGTCTTGTGTGTGGGCCGCAGGTTGAGTTCCGATTCGCCTCTCACCCCGGCCCTCTCCCCATGGAGGAGGGGACTAAGGTGAGGGGGGACGCGCTCAAGGCTTGTGTTGAGCATTTACGCGACGGCGGCATCGTTGCGATAAAAGGGCTTGGCGGATTTCATATCGCCTGTGATGCAGCGAATGACGAAGCTGTAAGACGGTTGCGCGATCGGAAACGTAGGAGCAACAAGCCTTTCGCGGTCATGGCGCCGTCAATCGATGAAATTCGGAGTTTCTGTGAAGTGAACGATCAGGAACAGCATCAGCTGGAATCACATGCAAGGCCGATCGTGCTTCTCAGGAAAAAGCAGGGACCCTCGGCTCCTTTATCCGAAGCGGTATCTCCAAAGAACAACTCTATTGGTTGCATGCTGCCCTACACGCCGATGCATTATCTGTTATTCCATCGGCAAAACACATCTGAAATGGCGGAGCTCCGGGCGCTGGTAATGACCAGCGGCAATCTGTCGGAAGAACCCATCGTGCGGGACAATGAAGAAGCGATTCAAAAGCTGTCAGGTATTGTTGATGCCTTCCTCTTGCATAACCGGGATATCTTTATGCGGGTGGACGATACGGTAATGCGAGTGCGGAGTGCGGAATGCGGAGTGCGGAATATTTTAATTACTGAACACGGAACGCGGAATACCGAAATCATGTTCCTTCGTCGTTCCCGGGGCTATGCACCGGAACCGATCTGTCTGTCTGACGACGGGCCGGAGGTAATGGGCTGCGGAGCGGACCTGAAGAACACCTTCACGCTTACGAAGGGCGCATATGCTATCCCGAGCCAGCATATCGGTGATATGGAGAACTACGAAACCCTGCTGTTCTATGAGGAGGCGCTGAATAACCTTAAGCAGGTCTATCGGGTCAAACCGGTTGCTCTTGTGCATGATCTCCATCCCGGCTATTTGTCAACTCAATGGGCAATGGGACAAGTGCGGAGAGCGGAGTGCGGAGTGCGAAATGAAATAACGTCGTACGCCATACAACATCATTACGCGCACATCGGCTCGGTCATGGCTGAGCATGGGCTCAATGGCCCGGTCATCGGTGTGGCCTTTGACGGGACCGGGTATGGGACGGACGGGAACCTCTGGGGCGGGGAATTCCTGATCGCGGGAATAGATGATTTTGAGAGGGTCGGCCATTTCAAGTATATCCCGCTGCCCGGCGGGGAAGCTGCTATACGGGAGCCCTGGAGGACCGCTGTAAGCCTTGTGTCGGCGGCTGTTGGAGCGGATTCTTCCGCTGTATTCGACAAGATCGGGTTCTTTGCGCGATACGGCAAAGAATCGATCGACCAGGTGCTTAAGATAACCGGGATCAGGGAAGTGTCCCCGCTTTCGTCCGGCGCAGGCAGGCTGTTCGATGCGGTAGCAGCGTTGATCGGTATTTGCGACAGGAACACCTTCGAGGGCGAGGCTGCCATTGCCCTTGAATCGCTCGTGCGAGAGGGGATTGACGAACAGTACCCGGTTGTTTTCAGAGAGGAAAATACGTATACTATCGTGGACTTCGGAGCAACGATCAAGATGATCATTAATGATCTGAACGGGGGAATCGATCGTTCTCTCATTGCTGCGAGATTTCATAATACGATCCTTTTCGCGATAACGTCCATGGTCAAGAGACTTCAACAGAAGACAGGTATCAAGGATGCTGCTCTTTCCGGCGGGACATTCCAGAATAGATATCTTGCGGCAAGATCTCAGGAATCGCTGGTTGCGGAAGGAATGAATGTTTACCTGAACCGGGCGATGCCGCCGAATGATGCATGCATATCACTCGGACAGGCATATCTTGTGCGGGAAAGATTGAAAAAATACGGGCAATAACATCCTCTTCCCCAAGGGGAGAGGAAAGAAAGATATTCATGAATCAAATGATCGACGAGATACAATCACTCATGGGCAGCATCAACAGGCCCATCAAGCTCATGGAGGTCTGCGGGACGCATACAGTCGCCATCTTCCGTCACGGCATCCGGAGCCTGCTTCCTTCGTCCATCTCGCTCCTGAGCGGACCGGGGTGCCCGGTTTGCGTAACTTCCATCGCTGATGTAGACGCAGCTATATCGATCGCGAAACGCCCCAACACGGCGCTGATAACCTTCGGGGACATGATGCGGGTGCCGGGAGGCAGGCAGTCCTTGCTTGAAGCGCGGTCCGAGGGCGCGGATGTGCGCGTCATGTATTCACCCATGGACGCGCTCAAGCTGGCGCAGAGCGATCCGCAGAAGGAAGTCGTATTCTTCGGCACCGGTTTCGAGACCACCTCGCCGCTGATCGCGGCCACGGCATTTGATGCTGTTCGGAAAAAGGTGAAGAACTTCTCGGTCTTCTCATCGCACAAGACCGTTCCGCTCGCTCTCAAGGCGCTGCTCGATTCTGCGGACGTGAGAGTCGACGGATTCATCCTTCCCGGACATGTGAGCACGATCATCGGAACCCGGCCTTATGAGTTCGTTGCTTCGGATTATCAGAAACCCTGCGCGGTGACGGGATTCGAAGCACCGGAGATCCTTCTCGGCATTCTGATGATCCTGCGCCAGATCGCGCGAAAAGAAGCCAAGGTGGAGAATGGGTACCCCTCGGTAGTGAAAGAGGACGGAAATCCCAAAGCTGTTGCCTTGCTGAATGAGATATTCGAACCTGAGGACGCATACTGGCGGGGGATCGGGGTTCTGCCGGGTACGGGCTTGAAGCTGCGAGAGAAATACAGTTCCGTGGACGCGGACGCGCGGTTCCATCCTGAGACCACCGGCGTGCCTGAGCCGGAGCTCTGCTCCTGCGGAGACATCCTGCGGGGTGTCAAGATCCCTACGGAATGCGCTCTTTTTGGGACCGGATGCACTCCGGATAATCCGGTGGGGCCCTGCATGGTCAGCACTGAGGGAAGCTGCGCGGCGTACTTCAAGTACGGACAATAAAAGTATGAGACTTTTTCATGGATAAAATTCTCTTAGGCCACGGCAGCGGCGGCAAGCTGATGCACGCGTTGATACGCGAGCACTTCAGCCCTGCCTTTGGGATCAAGGGCTCCGGCGACTCGGCCATTGTGAGCGTTCCAACGGGACGGCTTGCCTATACCACCGATTCCTATGTGGTAACGCCGCTCTTTTTCCCGGGCGGCAATATCGGGGACCTTGCGGTATGCGGGACCGTGAACGACCTTGCAGTTGCAGGAGCCGAGCCGCTCTATCTGTCCGTGGGATTCATTATAGAAGAGGGCTTTCCTTTCGCGGACCTCAAGACGATCGTTGCATCAATGGCTGAAGCCGCCCGCCAGGCCGGTGTGCGCATCGTGGCCGGCGATACCAAGGTGGTGAACAAGGGCAAGGCGGACGGGATATTCATCAATACCTCGGGCGTCGGCGCGCTCAGGGACGGGGTGGATATCGCGGCATCGAGGATCAAGGCGGGGGACAGGGTGATCGTGAGCGGCGAGATCGGGAACCACGGCATTGCGATCCTTGCTGAGCGGAACGGCCTTTCCTTTGATCCGCCGGTAAAGACCGACTCCCGGCCGTTGAACGGCTTGGTCAAGGCAATGCTGAATACGGCCCCGGACATCCATTTCATGCGCGATCCGACCCGCGGGGGCATGGCCACGACCCTGAAGGAGGCGGCTCTGGAGTCCGGGATGTGCATCAAGATCCGCGAGCAGGACCTCCCGATCCCTCCCCCGGTGAAAGGCGCCTGCGACCTTCTGGGGCTCGATCCTCTGTATGTGGCAAATGAAGGCATCTTGATTGCGATTGTGGAAGCTGACAAGGCTGGTGACGTGCTTGAAGCAATGAAGTCACATCCTTTTGGAAGAAATGCGCATCTGATCGGAGAGGTGCAGGCAAGTCCGAACGGCATGGTATTGCTCGAAACCGCTGTCGGCGGCAGCCGCATCGTGGATATGCTTCCAGGAGAAATGCTGCCGCGGATCTGCTGAACGTTCGAACGGTCGACTCATCCTCCTGTACAAGGAACCGCGCCATGCCCTTATCCGCCGCTCCGATCGCCGCGTATCGCCGCTACTGGTTTCCTGAAGCCATCGTTTTACTCGTTCTGATCATCGTCACGATCCTCGCATTTGCGATCACTGATCTGGACATAACCTCCGCCCGCTGGTTCTTCCATCCCGGGGAGAAAAACCCCTGGCCTGTGGCAAGCCAGCCTGTCTGGCTCCTTTTTTACAACTCAGCGCCCTGGGTCACCGGCTCGCTCGCAATCGCGGGCACTGCGGCGCTTATTGCGGGATTAATTCGGAAAGATGCGCGGAAGTTCCGGATCCATGGCCTGTTCATCCTCCTGTGCGTTGCGCTCGGACCCGGGTTGATCGTGAACGGCATATTGAAGGACCACTGGGGCCGGGCCCGGCCTCGCCAGATCGTCGAATTCGGCGGAAAACATCAGTACACGCAGCCGCTGGCGCCGGCTGATGCGCACGGTAAATCATTCCCCTGCGGTCATTGTTCAGTGGGCTATCTGTACGGGGCAGGGTGGTGGCTCTGGAGAAGACGATACCCGAAGATCGCCGTACTATCGCTCATCACCGGACTCACGCTCGGCACGCTTCTGGGATTCGGATGCCTTGCCGCCGGAGGCCATTTTCTGTCCGACAACCTCTGGTCCGGCCTGATAGCGCTCGGCATTGCTCATGTGCTCTACTATTACGTGCTCCGGATACCTGCGCGGGAAGATTCCGTAGCCACACTCTATCCGCTCATTGAGAAGGACCGCAGGTACAGGATCGCGGCGATCTCCGGGGCCGCCTTGCTCGGGACCGGGATCGTTATCGCCGGGATCGTGGCCAGTCCCCATTTCATCGACCTGTCGCATAGAACGTACCTGGACAATTATCGCGTCAGGCCGGAGAACATTGACATACGTGTGGACCGGGTGGATGTGGAACTGGTATTGACCGATGAAAAGACAGACGAAATACGTTGTTCAGGATACATACATGGTTTCGGCCTGCCGTCCAATAGGGTGAACGCTCTCTGGGACTACTGGGAGCAGCCTGCTCCGACGCTCCAATTCCGTGTTATCCAGCGAGGCTGGTTCCCTGATATTGAAGGAGTTGCGAGGATAGAGCTGCCGCGTGAGAAACTGAAAAAGGTCACTATCCGCGTAAACCGTGGTGATATCATCGTCAATAAAGGGAAACCGGATTTGTCAACGGGTGCTGTCCTTCCTATCCTGGATCTCAGGACCAAAGAAGGGCGAATACAGCAGTAACCTGACAAGTTATTGCTGGCTGGTATGTTAGCGGGTTTGCTTTCATATATAGCTTGAAAGCATTAATAGGTAACGTTCAAAGAGAGGTAACTAAAGATACCCCTCAGATTGCTGCGGGGAGGTTTATTTTTGCGCATTGTTATGGTATCTTCTGTCAGGAGAACGGTGTCATGCGAACAACTATAATAATTGAGAAGAAGATGCTTCAAGATCTGATGGCGGAAAGTTGCCGGAAAACCAAGTCATCAGCCCTGCGTGGGGCTATCACGCACTATCTTAAGCAGAAGAAGATCGAGAAAATCAAACAACAAAAGGGCGCGGTGAAATTCGATATGACAGCCGAGGAGCTGCGTCATCCTGAAATAGGTAATGTCGGCGGAAGATAACTTCCTGTAGTTGAGATTCCAAGAACGGTATTACGGATTGTAGGTTACAAAGGCTAATTTTGTTAAAATTGGCATGGTCAAAAGAATCGTAGGCACTATTCTTGCTAAAATCGCTAAGAACAGAAGTTCGTACTTAGCAATACGGACTACGGATTGATAACGCTGGTTGAGAGGAGACAAATGATAAACAATCAAGAAGCTGTCAAGAAAACATCGAATTATATTAAGAGATCCATTACGTTGAAGATAGCTTCTATCGGCATTTTGATCTTGCTGCTGCTAATCCCGGCCGGAATGATACAGAATCTGATACACGAAAGACAGTCTCGACGCGATTCCGTGGTGAATGAAATAAGTGAAAAATGGGGTAACAATCAAACGATAACCGGCCCGTTCATTACGGTTCCCTTTAAGACATTTTTTAAGGACGACAAAGGGAAAACGCAATTCAATTTGAATTACCTGCACATCATGCCTGAATTATTGGATGTCACCGGCGAGATAAAACCCGAAGTTCGTTATAGAAGCCTCTTTGAGGCGGTTCTCTATAATATCAAGCTCCAATTCAGCGGAAACTTCAAGCTACCGCCTAAGAGCCAGTTGAACATCGATCAAACGAACATCCTTTGGGACAAGGCTTATCTGTCGCTCGGTATTACCGATATGCGTGGGATACAGGACAAGATCGTCATCAACTTTAATGGTGCGGCCTATAGTGCAAGCCCAGGGCTCAAGACCACTGATCTTGCAGAAGCCGGTGTTGGAACACTGATCCGACCACTAACGCAGAACGAACCCAATAAATTCACATTTGCTCTTAACCTGAATGGCAGCGAGCAAATAAGCTTTATACCTGTTGGCGAATCCAATACCGTCAGGATCAATTCGAGCTGGCCTTCGCCAAGCTTTAATGGCGCCTTCCTGCCGACTACTCGCGAGGTGAAAAAAGACGGGTTCTCCGCAAACTGGAAGATACTGCATCTGAACAGGAACTACCCGCAATTCTGGGAAGGCGCTCAATACAAGGTCACACCGTCGGCATACGGCGTACAGTTGATCCTAACGGCAGATATTTACCAGAAATCGACAAGACTAGCAAAATACTCGATAATGTTCCTCGTTTTCACGTTTGCAGCTTTCTTCTTTTCTGAAATAATCAACAAACGGAGAGTTCATCCAATACAGTACATTCTCATTGGAATGGCAATCCTGATATTTTACACACTAGTATTGTCATTATCCGAGTATATGCATTTTAATTTTGCCTACGTCCTGTCTGCCGTAGCTGTTACCTTCATGATCTCTGGGTACGCGAAGGCCATAGTATCTAATTCAAGGTTTGCCTATACGATCTTTGGGATTCTGACAATTTTGTATTCCTACCTGTTTATAGTTCTCCAGCTCGAAGATTACGCGCTCATCATGGGTAGTATCGGGCTCTTGATCATCCTTGCCGTAGTGATGTATATGACGCGAAAGATCAACTGGTATGAGGTGGAAACGGAGCAACCAGAGAATGAGAACTAACAAGCGCATCCACAGCGACGCGCCAGAAGGCGGCGCGTGAGGCGCGGGTTGTCTATTTAATGGCTAATAGTCTTTGATGTTCGATCGCCGTTATTCATATGAGAAAAAATAAAATGATTAAGCTTATGGGTTTTCTATTTATTGTTGTAGGATTGCTTCAGCTAATCTCGGAAGCGAAGGGCATCTGGTTGTCATTGTTCTTATTATTTCGTCTAAATGCATATCCCTCGCTTCTTGGTTATTTAATATTCAATATTGCATTTCTGTTTTTTCTTATTATCCTTCCACTTGCTATTCTTTCAGCAGGCATTGGCATAATCAAAATGAGAAGGTGGGGTTGGAGGCTGGCAATAACAGTCTGTTCGATTACCTTAGTCATAAAGCTTATCGGAGCGGTGAATTATGCATTTGCCGTTTACATGGCGGGGAATAATCTAAGTCCACACATCCCCGCAGGGGCGATTGCTGTTTTTCCTATTAGTATGTGGTACTCGTACATTTACGGTATCGTTAGTGGTTTATTAATATTGATACTGACTCGGAAATCAACAAAGAAAGCATTCTATAGTTAACATTAAAGCTCATGCCATTTGAATTTAGAGGGTCGCTCCTATTCCATGTCATCAAACTGTATGTTTCAATCAGTATTTAATGATAGTTTCGTATTGCTGCAATTACAGAATAGTAGGTGATCCGTTATTTGGTTGGTTCTTCCTGAAATACACGACAAATGGACGAGATAGTGTATGCAGATTACATTTCGCAATTCGAGAAGAAAAATATCAAACGCATCAAAATCCCAGTGTGTCCCGATAAGTTTGGTAATGGATCCTAATCCTATATGACGCAGACTAACTTAACAATCTTTCGTTCTATTTATCAGACAATTGGAAATTTCATGTCGCGACGGCCATTATTGTCAATTCTTGTCGCGCTAATAGTGTTCATACTTCTGGGGCATATGTATGCTGCGAGAGTTTCGGGCAAGATCGTCGATGCTGAGACTGGCAAGCCAATAGAGGGAGCTGTCATATTTGCCGAGTGGAATATATCGGTTAGCGTGGGACACTCTTCTTCGTCGGTACACAAAGCAACCGAAACATTATCCGATAAGAATGGCAATTTTGCTATTGCAGGCCCGATGAATTGTCTCGTAGATTCACCCAATGTTGTAATTTACCGAAAGGGCTACGAGGTGTGGATTAATGACACTCTATTTCCGAGCGGCGAAAGAAGGGAAGAATATGGGCCGATGTTGGTTCAGGGCACTACGATTCGCTTGGATAAATTCAATCCACCTTATAGCAAGCTGACGCCAGATCGACAATCCAATACAAATGTGGTTAGCGGGGGTAAATACTATAAGTGGGATGGAACGTTTCCTCTCGATCTGCTATACACTCATTCTCACCAACTAGGTCTTATCGAAACTTATACGTGGAGGTCTGGGAAAAAAATTAGAGCTGCTGTTGATTGGGAGCGCCCTCTTGCAGAGGCCGAGAAGAAAATTATAATTAGTACAAAAATTAAGTGTAAGGTAAGTGATTCGAAAAATGGAAAGCCAATAAAAGGTGCAATAATTGATTCTACTGGTTGCCGCAAGTCGCATTCAAAGCCGTGCGGGACATTAACAGATGCAAGAGGCGAGGCTTTCATTACAATAACTGCACCTTTTTTTGTAAATGCACCCTCCATAGAAGCCTACAAATTCGGTTACTGGGTTTGGAATTTCGATAGAAATTACAGGTCCATCGTTGATGCATGGAACAAAATAGGAAACCGACTTGAATTACACTTGGATAAGTGTACCAATGATCAGTGGCGATATGAGAATTGTTATAAAGAATAGGCGAAATTCGAACTCTGAGAAGCAACCTGTCTTATGTTAGAATCTTTGAATTATAAATAGTGCGACCCAAATAACAGTTTCGCAGAGATACAGCAAAATATGACGCCTGACCCGCGTGTTTATGTTTGCATCTGTAATTGTTGTACTGATGACTCCTCGTTGAGTGAACACTTGTAGGTGTATTCGATGATTGATCAGTATTAGGAATTATGTGTATCTTGTGGGTGACGATCTGACCTGCAAAAAATGGAGCAGGGGATGTCGGGTAGAACGTTTATTGTGAAACCCGACGCTTATTTGCTGAAGTGCAGGGAACCGAAGATGTCGGGTTTCGCTGCGCTCTACCCGACCTGACAGCAAAGAAATGAGTATAACAATATTCGCACAGGGAACTATTGAGCCACTCCGCGACATCCCTCGTTTGATCGACGAGGTGAAGGGTATCGCAGCGGAGTGGTCGGAAGATGATGAGAAATCTCATCACTAATATGCTGCTTCGGAGGTAATGCAGTTGATGTACAACCTTATCAGTTTCCTCGGCATTTTCATCCTCATGGCCGTAGCCTGGTCGCTCTCAACGAACCGGAAGGTAGTTAACTGGCGGGTCGTCGGATGGGGAGTGGGTTTGCAATTGCTCTTTGCACTGTTCATTTTCGTGATCCCGGCTGGTTCTAAAACCTTCATGGTGATCAACGACGCGGTGGTGAAGGTTCTGGACAGTGCGACAGCGGGAACAAAATTCGTATTCGGGAGGCTCGCACTTGCGCCGGGCGAGCGGAACGAAATGGGGGAGGAATCACTGGGATTCAACCTCGCGTTCCAGGCATTGCCCACGGTCATATTCTTCGCCAGCCTCATGGGTGTTCTCTATTACGTCGGTATCATGCCCTGGCTCATCAGGATCTTTTCCAAAACCTTCACTAAACTCATGCGCATCAGCGGCGCAGAGTCGCTCTCAACAGCAGCGAATATCTTCGTGGGCGTGGAGTCCGCCACGGTCATCCGGCCGTTCCTGGAGAAGATGACAAAATCGGAACTGTGCACGATCCTGACCGGCGGCATGGCGACCATTGCATCAAGCGTCATGGCGCTCTATGTCTTCATCCTGCAGCGAGAATTCCCGACCATTGCCGGACATCTGGTGTCAGCCTCGATCCTGGGTGCGCCTGCTGCAATTGTAATGTCCAAACTGCTTGTCCCTGAGGCAGAAAAGCCAAAAACCCTGGGTGTTGACGTGCATCCCCACTATGATAGAGAATCAACGCTTATGGAGGCGGTCATCAACGGCGCTGACGCGGGTTTCAAGCTGGTGATCGGCATCGTGACGCTGCTATTGGCCCTGATCGGTCTGGTCGCACTGCTCGATCTCCTTATGACCGGGGCGGGTGGCTGGCTGAACCAGGCCGTGGGCTGGAGCGTGGACTGGTCCTTGAAAGGTCTCCTGGGATATCTTTTCTATCCCTTTACCCTCGTGATCGGCGTTCCTCCGGCTGACGCGGCTGCTGTTGCCCGGCTGATCGGTGAGCGAGCAATAGTAACCGAAGTAAAGGCGTATCAGGACCTGGCGGCCGCCCTGGCGGCCCATTCCATCACTGATCCCCGGTCCGCGGTGATCGCGACCTACGCGCTCTGCGGGTTCGCCCATGTTCCGTCCGTGGCGATCTTTGTGGGAGGGACCGCGGCGCTGGCGCCGTCGAGAACAAAGGATCTCGCAAAGATCGGTTTCCGGGCCTTTGCCGCGGCCACGCTGGCATGCCTCATGATCGCTGCGGTCGCGGGAACCTTCTACACCGGCGGCTCTATTCTATTGGGAAAATGATCAAATTCAGTGCAGGTTACCTCTGCCGGGAAAGGCGATGAAAGAAGTATGACAACTCAGGATAGATCAACAATGCTTGGCTCCGCCGGCATGATCTGGGGTGTCGCAGGCGTTCTTATGCTGCTCTTGAGCGCTGCGATCCGCCTCTGGTCAAAAGCGATAGACGCTTTTTCCCATCCTTTTACGTGGGAGCACTGGGTCTCACTGGTCATAATCGTGCTCGGTATGGCCTACATGGAGGGCTATAAGGGTTTCCAGCAGTCGTTCTCTCCCCGAACAGCGGCCCGGGCGAAGTATCTGCGCCACCATCCCAGTATGAGAAATATACTCCTCGCACCGTTCTTTTGCATGGGCTACTTTCACGCAACAAAGCGCCGGATGACGGCTTCCATCTCTCTTACGCTGGGGATCATCGTGCTGGTCGTTCTGGTAAGTTTCATAGCGCAGCCCTGGCGTGGTATCATTGATGCAGGTGTCGTTGTCGGGCTGATCTGGGGCATCGTGTCGCTATTCATATTCAGTATCAAGGCGTGGGGAGGGGGTCACTATCCTTATTCTCCCGAGGTCCCCGAGGAAGGTGTCTAATCCATGACCGAATCGACTACTCTTTCAGCCGGCCCTGTTCCCGGAACGCTCGTGGTATTCATCATCGGCCAGACATGCCTGGATCTCGAGTCTACCGATATAGTCGAAGTTCGCACGATGAAAAGCGCTCCAAGCTATCCTGACGTCATCCCGAAGCAGAGGATCATCAAGGTAGAACATCGCAGGAGCAATGGGAACGATATCCGGTTCCTTGTAAAGGCTTATTCTCCCAATATGGTTGTTGTCGAGGCATCAACTGAGCTGGAGAATGTGCTCGGCAGTCTGACGCTGACGTTCAAGCGGCACCTGTTGAGCGAATGCAGAAAGATCCTTTCAGAATACTCCTGCGGCAAGGATTTCGATGAAGAGTACAGCGTTTACTGCATAGCTGGTTACAGCGGTGATCCGGAGGTCTATTTATCCCTGCATGGAGATACCATCGCTGCCTTTTTAAAGAACGAGGATGGTCTGCTGGATGAAGAAGAAGTTCGGCTAACCTTGTCGTCATCGCTCAAGTATGGCAAGGACGATATCACGATCGTTGACTGGGACGGGGCGTTCATCTTCGATGCTGCAGGTGACTTTCAGAGCGATATCGAACTCTTTGAGATAGCCAATGTGCAGCTGCTGAAATCAAGGATCCTGGCAGACGGACTGGATAAACGGCTGGAGAAGACGCTCACACTCCTTCGATCGCCGAAAAAACTGCCTTTCTTCAGATCCCGGGACGTGCGAAGAGTGCTCAAGGAGATCGTGGAGATCCGGACCCAGTCAATTCTTGAATCCGAGGCTGTGGACCACAATATCAGGCTGATCGGCAACTGGTACTCGGCAAGACTGTATTCACTGATCACCAGAAAGTTCCATATAGATGATTGGAACAAGGACATAAAGGAAAAACTGCAGACCTTGGAGGATGTGTACGCCATGGCAGCGGAGAACTTCAGCGTATCCTACCGCGCAACGATCGAATTCGTCATACTTGCAGGATGGTTCGTGCTCCTACTGATGTATATTGGTGAGTTCTTTCTACTCAAGTGGTATCAATAGCGGTAAGTATGGTTCAGTTGTGAGGTTACTTTCTGTTACGATATTCTCAACAAGTGAATGAACAAGAGTTGATGGTTATAAAAGCAAATTGACAGGCTTGCGCAGGGATGTTATCAATAGATCATAGAAATAAGTACTAAATATTCCCGATAAAGCCAAGCCCTTCGCAAGAAGGTGCGTGGAAAGCCAGCGGATCTTGCATAAGACAACCGGGCTGCCGAAGGAAGGACCTTTGGCATGCCCGGTTTTTTGCTTCTAACGTCCATTCGTCACTGTTTACGTGAAAGGAGGTACGGCTATGTATGATTCTATCCGGGTGAGCGACGTGCTGAGAAAAAAAGGGCAGGGGTATCTTGGAATCGGCCCAAAGGCCATGGCATATGACGCGCTTGAGCTCATGGCGCAGAAGAATGTCGGTGCCCTGATGGTCGTTGACGAGGGAAGGCTGGTCGGCGTATTTTCGGAAAGGGATTACGCCAGAAAGGTCATCCTCAAGGGGAAATCATCCAAGTCCACGACAGTGGAGGACCTGATGAGCAGTCCTCCTATCTGCGCCCGGCCGCAGATGACAATGAATGAATGCATGGTCCTGATGACGGCCCACCATGTGCGACACCTGCCGGTTCTGGATGGAGGGACCGTGGCCGGTGTTGTGAGCATCGGCGACGTGGTTGCAACTATCATAAAGGACCAGGAAGCAACGATCCATCAGCTGGAAAACTATATTTCCGGCGAAGAGTATGTTCTGAACGCCACAGTGCGATGAGGACCATACCCGGATGACCTAGCAGAAGTTCTGGGTTATATAGATCTTGTCATCAGGAGAGATGAAGATGCCAATACCTTCGCTTTTCCAGTGAGGCGTCAGGATATTCTTTTTATGTCCGGGGCTGTGCATCCAGCCCCGGACCGTTGTTTCCGCGATATGTTCCCCGGAGTTCCAGTCGTAGAAAGCCCTGCCGTTTACCGTGGTCACCGAATCATACAGGTTGTTCAGGGCGATATTCTCCGCGCCCTGGTGGATCACCTTGTTGACGCGAATGGCGCAGGAGTAGCCCGCTTGCTGATAACGGTGAAAGAAATCGCGCCCCTCAGGAGAATTGTGGCTGAAATAGTTCCTTTTCCCCATGTCGCGGCTATGCGCTCGGGCTATCCCTGCCAGGTTGTTGTTCCAGGAAAGCTCGTTGAGCCCTTGTTTTGACCGTTCTGCGTTGATGATGCGATGGATACGTTTTTCGAGATCCTGCACGCGGACATCAGGCTTTTTCTTCTGTACAGCAGGGTAAGGCGGAAGCTGCGTCCGAGGTGCTGAAGCGCAGGAAAACGTAAAACAGGCAAGAATAAGGACCGGAGCGATAGGGAGCCAGTATCCGTAGCCGGTCCCGCAGGATAGACAGGCCACGATCAGCTACGCTCCTCGATGATGCCGGCCTTCATCCTGAATCTGCGCGATGCCCGCGCAGCCAGGTCGCTGTTGTGGGTGACCATGATGATCGTCGTGCGCTTGTCGCTGTTAAAACGCTCGAAGAACCTTATGATATCGGCTTCGGTCTCCTCATCCAGGTCTCCGGTCGGTTCGTCGGCAAGGACGATAGCCGGGTCATTGATGAACGCCCGAGCAATGGCGACACGCTGCTGCTCGCCACCGCTCAGCTCCGATGGGTAACGTTTGATCTTATCCTTCAATCCGACCATCTCAAGAAGCCGCTCAGCGTCAGCGAGCACTGCTGTGCCGCCGAAAATCGTGGGAAGAAGGACATTCTCCTCGATGGTGAGCGTGGGAATGAGGCTCGCGAACTGATACACAAAAGCGAATCGGGAATTTCGGAGGTTTGCCAGCCGGTCATCGGGATAGGTCCAGATGTTCTCTCCGTCCACGGTGACCGTACCGGAATCCGGTCTGAGGATGCCGCCTATCATGCTGATCAGGGTGCTCTTGCCGCTTCCCGAGTGGCCGACAATGGATGCGAACTCGCCCGAAGAAAGGGAAAATCGAGCGTTCCGGACGGCCGTGACAGGCTGGCCGGTGCCGTGGTAGGTCTTCGTAACGTCTTTGATATCTATCATGCTTTTTCCTTGCGCAGCAGTTGTTTCACGTAACTTAGCAATGCAATTATCGCAAAGGCCGCAATTATGACCGCAGTCAACCTGATGGCAGGGACGGTCCCGTAGTTGCACGGCATTTTGGGACTTTTGCAATATCCATATATCTGGGGTAGTGCTAATGCCGCAGATGATACTCCGATGACCGCCAGCAATGCCATGACGACCAGGGAATGGCGGTGAAGCGCCAGGACCGCTGTCCCGGCGCAGATAATCGCTATCCCGGCGTACAATTCCGCCCGGGCGGTGTCGGAACAGTGCATGGGCTGGTACCCGGAATATTCACATACCGGAAGGATGAACCTGGGCGCCAGGATCAGCAGAATCCCCCCGATGACCGCGAGTATGCCCGCAGCGCGCTTCATTTCAGGGCCGCCTTCATGCCGTCAAAATCCAAGGGCGTACCAAATGCAAGCGCTTTATCCTGGTCTCGGAATGCGCCGATATCCCATCCCATGGGAGTGGAAAAACGTTTGGGAGCGACAACGTAATAGGCCGATGAAGCTTCGATCCAGTCCCCGGTGACGTAATCCTTTACCTGTGCTCCTGAGGCGGTACGCTTCTTATCCTTGAGATAGGTCAAAAGATCCCCAATGTCGCAAAAGTGAAGCGTCGAAGCGCCCTCGACAATGCGGGCACTGAACCGCGATGCTTCATCTACCATCATACCGCACTCAACACAGCGGGGTTTGTCAGCCGCGGCGGCAAAGGAAGCCCAAAAAAGCAGGAATACCGCAAGAAACGGAATGCTCATTGGCTGTCGGACCATGTATTCTCTCCTTGTCGTAAAGGCGCGCGTCGTAAACAGCGCTCACCAGTTGCTAACCGATCCAGGGGCCTGGTCATAGGCCGCAACCTATCGGGCGGTCAATCAAAAAGATGCAGTAGCTTTGGTTATTCTGAGCTCCGTATCGCTTCATAAGGCTCTTTTCGGGACAGGGACCGCGCCGGCAGGAAAGCGGCGATGATCCCTGTAAGGACCGCCACAACGAGCGCGACAGCGATCAGCATAATCAGGTCCGGCAGCGAAGGAAACAAGTACGGAAGCTTGAGATAGTGCAGGAGCAGGTTCTTGAAGGTCAGCAGGAGCATGAAACCGAGGGACATGCCGATCGCCCCGCCTGCGGCGGAAAGGGTCGCGGCTTCCATCAAGATCAACGCGAAAACATGCGTTCTGGTCGCGCCCATGGCGCGAAGCAAGCCGAGCTCTCTTCTCCGTTCGTTCACGATCATGGTGAAGGCAAAGGCCATGATCAGGAGCACGATGATCCAGAGCACGATGCTGATGATGAAGACGATATGGATAAGGCCTGACAGTTGTTTTCGTACCGTGCTGATAACGGTGTCGGAGCTGATGGCTTTCACGCCGGGAATGTCGTGTTCTATGCGGATCGCTACCCGGTCAGGCGACAGGTTGTCCTGCACCTGTACGAGGACGGTCGATATTTTGTCACGGCCGATCGTGATGGGCTGCGGCGAAAGGGCGATCGAGTTCTCAGCCATGCGATAGGCCGATTCCATGCTCATGAATACGGATCGATCGAAAAAATCCATTCCCGTGGGCTCCATGGTGCCGACCACGGAGAAGTTGGTCCCAAAGAAGGGGATCGCATCGCCTTCCACGACCGGCACTTCCCTGCCGGTGATGATCTCTGTATCGCCCGGTACGCGTTTCAGATTCTGCTCGAGCCAGGGTTTAACGGTAAAGTCGGTGGCTGGATCGTAGGCAATGAGAAAGACGTCGACATTGTAACAACAGGTGAAGCTGGTCGGTTTGATAAAAAGCTGGGGCGTGGCCGCCTTGACACCGTCGACAGCACGGACCCGGCCCAGCATGTCCTTGGCCATGAGAAAGTGGGTTGGTTCTCCCGAGAGGAGCGCGGTCCGGGCTTTTGTTTCTGCGTTTTCCGGCACTACGAGGATGTCCGCGCCGAGCCGGGAGGTCCCTATCCGGAGGGCAGTGGCAATGCTGCGCAGAAAAAGTGTCGACGCAAAGAGCGTGCAGGAAACTATGGCGACAATTGCCAGCAGCAGCCAGGTCCTGGTCAGCTTTCTCTGGAGGTTTCTGATCGCGACGTAGGGGATGTTCATGAGTGGATGTTCACCTTTTTGGGTGTCTTTCGTCAGTCTGCCGGCTAACCCCGATGCTGTTCGTATATCTCCTCGAACAGGGGGGCAATATGACGGAACGCTTCCAGGATATCAGGATCGAAATGGCTTGGCATGGTACGGCTGTCGCCCTTGGTGATGATGTCGAACGTCTCTTTATGCGAATAGCCGTCCTTATACGGACGAGGGCTGCGCAAGGCATCATACTGGTCGGCGAGCATGACGATCCTTCCCTCGATCGGGATCTGGGTTCCCGAGATGCCGCGGGGATATCCTCCGCCATCGTAGCGTTCGTGGTGGTTCAGGGCGACCGAGGCTGCGAGCTGGATCGTAGGATAGCCGGAACCGGAAAGGATCTTGTCACCCATGGTCGTATGGGTCTTCATGATCTCGTACTCTTCGGACGTCAGCGGGCCCGGTTTCAGCAGGATATGGTCAGGAATCCCGATCTTGCCCAGATCGTGCATCGAGCTCGCGAACGTGAGGGTCTCAATGAAATCCGACGGCATGGAGAGCTCCTCGGCAATCTTGTTGGAGTAAAGGCCGATGCGTGAGATGTGCTCGCCGGTCGTCATATCACGATATTCAGCTACGACGGTGAGCCGGCTGATGAGCTCCTTGCTCATATTCTTTACCATGACCAGGGCGTCGGACAGTTCCTGGGTTCTCTTGCGGACCGTGTCTTCGAGGTCCTTCTTATAGTCCCGTTCCATCTGGATCAGGTCGGCGTATTTCACCGCCTTCTCGATGGTATGGACAAGATAATCGGCGTTGTAGGGTTTGGTGATGAAATCGAACGCGCCTTTTTTAATGGCGTCGACGGCCACATCAAGCTCCGCGTAGGCGGTCATGAGTATCACCGGGACCTGAGGATCATAGCGATGCGCCATGCCGAGAAGCTCGACACCGGTGATGCCCGGCATCTTTATGTCCGTCAGTACCACGTCGACCTTCTCCCGCTGAATGCTCTGCATGGCGTCATTGGCATTGCTGCTCGTGATGACGTTGAACCCGAACGCACGGAGGAGCGTCGAAATGGATTCGAGCACGTAGGGATCGTCATCAACTACCAGAATGGCATTGCGAGGGTTGTCCATACAGTAGCGCCTTTCCCGTTGTTACGGCCGGCCGAGCTAACAGCTTGTGGCCTGAGAGCGTTATCGGATGTACGCTTCGGTAACGTAGCGTCTCATCATGCGATGGCTGTTAAAGTAATAGGCGTTCTTGCTGATCGCGTTCTTCATCATGCGGGTCCAGGGGGACTTGTCCGCGCTGTAGTACTTGGGGATTATGGTATTCTGCAGTTTGTCATAGAGATCCGCCGCGTCCTCGGCATCGGTGACCGACAGGTCCTTGGCCGATGACTGGCAGCCGATGGACCAGCCGGTGAACCCCTCGATGTGGCCCTCGATCCACCATCCGTCCAGGACGCTGAAATTGACCACTCCGTTATGCGCTGCCTTCATGCCGCTCGTGCCCGACGCTTCCAGCGGCCGGAGGGGAGTGTTGAGCCACACGTCGACGCCGGAAACCAGCTTGAGTGCCGTGTCCATGTTATACCCGGGAAGGAACACGATGGGCAGCGTATCGCTCAGCTTCTCGCCATAGCCATAGATGCCCTGGATCAGCTTTTTCCCGTTGTCGTCATGCGGGTGAGCCTTGCCCGCGTATATGACCTGGACCTTTCCTGTCCGGGCTATGGCGCGGAGCCGGTCCAGATCATGGAACAGCAGATGCGGCCGTTTGTACGCTGTTGCGCGGCGCGCGAATCCGATCGTGAGCACATTCAGGTCCAGCGACACCCCGGTGGTCTCCTTCACGTAATCGAGCAGCTTGCGCTTGGCCTCCCGGTGCGCTTCCCAGAGCTCCAGCTCCGGGATATTGCCGGACCGGACAAAAAGCTCTGGTTCGTTGGCCCATCCCGGGATGTATTTGTTGAACAATGCGGCGATCTCGGGACAGGTCCAGGTGAAGGTGTGGACGCCGTTCGTAATGGCGTTGATGTGGTACCCCGGGAACATGTGCTGGGAGACCTCGCCGTGTTTCTTCGCGACGCCGTTTATATATTTGCTCAGATTGAGAGCAAGGAGCGTCATGTTCAGGCTGTCCTTGCCTGCAAGGTCCTTGAGGACATCAAAAGGGATGATCTCCCCGAGGACCTGCTTGACCAGCGGGTAGGGGAATTTGTCATGGCCCGCCTCGACCGGCGTGTGTGTCGTGAATACGCAGAGATCCCGGACCCGGGCAATGTCCCAGATGGATCGTTCGTCCCAGACGCTTTCGATGTCCCGTTTGAAGTGAAGCAGCAGTTCCAGGGAAAGGAAGCTCGCGTGGCCTTCGTTCATATGATACTTCTTGATGTGAAAATCCAGCGCATGGAGCATGCGGACGCCGCCCATGCCGAGAACGACCTCCTGCTTGATCCGGTAGGCGCTGTCACCGCCGTAGAGATGGTCGGTGATCCCCCGGTCGGCGGACGTGTTCTCCGCGAGATCGGTGTCCAGGAACAGGATGGGGATCCTGCCGCCGGTGGGACTTTTCACCAGATAGACCCACGCCTGGACCTGGACGTCACGGCCCTCGATCTGGACCTTGACCCGGGTGGGCAGCAGTTGCATGTGTTGTGACGGGTCCCAGGCAACGGGCTTTTCCCGCTGCCATCCCCGTTCATCGATCTCCTGGGTAAAGTAGCCTTTGCGGCTGATCAGGGTCACTGCGACCATGGGGAGCTTGAGATCAGCCGCTGATTTGATAGTGTCGCCCGCCAGAATGCCCAGGCCGCCGCTATAGGTGGGAATATCGTTCTTTACCCCGATCTCCATGGAGAAATAGGCGATCATGGGTTCCGTGATAAAATCCTGAAGACCGTTGTTCATGCAAGACCCCGATTCTGAAGCAATTATCTCGTAAAAGAATAGCAGATGCGGCCCGTTTTTTCAACACAGGCAGGTGTGGGGAAGAGGACCATGGTGACCGGGATGACCCGGGCGGACCTTCGGTCCGGGCATGTTCGGGTCACCGGGCAAGGATCTTTCGAGCAAGCTCCAGGAGTCCGTATACCTTGAGATCGACGAGTGTCCCGGACCGCTGCTCGCTCATGAGATAGTCATGGACCGATTGCAGCGGCTGCTGGATGACCTCGATGATCTCGTTATCGTCACCGCCCTGTTTTCCGATCTGTTCGAGGCCGGTGCAGAGATAGGAGCGCAGGACCTCGGCCGATGCGCCCGATGAGACCGGACCCTCGGCCAGGAACCGTATCTCACGCGCCGACCATCCTGTTTCCTCGATCAATTCCCGAAGTGCCGCGGCTTCCATGGTCTCGCCGGGATCCACGAGTCCGGCGGGCAGTTCTATGACATCCCGGCCGAGTGGAGGCCGGAACTGTTTTTCCAGGAGCACCGAGCCGTCCGGAGTCACGGCGACCATGACGACAATGCCGCCGATGCCGACCCGCTCGACCGCCTCCCAGGTCCGCATCGCTCCATGAGCGTCCCGGTAGTGTATCTCGACGGCACGCATGAACGTGCCTTGCCAGCGGACGATTTTATCGACGATCTCCATGGGGTGAACTACAGCCACTTCTTCAGGTCGAGCGTCAAAGCGGCCGGGATGATGGTGTCCACCTCCCGCTTGCGCTTCTTTCCGGCCTTGGTGAACATGGCCTTGAGAAGGACCTCCTCATCCTTATAGTTGCTCAGGATCGGGAAGTCTGCTTCGGGAATGTCCCGGGTGAAATACCCGCATCCTTCAAGATGCACTGCCCGTCGCTTGCCGCGGATCGTGGGGCCGAAGATCCTGCAGATATGGGGGCGATGCTCGTAGATAAGGCATCCGCCGGTCTCGTTCAGCGCGGGGCAGCTCATCTTGGCCGAGCGGCGGGAGATGGAATCGATCGCCTTGAGGGACTTGAGAAGGGGATCTTCCCGTGAGAAGGCGCCCTTTTTTTCCAGCAGGTCAAGCTGTTCGTTCGCCTTGTCCAGAACCCTCTTCCGGATGTGCGGCGGCACCTGTTTCAGGCTTTCCCTGAGGTGGAGGGCGTCGAGCAGCGTGATGTCGAAAAAGCCCACCGTGCAGCATTCATAGCAGCCCCGTTTGCATTTTACCTTGTTCTTCTGCGATGCCGATGCGTATTGGTCCGATGTGAGCTTGAGAAACCGTGAGTAGTTCCTTATGATCTTTTTCATGCGTCCGTGCTGTCCTCTTCCTGTCGTGATGAACGGTGAAGGATTATACGGATTTCCCGGTAATGAAGTCAATAACCGAGAGGACGGCCGGCCGGTGCGGAGAGTGTCTGGAATTGAAGGTCTGCAGATGTCGGGACCGGGGACAAAGAAGCCGGGACAGGAGGCCTGGCCCGGCTTCGGGGTAGCACTTTTTCGCGTTCACAGTCAATCTGCGGGCGCGGCGGGCGATTGCCGGTTCATGCCTGGACCGCGGCCCTGACCGCGACCAGGGCCTATGCCCATCCCCATACCGTGGCCGCGCGTTCCTGAGATGATCTCCCGGACCTCGCGCATGAAGTCCTGCTGGAACAGCAAGTAGCGGGCAAGCTGCTCCGTGGTGAGGTGCTCCCGGGCCGTATCAAGCTCCTTGTCGCGGAGCTTCATCATGTCCCGCTGGCTGCTGGTGTAGCGGTCGATGGTTTCCTTGAGCTTGGCCGTGTCCACCGGCGATGTCCTGAGCTGTTTCCGCAGTTCCATTATGAGCAGGCGATGGTCCATCATGGATGACCGCCGCTTCAGGTCCAGTGCCGTGATCGCCGGGATGAAGCGGGATGCGGTCTTCTCGTCAAGTTTGAGCGCCTCGGTCAGCCGGGCGATCCTGATCACCTCGATCTTCTTCCGGGCCTCCTCGCGCTGTCGGGCGCCTGGCCCGGAATCCGGACCCGGGTCCTCTTCCACGGACGGCGGCGGGCCCGCGGGCGGGCGCTGCTCCGCCATCACGGCCGAAGCCGAAAGGGCCAGTACCGCCGTGAGCGCGAGAATCCGTTGCGTGCTTCTTTTCATGGTCATACCTCCTGTTTTCGGGAGAGCTCGGCGACGAGGTCGTCAAGCTCCTCGCGGTCCATTGTCGACAGGTCCTCATCCAGGGTTCGGCCGAAACCGTTGGCGCTGATCGCCGTGCGGCCGAGATCCTGTCGGAGCACCGTGATCTCCCGTTCAAGCCAGTCGTTGAGCAGGGTGATATCCGATGGTCCCAGGTCCGCGACAGCCGCAGGCCCGTCGTAGAGATCCTCGAGCGTGGTATCGCCGATTCTCCCGGTTGTCTCCGGCTGAATCCGGTGCGCCGGTCGCAGCAGGACCAGGGAAACGAGCACGATCATGGCAAAAGCGATCGCTCCGCGGACCGGCATACCGGACCACCATTCCCGCAGCCAGCCGCTGCGGGTCCGCTTCTCCGCGAGGGTGCGCTGTGTTTCACGGTAGACCCGGTCGGGGAGGGCTGCCCAGAAGGCCTCACCCGGGTCCGGGACCTGCTCATCCGACATCATCCCGAGCAGTTCCAGCTCATCGGAACATTCGCTGCAACGGGCGATATGACCGCGGACCAGCGCCATCCCTTCTGCGTCAAGAGATCCTTCAAGGAAGGACGGCAGCATTTCCCGTAGGTGGGTATTTGTGCAGGTCATGGGATCACTCCTCTTTTTCAGGAACCGCGACAGCGTCCGCCAGCGAGACCTTCAATTTCCGGACCCCGTGGTGATAATTGGCTTTTGCGGTCCCCAGCGAACAGCCCAGGATTGCCGAGATCTCTGCAAAGGACTTCTGCTGCTGAACCCGAAGCATAACCGTGAGCCGCTGTTTTTCCGGCAGGTCCACCATTGCCTGGTGCAGCCGCTGCCGGGCCTGCTTTCTGATGAGCGCGTCCACGGTCCCGGGGTCCCGGCTGATCACCACATCATCGATCGGCACCTGGGCCAGCCGCGCGCGGTCGCGATACAGGTTCTTTGCCAGGTTGATGGCGATCTGATAAAGCCAGGTCTTGAAGCTCGAACGGCGCTCGAATCCCCCCGCGCCCGTGAATGCCTTCACCAGGGTCTTCTGGAGAAGGTCCGCGGCGTCATCGTGGTCGCTGACCATCCGGAACAGCAGGGAATATAACGGTTTCTGATACTTCCGGACGAGGTCGTTGAACGCCTCACGGTCGCCGGCGGCGAACCGGTCTAGCAGGTTGATGTCCTCTTCCATAAGGGTGCCGTTCTTCATTGGATGAGACCCGGAGGGGCGATAAAGGTTGAATCCAGCAGCGAGCGCATTCCCCGTAGCTTGCTGCGGGGTTAGCGAGCGAATAGGATAATGAGCCCACCTTGAGGATCTAGATTCCCTGCAGCTTGCTGCAGGGAGCGTCAATGGCAGACTCTTGGCTATTTGCCGCCGAGGCGCGGAGAAAAGCAGGTCATTGAAAAGTGCTCTTCTCCGGTTGGTCCGACGGGCATATCGCTTTATTGCCCTTGAGATCAGGAATTGGAAGGCGTTTTCGCTGCGTCGCGATGGAGACAGACACGATTCCGGCCGGAGCGTTTCGCGTGATAGAGCGCTTCATCGGCCATGGACACCAGGTCTGCTGTGTTCTTCGTGTCCTCGGGGAATGAAGCTACGCCGATGCTGAGCGTGACCTTGAGCTCTCCTCCTGGGATGCGCGCTGCAACGGTCTGCTCCATGATCTTGCGCACCCGCTCGGCCATCAATTCTGCGCCCTTGATGTCGGTCTCGATCATGCCGACGGCGAACTCCTCGCCGCCGTACCGGGCAACGAAGTCCGTGGTCCTGACCGTCTCGCGAAGCACCCGTGCCACGGCCTTGATGGCCAGATCGCCTACGGGGTGCCCATAGGTGTCGTTGACGTTCTTGAACTTGTCGATGTCCATCAGCAGGATCGAGAAGGGGTGGGGCCGCCGTTCCATTTCGCGTTTCTTTTCCTGCAGCTTCTCCATGAAGGTCCGGTGGTTCAGCAGACCGGTCAATCCGTCGGTGCGGGCCATGTTCTCGATCTGTTGATAGAGCAGGGAGTTGTGCGCAACCTGGGAGACCTGGTTCATCAGCGTGTCCAGCAGGATTTCACGGTGGTACTCGGTGAACGCGTTCGGGCGGAACGACGCAAGGAATACGGCGCCCCGGAGGATGTAGGATTCCGCCCGCAGAGGGTCCTTGGCGACAAGGAGGCGTCCGTAGAGCGACCGGATCGGTTTTTGAAGCTCCTTGAAGGGGAACAAGGATATTTCGCGTCCCCGGTCCCCGAGGTCCGCGGAATAGTAGGCAAGGTTCTTCTGGTCGTTCTGGCTCTGCCAGTGCTTCCACATGCTGCCGACGACCGTGCTGTCGCTCAGCGGGAATGATGATCCCAGGAGCGTTGCGTCGTATCCCGACAGGGCGGCCAGCGTGAGCGTCTGTCCGCCATCCTGCTCTCCTGCCAGCACGCAGGCGCAGAGATCGAAGGGCACGATGCCGCGAAGCTGCGGGATGATCGCACGCATTGTGTCGCCGAACCAAAGGCTTTTGCTCAGTTCCGTGCTCATTACATGCAGGACGCCGAAATGGTCCGCACGGGTCTTGAGCAGGAGGGACATGTCGATGTTGTCGATGATCTGGAGGAAAAAAGGGGCGAACTTTTCCAGCATGTCCTGGGTCTCCAGGGAAAAGGCGCCGGGCTCCCGGCTGTCCACGGCAAGCACCGCGATGGTCCGTCCGTCCTTTACGATAGGAAGCACAAGGTACGATCGAACCGCGAACTCACGGAGATCCTCCCGGTAGTAGCCCAGGGTATGCAGGGGCATGCTCATGGCGGCGAGATCGGAGAGGTATTGCGGCTGACGCTGCTCGGCGCAGACATCGATGAGGCCTCTCTTTTGCGGGTCCAGGACCGTCCCGACCGGAAGGACAGCGCTGCCGCTCTCGGACCGGATCGCCTGCAGCGCGAAAGAATCTCCTTCGCGGGGCTCCCGCAGGAAAAGTGCGTAGGTGTGCGCGGGAACGAACCCGAAGATCATGTCGATAAGACTGTTGAAGTCGTTCTGCCGCAAACGAACGGTCCGCAGATGGGATGCCGTCCGGTTTTCCGGCGCAAGGGATTCGAGACGTGCCGGCTGGGTGAGGGGATCGAGCGATTCAGCTTGCGCCAGCATCCGGTCATGGGCGTCGCGGACCTGTACGACTTCCTGGCGGGACCGCTGCATGATATGGGAAGCAACTGCAGAGACTCCGGCAAGCGTCAGGCCGAAACCGGCGTAGACGTGCCAGCGGGCGGATAGATCGGCACGGGACAGGGTCTGGAGCAGATTGGCCGATTCGATTGCGATCATGACCGCGATCATGCCATAGGTCCGTCGGGGCGGCGAGAACGCGGCTATGACCACGGCATAAAGGAAATAGAACGGCCACAGGTAGGAACCAAGGCCCCCGCTGATCTGGACAAGGAAATTGAGCAGGATGATGCCGAGGACGATCAGGGGAAAGGGGCGGAAGTTCTCCCGGGAAATATAGGCATCGTAGGCAACGCGGAACAGAAGGTAGAGGTAGCCGGCCAGCCAGAGATAGACAAAGAGGGGCTGGGACAGGCCCCGGTTAATGAAAAGTCCAGCGCCCGCAACAGCGCAGTACACAATGAGACCGGTAACCGTGACCGTGCTCAAAGCTTGTTCTTCCTCCGGAGCTCTTCCTCCCGGTATTTCCGGTACAGCACTTCCCATTCAGGACTGCCTTCCGGGACCCGGCGGGAAAGGGACTGGATCGTGCGGCGGACCAGGGTGTCCACCTCGTCGTCGAACTTGAGCTCATCGGTGATGGTGTGCTTGATCTCCCGCAGCACCTTGTCATCGCCGTGGGTGGAGGTGATGAGCTTGGTCTTGATGATCGCGTCCTGGACCAGGTGGGAGATATGGGATATCCGGTCTTCAGAAAGCCTCATAGTACGATACCCCGTTCCTTTGCGAGCTTCTGCTTGGTCAGTTCAAAGACCTTGCGATAGTCCATGCCGCCCCTGGATATCTCCGCTTCATGGGCGGAGAGCAACTTTTCCACTTCCTTGTTCAGCTTGTCCTCTGCCAGGAGATCTGCCGTGATGGTCTCGGCGATCCTGGCGACGAGCTCCGGACGGGCGGTGTTCATTGTCGCGACATGCTTGGAAACAAGGTTCGTCGCAATGGCCTCGGAAATATGCTGGATCATGTCTTTTGTCAGTCGCATGGAGTGCCCCCGCCTTGCGGTGCATTATACCAGAATTCGGACGGGGCAAAAGGAAAAAGAAAGAATGTGGGGAAACAACAATGACAAGGGTCTGCTTCGCGCAGAGAATTAAAGCACGCGGAGAAGATATATGACACAAAACGCATGGCCAGGAGTGAAGGCGCGAAAAGGACCTTATGCGGTGGTTTTCAACTTTTTACCAAAGGCGTTCTGACTTTGCGGAAATCAGCCCATATGTCCACGACCCCGAGCGCGATGACTGCTACGACCGAGGGGAGTGTCAGGATGATGGCGTGCAGAACGCTCCGCATGAGCGTCGGGATCCGGACCTTGCGCAGGAAATGGTCCACCAGCGCGGTGCCCTGGACCGTGTACGCGAGAAGGCAGAGGCAGAGCAGGTTCAGTCCGGTGAATCGTGCCGCGGGATCGGGAAGTGCCACTAAGAGCAGGGTGATGATCAGGCCCCATACCCACTGGTCAGGAAGGTGCCACAAGGCCAGCGGAGGCCGGGCTGCAAGGGGCAGGTCCGGACGCCTTCGGAGTACGATCGCACGTGCGATGCCGTAGCAGAACAGGGCCTGCATCAGGGTGGTGGTGATGATGATCCCGGGGATGAGCCGCGCGGCGTAAAAGATGACGTTCTCGCCAAAGGAATCAAGGGACTGCACGATCTCGGTGAGCCCCATCTTGGTGTACAGTTCGCGGGATTCCGCCAGGCTTGTCCGGAGATACTCCTCTGCGACCGCAACAGGTGGTTTTCCCGCTTCCATGAACACCGGTGCCAGAACGATCACAAGGAGCACAAGCGGTACCAGTCCGCCCAGGAGCACGATGGTCTCGTGGCGCAGGTTCCTGAGCATCCCGCCTGCGATGGCAAGGGCCATGCAGCCGAGGGCGAGCACGAAAAGGACAACAGCGGCATGGAGGGAAACGATCACTGCCACCAGTGCCGCGGCTATGACCATAGCGGATACGCCTGCCCTGCGTCCATGGAGGACCGTGGCCGTGATCAGCGGGACAGGAACGAACAGAACTGCTATCTGCCCAAGAACGGGAATAAGAAAACCGGCAAGGGACAGTCCCGCCGCCTGGAGCGCGGCAATGATGGTCGGTCGAACGTTCATGGTATCTCCGCTTCTATCAAAAAAAAGGAAACCCAATCGGTTGCGGATCGTAGATTGTTGATTGCGGAATAACAGCTTTGGAAAAGTCCGAAGATGTTAAATCCGAAATCCGCAATCCGAAATCCGCAATACGACGGGTTTCCCTTGAAGGTGTGATGATGCTCCGGGTCTAGTTGCTCTTGTCGCCGGAGAACGGCAGCAGCGCGATGTTCCTGCTGCGCTGGATCGCCACGGTGATCTCGCGCTGATGACGGGCGCAATTGCCGGAAATGCGGCGGGGGAGGATCTTGCCCCGCTCGGTGATGAAGAACTTCAGGGTCTTGAGGTCCTTGTAGTCGATGAACGGCGACTTGTCGACGCAGAACCGGCAAACCTTTTTCCGGACCTGGAACCGGCGCTTGCGGTCGCCGCCGGGTCTGCCGCCCTCACGATGAGGAGGACGGGGCCCCGAGGGCCTGCCTTCCGGCCGGGGGGATGATGCCGGCCTGCTTTCAGTTGTTTCTGCCATGATTGTTGGCTCCTTAATTGTTCTGGTGCCGGGCCGCGGGCTGATGGATCACGTCAAAAGGGAATATCCCCTTCGTCCACCGGCGGCTCGGGCATGGGTTCCGACTGGCTGTCGCCCCCGCGGGGCGTCTGGCCGGAACGTTTCGGCATGAAATTGACGGTCTGCGCAACCACTTCCACCTTGCTGCGCTTTTGACCGGACTCCTTGTCGTCCCACCGGCGCTGCTGCAGCCGGCCGTCCACCAGGATGGCATCGCCCTTGTTCAGGTACTGGCCGCAGTTCTCCGCGGTCTTGCCGAACACGACAATGTCGATGTAGCTCACCTCGTCCTTGGTCTCGTCTCCCTGCTTGTACCGGCGGTTCACGGCGATGGCGAAGCTCGCCACGGCGGTGCCGCTGGGCAGGTACCGGACCTCGGGGTCACGGGTGAGGTTGCCGAGGAGGATGACTTTATTGAAGCTGATCATGCCGCTCCTTCCTGGTGATTGCCGCGCAGGAACGCGCGGGGATTACGAACGGCGCTGGTCGCTCATCGGCCTTGTCGACGGTGCTGCCGCGGCCGGTTTTTCCTTCTTCGGCTTCGGCGGCGCCTTGACGCGCAGTTCTTTTTCGAGCTTTACGGACAGGAACTTGATGACCGCGTCCGTGAGCTTGAAGGTACGCTCGAGCTCCGCGATCGCGGCCGGTGTTCCTTTGAACTGGAAGAACACGTAATGGCCGCGCTTCTGCTTCTTCACTTCGTAGGCGAGTTTCTTCTTGCCCCAGTCCTCGAACTTGGTCATCTCGCCGCCCTGCTTGGCGACCACGTCCTGCATCTTCTTGATGACGTTGTTCGTTTCCTCGTCGGAAAGATTGGGGTTGATGATGAAAATGGACTCGTAAATCTGCATCTGCAACCTCCCTATGGGTTATAGCCCCCCGTCCTGGCGGGGAGCAAGGAGTAATCCCTGCGGGCCGGAACATCATGCCCGGGGAATCGACCTTACTCGTTTTTAGGAATGCTATTTATATCAGAAGACAGCTGAAAAGGCAAGGGTTTTTTCCTTCTACCAC
This sequence comes from Nitrospirota bacterium, assembly GCA_029858565.1. Classification (GTDB taxonomy): domain Bacteria; phylum Nitrospirota; class UBA9217; order UBA9217; family UBA9217; genus JAKAHZ01. The sequence continues at coordinate 16,813 of JAOUEV010000015.1, read as the reverse complement.
CACCTCCACAGGGATATGACAAAGATGATCACGAATACCAGCGCTAGGTTCATGTAAGCGAAGAAATAGAAGAGCCGCTCATGGAATGGTCGCTCCGGCTTCCGGTCCGCAGCGACCAGCATGCCGACCTGCGGCATGGCGAGCACCTTGTCCTCCTTGTGCGGCGCCTGGCCGAGCGCCTCGGTCAGGTCAGTTCCCGCATGGTGCTTTACCATATGCGCCCCGTTCTTCCAGAGGCGGCTGTTCGTTATGTCGTAGACCATGCCCTTGTAGGCGATGTAGGCGGGATGGCCGTCCTTGCCATCGAAGTGTGACAGCTGTTCTGCGGTGATATCGCGGGAGATCAGGGCCGCGACCGGGCTTTTCAGCTTCTTCCGGAGCCGCGGGCCGATGTAGGTGATGGTAATAACAGCGCTTGTGACCATCACGAGGAATAATACGATCTTGATGGAGAGGAGGACTCCGAAACGGGTGGAAATGAAGGCGTCGAGGTTCGGCATGCGCGCGATGGTGAGCAGCGTGCCGGTCGCGGCGATCACGACCATGGACAGCATACCGAGACGGAGTTCGCCCCTGGGGAGGCCCTTCGAGGCGTAGGCCGGCTTCAGCAGAAGGTGGACATACAGGATCGTGCCGAACCAGACAACCGCGGCCAGCATGTGGAGGTATCCAACAACGAGCCTCACCATGTGCTGGGTCATGGACAGTTGGCGATACTGTCCTTTGGCTTTAAGGTCGCTGATAAACTGCTCACCAGCCGTTGTAAGCTTTCCTCCGCCGATGGCATCGACATGGCATGTTCCGCATTCGAACCCGGTTTGCTTGGCATAGTCCGGGGTGGCAGAGGAAAGGGATGGGATGATGGCAAGGAACAACGACAGGAGGGAAATCACAAAGTTCGATCGCATGCTGGCATTCCTTTCGCAGGGAGTTTCGTTACCCCGGTGCGCCTGCGCCCGGGAACGCATAGTTTACTCGCTCAGATCCTCTATGCAGTTCACGCAGCGCGTGATCGTCTGATCCTGGTCGAGCCGGTCCGCCTCAAGCGCCGCGCCGCATATAAAACAATTACCATATGCGCCTGATTCGATGCGACGTAAGGCACCTCCGATCTTCTGGATCCGGCGTTGGCGGCGCCTGGATGCCTCATTGGCAGCAAGGTGCGCCTGCATGGCTTCGCGCACGGAAGAACGGCCGCCGATAGCGTTTTCCAGGTCCATCTGGCCGGTTGTTCCTTCGGCAGAAGCTTCAAGAGCCTCCAACTCCGCTTTTTGTATGACCAGTTTGGCCCGGTACTGCTCGATCTCTGTGTCGTCCATTCGTTCGCAGTGCCTCTCAGGTAATAAATTGAAAAATAGTAAGCATCCGATCGCTCAGGTATCAAAGTGCGAGCGGGGTCACGTAGGACAGGTTCACCGCATCTACTTCCCGCTAAGTACATCGACCAGCTTTTGACCGAACTTCTTCGCCGCTTCGGGACCCACCGCGGTCACGATCTTTCCGTCCATTGAGACGTCCTCTCCGGTGATCACGGCTCCCCGTGATTTGAGCGTTGCCTCGGAGGAGGGGAAGGAAGTAGCTTTTTTCCCCTTCAACAGTCCGGCGTTGGCGAGCACTGCAGGAGCAATGCAGATAGCCGAGGTAAGTTTGTCGTGATCGTAGAAATTCCTTGCCAGGTCGTGCGCGACCGGGCTGTCGAAATACTCCTTTGACCCGCCTCCGCCCACGAAGACCACTCCGTCAAAGTCCTCTTCCTTCACACCGGTGATCAGCCTGTCGGGTTTTACTTTCAGGCCCAGCATTCCCTCTGCGACCTCCAGGCTGGATGAGGCAACGGTGATCGCAGCACCTTCGCTCTCCAGTGCCTTTCGCGGCTCCAGGTATTCCTCGTCGCGGAACTTGGATTTGGCAATGACCATCAGGACCTTTTTCCCGGTCAATCTATTCATCAAGCGATCCTCCTTGCCGGTTCGATCGTGCACATGACAGGGTAGCAAAGTCAGACGGCAAAATCAATCATACATCATACCACCATCATTACAAAGATGTCGCATCGTGCTGTGTGGAAAAGGAACACTTGATATGCAATTCTTTGAGTCATGGAAGCTGAAAAAACAGCGTGGATAAAAGTTACAGTTTGTGGTAACATGAAAAAATTACAATGGTGAGTGTGATAACCTTGTGATATCTAATGATTTATTGAGCGTGTAGAAAGGTCTCATTTGTTCTTTTTGTGCAGAAAGGTTACGAAACCATAAAGAGATCATGAAAAAAGATATTTCCATATTTCTTTTTTTCCTGGGCCTTCTCCTGTTCAGCTGGCCGTTCATCAATATCTTTCACGAAAGCCTCACAACCTATCTTTTCGTGGTCTGGATACTGTTCATTGCCATGATCCTTGCAGCGACGGTGTTCGGCGACCGCGAAGGCGGAGGGAACTGAGTGTTCTCGCCCTGGCTTCTTCTCACCATCATCCTCGGGTACCTGCTGCTGCTGTTCTGCGTGGCCTATGTGGCCGACCGCATGGAGCAGCGGGGCAGGAGCCTCACATCCAATCCCTATGTTTACTCGCTTTCCCTTGCTGTCTACTGTACGTCCTGGACCTTTTATGGCAGCGTGGGAAGGGCTGCCAATTCCGGTCTTACTTTCCTGACGACCTATATCGGTCCCACGCTCATGGCAGCGCTCATGTGGATGGTCCTCCGGAAGATCGTCTACCTCTCCAAGGAGAACCGCATAACCACCATATCGGACTTCATTGCCGCGCGGTACGGAAAGTCCCTGGCGCTATCGGTTCTCGTGACCCTGGTCGCCGTGGTGGGTATCACGCCCTATCTGGGTCTGCAGCTCAAGGCCATCATGACCACCTTCTCGCTTCTCTCCGGCCGTCCCGAGGGGAGCCACTTCGCGGGCTGGGCGATATCGCTGCTCCTGGGCGTGTTCGCGGTCATTTTCGGAGCCAGGAGGCTCGATGCTTCCGAACGCCACGGCGGGCTGGTCTTTGCCGTGGCTTTCGAGTCCGCGATCAAGTTGGTCGCGTTCCTTCTCGTGGGCTTCTTCGTCACCTATGGCCTCTTCGACGGGTTCAGCGACATCTGGCACAAAATGCGCGAAAGCTCCTACTCCTTTCTTATGACCGTTGGCGAAGGCTCGGGCGAGAGCTATCTCGAGTGGACGTCGCTCACCTTCCTGTCCATGATGGCGATCCTGTTCCTGCCCCGGCAGTTCCATGTTGCCGTAGTGGAGAACTACTCGCCCGATCATATTCGCAAAGCCGTCTGGCTGTTTCCGCTCTACCTTTTCCTGATAAACATCTTCGTGCTGCCGATCGCCTACGGCGGACTGATGCTTGGAGGTTCTCCGGACAGCGCTGACTACTTTGTCCTGAGCATCCCGCTCACCCACGGGAACCCGCTGCTGGCGGTCATCGTGTTCATCGGCGGATTCTCGGCCGCGACCGCCATGGTCATCGTGGAGTCCCTGGCGCTCTCGACCATGGTGATGAACAGCTTTGTGCTTCCCACGCTCTTCGGCATCAGCATCCGGAACCTGCACACGGTGATCCTGAACATCAAGCGGATAGTCATTGTCGGGCTGGTGTTCCTCGGATATATATTCGCCGTGTACGTGGGCGAGTTCTACAGCCTCGTGGATATCGGCCTCAAGTCCTTTGAGGCGGTGACGATCTTCGCTCCATCGATCCTCATCGGCCTGTACTGGAAAGGGGCAAACGGAAAAGGCGCGATAGCAGGCATTGTCGCGGGTTTTTCGGTCTGGATCTACACGCTGCTCATACCCGCCTTCATGCGCGCCGGCATCATCGAGCCCGGCGGACCGCTGGGCTCGCTCTTTAACTCCACGCTCCTGAACCCGACGGCGCTGTTCGGTCTCACGGGACTTGACCGATGGACCCATTCGCTTTTCTGGGGAATGCTGCTGAACCTGTTCTTCTTCGTTTCCGTGTCGCTCTTTACCCGGCAGTCCGACGAGGAGACCCGCCAGGCGATGATCTTCGTCGAGTCCTTCTCGCCGCGTCATTTCCCGTCGAGCCACCGACCGACCACGCTTGGCGAGCTCGAGGACATCCTGGTGCAGTATCTGGGACCGTCCGAGGCGAAGGACGCGATCAACGGATTCCTGCGCAGGAACGGTCTTGCGCGGGAGACCCTGTCCGGAGAATGGCTGCTGAAACTGCGGGAAGAGGCGGAGCGGATCCTCTCCGGGGCGTTGGGACCTTCCATCAGTACGCTGGTATTCCAGGAACAGACGGTCCCTGCCGGAGACGAGTCGCACCGGATCTCCGATTCCATCCGGCAGATGTCCCGCAGCCTGCGCCTGTCGCGACAGGAACTGGCCGAGGCGAACCGCCAGCTCGCTGGTCTCAAGGAGTTCAGCGAGAGCATCATCGAAAGTCTTCCGCTCGGCGTGGCAACGCTTGACGAGGCGCACCGGGTGACCTACTGGAACACCTCCATGGAGATGATCACCGGCGTTGAGAAGTCCGACGCACTGGGCAAGCCCGCGCAAAGGCTGCTTCAGTGCCTGGAGCCGCAATTGTTCGACCCGGCGATCAAGGAGGGAGAACTCACCTGCAGACGGAACTTTGATCCGCAGATCATCCTCAAGGGCCTGGTCAGCCGGCTGACCGGCGCGCAGAAGGGGTACGTGATCGTTCTCGAGGATATCACCGAGAAGAAAAAGATCGAGGAAGAGCTGTTCCGAGCCACCAAGCACGCGAGCGTGGGCAGGCTTGCCGCGGGCGTGTCCCATGAGATCGGGAACCCCCTGGCCTCCATCTCTTCGCTGGTGCAGGAACTGATGACCGAGGACGGATCGGAATTCCTGAAGGGTTCTCTCGCAACGATCAATCAGCATGTGAACAGGATCGCCCGCATTGTCCGGAACCTGGGCGACTTCGCGCGGCTCTATCCCCGCCAGCGCGTTCCCACGAGCCTGCAGGACATCCTGCAGAATACCATCGATCTGGTGCGGTTCGACAAGAACTTCAAGAAGATCGTTGTGGGTACCGAGGTGAAAAATACGCGACCGGTCAAGATCGATCCCGATCAGATGCAGCAGGTCTTCCTGAACCTTCTGCTCAACGCCCGTGATGCAATGCCGTCCGGCGGGAAGCTGGACATCTCGATCGCCGAAGCGAATGGACATGTTCGCATGGTCTTTGCCGACAGCGGCGCGGGGATCGACGGGTCGGTCAGGGACAAGATCTTCGATCCTTTTTTCACGACCAAGGGTCCGCGGGGCGGCACCGGGCTGGGCCTGAGCATCTGTTACAGCATCGTCAAGGACCACGGCGGGACCATTGAGGTCCTGTCCGAGAAGAGCAAGGGCACGACATTCATCATCACTCTACCTGTTGAGGAGTAGGCATGTCAAAGAGCATTCTGATCGTTGAGGACGAGGAAACACTGCGCGATTCCATCAAGCGGATATTCACCAAGGAAGGCTACTCGGTGGAAGCCGTTGATTCGGCCGAGAAGGGGCTTGCGCTCCTGGAAGCGGGTTCCTACGACGTCATTATATCCGATATCATCCTGCCGGGCATGGACGGCATCGAGATGCTGACCAAGGTGCGCGAGCAGATCCCCGACCAGTTGTTCATCGTCGTCACTGCCTACGCGTCACTGGACACGTCGGTCAAGGCGCTCCGCGCGGGCGCGTACGACTATATCATGAAGCCGATCATCCACGAGGAGATCAAGCAGGTCGTCAGGAACGCGCTGAAACAGAAGAGCCTTCAGACGGAGAACGTCCTGCTTAAGCGGGAGATCGCGAAGGAGCATGATTTCAGCAGCATCATCGGCGAGAGCCCGGCGATCCTGTCCATACTCGCGGAAGTGCGGAAGGTGACCGACGCGCGGAGCAACGTGCTCCTCCTGGGAGAGACCGGCACGGGCAAGGAGCTGTTCGCGCGGGTGATCCATCACAACAGCGGCCGCCGCGATATGCCCTTTGTGCCGATCAACTGCTCGGCGATCCCCGAGAACCTGCTCGAGACCGAGCTCTTCGGGCATCTGCGCGGCGCTTTCACCGGCGCGGTCGCCAACAAGAAGGGCCTGCTCGAGGAGGCGGACGGAGGCACGGTCTTTCTCGATGAGATCGGCGACATGAGCCTTCCCCTGCAGGCCAAACTGCTTCGCGTGATCGAGGACCAGGTGATCCGGCCGGTCGGGAGCACGAAGGGGACCAAGGTTGACATCCGGTTCATCACTGCCACGAACCGCGACCTGCGCGCCGCAGTGCGGGAGAGCGCGTTCCGCGAGGACCTCTATTACCGGATCAACGTCATATCGCTCCAGATCCCGCCGCTGCGTGAACGGGTGGACGACATACGATCGCTGGTCAAGCATTATCTGGAACGCTACGGCCACGACCTCAACAAACCGGTGAAGGAGGTTTCCGCACAGGCCCTGGAGATGCTGACGCGGTATCCCTGGCCCGGGAACGTACGGGAACTGCAGAACGTCATTGAGCGCGCGATCATCATCGCCGACAACGATCTCATTACCCCGGAGTGCCTTCCCGAGGGGATCAAGGGCGACGGTTCCTTTCAGGAGGAAGTGTTCGATCAAAAGCTCACGATCGAGGATTATACCAAAGCGTTCATCGTTCGTTACCAGAAACAGTTCAATGAACAACAGTTGGCAGAGAAACTCGGCATTACGCGCAAGTCCCTGTGGGAAAAACGAAAGAAGTGGGGCATTCCCCGGGAACGGTAGCGTCGGTGCAGTCCCTCATTAGCAAGAGATCGCCATAGTTCGGGGGACGCATCATCGCTCCGGGCCTTCGAAAGCCAATCGGTATATTGTTTTTGTTCGCTGGGGAAATCCTGATAAGCCACTGGAAATGATTGGATATTGGATGTTCTTCATTTGAGATGACCATGAACAGTTCAGCGTGTCACGGCGTAGGCACCCTGTTCCTGGCGAAAATACCGAACATCACGCACATGTGCATCTGTAGTTGTACGGTGGGGAAGACGGGGCCGGGGGAGCATCGTACCCGCGGACCGGAGAGACCTATCCGGGATTCAACATGTGCAAGCTCTGTCCCTATCTGGTCTGGACGAAACCGAAGGAATAGCAGGGAACATCCAAGCGCGGCGGGCAGGTCGGGACGGCTTCGTCGTTCTGAACTGCCCAGCCGCGCTTATGTTATCTTGTTGAGGCGGCGGCGCAGAAGCAGGGTGATCAGCGGGTCTTTTTCCGGCCCGAAGGTGTGCGTTTCTTCTTCTTTGCTCCCTCGGTGCGCTCTTCCGCTGTTTGCTCCGCCCTGCGCTGCCGGGCACGGATGCGGAGCGGGGTGCCGTAAAAGTCGAAAGCTTCGCGCAGGTGGTTCTCGATGTACCGCGTGTAGGAGAAGTGGACTCCCGCAGGATAGTTCACGAAAAGAGCGAAGGTCGGCGGCCGGACCCCTGCCTGGGTGACGTAATAGTATTTCACCCGCTTGCCGCGGTAGATGGGCGGCTCGTGATGGGCCGTGATGCGTTCGAACAGCCGGTTCAGCTCGGCGGTGGGAATATGTCTGTTGCGGCTCTCGACAATACGGTCGATCTCATCAAAGACCTTGGTGACACGCTGGCGCGTGACCGCGGAGATGGTCAGAACCGGCGCATAGTCAGCGAACTTGAGCCGCAATCGCACGTCGTCCATGAACTTCTTGTAGGCCTGTTCCTTGTCCTCGACCAGGTCCCACTTGTTCAGTATGATGATAATGCCCTTGCCCTCTTCATGGGCAAGGCCCACGATACGCTCGTCCTGCTCCGTGATCCCTTCGGACGCGTCGAGCAGCACGAGCGCCACATCGCACCGTCCCACGCTCTTCATGGCGCGCATGACGCTGTACTTTTCCACGCCCTGGCTGATCCTGCCGCGGCTCCTGATGCCCGCGGTATCCACGAGAAGGTATTGTTTCCCGTAATAGGTGTACAAACTATCTATGGCATCGCGGGTGGTCCCGGAGACCGGGCTCACGATCATGCGGTCTTCGCCGAGCAGGGAATTTACAAAGGATGATTTTCCCACGTTGGGCCTGCCGATGATCGCGATGCGCGGCACGGACCGCTCGGGCGCTCCTTCAGCAGCCGTTCCCGCGGATTCGGCAGGCGGTTCCGGCAGCAGGGCCGCGACCTCGTCCAGAAGGTCCGAAAAACCGCTGCCGTGTTTCGCGGAAAGAGAATGGAACCGTTCAACGCCGAGACGGAAAAAATCGGTGAGCATCTCTTCGTGGCGTTCACCATCGACCTTGTTCACGGCATAGAACACGGTCTTACCCGATGCCCGCAGGCGCTGGGCAACCTCGAGGTCTGCCGGCAGCAGCCCGTCCTGTCCGTCCATGAGAAAAATGATGTAATCCGCTTCCTCGACAGCAAGGGTGGTCTGTTCGCGCATCTTCAGGTACATTGGATCTACGGTCTCGGGCTCGAATCCACCGGTGTCCACCAAGAGGAACTGCTTTCCCTCCCACTGGCAGTCAGCGTAATTCCGGTCCCTGGTGACGCCGGGCATGTCCTCGACGATGGCAAGATACCTGCCGACGATCCGGTTGAAAAGGGTGGACTTTCCCACATTGGGCCGTCCGACAATGGCTATGACTGGTTTTTGCATCATTCTGTTCCTGAGGCCTCATTTCTGCTGAAGAAAACGTCGTCACTATAGCATTTTTCCTCAGTACAGTTCAATATAAACCTTGTACATTAATTAATTGACATCCCGTGTCAACATTGCTAATATGCTGACAATGCTGAGAAATTTAGCTCCGATGAACATCGGGATCGAGATAACCGCAAGGGTCATTCGCTTTGGAATTGTCTCGTCCCGCAGAGGAACGTTGTCGGTACCGCTGGCAAGGACCCGGGAACTCCCTGCAGGGACGCTTTCGGAAACCTTTGGTCCCCAGGCCATACTGGACAGGGACGGGCTTGCGATTGCCCTGCGCGAAGGACTTGTGGAGTTCGCGGCTTTCAAGACCCGCAGGATAGCGATCAGTCTTCCCGACGGAATGTTCCGCGTGCAGACCCTGGAGTTCGATGAACTGCCGGCGAACGCCCGGGACCGGGAAAAGCTGATCCGCTGGAGGCTTGAAAAGAGCGCGGCCTTTGATCTTGCCGATACGGTACTTCGCTATCAGGTGCAGGAGCGGCCCGAGCGCGGTTCCATTGTGCTTGCCTCTGTTGCCCAGCGCGCTTTGATCTCCCAGGTGGAGGAGATGCTGTTCTCTCTGGGCTACGATGTCTGGTCGCTGGGCCTGTCCTCCTTTCACGCGGTGAACTTCTATGCTCCGGTCCTTTCCAGCCACAGCGGCGGGAACTATGCACTTGCCTGGATCTCCCCGGATTCCTACACTACGATCATCATGGAAGGGGACGTGCCGCGTTTCTACCGGTTCCGGGAGATCAAATCCGGCCAGCCGGGAGCCTTGGTGGGCCGCATGACCCGGGAGATCGACGATTCGCTCCATTTCTATACCCATCGGGACCGGCAGCAGCAGTCGCAGATCGGCCGTTTGTACGTTTCCGGGGACCCGGTGCTGACCGGCGAGCTTTCCGCATCCTTGCGGGGAACCGCGCCTGTCGAGGTCGAGGCGCTTGATCCCTCATCGGTTTTTGCGTCGCTTGGCGCGGCCGATGGTCCCCTGGCCCCGGTCTTCGGCGGAGGCATTGCATGAAGGAGGCACCGCGTTCTATCACCATCGATTTTGCCTCCACGGACCATCGCCTCCTGGCCAGGTCGTTCGCCGCGCTTGCGGTTATATCCGTGGTGCTCACGATCATCGCGGGAGCATTGGTCCTGCAGGCGCGGGCGTACCGCGCGCAGTACCTGGCTGCGGAAAAGGGGCTTGCAGCGCTTGCTGAATCCATGGCGAAGAACAAGCCTGCGCTGGAAGAGCGGCAACGTCTGACGCAGAACCTGGGGGCCATGAACGCTCTTCTTGATGCCCGTGACTTTTCCTGGGTAAAGCTCCTGTCGGCCCTTGAACAGGCCTTTCCTTCCGGTGTCGCTCTGAGCGGACTGTCATTCAATGCAAAGGACCATCTCGTTGACCTCGAGGGCAAGGCAGGATCTCCCGAGGCCTTGAGCGGTCTCATGATCGGACTGGAAAAATCGGTTTTTTTCCGAAGCCCGCAGCTCAAACGTCAATCCTTGGACAAGGGGATCATAGAATTTCATGTGGCGGTCATCTATCACAACGCTCCTGCAGGCGGACGGCATCAGGAGCTTTCTCGGACCGGGCGCTAGGCGAAAGCTCTGGCCTGTTGCGGCCCTGTGCGCCGCTGTGCTCGCGTTGAACCTTCTGCTCCTTGCGTTCGTTGTGCGTCCGGCTGCCGCACGGCTCGAAAAGGCGCAGACAGCGCAGGGAGAGCTCAAACGGCAGAACGCCGATGCCCTGCTGTTCCAGAAGCAGAAAAAGGCCATTGCCGGGATCGCGACGGGTATCCCGTCGCAGAAGGATGTCCCGCTTCTGATCAAGGAGATCGTGCAGACCGCACGCCGCAGGAACCTGACGGTGGGCGCGATCAACTCGGACATACCCACAGCAGGACGCGCCGGAGTGGCCCTGCTGACGTTCACGGTGCCGGTCACCGGGGCCTATCCCGATATCAAGCGCTTCATCTACGATATCGAGACCACCGACCGGTTCGTCGGTGTCCAGGGGCTCGATCTGAAGGCCGACAAGAACGCGGTGAAGCTCGAGATGAAGCTTCTGACCTATATCAAGGGCGAGTAGCGCATCGACGGCATACTGGACAGGGACGGAATAAGGCACATCATGGTGGTAAAAAAGGACCGAAAGAAACGGTTGCTCGCAGTCCTGATGACGGTCATGGCGGCCCTGTGGGCTTACCGGTTGATGACGCCTGAGATGCCCCGGACCCAGCCGCTGCTCTACCCGCGGGGCACGAAGGTCTCCGCGCCGGTCAGGGAAGGAGTGTCCCCGGCCGGTCTCGCGCGGGACCCGCTGTCACGGTTCCTTGCCCGCAGCGTTGAGAAGTATCCGGGAGTGGAGCGGGACCTGTTTCATGCCCGGGCTTCCGGAGACGACCGGCGTCCGAAACCGGTGCTTGTGACGAAGCCCGTCGTGACAGTGCAGACGGCGGTGACGCCCACGGTGCTGGAAAAGACGCCCGAGGAGATCGCCCGGGAAAAGGCGCGCATTGACCTTCTGTCATTCAGGTTCCTGGGGGTAGTCGTCACGGACAAGGGAAGTTCCCTGTTCCTGTCCAAGGACGGCGAATTGTTCATTGCGAAGAGCGGAGATAATCTTCTCGAGACCTACCGCATCAAGGATGTGGGCAGGGATTATGTCGTGCTCCAGGACGCGGTCACGAAAGTGGAGGTCCGTGTTGAGCTGACAGGAAGCGGAGACAGCAAAGGGCGTTGACGGCCGGGGTAGGTGGAGGCCTGCTATCAGCAGGCTTCAGGACGTCGCCACGGAACAGACAGCGGAAGATGGACAAGGGAATCCGGTCCTCGGGCCGGTGCGAAACAAGGGAGGGTGGGATGAAAAAGGTCTCGATAGCGGTCTTGGCGGTGCTGGTGGTAACAGCGCTTGCCGGGTGTGCGGGTTCCCGGGCGTTCCAGCGGGGCGAGCGATACGCGCAGCGAGGTGAATGGGACCTGGCGGTCAAGGAATATCGGGACGCGAACAAGCGGAGTCCCGAGGACATAGAATACCGGTCGGCTCTGCTGCGCGCCGAGGAGACCGCGGCGAACCAGCATTACAAGCAGGCCAGGAATTTTCTGAAAGAGCGCAAACTGGACCAGGCGATCGTGGAGCTCCAGCAGGCCCTGTACCTGAACCCGACCAACGCGGCGATCCAGAGCGCCCTCAAGTCAGTGCTGAACATGAAGCAGGCGGAGGAGCACTACCGCGCCTACCTGACCTTCATGGAGCTGAACCGCCTGAGCGAGGCGTCGAACGAACTGAACCGGGCGGTGGAGCTCGATCCCGAGAATGTGAAATACGTAGACGCGCTCGACAAACTGCAGAAGCGAAAAAGCGAAGTGGAGCCCGATGAGGCGCTGACGCTCGCATCGGACAAGCCTATCACCCTGAATTTCAAGAACACCAATATAAAAGAAGTTTTCGAGCTGCTTGCCAAGCTATCAGGCATCAATATCATGTTCGACGAGGAGGTCCGGGCCCAGCCGGTGACGGTCTTTGTGAAGGACGTCTCGTTCCAGTACGCGCTGAACCTCCTGCTGTCCACCAACAAACTGTTCATGAAGAAGATCAGCGCGGATACGATCATCATCATCCCGAAGACAAAACAAAAGATGGACCAGTATCAGGACCTTGTCATGAAAACTTTCTACCTCAACAACGCGAAGGCAAAGGATATAGTGAACCTGCTCCGGTCCATGCTTGACACAAAGAAAGTGTACGTGAACGAGGTGCTGAACGCATTGACCGTGCGTGATTCCCCGGAAAAGATCAAGCTTGTCGAAAAGGTGATCGCGGCCAATGACCTGAAAGAGGCGGAGGTCATTCTGGACGTCGAGATCCTCGAGATCTCGCGCTCCAATGCCCTGAAGTACGGCTGGAATTTCACCAACGGTTTGTCAGCTACCGCAAATGTGAAAAGCGCGGACAACACTTTAACCCAGGGACAGCTCAAGATGAGCGAATTATCCAACGTGTCACGCGATAATATCATCCTAGGCCTTCCCGGTATTGTGCTGAACCTGATCAAGACCGATTCGGACGCGCAAACGCTGGCGAATCCCCGGGTCCGTGTGCTGAACAACAAACAGGCCAAGTTCCATATCGGCGACCGGATCCCGATCCAGACCTCGACGGTTCAGTCTACGGCCGTCCAGGCAACGACCTCGACGTTCGAGTACAAGGACGTGGGTATCAAGCTCACGATCGAACCGAATATCCACCTGAACAATACGGTGACGATGAAGATGAACCTGGAGATCAGCACGCTGGGCGATGCGTTGGATTTTGGCAATAATCAGAAGCAGTATAAGTTCGGCACGCGGAACACCGACACGTCGATCAATCTTCGCGACGGCGAGACCGTGATCATCGGCGGCCTGATCAAGGACGAGGAGCGCAAGACGCGGAACAAGATCCCGTTGCTCGGCGACATACCGATCCTCGGCAAGCTGTTCTCTTCGTCTGACGATGGCACGATCAAGACCGACATCCTCATGAGCATTACGCCGAACATCGTGCGGCCCATGGAACTTCCGGACAAGGATATCCAGTCCTTCTGGTCCGGCACCGAGGAATCGTACGATGTGCGTCCGCTGTTCGTGACCTCGGCCGCAAAGAGTTCCCGGCAAACGGACAAGGTCGCGGACAAAGCGGCAGTTCTTGACTCGATGGCCGGGCGGGAGGGTGCCCCGTCATCTGCACCGACGTCAACCCGGCCGGCAGCGCCGGAAGCCGCCGGGACCGGCACCATGAACATCGAGTTCAGACCGGCCGAGGCCCAGGCTGCCATCGGGCAGGAAGTGCGCCTTGACATTGTTGCGGCGAAGGCGGTGGATCTGTACGGCGCGATCGTGACCGTGGGCTATGATCCCCGCATCATCGACCTGAAGATCGCCACGGAAGGCCCGTTCCTGAAGGGCGACGGACAGCAGACGTCGTTCCTGTTCTCGAACAACGCGAAAGCCGGGACGGTCGACGTCTATCTCACCAGGATCGGTGACGTGGGCGGCAGGAGCGGCGAGGGCATACTGGGCACGCTGGTGTTCCAGGCCAAGTCCGGCGGCGCCGCGGACATCGGCGTCCGGGCGATCAAATTGACGAACGTCAATCGCGAGCAGCTGAAAGCGGACACCCGGGACGGCCGGGTCACCATTAAATAAATGCGAACGATCGTACCGCCGCATCCCGGAGCCGGCAGAAGGGGTGACAGCCGGGGGCTGACCCTGATCGAGCTTCTTGTGGTCATCGCCATTGTCGGTATTCTCGCGGGCGCAGTCATGCCACTGTCCCGCATGACCATGCAGCGCATGCGGGAAGCCGAACTCCGGAGCGGTTTGCGTACGCTTCGCAATGCCATTGACGCGTTCAACCGGGACTGTGTCGCGAAACGACTGGCTTCGGACAATTGCACGAAGGACAATTATCCCGAATCCCTTGAGCAGTTGACCGAGCCGCTCAAACTCACGGGCACGGGTGACAAGACGAGGAAGTATCTCCGCAGGATCCCTCGCGATCCTCTGGTCCCCACGGAGTCATCGGAAAACATGAACAACTGGGGAATGCGTTCCACGAGCGACCAGCCCGATTCGACCCAGTGGGGCGGCGAGAACGTCTATGACGTGTATTCGAAGAGCGATGCGACCGCGCTGGACGACACAAAATACAGCGCCTGGTAGGGTGTCTGCGAACGGCGATCTCACTATGAGCGAACATATGAACAGATCCGGACGGCCAGTGGACTTTGCAGCGGCAAGACCAAATGCCCCATTCCGAGTTTCAGATTCAAAGGGCTTCACGTTGCTTGAGCTGATGATCGTGCTGTCCATCATGGGGATCCTGCTCGCGATCGCCCAGCCGAGTCTCAAAAGCTCGATCGTCCGCGCCCGGGAAGCGGTGCTCAAAGAGGACCTGTTCCAGATCCGTGAAGCGCTGGACCAATACTACGCTGATCACGGCAAGTATCCTTCGATGCTGGCGGACCTGGTGAACAGCACTGAGAAATCCAAAAGCTATCTGCGCGCACTGCCCAAGGACCCCTTTACCGGCGCACCGGACTGGATCACGGTAAACCTGGATTCCGAGGACGGCGGTGTTTTTGACGTTCACAGCGCGAGTCCCCTGGTCGCCGCGGACGGCACTCCCTACAACAGCTGGTGAAAGCCCGCATCTCATCGATTTTTCACGGGTTCTTTGAAAAAAAACTTGCAACCCCCCGGTAAAATCAGTAATATTACAGCGTGAAAAATCTGAAGAATTCTCTGCAAAAATACTTCATCACCGGCCTGCTTGTGGTGGTCCCGGTCAGCGCGACCATCTTTGTGCTGAAGGGGATCTTCAACTGGATAGACAGTATTCTCCCGCAGCAGCTCAGAAAGGTCTTTGTCTACGATTTCCCCGGCCTCGGCATCATCACGCTCTTCCTGCTCATTCTCCTGATAGGTGTTATCTCGGCAAACTATCTGGGCAACCGTCTGCTGCGCTCCTGGGACCGCCTGATGCACCGTCTGCCGCTGGTGCGGGGCGTATACTCTACGGTCAAACAGGTGATGGAGACCTTTTCGGTGAAGCATAACTTCAGCGGCGTCGCACTTGTGGAGTATCCCCGGAAGGGCTGCTGGAGCATCGGATTCGTAACCGGATCACTGAACGGAAGTCAGATGGGACTTGACGGCGCGCATGAAACGGTCTTCGTGCCGACCACGCCGAATCCCACGGCCGGTTTTCTTCTCCTCCTGCCCGCTCAGGAGGTTCGTCATCTTGACATGACGGTCGAGCAGGGGATGAAGTTCATCATTTCCCTCGGGCTTGTATCCCTGAGCGACCGGGAAGCCTTGCGCCTCGTACAGAGGGGCGCCCCATGAGGCCGACCGTCGTCATTCTGGCTGCGGGACTGGGTACGCGCATGCGGTCCAGCCTGCCGAAGGTGCTCCATGATCTCGCCGGAAAACCGATGATCCGTCATGTGCTGGACACGGTGTCCGGAATCCAGCCGGAAACGATTGCGACGGTGCTCGGGTATCAGGCGGATGAGATCCGCCGGTCCATCGAGGACTATCAGCCGGAGATCGTGATACAGGAACAGCAGCTGGGAACGGGGCATGCGGTGCGGCAGGCTGCGAAAGTGATAGAGCGTGCGACCGGACCGATCCTGGTCCTGTGCGGGGACACGCCGCTCCTCAAAAAGGAAACCCTTGCAGCGGTCATCGAAAAGCACCGTACTGCCCGGTCCGCGGTCACGCTTCTCACCGCGAAGGTGGGGGATCCGACCGGCTATGGAAGGATCGTTCGGGGCAAATCGGGCGTGATGAAGATTGTGGAGGAAAAGGACGCTTCCTCGGCACAGAAGAAGATCCGTGAAGTGAACACGGGTATCTACTGTTTCGACAAAACCTTCCTTCTATCGGCGCTCCACAGCATTGACAACAAGAACGCCCAGGGAGAGTATTATCTGCCCGACGTGATCGGACTGGCACGCAAGAAACGGCGGGTAGTGACCGCGGTGGTCTGTCAGGATGCCGATGAGGTCATGGGGATCAATTCTCGGTTCGATCTGTGCCGGGCGGAGCGTATTGTGCGTGATCAGAGGAACCGGGATTGGATGCTGCGCGGCGTGACCATGACCGATCCCGAAACGGTATTCATCGGCGATGGCGTCGTGATCGGCAAAGATACCCTGCTTTACGCTGGTGTGCGTCTTGAAGGGAACACGGTCATCGGCGAGGGGTGCACGCTCCTGCCCGGCAGCCGCATCGTCAACAGCACGCTGGGCGACCGTGTCGTGATCAAGGACCATTGCGTTATCGAACAAAGCACGGTCAGCCGGGAATCGTCGGTCGGCCCCTTTGCCCATCTGCGGCCGGGGACGGTCCTCGGCGAGGGCGCGAAGGTCGGCAATTTCGTGGAGATCAAGAAATCGGTGATCGGTGAGCGAAGCAAGGCGAACCATCTATCCTACATCGGTGATGCGACCGTGGGCAGGGATGTGAACATCGGAGCCGGGGTCATTACCTGTAATTATGACGGTTACCAAAAGCACCAGACCGTCATTGAAGACGGCGTTTTCGTGGGGAGCGATGCTCAGCTCGTGGCGCCGGTCACGATCGGCAAGGGAGCGCTGGTCGCGGCGGGA